>JADJUV010000204.1 GCA_016716885.1 Candidatus Trichofilum aggregatum | reverse complement strand
GATTCGGCCCTCTGTGGTGGCTCTGTCTCCGCTGAGGATACTTTGTCCAGCTTTTTCACCTATACCATCGCCTCTGGCGACACCCTCACCGACATTGCCGCCACTTATGGCGTCACTCAGGAAGCCATTTTGGGGGCTAATGGACGCGCCATCAATGATGTTAACCTCATTCGCCCCGGTCAGACGATTGTGATTCCACAGGGAGAATAAATGGACCGATGCTGTTAGTACAACGCCTCTAGGCGAATCGTTGTGATTGACCGCGTATAAAAAAAGAGTGGTGCAGTTTTAGAAACTGCACCACTCTTTTTCTTGGTTTGTAGTGACGGCTTTAGCCGGTTGAGTTAGCCCGCTAAAACGGTCACTACCAACAGGGAGCGTGATGATGTTCTTCGTTTGTAGTAACGGCTTTAGCCGGTTGAGTTAGCCCGCTAAAGCGGTCACTACCAAAGGAGCGTGATGATGTTCCTCGTGTGTAGACGACTTTAGCCGGTTGAGTTAGCCCGCTAAAACGGTCACTACCAACAGGAGCGTGATGATGTTCTCTCGTTTGTAGTAACGGCTTTAGCCGGTTGAGTTAGCCCGCTAAAGCGGTCACTGCAAACAGGGAAGAGGGTTGGTTTTAGGGCCTGGACATGAACGGTAGATAGAGGTAATACATCGTCATGGCCTCTGTCGTGAAGCTGAAGGCCGTTGAATACGCGCCATCCCCAGAGCCGTTAGAAGCCAGTACCCGCCAGTAATAGGTGGTGTTATTGGCTAAACTGGTGGTGGGGGTGTAGTTCGCGGCCGCGAGTCCACTCACCGCTATGACCACATTGCTAAACCCGGCATCCGTCGCTACTTGCAGGCTGTAGCTGGTTGCGCCACTGACCACATTCCAGGTCAACGTTGGTTGTAAGGATTGATTGGTTGCCCCATTTGTGGGTGTCAACAAAGTCGGCGCAGAAGGTACCGCCGCCTGGTCGTAAAGGAGAACGTGGCCGAATAGGGACTACCGCCACAACTCCCGTTGGCCTGAATGCGCCAGTAATAGGTTGTGCCAGCGTTGAGGGCGGTAGTAGGGGTGTAGTTGGTCGCTGTGAGACCGTTGGCTGTGAGGACAATATTGCTGAAACCAGAATCGGTCGCCACGTCCAGATCATAGCTGGTCGCATCAGCCACTGCGCCCCAGGTAAACGAGGGTTGTAACACCTGGCCTGTAGCGCCATTCGCTGGGGTAGTTAAAGTTGGGGCTAATAGCGCAGAACTGGCCTTTACTTTGATTGTGTCATAGTGGGAGACCGTCGCATCATACCCATACACCCCAAACACATAAGACCCACTGGCTAAACCAGAGGCGTTTAAGGTCATCTGAGTTGTACCGGGAACGGAGACGGGGTTGCTAAAGGTGGCGGTTAGGCCAGTGGGTAAGGTGGTGGTGGTGAGGGTGATTCCACCGGTATAACTATAAACACTGGCCAACGCCAGACTCACGTTTTGGCTACCATTGCCGCAGAAATTAACCTCATTGGTAGCGGCGTGCAGGCGGAAGTCGGGCGGCAGATTGGTTGGGCGTACCACAAACAACCCTTGCTCGATGCCACTGATAATGATGTTGCCACTATCAAAATAGGGGTAATTACTCCAGGCCCCATTAAAACTGGCGTTATCGTTGGCCGGATAAATATCAAAAAAGGCCGCTTCTGTTAAAGTACCAGAACTGACATTGGTCGTATTCAGAATGCGGAGACCACTGCGATAATTGGCCGCAAAGGCATAATTACCCACCGTATAGAGGTTGTGATCAATCGAGGCCACAGCTGCTGTATAGGAATTAATGAGCAGTGGCCCATCCAGATTAGATACATCCCAGATATAGGTACGGGTATTATGCCCGTTGTTTTGCTCGTCTAACTCGTCATCTACCAGCAGGTAACGTTGATCTTCAGTGAGCCAGGCCTGGTGGGTATAACGGGAGCCGGTATAGCCCTGGCGAGCCAACTACACAAGGGGCTGATTTGTTGGTCACATCCACGATAGTGACAGTGTCTTCGTTGGAATTGAAACAAATCTCTTTACCACGATGGGCCGCATCCGGGCCGAAATAGAGTACACATTGGGCATCGTGGGTATACCCATCACTGCTAAAACAGCCTGCAAAGGTGGGTGTCAGGGGGTTTTGAATGTTGATCATGTGCAACCCCCCCGAACAATTGGTGGTTGAACCGCCACTTGCGCCAACGGCATAAGCAAAGCCACTATCTTCGTTGATGACCAGATTATGGACTTTGCCGACACCAGCGTAATGAGCATCGGTTGTGAAGGTGACAGGTGGTGAAACAACATTGCGTAAACGGGTCAAGTCAAACACTTGCATACCATGCCCCGTGGCTTCACTGACGATGAAGGCATGATCGGCGTAGACTTTAATGTCGCGCCAACTGCTGTTGACAGTTTGGGTGGGCAAATTGCCCAGATAAATGGGGTTTTCCGGATCGGTGATGTTCACGAAGGCCGTTCCACTGGTGCGACCCATGAGGGCATATTCATTACCGTTTGTGGGATCGGTCCAACCCCAACTG
Organism: Candidatus Trichofilum aggregatum; assembly: GCA_016716885.1. Taxonomy (GTDB): domain Bacteria; phylum Chloroflexota; class Anaerolineae; order Promineifilales; family Promineifilaceae; genus Trichofilum; species Trichofilum aggregatum. The sequence continues at coordinate 12,180 of JADJUV010000204.1, read as the reverse complement.
TCATTGCCATTGCCCCCACCGATGGTCGCCAGGGGCATGAAGGACATGAGATCAACATTGTTGCAAGGATAGATGCCTGCCATGCCAAAAACACATTGGGTGGCGGCCATAGGGGATAGGTTTTCCGGCGGCAATACATCTTCTATGAATTTCTGTTGGACAGTTGTCAGTTCGCCACTGTCCGTTTCCAGAGTGGTAGGGGGCTGTTCTTGGGCCGCCAGATGGGTTTGGATTCCTACTAGAGCGACCAGGAACACAAATAACAAAAACGGTAGGGTTAGACGGTGAAACAGGGGACGGGTATCAGCAAGCATCTCAATTTTCTCCTCGAAAAAATTATAACCAGGTTATTTTTTCTGTACTCATTTCTCAAGTGTTAAGGTTTCAGTAGGGCAGGTAGGAACATCTGGTTGAAAAAGGTGGTTCCGGTGGCGGTCAGGCTCAGGCTGGGATCGTTGGTGGAGGTGATGGTGAGGGTGAAGGTGTCTTGAGCCGCGGCCGCGTTCACCGGCACATGTACCTCTACCGTAATCGTGGCCGTCATCCCTGCGGCTACTGACAGGGGCGTCGCCGTCATCAGGGTGGCGTGCCAATCATCACCAGTGATAACCAGGGTATAACTGTCATTGTTCTGCCCGATATTCTCCAGTACAAAGGTGTGAGTGGCGTGGTCGCCGGGTAACGCGGCCGCGTAGCTTTGATCATTCAACAGTTGGGCATCATAGGTTGGCCCGATGTGTGGCCCAGGATAAACAAGCCTTGTTCAATGCCACTGACCACCACCACGCCACTGTCAAAATACGGGTAAACACTCCAGGCTCCGTTGAAGCTGGGGTTATTACTGGAAGGATAAATATCAAAGAAAGCCGCTTCTGTCAGAGTGGCGCTGGCGATGTTGGTAATATCCAAAATCCGTAACCCACTGCGATAGTTGGCTTCAAAAGCGAAATTGCCTTTCGTATACAGGTTGTGATCAATTGAATTGACTCCGGCCCCAGCCGTGTAATTGCCAATCAAAACCGGGTTGTCCAGGTCGGCTATATCCCAGATGTAGGTACGGGTATTGTGGCCGAAATTCGATTCATCCCGCTCATCATCAACCAGCAAATAGCGATGATCTTCTGTAACCCATCCCTGGTGGGTATAGGCAGAACCGGCATATGTTTTGCGGGCTAACTGGACTGGTAATGCCTTGTTAGTCACATCTACCACCGTAACGCTATCTTCGTTAGAGTTAAAACAGATCTCCTTGCCCTGATGCGTGACATCCAACCCGGCATAAATGACACATTGGGCGTCATGGGTATAACCATCGGCACTAAAAACAGCCCGCATTGGTGGGAGCGAGTGGGTTTTGGATGTTGACCATGTGCAAGCCGCCCGAGCAGGTTGATGTGCCGACGCCATAGGCATAACCACTGTCTTCATTGATGACGATATTGTGGGCATTGCCAAAGCCAGGGTAGTGGGCATCTACGGTAAATGTGGTGGGTGGGGTGGGCACATTCCGCAGACGGGTCAAGTCAAATACCTGAATACCGTGCCCACTCGCCTCACTGACGATGAAGGCGTGATTGGCATACACCTTAATATCGCGCCAGAGGCTGTTACTGGTATGAGGGGGAAGATTGCCCAGGTAGACGGGGTTCACCGGATCGGAAATGTCTACAAAAGCTGTGCCATTGGTACGGCCCATGATGGCGTACTCTTTGTTGGTGAGCGGATCGGTCCAGCCCCAAATATCGTTGCCTTCACCACCACCGATAGTCGCCAGGGGCATGAACGCCAGCAGATCAACGTTGTTGCAAGGATAACTACCTGCCTGACCACCGACACAGGGGGTGGCCCCCAGGGGTGATAAAGGCTCGACGGGCAGGCGGTCGGCCATAAACCGTTGCATTGTTTCGGTTAGTTGGCCCGTCGGCGGGGAGAAATCTTGCTCTTGGGCTGACAGGGAGCCGGTTTGGGTGATGATGAGCAATATCAAGGCACAACTGCCTACGGTAAATAGCACACGCCACAACATTGATTTCATAAACGTTTACTCCTAAAGAAGAATGAACCGCAGAGACGCAAAGAGACGCAAGAGCGCAGAGAAAAGAAAAATCGGTGTAATCTGTGGTTAAAGCGAATACGCACTGTCTGAAAGGTGAGAGGGCTATGATGGAGGAGCCGGTGGGTGTGGTTCCCTGGGTTTTCTGGGTGAGCGACTTGCGGATAAAACAACAGTGACAGGCGGCCGCGACTGTCACTGTTCACCGATGGCCTACCTTAGTGGTTGAGGGCCGGCCGCAAGCGACGAGCCAGGAACAGGCCCAGCAGAATCATGGCACTTAGCGGTAACAGATAAAGCACCCAGGTTGTAGAGTTACCCCCAAAACTAGAGAGACTCACATCCGTGGGGCTAAAAACAAAGCGGGTCACAAATAGACCTCGGTCGGTGTCGCTGATCGTCACAATGTTGTCATCCCACCAGGGATAAACACTCCAGGCCCCATTCATTGAGGTACTGTTGCTCTCTGGCGATACATCAAAATAACCTGCGGGTACAAAGTTGGTGCTGGGCAGATTACCGATGTCGAAAATCTGTAAACCAGCCCGCAGATTAGCCTCGTACACATAGTCGCCAATGATGAAGAGGCTGTGATCCATGGCTGACGTGTTCATCTGATAATGACCTAGCACCACCGGGTTATCCAGGTCGGTTACATCAAAGACGTAGGTGCGGGTGTTGTGACCGTGGTGCATTTCGTCGTGCATGTCAGCCATGAGCCAATAGCTCAAATCTTCGGTGAGGGAGCCTTGATGCGCCCGCATGATACCCGGATAGGTAAACCGCTCGATGATGGTGGGGGCGGCTTTGTTGGTGACATCGGCAATGCTTACGTTGTCATCGCTAGCCAGGAAACAGATTTCATGGCCGTGATAATCATGGTCGGGGCCATCATAAACCAGACATTCGGCCGTAGAGATGGGGGCCTCGCCTTCATCCAGACAGCCTGCCTGGCTGGGGCTGGTGGGGTTTTGCAGGTTGAGTATCTGGACGCCAGCATTACAACTGCTGTCGGTGGAACGAATCACGGCGTAGAGATACCCTGTTTCCTGGTTGATCCATAGGGTGTGGGCGGCCCCGATTTCGGCGTAATGGGCGGTTTCGGTGAAGGTAACCGGGGGATTGACCACGGTGCGAAGTTGAGTCAGATCGAACATCTGCAACCCATGACCGGGGATATTGTCGGCCACGATGTAGGCGACATCTTGATAAACTTTGACATCACGGTAAACGGATGCGCCGACATGAGAGGGCAATTTGCCCAGATAAATGGGGTTGGCCGGGTCGCTGATGTCTATGAAGGAGACGCCGTTGGTTAAACCAAAAAGCACATACTCTTTGCCGGTTTGGGTATCTGTCCAGCCCCAATGATCGTTGCCTTTGACGGTGCTATCTTCCGCACCGATGGTGTCTAACGGCATTTGAGAGATGAGGTCAACACCGGCACAGGGGTATTCACCGGCCATGCCATTGGTGCAGGGAATGGGCCATTGCCTCAGGGGCGCGGCCGGAACACGGCAACCGCTTAGGGTAATCAATAACAGCATACTCAAACCCAGGCAAAAGCGCAGAAGGCGCGACTTATTCATTTCTATGCTCCTTGATTCTAGTGTTGAAAAGTTTAATTTTTGTACAATAAGTTTGGAGAGTGTGTCTTCGCAGGGTACAACGCGACGTTAGATAATTATCGAAGACTAAAGGTCAAGTATAAGCCGAATAGTCGCCTGATACAACCTTTTCTTTTGGCCTTAATATTGCTCATGTTCAAGTATCGGGCAAAATAAGGGGGATATGTTGTAGGAGTCATTAGTACTATGGAACGGATCAACCTTACGCCTGAAGAAACTTTTTGTGGCAATGTGTCAACCGCTGGCGTGAACCGCACTTGTTGGTACGGCCGCCTGGTCTGGATTGGGAGCAGGTGGTGAAAACAGGTGTGCATAACCGGATGCACACCTTGTTGCACGATGTGTTGCCCCGGATGAACCAGGCGACGCCCTTGCCAGACCCGGCTCAACAGGCGTTAGATGACGCGGCCGCAATCTATATCAACCGTGCCCAGTGGTTCAGTGAGTCATTGCGCCGCTTTTTACCCCTTGCGGCCGCGCACCAGCTAGACATTGTGGTCATCAAAGGGCTATCCATCTGTCACAACATCTACGGCCAGGAAACCATGCGCCCCGGCGGTGATATTGACATTCTGGTGCGTCAACGCGATGTTCAACCAGTGATGGAACTGCTCAAACAAGTAGACATAGATGCCTTCTGGCCTAACCTTATGCAAGATGCCTACTACGAACGCCATCACCTGCATCAACAGCGTTCCAGCCAGGATTTGCGCGTCTGGTACGAAATCCATTGGGCTTTAGATCATCCCCTCACCCGCTTAACCGTGGACTACGAAGCCATCATGGATCGAGCCACCCCTGGCACTCTGTTGGGTGTACCGGTGCGCGAACAAACCCTACCCGACCTCATCCTCACCCTCATTATTCATCTGGTCAAACATGCCATCTATCTGCCCAGTTCTCTTAACCGGCCCGATCTGGCCCGGCTTATTCTGGCCGATGGCATGTTGATGTATTTCGTGGACATTGCCGAAGCCATCAAACAGTTAAAGCCCAGTGAAGCCGACTGGCAACAGATGGTGGCCCTTTCCCAACAATGGGGCATGATCGAAATGACCGGTTCGGTGCTGCGCGTTTGCCAGGAATTTCTGGAGACCCCGGTTCCGGCCTGGGTGATAGACGCGTTGCCGTTGGGTGAGGCTGGCCCTATCACCCGTTTTGCCATGACCAAAATGGCTGAATTCACCATTGCCCAATATCAAGATGAACGACAAAGTAAATGGTGGTATTTCATGCTGGTGACCAATGGGGCGTTCATTTTGCGCCCGATTCGTTTGTTGGATTTAACCACCTATTGTTTTCCGGGGTGGGCGTATTTGCAGAACGGCGTTATGGCTCATCCTCCTTGTTGACCGGTGTCGGGCACTTTTTAGGGCCATGGGGCAATATGCCCGTGTAGGTTTTGATACGGTTTATTACGCTTGGGAGCGCCATCGTCGTCTCAAGGCCATCAATTACAGCACATCCTTGTTTAACCGGCTGGAAGTTGAGGAAACGGAAGAAGTCGCCCCATCTGTTTGAGAACGGGTATCAGGACTTAACCGCAGCTTGGCTTGACGTAGCAGCTCCTGACCCCTTCTTGTTGGGCTTCGGTTTTGGGACCCCGAAAACCGCGCACAGCCCCGCCCTGGGGTAAGGTGGGTTCCTGCGACAAACGAGGAAAAAACCAATGTCGAGTAGCTGTGACTGTTGAAAAATTGTGGGCAGAACATGAAGCCGGGCTAGAGGATTTTTGGGGACGAAGGGAGAATGGCCCTCGTTTTGTCCATGAATTTACCTTGTTTGGGCGGCCGATTCGGGTGACGAGTAATGATGAACAACTATTGACGGCGGTGGCATGGGCGCGGCCGCAATATAGCCTCGCTCCTACCACCACTCACACCCCCTTCACCGTTCATCTCGTGGTGCGAGCAACCCCCGTAGACCCTGGCCCCCCGCCCCAAAATTTGCTGGCCCATAACCAATACACTGGACACGACCAATGGCTGTCCATTCAAATGGGCGGCTGGGGCCATTGCCACATCAACCTGGCCCAGGGTGAAGCCATTGCCGTGTTGGCTCCTGCTCTGGCCTGCCAACCGGAGTTGGTCAGCCGGGGTTTACTCAATACCATCTTTACCAACCTGGTCATCAATGCCAATTTTGCCATGTTGCACTGCACCGGCTTGCTGCGTGGTGAGGATGTTTTACTTTTGCTGGCGCCGCACAATAGCGGCAAATCTACCACGGCGTTGCGGCTGGTTTTGGCCGGATATCAGCTCATTTCCGACAGCCAGATTTATGTGTCGCCGGACAGCGAGGGGATAGAACTGCTGGGTTTTCCGGTGGGGCGCACCAAATTGCGAGCCGATATGGTTCCCCATTTTCCCCAGTTACAACCTTTCTGACGCCCGAACCGGTGCGTGAGGAGATGAAGTACACGTTGGATTTGCGCCGGTTTAACGCGGAACTGGTGTGTGAGACGGCGGTGCGGCCGCGTACCATCCATTTCTGTTTGCTCCACCGCAACGGCACACCCCACACCCAACTCACCCCCGCCCCGCCGCACGAACTGCTAACGGCTATCATGGACAACAACAGCATCTATTATGATCGGCCAGCGGTGTGGCTACCCAGTTTGCGCCTCATTGAGCGGTTGGTACACCAGTGCCACGGCTACCACCTGTCCATCGGCACCGACCCGGACGCTCTGGTAGCCACGATTAACGAACAGTTATTCTCTTCTTGAGATTGGTTCAATCTCCGAGATTGAACCAATCTTTCCAGGAACCGGCTAAAGCCTCGATTCCGGAGTGGACGCTTTAGCGGGCTTTACGCGGAACATTAACCTTATGGCTGGCTGATGACAGGCAACTGCACCCAAACAACCCCATCCACCTCTTTAACCGGATATTTGCGTAGACAATAGTTCTCATCTTCAGGCCAGGTGATGCGGCCGCTGCGGATGTCAAACACATAACCATGATCGGGGCAATCGATACGCCCCTTGCGGGAGATGGTGCTGGTGGACATGTCCCCCAAGGCGTGGGGGCACTCACTGCTGAAGGCATAAACCTGACCGTCCAGGCGGGTAAGGATGAAACGACGTTCGCCCCACTGGTAGAGGGTAACTTGTTGGGGCTGAACTTCTGCGGCCGCGACGGTCGGTGTAAAATCAGGCAGGTTTGGGTGAGACATGGGGTAATCATAACGTAGGAGATTCCTATGGGCGAAGGGAGGATGATGGGAACTCTGGGGAACTTGTGGGAACTCTGGGGAACTTGTTGGATTTTCTTTTCTCTGCGTTCTCTGCGTCTCTGCGGTTTATTATTCTCGTGCCATTCGCCTTCTTAAACCGCTGTTCTGGAGCTAAATAAATGTGGTCTCGTTGGCTGAATAAATTTAGAACCTGGATATTGCCCGCGGCCGCGGATTCTCCCGCCAGTGCCGAGCGTTACCGGCTGATCGCCTCGGTCATGTCCGACTACGTATTCTCTTTGGAATATGCCCCCAATGGCGAAATCAAAGAGCAGTGGATCAGCGGAGCCTTCAGTGCCATTACCGGTTACACCCGCGAAGAATTTTTTGCTAGAGGTGGATGGGTCTCTATTATCCACCCCGATGACCGCGAACAGGATGAGCGGGACATGGCCCAACTACACGCCAACCAAAAAGTTGTTACCGAAGTGCGTATCATCCACCGAGAAGGGCATATCCGCTGGGTACGGGCCTATGCCCACCCCCATTGGGACAGCCAACACCAACAACTGATCGGCCTTTATGGCGCTGTTCAGGATATTACCGAAAGCAAACAGATCGAAGCCAGTTTGCGTCAGCGTGAAGCCATTCTGCAAGTCGTGGCAGATGCGGCTAATCTATTCCTACAAACCGCTGATTGGCGTCTCAACATTGATCTCATGCTCGAACGGTTGGGTAAAACCATTAGAGCGACCCATGCCTATGTTTTTGAGCACTATACCAATCCGCAGGGTGAGTGGCTAAGTACCATGAAATATGAGTGGGCGGCCCCGGGTTATGCCAGTGAGTTGGGGCAGCCCGATTTCCAGGAGATTTCTCTGGATGATGAGGAATTCATCCAATATTTTGAAACCCTCAAGAGCGGCGAACCGTATGTCGGCCATCCGATGTCTTTTTTACCTGTCGAAAGAGAATATTTTCATTCGCTGGGCATCAAGGCGATTGTTGAAGTGCCCCTTTTTGTGGGTGGGCGGTGGTGGGGAACCATTGGTTTTGATGATGTTGAGCATGAACGGGTGTGGAGTAATGCGGAAGTGGATGCGCTCAAGATTGCCGCCGGCATTTTGAGCGGCGCGATTGAACGTAACCAGGCGGACCAAACACTGCGCCAATCCGAATCGTTGTATCGCCGGGCGATTGAAACAGCCGGAGCCGTACCTTATTACCGGGATCGTATTACCACCAGTTATCAATTTATGGGGGAAGGCATTCGCCAGATAACGGGGTATGGGCCGGAAGCGATGACGCCAGCCCTGTTTGAGTCTTTGGTACAGGAAGCCGTTATGCTGGGCGACTCAAAAGGGTTGACCGTCATGGAAGCCGGTGAGCTGGCTATTGAGGGCAAAATATCGATCTGGAAATGTGACATGCGCCTGGTTATGCCAGATGGGCAAACCGTTGGGTGAATGATAGTTCGGTGGAATTGATTGGCAGTCAGGTGTTTCTTATGGCTCCATTGGTATTTTACAGGATGTGACGGAGCGCAAGCAGGTGGAAGCCAATTTGCGCCAGCGGGAAGCGATTTTGGAAATTGTCGCGGCCGCGGCCAACACCTTCCTCAAAATCCCCGAATGGAGTACCGAATTTTGGCACAGTGAGGTTGATAAATTACTCGCCCGGTTAGGCACAACCCTCAAAGCCAGCCATGTTTACATCTTTGAAAACCACCCCCTGGCCGATGGTTCACCAGGATTATCCATGCGTTATGAGTGGGCCGCCCCTGGCTTTTTTAGCGAGTTGGGCAACCCCAAATACCTTAATATGCGGTTCATCGTGGATGTTTTTGAAACATGGAACAGACAAGTTCCGCAAGGTGAACCTTACATTGGTGATGAGCTTCACCTCAGCCCGGAAGAGATGAAAAACCTCAATTTACGGGGCATATACGCCTTGTTGGATGTGCCGATTTTTATTGATGGTCACTGGTGGGGAACGATTGGTTTTGATGAAATGACGCACACCCGTGAATGGTCTAATGCGGAAGTGGATGCTCTGGTCACCGCCGCCAACCTCTTGGGGGCCACCATCAAACGGCGGCAGATGGATTCCCTGCTCCAGAATCAACTGCAACAGCGCCAGACGCTTATCAGTGAGTTAGAAGCGAAAAACGCCGAACTGGAGCGGTTTACCTACACCGTCTCCCACGATTTGCGCTCACCCCTGGTGACGATTAAAGGCTTTTTGGGCTACCTGGAGCGCGATGTCACGGCTGGCAATTTGGACGCCTTCCGCAAGGATATACAACGGATCGGCCTGGCGGCAGACCGGATGGATAACCTGCTGAAAGATTTGTTGGAACTGTCACGTATTGGGCGTATTGGGCACAAGCCGCAAGCGCTTGCTTTTGCCGAGGTGGTGCGTGAGGCGCAGGAACTGGTGCATGGGCGACTGCAACAGCGGGGCATTACCGTTCAGGTACAGCCGGAATTGCCCGTGGTTTACGGTGATAAACCCCGCCTGACGGAAGTGGTGCAAAATTTGTTGGACAATGCGGCTAAATACATGGGCAACCAACAGGAGCCGCTCATCGAGATCGGTGCGGCGGGTGTGGATGGCGACAATAAGGCCATCATTTTTATGCGTGACAATGGGCTAGGCATTGATCCCCAATACCACGAGCGCATTTTTGGCCTGTTTGATAAGTTGGATGCCAACAGTGAAGGCACGGGGGTGGGTTTGGCGTTGGTGAAGCGTATTGTGGAGTTTCACCGCGGCCGCATTTGGGTCGAGTCACAGGGGGTGGGACACGGCTCAACGTTTTACTTTACCTTGCCGGGGGTGGTTGGTGGGTGATTTGCGGTTACATTCCGGGGATGACTATGAATCACGATGACGGATTGTGGCGAACATCAGGGGTAGACGGCGGCCGCAAACCGTTACCCCTTGCCCCTCTGCCACAACCCGCCGGAATCAGTTATCCCACCTGTCCTGCCTGCTACCAGACCATTGAACAGTTCTGGCTGGCCGATTGGCACGTCTTGCTCGAACGAGACAAATCCAGCCCGGCCCGAGGACGAACGCCTGCTGGCGAAGTAGTCATGGCTGAGTCTGAGCGCCACCCCTGGACGGTCGTAGACATCGCCATGACTTTGCTCACCTGCCCGGAATGTGGTCACGAATCGGGGTCGCGGTATCAGGAGTGTACCGTCTGTTATCTCGCTTTTGGCCAAGCGTTGGCCTCAGAGTACGGCGTCACCGGCAACGAACATGCCCTACACATTGGCCGCTGGATATTGCGCCATCCTCACCAGCATAGTCAGAACCGGTAATAGGCCCAGGCATTGGCTAAATCTTCGACGCAGGGTAGGCAGGCTGGAGTAACCTTCCTGATGAGCCAAGTTGGCGATATTGCACGAGCGTCCACACCGGAATACGCGTGCCAGCAATACGCGGCGCACCACCACAGATACCTAGGGTACTCACAATACCCCGGGTATATCCCCACTAAATCGTGCGCAATTCTGGAGAAATTGTATCTTTTCCCCCTGGCTCATCTCAGCCAGTTTGTTCCCGCTTGTTGCATGAGGGTCTGCTACCGCCATTTTGCCGTATTTGGCATAAGTTGTTAAGTACATTACAACTGGAGTTTAGAGCTAGAGGAGCAGGTAGAGTGGGAATTCCTGGAAAATCCTTCAGCTACTCCTTTCTGAACTCTAAAACTCAAGTTACGAACCACGGTCATTATGCCAAATTCCCTACTCCGGTTCTGCCATGGCCCGTACTGGATGTAAGCTTCCGTCTCTTCATGTACAGCCGCTCACCGATGTGCATGTAGCGGGAATATTTGCCGCTAAATCAATGAGGTAACGGGTGAGCCCGGTACCGTTGCTGGTAGGCTCGCCAGGTCAGGCCGTCATTGTCAATGGCGATGGGGTAGGCGATGTTTAGCAATTCCATGACCACTTGCACATTCTCTACCTCTTCCTCATACCTGAACTCGATGGCGATGAATACTCACCACCTGGAAATCATCCCCAGTGTACTTCTGCTAGACTCAATATAAGGTCCGGGTTTCGCTGGCAATTGATATCCCACGGGTCCAGAATTCCAGTAACACCACCTTGCCGCACCGATCGGCTACAAGGAGCGGGTCTGCGCCGTCAAGGTTGAAGCCAGAGGTCATTTTGCCATTCTGGGGCCAGGCCAGAGGTTGGGTAGAGGGAGCCAAGGTGGGTGTGGGGGAATGTCAATTGACCAGAGGCAATAACGTCAACACCGCCAGCGTTTGGTCCTGCCGAAATTGTTATTCCAGACATGGCCTTGCACGCCGTCACTATCGTCATCGTCATTACAATCAATACATAGGGGGCATAAGGTCGGATCATCTGTTTTCTCAAAGGAAAATAAGTTGCAGAGTTGCACGATTGGAAAAAAAAAAAAAATGCGAGTGGCGGGGAAACGCGTGAATGTTACTACTCACCAGACTGCTACTCCCGCCCGCACTCTCGCTGTTTTCATCATTTTTCTTCGTCTCACTGGACCTACCTTTTTCCTTCTCACCCACACGCCTCTTGCACTGGAAACCCATACCACAGCGCCCAAAAGCAGATTGCCCAACTGCATGACCGCGTTCGCGTAACTCTTCCCAATCTTCCCCGTTACCGCCACCAGTCACCCAAATTAACCGCATTCTTAAAAACAGGCGTATTTGCGAAATATGTTTACGGTTTGTCCAAAATTTCCGCGTCCTAACCCGCAATACCACCAGTTATCCCAGCCGCCCTTCCGTTCCCTTTTCTAACCATAGCATCCACCGGGGGTGTTGATTGCTGGCCGGGACAGGGCGACCACTGGTTTTTCCCAAAATTGTAATACCGGTCTGAATCAATCCCACTTGCGAACCAGGCCCGGTCTGAGGAAGCCGGACTGGGGGGGGTATTGAAACCCAAACGGTTTTCCGGTTCAGCAAACCGAAAACCTTTTAACCACTAGCGGGCAATCTTCGGAAACGGTGTTTGCCGTTCGGCGATGAGCAACGCTGGGGCGGTGGCATCTGCATCGACCACAGGCGGGGCAAACTGTGCCAAAAAAACCATCCGGTTCCCACAATTGAAAAAACCGACCAGACGTGAAACTGATCAGCCTGTGAAGGTGCTCTGTGAAAGCAATTCCCTTTAAATTAAACCAACGGCCCCCTGTGCCAAAAAGCGCAATAATCGCCCCTCAACGGCTCCAAATGGTACCAAACTGGTGATGTAGCCAAGCCTAGCACAAGGTCCGGATATACCAGTAATTGTAATCGCCATCGGGCCGCTGGAAATC
>JADJUV010000203.1 GCA_016716885.1 Candidatus Trichofilum aggregatum | reverse complement strand
TGCCGTGGGCTGATGGTTCGGTCGCCACCACCAGATTCATCCGGTTCTCGGCGGCGCGTTCCAGAAAGCCCGTCTGCATCTCCCACGGCTCCAGCACGCGAGTGGGCACAGCTACCACGTCCACATCCTGCAAGGCCGCCAGCCGGAACACCTCCGGGTAGATGGCGTCCCCACCCACGACCAGAGCCAGCCGCCCCCAGGGTAAATCGAGCACCTGCACCTGCTCCCCAAATTGCTCGATCCAGGGATGGCGGCCGCAACGGTGCAGTTGGGGTTGGCGCAATAAAATCCCCTCTCGGCCCAACAAAATCCCCACATGCGCCTTGCCCTCGGCGATGGTGGTGGCGATGAGGCAATCCGAAGGGCCCAGCGCGTGTTGCAGGGCGGTGATCGCTGATTCGGCAGGGGGTGGGGGGGTGTCCCCGTGCTGGTAGAACAGTTCGGGCAGGACGAGGAGAGAGAGGGATTGGGATCGCGGCCGCGTGTACCAACCCCACCGCCTCGGCCACCCGATCCGGCCCGGCCAGTTGCCCCACGGCGACTTCGAGATGGGGCGACGCGGTGATGGGGCGACGGGGGGAAGGGGGCGCGGCGAGGGGATGGTACAAATCAGGGCGGCGCGACGCCAAAATATCCGTGCCATCCGGGCGACGTTTGTTTTCCGCCTCGGCCAGTTCCACATCGGCAAAAATAACCGCTTCCCCTGTGCGGGGTGCTTTCGCCAAAACCGTGCCATCCGGGGCCAAAATCTGGCTTTCCCCGGCTCCGGCCACCGCTGAGGCGGGAATTTTGAGCCGGTCGGCTACGATTTGGGCCATCGGTGGCGGGACGAGGCCGCCCACCTTGTTGGCCGCTACCACAAACACCTTATTTTCGCCGGAGCGCACAGGGATGTGTAAGGAAGCCTCATCGTGGGCGAAGGAGTTGAGGCTGTTGAGGAGAATGTGCGCCCCCCCCACGGCCAGGGCGCGGGCTGGCTCCGGGATCACCCCATCCATGCAACAGTACATGCCCAGTTTGCCGAACGGCGTGGTGATGATTTCCGCTGGTTCGGTGGCCGGGGTGAGAAAGTTGTTCTCGTTGCCCATCAAAATCTGTTTGTCGGTGATGGCGACGATCTCACCGGATGGCGCGAAGAGGATGTTACTGCCGGTGACGGTGTGGTTGGGGCGGCGCAGGGTGACGTTGACCTTGAGGTAGAGCGCGTGTTCCCTGGCCTTGTCACCCAGGGCACGGAGAAATGGCCCGTCCGGGTCAACGGAGACGCGCCAGCAATGGTCGGCGTCGTCGAACCAGAGGATGTGGTTGATAAATTCGGGGGTGACGATGAGGTGAGGGTGATGGCTCGCGGCCGCGTCTATCATCCGCAGACAGGTCGCCAGGTTCGCCTCTACATCATCACTGGTCGCAAATTGGATAGCGGAAAGTCGTATTTGGGGCATGGGGGGGAACTCGTGGGAACTCAGGAACTCAGGGGAACTCGTGGGAACTCAGCGGAACCTGGGAAATAGTGAAAGTCTCAGTCTCCAGTCTCCAGTCTCTCAGTCTCTCTTCAACCGGCAAAAACCCTTTCGCGGCCGCGAGCCACAGCCATTGCGCCGCCGACAGAATCATCTTCGCGCCACGGGCCACCTGGCGTTCCGCATCGGCACGGGTTCCGGCGGTTATCCCGGCGGATACGTTGGCCTTGTGCATGAGGGCGATGGCCTGGTCAATCACCGCCTGCACTTCAGGATGTTGTGGCCCATCGGGGAAACCCATTGCCAACGACAGGTCACGTGGGCCGATCATGCAGGCATCCACTCCCGGTACGGCACACAGCGCAGGCAATTCTGCCAGGAGACGGTCATCTTCAAACTGGATGATAACCATTGTTTCCTCGTTCGCCAGACGGATGTAAGCCGGGGCTTCATGGCTATAAGCCATGTATCCCGACGCCCGCGACAACCCTACACCCCTTTTGCCCTGTGGCGGATATTTGATCGCCTCGACCAACATTTGTACCTCGGCCACCGTTTCCAACCCCGGCATCATCACCCCATCATCCCGGCATCCAGGTATTGCAACACCAACTTCGGGTCTTTGGGGCCGATGCGGACGAGGGGGGTGATGTTGGTTCGTTCGCAGGCGCGGATGACATTGACGGCCTGGGTGGGCGAGATGAGGCCGTGTTCGGCGTCTAACAGGTAATAATCAAACCCGGCCAGGCCACACAACTCCGCCAATTGCGGATCATCGGATGTGGCAATCACGCCATAAACCGGCTGGTTTTGGCGTAGTTTTTGTTTGGTACGATTGGGGGAGATGAACATGGGGATGACTCGTGGGAACTTGGGGAACTCGTGGGAACTTGTGGGAACTCAGCGGAACCTGGGAAATAGTGAACAATCTCCTCCAGTCTCTCAGTCTCTCAGTCTCTCAATCTCCCTCCCCCACCCCCGGCAAATCCCACAACATCAACCCCGTCCCGGCATGGTGGGCGCGGTGGACGGGGTGGCCGTCGTAGGCGGTGAGGGTGAACTCGATGGCGAAGGCGATGGCCCGGCTGACGTGTCCGGCGAGGACGACGATGGGGTGGGGGGTCGCGGCCGCGTCCTGATAGGCTACCACCAGATGCAAATGAACCTGGGGCTGGCCCTCTAGCAGGGTGATTGTGCCATGACCGGCGACGATTTCTTGCGGCCGCGCTAATCTCAGCGGGGCTTGCCGTTGTTGGCTGTTAAAATCAAACGCCCGAAACTCCACCTCATGCAGTCCACCCAACAGGTCAAAGGTGGCCGTCTGGATGTTGTGCCGGGTGGCAACTTCAACCAGAGCCGCGTGAACATCCGCCCCATCGGTCAATGTGCCCATAAAAACACGGGTTCCCTGTGGATTAACCTGCCGCAAGTGAATCGTCATTGCTTTTCTGGTGTCTGGTGAAAATGAACTTCACCAACACCTGGACCCGTTTTCCTGATTAAAGATCTGCGTAATCCCAACTGGGTTAAACTTCGCCAACTGGTCAAGAAGTTGACTCGTGGGGTACTAAATAACCCATCCCCCTTCAGCCGCGCCACCTCTTCCGGCGACAACCCCAGCAGGCCACCATACACCTCATCGTTATGCTGACCCAACAACGGCGGCGGGCTAAACGTCTCTTCATGCGTCTCCGACAGCTTCACCGGGTTGCCCGGCATCCGGGTCGAACCACCAAGCGGATGGGCCACGTCCACAATCATGTGACGGAACAGCACCTGTTCATCGTTTAGAGCCTGGGGCAAATTATTCACCGGGGCGCAGGGAATCCGCGCCGCTTGCAAACGCTCCAGCCAATATTGTTGCGTATTGGTCGAGAAAATTTCGTTCAGGCGGCCGTTAATGAGTGCCTTGTTCTTGAGCCGCCCCGGTTGGTAGCGATGCTCTTCGGTGTTCAAATCCTCGGCGGGAATGACCGTCAGCAGGGCCGTCCAAAAATTATCGGCGATGATGGCGATGATGATATGCCCATCGGCACAGGAGAAGGAGTCATAGGGCACATGGACAAAATGACCGTTGCCCAGCTTGTCGGGGATGGCCCCGGAGAGGAAGTGCATGGTTGCCATGTAGTTGAGCAGGCTGATCTGCGCGTCGAGCATGGAGATGTCCACATGCTGGCCGCGCCCGGTGAGGTGACGGGCGTTTAGGGCCGCCAACACCCCCACCGTCGCCATCAGCCCACCCCCCAGGTCGCCAATGGGAATCCCGGCGCGGGTGGGTGGGTTGCCCGGCTGGCCGGTGATGCTCATGCCACCGCCCATCGCCTGGGCCACCATGTCGAAGGCGGTGCGCTCCTTGCCTGGCCCCGTCTCGCCGAAGCCGGTGACGGTGCAGGTGATAATGCGGGGATTGATCTGGCTGAGGTGGGCATAATCCACCTTGAGCCGTTCTGTCACCCCGGCACTAAAGTTGCTGATAACGATGTCGGCGGTTTTGACCAATTCGTAAAAGAGAGCCAGCCCTTTTTCCGCTTTGAGGTCGAGGGTAACGCTCTTTTTGTTCCGGTTGAGGGTCATAAAATACGCCCCGAAACCGTTCAGGCTGTTGGCCGGGTCTTTCTCTAACAAACGGCGTGTGCCTTCACCCCCTTTCGGCGGCTCCACCTTGATCGTCTCCGCCCCCAAATCAGCCAGCATCATCGCGGCATAAGGGCCAGAGAGCATGTGAGTAAGGTCTAATAGTCTGATTCCGTGTAAGGCTTTCATGGACAAACTGAACTCCAATAAAAAGTGCTGAGTGCTGAGTGCTGAGTAGGGAGTAGCGAGTGGCGAGTTTGCGAGTTCCTAGAGTTCCCCTAAGTTCCTAGAGTTCCCCTGAGTTCCCAGAGTCCCCCTCAGTTCCCCCCCTCCCACGTCTGCAAATACCCCATCACTTCCTCTTGGCTGACCACATCGCCATATTTGGCGTGGATGTCGAAGAGGTTGGCTTCGTGGGGGGCGGGGTGGCGGTCGCCGACGCATTCGCGGGGGATGATGACGCGGAAGCCGTATTGCATCCCATCCACGGCTGAGGCCCGGATGCAACCAGAGGTGGAACAGCCGGTGAGGATGAGGGTATCTACGCTGAGAGAGGTCAACGCGGCCGCGAGCGCCGTCCCAAAAAACGCCGACGCATACTGTTTCACAATGACCGTATCATCGGGGGTGGGGGTCAGGTCGGGGACAATCTCCGCCAATGGTTCCCCTTCGACCAGCGTTTTGAGCACCGGCACTTTTTGCACAAAAATGCCCCCATCCCGGTAATTTTTGTTGTACAACACTTTGGTAAACAACACCGGTATGTTCTTCGCCCGCGCCAGGGCCAGTAATGACCTGGTTGCCTGCACTGCCGTGACGACATCAGGGGCGTACAGCGGGGAGCCGGGTGTGGTGTAGGCGTTGATAAAATCCACAATAAGGAGCGCGGGCCGTTGCCCAAAACCAATCCGCCCCTCGAAAACACCTTTGTAATTCGTCTGTAACTCTGACATAGTTCACGATACCCTAAATTGGACGAGCCAGAACTGAAAAGAAGGAACACAGAGGGCACAGAGGAGCCACAGAGATACACAGAGATTTGTCAATTCTCCCAATTTTTCTCTGTGAGCCTCTGTGCCTTCTCTGTGCATCTCCGTGTAACCTCTTCCTGTCTGTTTGTACAAGAGCTAGACCCGTGGAACACCAAACTGTTGCCGGGTATACGCCAGTAGTTTGTGGGCGGCCAGGGCAAAACAGAGCCACGACACCGTGTTGATGCTCTCCTCAACCCATTGCAGGGCGATGGTCTGTTCATCCATCCGTGCCAGCCCGTTGAGCAGGAAAATCCCCACCAGGTTGATGATGAAGAGCCAGCCTACCAGCGGTAATTTCTGGCGGAAGCCAAAGACGATGAGCAGGATGCCGGTAGCAAATGTTGCCAGCACCATGACGCTCAACAGCACACGCTCCCAGGCGGGTGAATCGGGGTTGGCGGCGTACAGATAACCCGAACCGGCCAATATGAGGGTGATAAAGGCCAGCGGCACGAGCGACGCATTCAACATTGGTTTGCGGTTGACTCCGCGCACAACCTGCCACACCGCCCAGAACAACAGGACATACCCCGGTGCCATCCACACAAACAGCCCCTCATCCAGCCACCGGATGTCTATCGCCCCGTCGGATGAGGCCATGAGGAGTTTCCACAACGCTTTGAAGAATCCCCCGGCCACCGTAAGGACGGCTCCAGCGTAGGCAACTCGGCCATGTGTCTGGCTGATGTGCGTTACTATCCGGGCAATGTTTACCAGCCCGATGGCGGTAAAGAGGACGGGTAGAAAGTCTACGAGGGCGAGGGGGAGGGTGTAGTTCATGGGGTGGGGGGGGAGACTGGGAGACTGAGAGATTAAGAGACTGAGAGACTGGAGACTGGAGACTATCAATAACCAAGACACTAACCCGCCAATCCCTCGTTCACGTTAAAAACTTCCTGGCGGTGTAGACGTTGCCGAGGCTGAGTAGGAGTTCGCCGATGTTGGCGATGTAGAAGCGTTCGCCCAGGCCGAGGCCCGCGGCCGCGAACATCAACATCGCTCCTACCGCCAGCCAGGGCCAACTTCGGTTGCGCCACAGGGAAACACCGTAGCCAATCAAAAAGAGGATGGTCACAATGGCCGGGAGCGGTGGCCCTGGTAAGCCGCCTTCGTTGCGATAACGCAAAATATCGGCGGATGGGGTGCTGTATAAATCCAGCCGTAGGATGTCGGAGTAAGCCCCCAACAAGATGAGCAAGGTAGCTACCACACAAACGATGATATGGGCTGTGCGCCCTTGTGCCCAAGAAATACCTGCCCGGCGCAACACCCCAAAACCAAAAATGATCATCGTTGGGGTGAGCAGGGCATGTATCCAAAACCGCCCCACACTCAGCGTTTCCAGCAAACTCCCTTCGCCCACAAACCGCCCAATGCCGATGATGAGGTTGTCATAGAACAACCCGATCAGCACCAGCCACAACAGCACCAGGTAACTGTTCTGCTTCATGGTAACGGTCTGCCAGATCAACCCCACAAAAATCGCCGTCAAAACGAGAAACAGAATAGTGAGCATGGCGTTACTCCTGACACGGAAAAGAAGTTTCAAGTTTCAGGTTCCAGGTTTCAAGTTCCCTTGAGTTCCTAGAGTTCCCCTGAGTTCCTACGAGTTCCCACGACTTCCTTCAACCCCCGCCGCAAACTCCCGCACCAACGCCGCCACCACCTGTGGATGTGTGTCGCAGAGGTAGGGGCCTGCGCCGGGGATGATGGCCATGTGGCCCTGGCGGAGCAGACGGTAGGCGGGTTCGAGGCTGGGGCGCAGGGTGTCGTGTTCGCCGGAAAGTACCAGGATGGGGATGTCCAGGGCCGCCAGTTGCTCGGCGAACGGTTGGGCGAAAACGGCGTGATAAGTCTGGGCCCGCGGCCGCGCCCGCCATCTGGTTTAACAACAACTCCCTCTGCACCACTTCCAGAGGTAGGGACGGGTCCCGCTGGCGAATCCTCTGCCACGTTCCCAGCAGATGTTCCCCTTCCGCCAGCAGGGCAAATGGTTTCAGGCCCGCCTGTAGTCCGGCTACCTGCTCCGGGCTGAGGAGCGGCGGCCCCGATAGCACCAGCCAACGGGCCAACTTCGGGTAGTCATAGGCCATTTGCACCGCCAACGCCGCCCCGGTGTGATGCCCGAACAGATAACATTGCTCAAGCCCCATGTCTGACAAAGCGGTGTGTAACGCGGCCGCAAGCTCACCCATCGTAAACGAATCCGGCGTAAAGGAGTTACCAAAACCAGGCGTATCCGGGGCAATGGTGGGGAAATCCGCCGCCAGATGACCCATCAACGGCTCAAACATCAGGCCAGAACTGGCCGTTTGATGGAGCAGGACAAGCGGCGTCCCTTCTACCTGCCGACATTGGCGGAAGTGTATCTGGCCGAGGGTTGTGTGACTGTATCCTTTGTGGAGCTTTGACATGATACCCCTGAATGTTATAATGTTATAACAATTGAAATATTTGGTCAAATGACCACCTCATCAGACCTGACAGGTTGCCAAAACCGGTCAGGTTTTGTTCCAAAAGGGAGAAACCAATGACCGATGCACTGGGCTGGCGCAAAAAATTCGGGGTAATCGTTCCTAGCACAAACACCATTGTGGAGCCTGATTTTTACCGCATGACCGTGCCGGGGGTGACGCCGCACATTTCGCGTATTCATATTCGGAACCAAAATTTGAGCAGTGATGAAGCGTTCGAGGAGTTACTGCGGCAGATTCGGGTGGAGATTGAGTATGCGGTAGAGCGAGTGATGACAGCCGAGCCAGATTACATGGTGATGGGCATGAGCGCGGAAACGTTTTGGGATGGGGTGGAAGGGAACCGCAAATTTGCCAAAATGATCTCTGATTGGGCGGGGGCTAGGGTGGCGACGGGCGCGGCCGCGTGCGAACGGGCATTGAACCTGTTTGGCGCGAAAAATCGGGGTGGTGACACCGTATCAGCCGGTGGGCGATAAAATGTCATCCGCTTCTTCAACGACATCGGCTTTGAGGTGACGGCGTTGAAGGGGTTGCGTTGCCCGACGGCGATTGCCATTGCCAACGTGTCTGAGAACGAACTACGCCAGGCCCTTATTGAGGTCAACAAGGATGCGGATGTGCTGGTGCAGGTGGGTACGAATTTGAGCATGGTGGGGCTGGCGGATGAGGCGGAGCGGTGGCTGGGTAAACCGGTGATCGCTATTAACGCCGCCACCTGGTGGATGGCCCTGCGGGATAATGGCATCGAGGACAAAGTGTATGGGTGTGGGCGGTTGTTGCGGAATTTTAGTAGAGTAGAAATGGCTGGGATGGGCGATATCGGTGTCCCTGGCTATACCTGTATGGGTCAATCATTTTGGGATTTGCAGGATCGTATTGTCTGGCTGGCGCCAGCCCAAACGAGGAACCACAAGGTTGCCCTCCATAGGGTGTCAACCCCCGAATCCCAAGAGCCGGTCAATCATTTTAGACATACACTGTGGTTGGCGGCGGCGCAGGTAGGTGTAGGTGGTTCCGGAGCTGAGGGCCAGGACAGTCAAAATAAGCATCAGTTCCGCGGGGGATTGGGCCGGGTAAGCGGCCATGGCTTGCTCTTGAATGGCGGTGGGGCTGGGCGGTGTATCACCTGCGCTCACTGTATATTGCCCGGCACTGCTGAGGCCAGTGCTGTGATGAGGTTGGTGCTGACATTGACGGCGCTACTTCCTACCTGTACCCACTCCGCGCAAGGCTGGCCAATGGGGCGAGTCCAGACACGCAGGGTGCTCATCCATCCCCACAATGGATTGGCGGTGTATTGCAGGCGCAGGTTAAAGGTGGTTCCGGCCCCAATTTTGGGCGAATCTACTGTCCAGATGGGGGTTTGCAGGCGGATGTCGGTGCCGCAGGGGTGATACAGGTGGCGGGTGACCGTGACATCACCCCTGGCCAGGGCATTGGCGGTGAAATCCACCCCAATTCCCATGGTGTCAAACAAGGTGGTGGGCAGATTGCCTGCATTGTTCAACCGTTGCCGTTCCCGATAAGCCGGGGCAGTGGTTTCCGCCGAAAGGGACATACGCGCCTCGGCATTGGCTCCCCTTCGTCATTGCTTATGGCTGACAGGATGATGTCGGCCAGACCATCCCGTTGCTATCACCATTGCCTTTGACGGCATTACTGAAGAGATCGCCCGGGCCGCGCCCCAACCGGGGTAAACTGCTGATGGTGGTGTTGACCGGGTTGGCCGCCATACGCCACATAAACGGCTCCCGTGTTAGAATTTTCAAATTCCGCGCCAATCAGCACATCACCAAAACCATCGGCATTGATGTCGCCTGCCTGGAGCCAGGTACCTGGCCTGGGTCAAGGTGTTTATCCCGTGCGCCCCGAGTAAAAAATGGCCCCGGATAACAGCGTGCTAACGGGTGTCGCCGATCCTAACACCAGATAAACACCGCCCCCGCCCCGAAGCACTGATCATCACATCATCGTACCCACCCCCATTAAAATCACCGGCCCCGGTCACTTCTTGACCAGCGCCATGGAGACTGACGGCGGCCGCATATTGAATTTGTGTACCCAGACTGCCGTTGGTAGGGGTTGCGCTCCCTAGTACAACATAGGCGGCCCCCCCTGAAGCAATTCCGTCATCGTTTTGCGGTGCCCTAACGACAAAATCCAGGTAACCATCGCCGTTCATCTCACCGATGCTGTCCACACTGCTTCCGCCGTAATCATTGGCGGCCTCGCCGGTGTATTTGATCTTGGTGCTGTTTAGGATAAGGCTGGTGATGGTTGCCGCCCCAGGTACGAGGTAGACGGCTCCAGCATTGCGGTCAGTATCGCCCCCATTACCCCACCAACATATCCTGATACCCATCTCCATTCACATCACCCGCCGGACCGATGGTACGCCCGACTTCCTCATTCGCTACTTCGCCGACGATAGTGGGGAACATGCCCAGGTTACTGCCGGTGAGTGTGAGCACTCCCTGGAGAACCACATACGCAGCCCCGGCATTGCTTCCCACAATATCGTTGGAAAGGTGCGCCACCAACATATCGCCGAAACCATCGCTGTTGACATCGCCCACACCGGCGACGGTGTAACCGGCCAGGTCGCCTGGGTCGTCGTGCCGGTGTAGGTGATGACCGCCGGGTTTGTGCCCAAACGCAGGTTTAGACCCCAACCATCTGGCCCCGGGTATTATATGAACCCGGTTTGGTGCGGAAGAACCACCAACGGCCAGGGTTCATCGTAGCCATCACCGTCCCATATCAGGCACGATGGCGACATCGGTGCCGATTTCGGATTGGCCGGAGTTACCGGTGAGGAATACTTGGGCGTAACCATCTACGCGGCCGCTACCCATCGCCTCAGCCCTTGTGCTGACACCCAGAAAGAGGGCTAATAGAAATAGCAATAGGAGGGAAAACCTTTGTTTCATATCTTTCATCCTTAAACGCCAAAGATTGATGCAGTTCTTGGGCCTTACTCAGGGCAAGTTGCCGGAGATTGAACCAATCCCAAGTTGAGTCCTTACTTGAGCAAATCCGTACTGTGAAAGAAAAGACCGAAAGCTGTTGTTAGTTGTTCGTAGCTGTCGTCATCCAGGGCCGGGGTTACGTCAAAACCGGTAACATCCTTAGGAGAGAACCAAGCGGCCGCACAATTCATCGCTTCAACTGTTCTGCTCCAGGTGGCAGGACGCGTCAGAGCCATAGGCACTGCTGCTCTGGTCGTTGTACTCCAGATGAATCGCCTGGTCGTCGTCCATCAACCCCCGTTAAGATGAGAAATGTTCTGCCCCTCCCTCTTTCTCCTCCCATCAGATTGGCATAGGCAACATCGCCGTCGTTTTCAAAAAAGCCCGGCCAGAATTGAATACTACTTCGACTCCTTTGTTGCGGGTATTGCGTGTTATGTATGGTATATTGGTGTATTGCTTGTGCTAAGGCACCAACACACTAACCTCTCATAGACGCGCTTAGTCCCTCAAACAACTGCTTCAACTGTGCCCGCTTGCAGAAGAGGGCGAGCAGGAGACTCGGCAGGAGCAGTTTTCTTCGTCGGGGTGAGTTACCTTTTGGCTTCCAGTTTATAGCCGTCTACCATCCAGGTGCTGTTTTTGGGTGCGAGCATTACCGTTCTGTTCGCCCAGGCGGACGACGTAGCTGGGGCAGATGCGGCGGAAGAAGAACGATTTTGCGGGTGAAATCGGCCAGGGCAGTTGTTGCGACAAAGAGCGTTTGTCGGCGATCCAGCTTGACTTTGTTGCCCGTTTGATCTTTGAGCCAGTACATTTTGAGGGCCTGCTCGTTGACGAATTGTTTTGAGGATGTTGGAGGCCGTTTCGCGGCCGCGGCGTTGTCATGCCTGGCCGCCCCGCATCTAAACTCAAAATCATCATCCACAACTCCCAAGTTTTCGCCCCTCGGCGGTCATAATATCCCAACGTTGTGGAATATCCGTCACCCGGTTTTCCTGGCTGACAACCTGGAACAACGGGCGACCAGCCGGCAATTTTGATCCTCATCTTTGGTCGAGAGTAACGTCTTGCTGGCACTCATCAACGTCTGCCCCGGCAATCCATGACCGGGATTTTGGGGCTGGCGGACATAAGCAAAGTTGAGGGTGAGAGGTAGTTGTACATTGTTAGTTCTCTTTGGTTGAATGAGCAGTAAACAGGTCTTGACAATGGCGTTTTTAAAGGACCCTGGAGACTAAAGACTGAGAGCTTAAGAGATCGCAGAGGTCGTCCAAATTTTCGCCAGAGTCGAATAAACAGTTATTCATGATTCACCATTCAATGTTTTCCTTGATTATTGTGGCCATTGATCATTGTTCCCAGCCACCGACATTTTGGTTTGAGGAGCAAGGCATCCCAGATGCCCGGGTTCGCATCTGGGGATGCTTACTTCCTCTGTTTGTGAAACTG
>JADJUV010000202.1 GCA_016716885.1 Candidatus Trichofilum aggregatum | reverse complement strand
GGGCAAGGGGAGTTGTTTCGGTGCTGGGAGCACCTTAAGAATAACAGCATCAACATTCTACCAGCGTAACGGGCAGGTGGGGGATTTCTTCTCTTTTTCTTCCACTTTTCTTCTGATTTTCTTCCCCTCGCCCTCTACACACAAAGGGGTTGGTGTGGATGACACCATGTTTCATCTGCCTGGGAGCTTCGTGTTCTTCGTCGCCGTGCCGCAACAGTCATTGTAGGCCTGCTTGCAAAGCAAGAGGAGAGTAATGGATTCTAGCTAATGTTGTGCCTGTTTACGATTGCAGCGGGCACGTATTCATCAGTACTTCATGGTGCCGAAGGAACTGAGCCGCGACCGTTGGATAAACTTGGCTATAACAATGATCTGGGTTGTAGCTGGTGGGCTGGTGGGCTGGGCTGTCCCACTAGCCTTTAGAGTAACCAATGACATTACCCTGCCTTGCGTGGTCGCCCTAACCACGTTTATGGCAGGCGTTATCTGTGGACGTGTATTAGTTTGGCTCGCCCAGGAGGTGGATAAGTCTACCGCCCGGAGAGCCTACCGAGAGAGCAAAGGGGGCAAGAATGGATGAAACTCGTACCAATAGAAAAGCGGCCGCACTCACCGGTCCGCTTATACGTCCAGCCTGTGGCAGAACGTCAAACTAAGCACCTCGGCTTATTTTGCGCCGCAACAAGATGGTGGATCAGCACCACGACGCATACGCCAGCTCCGCAAGAAATGGGGAGAGCGACCCCAAAGTAGACCAGTGGGAGTCTTTCTTCTTCAACTAATGGAGATTGAGGATGGTGTCAACGAAATAAAGAAGTACCTATCCAGCATAGAGAACGACCTCGAACAACTGACCGAGAGAGCAATGAGCATCGTCGAGGCCAACGGGGTAGAGGGTGTCTACTCCGAGCCGGTGGCGATGGCCAGGCACATCCTGGAGATCGCTGAACGGTCCAGCCGGACAATCAGCGGCAACAACTAGCCAACTGGTGAACGCGGCCGCACGGGCAAAAGGCGGCCGCGTTTTATTTCTAAGGATAACAGCATGACAACTTCATCCCCGACCGTCACTAACCCAGAATCTATCTGGAACGCCACGCTGTCAGAATTACCAGGACAGATGACCAAAGGCACTTTCGATGCCTGGCTCCGCAACGCTACGTTTATCCGCGCCGACGACAGCACCATCGTCATTGGCCTACAAAACGAGCGGGCCGTCGAATGGGTGTCCAATCGCCTGAAGGAAACCATCTTGCGCACGGTTGATGCCATTGCCGGAGACCGTGGCAGATAAGATTTGAGGTTATACCAGCGGCCGCCCCTCAGCCTCACCAATTCCCTGCCCGAAGCCCAAACAACCGACAATGGCGGCGTGGCCGCGGGCCAGCGAATCCCCTATCTTTTGCCGGTTTTGACACCCAAGTCCGACTGGACAGCTACCCCCGATACCTTCTTTACCCACCTCGCCAAACACGAAGATGGATCTGTCACCAAACTCGTGGCTCAGGTCATCTTCCGCACCTGGGGCCAGTTTGAGGACAAGAAGCGCCAGACCCGCGTCTGGGAGTGGCCTGTCACCATGGGCGTATTGCACGAAGTGTGCGGCATCAAAAGCCGAACCAGCCTCTACACGGCCATCTGGGACGCTCGCGCCAAGGGCTACGTTATCCAGCGGCAGCTTACCGACCCCGAAGAGCTGGTGGTCTTCCAGGAACGGTACGGTTACAAGCCCGTATTCACCCTTCGCCTGCGCCAACGTGACGATGAGTTAGACCTTCCAACCACCCCCCGCCCTGGCTACGGGAGCCGGGCATCTGTCCAATGATTGGACAAAAAAAGCATGTCCAATGATTGGACTGTCCAATGATTGGACAGAATGTGTCCAATCATTGGACGGATCATGTCCAATCGTTGGACACCGTTTCCAGAGGTAGCGCACTCTATAGAAAGAAAGAATATATATACTAATAAGCGGTGATTGTTAAACGGGCATTTAGCAGTCACAGGAAAACAAGAATGACAGCATCAACAGCGGCCGCGCATCGGGCAAATGCACGGCCAACAATCATCCCCTCGCCTTCGGTTTCGGCGTCGTCCTTTGTGGACGCTCCCACCGATCTTGAAGTGGCCTTCGCGGCCGCGATCAACCGAGGGCAACCCATCTACCTGCAACCCACCAGCTTGAGCTACCAGGAACTGTTCTGGAAGCCCTACCTTGGCCTGCTTCCCTTCGGCCTGTGGCGTACCCTTTGCGCTCTTGAGGAGCAGATAGCTTCAGAGCGTCGCGGCCGCTGGCCCACCGTTGAGGTGATAAGCGCCACGTTAGGGCAGGGGGATCGCCACACCATCCTGGGGCGAGAAGCCACCAAAACGCGGCCGCATCAGCCCGGCATACTCTCTGTGCTGGTCGCCGAACTCCTGGTCACTTACCAGACGACTGGCGAGGGGGTGAAGCAGCGCTACGTTTTTAAGCCGCGGCCGCTACTCCCCATGCTGGCCCCGTCGCAGGTCAAGTTACTCCCCTCAGTCCTACGCAAACGCCATAAGAAACTGGTCGTGGACAAGATGCCACAGAGGAGCGCGGGCGCGTGGTCAGCCATGCGCTTCCCCACCCTGGTGAGGTGTGGATGGGTAACACGTTATGTTCAATGGTCTGGTGGGATGAGTTATCCCCTGATCGCTATACGCAAAATAGTTTGTGGCTAAGACACAATGTTTTAGTGGATTTTCACGGAGAAAACGCAATGGATACAAACGAATTACCAGAGGTAGAAGAGGGTGGGGCGGTCGTGCGGCCGCGTCAAAATGTGATCAAAACGAAGGATGGCCGATGCGCCGATTGTCGCAAGATTCGGACGCTCGTGAACCTGGAAGGGCGGTGGGTGTGCCTCTATGACGCCAATCGCCGGATAGCCCGCTACAAGGCGCAGGTGCAGCAGAACGCGGCTAAGGCTGAGGCTCACCGGGTTGTGAGTGGCAGCCTGAACCGCGCCCTCACGATGGCGGATGATGAGGGGGATGCGCAGGTGGCTGCAGCCGCGCCGCGTTAGGGGTCGCAGCATGAGAGCGTTAAGCATTAAGCAGCCCTGGCTTTATGCCATCATGCACCTGGGCAAGCAGGTTGAGAATAGGGACTGGCGGCCGCCTGATTGGATCATCGGTGAGCGGATTGCGCTTCATGCCAGCGCCAGGCCGGACACTCTGACGGCGATAGCATCCTGTCAAAAAATCGCCGGGGTAATGTTGCCAAAAAACATTCCCATGGGCCGAATCCTTGCCACCGCTGTCATTGTCGGGTTTGTTGGTATTGATGGGAGTGGCGTTACCAATGAAGAGCGGCGGAGCGAAGTCCTTGATGATAAGTGGTTCTTTGGTGACTATGGATGGATGCTCGACGATGTGCGCATCCTGGAAACGCCAGTGCCCTACAAGGGGGCTTTAGGCTTGTGGCGCTGCCCGGACATTAATGCGGCCGCGTTAGGAGTAGCCGCCTAATGAGGGTCCCGCTGAACGCCACGGAAAGGGCGGCCATTGAGTCGCTGGCGATTTGTGTGTTTGTGCCTGGTACGCGGGTGAGTCAGTTCGTGCGTAGCATTCAAGGGGCGACTCAACTAACCGAGGCCCAGCGGGGGCTTTCTGCACAAGGTGTTCTACGAGTATCGGCGGCAGATGAACTATACAGACGCGGCCGCGTCGGCCCTGGTGGAGAAGATGAGGGGACGCGGCCGCGAGGGGTGATTGATATGGAAGTTGAGTTTGTGGCAGTTGAGTGTGAGGACGAATGGGAAGACGCCTTTGTTTGTGGGCGATGTGGCGAGTGGTTCTTTAATTTCGAGACGTTCACTTATGAGGATGGGGCGCTGTGTCCAGAATGCGCGGCCGCTCTGTCAAGTCAGGTGACTGAATGAGCCATCACACTATTATTCGCACCCTCATCGAAAGCGGCCGCGAGGGCAGGCATGAAACAGCAGACGGGTTACTCTTCCGCTACCGCCCTGCGGCCGCCATAACTGATCCTCACCGCCTGAGCGTAGCGCGGCGCGGCCGCGACAAACCGACGCAAGATGAGGTGGGCCACATACTGAAGGCCATCCAGGATATCACCACGCCAACCAACCTGAGAGCGACAGAGCCACAGATAGTGGACAACGCAGTTGTTTTTCATGTGGTGCGGATCACCTGGTATGTGACGGGAATGCGACGGCTCATCTAGTTAACCGCCCCCACCTCTGGGAAAGAATGATTAAAATTTGCTCGCATACTCCACTTGTGATACAATTCTTAAGCCTTGAGTTGGTCGCTCAAGGTTTACACATAAGGAGTATGGTTATGAATTCCCCCCTGTCGGTTCCTGATCGTTTACCTATCTTGGAAAAGCGCGGCCGCGTCAACAATGTGCCGATGCGCTACGCTGGCCTGTCACAGGACGGCCAGCCTACCGAATACACCGTCAATCGCACGGTTGCCAGTGTCCTAACGAATGGCAAATTTGCTTTTGCCAACGCCCCTTACGCCTATTACACCCCCACCGAAGTCCGCGACGGCTGGCAGGTGTTTGAGGCCCCTTGTGGCGAGGCGTCTATCCCCGTGGCCGAATACAACCGGCTCCTGTCAGTGAATCGCCGCACCGGTCGGAAGGGTGGTGCGTGTGACTAGCTTATCCCTCACCGAACAGACGTTACTACGCATCGCGGCCGCGCTGGAGAAGTTGGCGGCCGCGTCTTTGCCCCAGGCCCCTGACCATCGTTTTCCATCGGCGACTATGGCGACTTCGACTGGGGCAAGATCGGGGCGACGGTCATTAGGGGTGACCGCACCGGCCCTGGCGTGGTGGAGTGGAACGGCTACACCTTTGTTCGTCGGGTGGCTGAGAGCGCCAAGTTTGGCAAGGCGATTATCTTCTCCCGTAATGCGGGAATGGATGAGGACGGGGCACAGTACCACGTCCTGGTTAAGTTCACGGACAGCCTGACCGTCAACGAGTTGCCTGACAGCATAAGCCGAGTGGCGGGAACCCCCCGGCCAGCCCGTGGGCGGGTGAACGGGGCGACTGTTGCGGCCGCGGCTCCGGCTGACCCATCCTATCCTGCTCACCAGGAAACGGACTGGGAGCAAGAGGCTTATCACGCGGCCGACCCGCTTCTTTTTGATACGGCGGTGGCGCGGCTCCTACCCACCTTTTTCGATAGTTCCCAGAAGGTGGCGACAACGCGCACCTTTCTCTTTACCGATGAGTACGACATTACCCTGGCTCCAGCCATGGTAAAGGCCATCAAGGCTTACACGGACAAACGCACCGAACTGGACGCCAAGCGGTATACCAAGATGGACTCACACAACAACGCCAAGGCTGTGGCCGTGGCGACTTATGCCGACGAGAGACGCAAGGCTCTGGCCTGATCTCCCGGCTTTTATCCCTCAGAATAACAGCACAAGGATAACCAATGGACAATCAACTTCTTAGCAAAGACGAGCAGATCGTCGCTTACCAGGAAAGGAAACAGGCGCATATTGACAGACTGCGCAACCGTGCGGCCGCGCTCCGGGGCGAGGCGGCTCAGTCTCACTCCAATGCGCTTAATACCATCAGCGGCATCCCCCCTGGGCAGCCTATCATGGTGGACCACCACAGCGCCCCGGCTCACCGGTCGGCGTTAACCCGAAGCGATAGCCAGATGCGGGCGTCAATCGCGGCCGCGGAAACGGCTGAGGCCCTGGAACGGGCGGCCGCGGCCGCGGAGAGCAACCACGCCATTTCCTCTGACGACCCTCTGGCGATTGACAAGCTCAAGGCCAGACTGGAGAAGCGGCAGGCTTTCCAGGAAATGATGAAACGAGCCAACGCCGCCATCCGGCTGGCCGATGAGGCCGCTGGCAATCGTCGCCTGATCGAGATGGGGTTCACTGAGGAGCGCATCGCCCAGCTTCGCAAGGGCGACTACATGAAGCGGGTGGGGTATCCGACGTGGCAACTTTCCAACAACAATGCCGACATCAAGCGCATCAAGGAACGCATTGAATCACTGGAGCGACGAGAGGTGGCGAAGGTTCAGGCCCACGCCGCCAACCCCACCGGCACAACGACACATCGCACGAGCGAGGGTGCGGTGGGGCTGGTGCAGAACTTCAACGAGAATCGGTTGCAACTAAAGTTCCCTGGCAAGCCATCAGCGATAACTCGGGAGATGCTGAAGCGTTACGGCTTTAAGTGGGCACCGAGTCAGGACGCCTGGCAGCGCCAACTGAACGCCAATGCCGAACGTGCGGCCGCGGATGTACTGAGGGCGATTGCCCTGACTGATTAGAGGCAACTAGAGAGTGCGGCCGCGACTGTCGCGGTCGCACTGGAGAAACATCGATATGCAAACAAGTTACGTATCACGAAAGAACTGGGACAACCCACCTGCCTACGCTCGTTCAAAAACGCGGCCGATGGTGACACGGATGTGACCTATTCGGATCACGGCAGGTGGCCCTGGCCAGAACGGACCAGGGCGGTGGCGTCCGCCAGAAGACCCCTGCTGTTTACTACAATCAGCCTCGTTACCACTACGACCGCTTATTGGGACTGCGAGTGCGAGATCGATTATATCCACCCAAAGACGGAAGAGTCGTGCGCACGGTGTGGGGCCACCGACGAACAGCCAGATTCGCTAATCAGCGAAGTGGTTACTTATGGGTTTCCCATTACTGAAGTTTAAGGAGCATAGAATGACAGCAAAAAACCACAGTGTAGATGCCAGCGTCTTGCAAGAGAATCTGGCGAAGGGATTGAGCATCGTAGGCCGGGCAGTCTCGACACGCTCAACCCTACCCGTCTTAGCCAATATCCTGGTTGAGGCAGGAGAAGATGGGCGTGTTAAGTTGGCGGCCACCAACCTGGAGATTTGTATCAGCTGTATGGTGGGGGCGAAGGTGGCCCAGCCCTTCGCCGTTACCCTACCCGCCAAAACGTTTGCCGACCTGGTGGGTGCGTTCTCCCCGGAGCGAGTGGCCTTCGCTTTTAATCGCGCCACCCAGACGATGCACCTGGCCTGTGCCCGGACGGAAGCGAACCTTAAGGGCATTGACGCGGCCGAATTCCCCATGATCCCGGTCATGCCAGACAGTGACCATGTTGTCATCAAGAGCGAGGTGCTAAAGCGACTGATCGCACAGGTGGCTTTCGCGGCCGCGAATGACGACACCAAGCCTATTCTCGCTGGCGTGCTTACCGTGCTAGAAGGGAAGAGCATCACCATGGTGACGACGGACGGGTTTCGGCTTTCCGAGGCGACTGGCGAATTGGTTGCGGCCGCGGCCGCGCCTGTCCGGATCGTCATCCCTGCCAAGTCGCTCACCGAACTGGGCAAGGTGATAGGTGATGAGGAAGAGGTTGCTATCGCCTTTCCGCCTGGAGTCAAGCAAGTGGTGTTCAACGTCGGGGCCATCACGCTGGTGAGCCAACTCATTGACGGCAACTACCCAGACTATAAGCCGGTCATCCCCAAGAGCCATCGCACCCGCACGGTGGTGGGGCGGGGGGAGATGCTCCGCGCCGTGAAGCAATCGGCTATCTTTGCGCGGGAAGCATCGAACACCATGTCGGTGCGGGTGAACCCTGGCACGGAAGTGGCGGCCGCGACCCTGCATGTGAATGGCACCAGTTCTGAGACGGGCGATAACCTGTCGGTGGTGGATGCGACGGTGACGGGCGAGGAGATCGCCATCAGCCTGAATGCCGCCTTTTTGACCCAGGTGATTGGCGCAATCGGAACACCGCAGATTGCCATTCAGACCAACGGGCCAACTGAACCAGCCGTTCTATTGCCGGTGGGCGAGAACGGGTTCCGGCACATCATCATGCCTATGCAGATTGGGCGGTAGGAGCTGCGCCGAACATCCGGTAATGGGTGCAGTTAACGGGAACAGGGGATGACCCGGCTACATGCCGTGACCTCTGCACCAGCGCATACAAACTATGACACGTATTCAACGCAAACGAACCAAAGGCTGGCGAATGCCAGCCAACACCATCAGCGTCACGCGGCCGGGGCGATGGGGCAATCCTGTAAAGGTAACACCCGTTGTCCCGGCTTCCGTGGCGCTACAGTCCTTCCTCATCTATCTGGGCCAGAGTGGCGAGGCGAGGCTGCGAGAATTAGTCGAGCCGTTACGCGGCCGCGACTTAGCCTGCTTCTGTTCTCCTTCCGCCCTGTGTCACGCCGATGTCTG
The DNA here is from genome assembly GCA_016716885.1 of Candidatus Trichofilum aggregatum. Lineage (GTDB taxonomy): Bacteria > Chloroflexota > Anaerolineae > Promineifilales > Promineifilaceae > Trichofilum > Trichofilum aggregatum. The sequence goes on along the minus strand of JADJUV010000202.1, from coordinate 5 downwards.
GTTAT
>JADJUV010000201.1 GCA_016716885.1 Candidatus Trichofilum aggregatum | reverse complement strand
ATTTACCAAATCGCCCTACAAAATGTCAAGCACAGTTTGCCGACTTTTGAACCACGCCTCTGTTTGTAAATGAGTAGCTGACAAGCTGACCGGCTGAAATGCTGACCGGCTGACAAGCTCACCGAGTTCCCCGTTTCCCCTACCAAAACCGTTCCCGGTAGATTTTGACAGGATTTCGCCAGTATAGTTTGCCCGGTTCGGCAGAGATAATCATTAACCACGAGGGCAATCTGTGACTGATACACCAACTTTAACCACCCCAACCTCATCCGAAAACGGCGTACACGGAGCTAACCACCACAAAAACCACCATAAATCATCCCGTTTACCCGGCTTCTACAAAAAATCATTGGCCGACCGGGTGAAGACGGTGGCCCAGTGGGCTGGCCTCACCGCTGAAGAGCAGGACGTTTTGCTCGGCCAGGGCCTCACCCCAGCCAGGCCGCCAACATGATTGAAAACGCCATCGGCACCACGCAGTTGCCGTTGGGCGTGGCCTGCAACTTCCTCATTAACGGCCAGGAAATCCTCATCCCCATGGCCATTGAGGAGCCGAGCGTGTTAGCCGCCGTCAGCGCCTCGGCCAAACTCATTCGTGAGGGGGGCGGTTTTACCGCCACCACCACCGACCCGGTGATGATCGGCCAGATACAGGTGTTGGACATCCCGGACATGGACGCGGCGATTGCGGCGGTGCAGGCCAACAAAACCCGGCTGATGGAATTGGCGAACCAATGTAGCCCCAGCATCGTGCGGCGGGGGGGCGGGGCACGGGACATCGAAACGCGCCCCTTCCTGGAGACACCCGTCGGCCCGATGTTGATCATTCACCTGCTGTATGACACGCGGGACGCGATGGGGGCCAATGCCATCAACACCGCCGTCGAGACGATGGCTCCGCTGGTGGCAGAATTGACCCGCGGCCGCACCAACCTGCGCATCCTCTCCAACCTCACCGACCGCCGCCTGGCCCGCGCCGTTTGCACCATCCCCGCCTCAGCCCTGGCTACCAACGGCATACCCGGCCCCCAAGTCGCCCGGCAAATCGCCGAAGCCAACGCCTTCGCCGTGGTAGACCCGTACCGGGCCACCACCCACAACAAAGGCATCATGAACGGCATTGACGCCGTCTGTCTGGCGACGGGCAACGATTGGCGGGCCATCGAGGCCGGGGCACACGCCTACGCCGCCCGCAATGGCCGTTACTCGGCCCTGACGGACTGGCATGTAGACGAAAATGGCGACCTGTACGGTGAAATCGTCCTGCCCCTGGCGGTGGGTGTTGTCGGTGGGGCCACCAAAGTCCATCCCACGGCCAAAGTGGCGATGAAAATTCTTAATGTGCAGTCGGCGGCGGAGTTGGCCCAGGTGATGGCTTGTGTGGGGCTGGCGCAAAATTTGGCGGCGATTAAGGCGATGGCGACGGTAGGCATCCAGCAAGGGCACATGCGGATGCACGCCCGGCAGGTGGCGATGGCCGCCGGTGCGCCCGATGATTGGGTGGAAGCCGTCACCGAACAACTGATTAACGAAGACAATATCCGGGTGGAACGAGCCAAAGAGATTTTAGACGGGTTGCGTGTGGCGTGAGAATTTATCCACAGATGACACAGATGAACACAGATTTTTTATCCGTGACCATCGGTGTGAATCGGTGGATAAGCTCTGTTACGCACCACGCATCACGCATCACATGAGGTTATGATGAATGAACCAAGAAAGAGCAACGGTCTGATGAAACCCCATTTCCCGGTAGGAATTGTGGGGTATGGGGCGTATGTGCCTCGCTACCGCATCCCGGCGAAGGAGATTTCGCGCATGTGGACGGGTGGGCAGGGGGGTGTGCCGATTACCGAGAAGGCGGTTAATGGGCTGGATGAGGATGTGATCACCATGTCCATCGAGGCGGCCCGGAATGCCCTTCTGCGGGCAGAGATTGATCCCACCGAAATTCGGGCCGTCTGGGTGGGGAGCGAGAGTCACCCTTATGCCGTCAAACCCACCAGCACCCTGGTGGCCGAGGCGATTGGGGCCGTGCCGAACACATTGGCCGGTGACTGGGAGTTTGCCTGTAAGGCGGGCACAGAAGCGATGCAGGCGGCCATAGGCTTTGTGGGGTCGGGGATGGCCCGGTATGCCCTGAGTGTGGGCATGGATACGGCGCAAGGTCGGCCTGGGGATGCGTTGGAGTACACCGCGGCCGCGGGCGGAGCGGCTATCCTCATCGGCCCGGCGGAAGAATCCCTGGCGACCCTTGACGGCTCCTACTCCTATGTCACCGACACGCCCGACTTTTGGCGGCGCGCCCATGCCGAGTACCCCTCGCACGGGGACCGCTTCACGGGTGAGCCAGCCTACTTTAAGCATGTGGCCGCGGCCGCGGAAGCCCTCATGTCCGAAGCGGGAACGACAGCGGCGGATTACGACTGGGCCGTTTTCCACCAGCCCAACGTCAAGTTCCCCACCCGAGCCGGGCAACTGCTGGGTTTCTCGGCCGAACAGATGAAACCGGGGTTACTCAGCGGCCGCATTGGTAACACCTACTCCGGCGCGGCCATCATCGGCCTGACCGCCATTCTCGACCAGGCCGAACCGGGCGACCGCATCCTCATGGTGAGCTACGGCTCCGGGGCGGGGTCGGATGCCTTTGACATCACGGTGACAGAGCGGATTACGGAAGCACGCGGCCGCGCTCTGCGCACCGAAGATTACATCGCCCGGCGTACGGAGATTGATTACGCTACGTATACGCGGTTTAGAGAGAAGTTGAAGATGTCTTAGGAGTTTCAGGTTTCAAGTTTCAGGTTTCAGGTCATTACCTTGAAACTTGAAACCTGGAACTTGAAACTTTTTGTAAGGGAATTATGACAAACGTATCTATCATCGGTATTGGACAAACAGAAGTTGGGGAGCATTGGGAAACCTCGATACGGCATCTGGCCTGGTATGCCATTGAGGCGGCGTTGGATGACGCCCACACCAGTAAGGTGGACGCCTTGTATGTGGGCAATATGCTCTCCGGGGCGGTCAACGCCCAGGATCATCTAGGCGCGTTGGTGGCTGATTTTGCCGGGTTGCGGGGCATTGAAGCGGTCACGGTAGAGGCGGCTGAGGCGAGTGGCGCGGCCGCGTTGCGGCAGGCGATTTTGGCCGTAGCCAGTGGCATGGTCGAGACGGCCCTGGTGGTCGGGGTGGAAAAAATCACCGACAAAACGGGCAACGCCGCCCCTAGTGCTTTGATCAGTAGCCTGGATGCTGACTACGAAGCGATTCATGGCGTGACCCCAGCGGCTATCGGGGCCTTGTTGATGCGTCGTTATATGCATGAGTACGGGGTGAAACTGGAAGATTTTGCCGGGTTTAGTGTCAATGCTCATGCGAATGGCGCGTTGAACCCGCTGGCGATGTACCGCAACAAGCTCAAGGCGACCAGTTTTGCCGGTGCCCCCCTGGTGGCTGACCCGGTGAACCTGTTTGATATGGCGCCACTGGCCGACGGATCAGCGGCTTTGATTGTTACCAGTCGGGAGCGGGCGATGGACATGGTGGCGAAACCGATCCACATTGCCGCCTCGGCCATTAGCACGGACACCCTGGCGGTGCATGATCGGAGCAATCCGTTGTGGTTGGGCGCGGCCGCGGCCAGTGCCCAAAAAGCGTATGAGCAGGCCGGCATCACCCCCGATCAACTCAACCTGTTCGAGTTACACGACTCCTTCACCATCATGGCGGCCCTCTCGTTAGAAGCGTGTGGGTTTGCCGAGCCGGGACGTGGTTGGGAGTTGGCTCGTGATAACGCCATCGCCCGCAATGGCCGATTGCCCATCAGCACCTTTGGCGGTCTCAAGGCCCGTGGCAACCCCGTGGGTGCGACGGGCGTCTATCAGATTGTCGAAGTAGCTCGCCAGTTACGTGGCGAAGCGGGCGACAATCAGGTCGCCAACGCCCAAATCGGTATGGCCCAAAATTTGGGGGGCAGTGGGGCGACGGCGGTGACGCACATTTTGCGGAATGAGTGACGTGGTGCGTGGTGCGTATTGCGTAAAATAGCAAAACGTCCTGGAAGTTCAATCGCTTCCGGGGCGTTTTTTTTATACACGGATAGGGGTGAACACGGATAAAGGATTTTCATCCGCGTTTGTCTTTATCTATGGGTATCTAGATAGGTGCCATTCCGCGTGGAATGCTCCTCAGAGTAGGCATAAGTTCTTAGCACCTCTATAGATACATCTATGACATAAAAGAGATTCATGTCTTTTTGTATGGGGCAAGGGTTTGGCAAGGCCAAAAAATTGACATAACAGCAAAATTCGGCAAATTTGGCAGTTTCTGACAGTGTTTTTGGGGCTGTGACAGTCAATGGAAGTGGCGTGGGAGTATAGTTTGCTTCGTCATTAGCAAAATTTGTTGCGTGCCTTGATAACAAAACACGCAATAGGCACTACGGGAAAGGTGATTAGAAATGGAAACAACACGTCATTGGCGGCTCAAAGCACAACGGTATACCCTCGTCGGCGAAACTTGTGATAACTGTGGGGTTAAATTGTTCCCGCCACGCGATGTTTGCCTGGAATGCCATGCTCCGGCCCAGACGCTGTATACATTTACCGGCCTCGGTGAGATTTTCTCTTACACTACCATTTATGATGCGCCTGCTGGGTTTGAGCGTTATGCCCCTTACACGGTGGCGTTGGTGAAGTTGGAAGAAGGCCCCCTGGTAACGGCCCAGTTGACCGATGTCATGCCCAATGAGGTAGAGATCGGGATGCGGGTGGAGATGGTCACACGCAAATTACGCACGGATGGGGAAGAAGGGACGATCCTGTATGGGTATAAGTTCCGGCCGATGGTGGCTCAGTACGCGGCCGCGTAACTGCGTTCGATCTTTAACGTAAACCTATGAAGCCGGGCCTGTCCCGGCTTTTTTGTTGCCTATCTGTTTGTGACTAACGGCCCATAGTGAATACTATCAAAATACAATAATATAATTTAGATGGGGCAACCCTTAACCAAAGCCACTTTATAAAAAATAAGCTGAAGATTGGGTCGAAGCAGTATCCAGAGTAACTGGACATTGGCGTTTTTTGTGCTGACCTCTTGATGGCCTGGGATGAGCTATCAGCCAGCATTTCTGCCAGCGTTTGCGCGAGAGATAACAGTTAGAAACGAGTAAATAAGGTTTTCTATTCACCATCCGTCTGCCCATCGACAAGGCAAGCGAGTCGTCATTATTGTCCGCGGGTCAGTGCTATGACATTGCAATATACCCCTTACATCATTCCCTTGCTCTTAGCCGCCGCCCTCCTGGCTGCAGGGATTACGGCTTATACCTGGACAAAACGAAACACATCGGGGGCTACGCCCTTCATGTTTATGATGCTGGGTATACTCCATTGGTTGTTGTTTTATGCCAGCGGCATCAGCCTCACCACGCTTAGCAGTACCTTGTTTTGGGCCAATGTGACATTTCTCGGCATTGTTACCGTCCCCGTGGCCTGGGTGCTCTTTTGCCAGGAATATACCAATCGGGGCTATATCATTACCCGCCGTTACGTTTTGTTCCTGTTGGTTGAACCGGCCTTTATCCTTGTTGCTGTCTGGACAAATGAATTCCATCATCTATTTCGCGAGACGATCTTTCTGGACACAACGGGACCCTTTGTGGCTTTAAACGCTACATTTGGCCCTCTCTTTTGGCTCCATACGGCGTATTCCTATGCCTTAATGGCCTATGGCACCTATTTGTTGCTGGTTACTTTTCTGCGGGCCTCACAGCTTTACCGGATTCAAGTGGGTATCATGTTGGTGGGGGGCTTTATACCCTGGATCGTGAATGCCCTTTATATTTTGTTTCTCGCCCCATCATCATCATTGATCCCACGCCTATCGCTTTCCTGCTGGCCGGTGCGGTGGTGGCTTGGGGATGCTTGGTTTTCGTCTCATGGACATTGCCCCTGTGGCCCGCAATTGGGTGATTGAGCAGATGGATGATGGTATGGTCGTGCTGGATAATCAGAACCGGGTGGTGGATATCAACCCTGCGGCCGCGAATCTTATTGGTCGTACCACCAACCAACTCATAGGCCATACAGGTGCCGAACTTTTTGCCCAATGGCCTGAGCTGGTAGACCAATATCGTGATGTCGAAAAAGCGACGACAGAATTCCAGCTACGGGTAGGAACAGATATCCACCACATCTATTTAAACATCTTGCCGCTTCAAGACAGGTATCAGCGGTTAAACGGGCGTTTAATCGTCATTCGAGATATTACCGAACAAAAAGAAGGGCAGATGGCGTTGCAGATAGCGAAAGAGAAAGCTGATGCCGCCAACCAGGCCAAGAGCACCTTTTAGCGACCATGAGCCATGAGTTACGGACTCCTTTGGCGGCCATTATTGGCTACAGTGAATTAATCACGGAGAAAGTAAACTTTGGGGGTATGAAAAGATTGCCCCAACTGGGCCAAATCGGCGCCGCGACCCATCTCAACTCGCTTATTGGCGACATTCTAGATATGTCAAAAATAGAAGCGGGCCGGATGGACATTATCAACAGTCAGTTTTCCGTTCAAGAATTAATTGACAATGTCCTTACCACGATCCAGCCTCTCCTCGCCCATAATGGCAACACCTTAGAGCTAAATCTCCCCCCTGACCTGGGCCACATATATGCCGACCGAACCAAGGTACATCAGATTCTCTTAAACTTGCTGAGCAACGCCACCAAATTCACCGAAAAGGGAATTATCGGGCTGGAAGTGCAGATAGTCACCGAACCTAGTCGAACGTACCATTTTCGTATCAGCGATAATGGGAAAGGGATTCCCGAAGAAAAAATCAGCCAATTATTTCAACCATTTGTACAAGTTGATTCTTCCCGAACTCGTAGACATGGTGGGAGTGGATTGGGGCTGGCTATTAGTTATAAGTTTTGCCAAATGATGGGTGGCACTTACGTCTGGAAAGCAAACTGGGACAAGGCACAACCCTTTATCTCTCTTGCCAGCCATAGCCTTAGAACCACAAAGGGTTAACGTTATGCCACTACAATTTACCCTTTCGTCGTACTCTTACTCTTCGCGGCCCCAATTAGCTTACGGGCTTATTGTTTATGCCCGGTCCAAACGACCCACATCAGAGTAACCCTGTTTCGTTCATGATGTCTGGTGTCGCCCCTTCGTCGGTGGCGTAAGCGGTGGAAATAAGCAGTACGACCGTTAGCCAAATTGTGTTTTGGGCCAACATCAACTATTTCGGCATCGTTACTGCTCCTGTTGCCTGGCCTGCTTTGCCTGGCGTATACCAACAGTCAGCGAGTCATTCCCCTACGCTTGGTGCTGATCCTACTCATTGAGCCAAAGCGATTATCATTCTCAGCATGGGACAGATGATTTCATCACCTGTTTCTGGCCAGGCGGTTGTTTTAAACACAACGGGCCCCTTTGCCATTCTGATATTACTCGGCCTTTTGTTCTGGGTGCATACGGCCCATTCGTATGCGATAATGGTTATGGCATTTACCTCTTGTTTATGGCTTACGCCCGCTCTTCAGGCATCTACCGCTCCAGATCAGGTTATGTTATTGGGCGCATTGGCCCCCGTGGTTGGCTAACATCCCCTTACATTTTGTTCTTTTGCCCTGGCCTTCCCATTGAACCGACGCCCCTGGCGTTTTTAGTGACGGGGAGTATGTTTCCGTGGGGTATGTTTTCCTGCCTGATGGATTTGGCGCGCCGGTGGCCCGCAATTGGGTGATTTAGCAGATGGATGATGGCATGATCGTGCCAGATGGGGAAACAACCAGGTGGTGGATATAAACCCCGCGGCCGCGCATCTTATCGGCCAACCCATCAACCAGCTTATAGGGTCGCACAGGAGCCAAACCCTTACTGAATGGCCTGAGTTGGCAGCTAAATATCGTGATGTGGGAAAGAGCATTGAAATTCAATTTGAAACCGGTATCCGCTACATTTATTTGAATATTTTGCCCTTTTACGACAAATACAGCAATTGAATGGCCGCTTACTGGGATTCGCGACATTACCGAACAACGAGAAGCCGCCATAGCGCTGCAAAATTGCCAAAGAAAAGGCTGATGCGGCCAATCGTAACCAAAGCACCTTCCTGACCAATATGAGCCATGAATGGCGTACCCCACTAACGGCGATCATTGGCTACAGTGAATTACTAGAAGAACACGCCTCCGCCACAGAAGACATAACTATGCCCCACCCCGCCTGGAAAAAATAAAAACATCGTCCACCCATTTATTAAATATCGTCAATGACATCCCGGATTTATCCAAGATTGAAGGGGACAGATGAAACTGCATATAGAAACCTTCAACATACATCACGTCATTGATACTGCCATAGCTATGGTGCACCCCATTCTGATTGAAAACCAAAATGAAATTACCCTAGAGACAGCCGATAAGATCCAGAGTACAAGGGGCTGACTATATGAAGGTGCCAGATATTGCTGAATCTATTACACAACCCGCCAAATCTACGAAGAAGGTAAAATTGAGGTAACGGTGCGACCAGATTGACAAATCCCGCCCATTACCTATTTGAGATTAAAGATAATGGCATTGGTATAGCTGAGCAAATCGGCAAGATATTTTAGCCGTTTTCCCGCCGATGACTCAACATCTCGGCGTTTTATGGTACGCTGGGGCTAGGGTTGTCTATCAGCCAATATTTTTGCCACATGATGTAGGGAAACATTGTCATGAAGAGTCAACTAGGTAAGTTCATGCTTTACCGTACAACTACCCGCCGTTGTCCTGTAGCTTTACTGACAGATAGATGGCTCAACACACCATCAAATCGCCCAGGTGCCCATATGACAACTTTCCAGATAGGTCTACAACCTTCAGAATGGCTCCAAGGGTATAACCCGCTTGTAGGTTGACAAGATTTGAACCTAACCTAGTCGAGCTAGAACTAATTGAGGTTTTTACCACGAATTAAACGGAATTCGCACGAATGGGAAAATAAAAAGTCGCATAATTCGTGAAACCCGTGGCTGATCTTCTTGTTTTCAGTCCAAGTAGTTGACTTGTAAGTGTACTAATCGTGGCTATGATCAAAATACTTGTTGTCGAAGATAATCCGATGATCCAGGAAACTTGTTGAGTGCTTGTAGATGTAAGTTTGACATTGTCACGGTGAATGACGGTCAGGAGGGGGTTGCGGTTGCTCAACAAGAAAGCCAGACCTGGATCCTGATGGATGTCAGTTCGCCGCAAATGGATGGTGGGGAAGCCACCCGCATTTTGAAAGGGGCAGATGCCACAAACACATTCCCATTATTGCCTTAACTCGCCCATGCTTTGCTTGAAGATCTGGAACAAGTCTGGCGGTTGGATGCAATGATTTTCAAACCAAAACCGATTGGGACCTTTCCAGCTTATTGTTAAAGATCAATCAATTGCTGTGGGGCCATAAAACAGTTGTTCAGGTTAGAAATGGGTTTCCACTGGTATTACCATTGGCGGTAGTAAAAAAACCCAGTTGTTCTGGTTGTATGTGCTTAGACGTAAACGCCGACATTTGCTAAGCCAACGTACATTTGATCCGGAATAATTAAAAAGAGGAGTAATTATGAGCCCCTCACCCTCCCACTGGGGAGAGGGACAGACTCAATGAGGAGGGTAATAGTTACCAAAGATAAATAGTAATGATGGGAAAGCCAACGGCTTAGTCATAGAAGATGATGATGTTAGGCGACATTTTCGCCAGCATTTGAAGATGCTATTATGAAGTAATGACTGTTCATGATGGTGAACAAGCCATAAC
>JADJUV010000200.1 GCA_016716885.1 Candidatus Trichofilum aggregatum | reverse complement strand
TGAAGATGTCTTAGGAGTTCCAGGTTTCAAGCTGAAGGTTTCGGGTCATTACCTTGTTGAAACCTGGAACTTGGAAACTTTGTAAGGAATTATGAGCAAACGTATCTATCATCGGTATTGGACAAACAGAAGTTGGGAGCATTAAGAACCTCGATACGGCATCTGGCCCGCGGTATGCCATTGAGGCGGCGTTGCGATGACTACTACACCGTAAGGTGGACGCCTTGTATGTGGGCAATATGCTCTGGGGCGGCTTTCAACGCCTGGGATCATCTAGGCGCGTTGTTGGCTGATTTTGCCGGGTTGCGGGGCATTGAAGCGGTCACGGTGGAAGGCGGCTGAGGCGAAGTGGCGCGGCCGCGTTGCGGCAGGCGATTTTGGCCGTAGCTAGTGGCACGGACGAGACGGCCTGGTGGTCTGGGTGGCAAAATCACCGACAAAACGTGCAAACGCCCCCTCAGTGCCTCGATCAGTAGCCTGGATGCTGACTACGAAGCGATTCATGGCGGCCCCCGCGGCTATCGGGGCCTTGTTGATGCGTCGTTATATGCACGAGTACGGGGTGAAACTGAGAAGATTTTGCCGGGTTTAGTGTCAATGCTCATGAATGGCGCGTTGAACCCGCTGGCATGTACCGCAACAAGCTCTAGGCGGCCAGTTTTTCCGGTGCGCCCCTGGTGGCGGACCCGGTAAACCTGTTTGATCTGTCTTCCATTGGCTGATGGATCATCGCCTTGATTGTTACCAGTCGGGAGCGGGCGATGGACATGGTGGCGAAACCGATCCACATTGCCGCCTCGGCCATCAGCACGGATACCTGGCGGTGCACGGGTCGGGGTAATCCATTGTGGTTGGGCGCGTGCGGCCAGTGCCCAAAAGCGTATGAGCAGGCCGGCATCACCGATCAACTCAACCTGTTCGAGTTACACGCCTTCACCATCATGGCGGCCCTCTCGTTGGAAGCGTGTGGGTTTGCCGGGCCGGGACGTGGTTGGGAGTTGGCTCGTGATAACGCCATCGCCCGCAATGGCCGATTGCCATCAGCACCTTCGGCGGTCTCAAGGCCCGTGGCAACCCGTGGGTGCGACTGGCGTCTATCAGATTGTCAAGTAGCTCGCCAGTTACGTGGCGAAGCGGGCGACAATCAGGTCGCCAACGCCCAAACCGGTATGGCCCAAAATTTGGGGGCAGTGGGGCGACGGCGGTGACGCACATTTTGCGGAATGAGTGACGTGGTGCGTGGTGCGTATTGCGTAAAATAGCAAAACGTCCTGGAAGTTCAATCGCTTCCGGGGCGTTTTTTTTATACACGGATAGGGGTGAACACGGATAAAGGATTTTCATCCGCGTTTGTCTTTATCTATGGGTATCTAGACAGGTGCTCATTCCACGCACCGCGTGGAATGCTCCCTGTAGGCATAGAGCGTAGGCATAAGTTCTAGCACCTCTATAGATACATCTATGACATAAAAAGAGATTCATGTCTTTTTGTATGGGGCAAGGGTTTGGCAAGGCCAAAAAATTGACATAACAGCAAAATTCGGCAAATTTGGCAGTTTCTGACAGTGTTTTTGGGGCTGTGACAGTCAATGGAAGTGGCGTGGGAGTATAGTTTGCTTCGTCATTAGCAAAATTTGTTGCGTGCCTTGATAACAAAAACACAATAGGCACTACGGAAAGGTGATTAGAAATGGAAACAACACGTCATTGGCGGCTCAAAAGCACAACGGTATACCCTCGTCGGCGAAACTTGTGATAACTGTGGGTTAAATTGTTCCCGCCACGCGATGTTTGCCTGAATGCCATGCTCCGGCCCAGACGCTGTATACATTTACCGGCCTCGGTGAGATTTTCTCTTACCTACCATTTATGATGCGCCTGCCGGGTTTGAGCGTTATGCCCCTTACACGGTGGCGTTGGTGGATGGAAGAAGGCCCCTGGTAACGGCCCAGTTGACCGATGTCATGCCCAATGAGGTAGAATCGGGATGCGGGTGGAGATAGTCACACGCAAATTACGCACGGATGGGGAAGAAGGGACGATCCTGTATGGGTACAAGTTCCGGCCGATGGTGGCCCAGTACGCGGCCGCGTAGTTACATTTAATCTTTATCTTGAATCTATGAAGCCGGGCTTGTCCCGGCTTTTTTGTTGCCTATCTGTTTGTGACTAACGGCCCATAGTAAATACTGTCAAAATACAATAATATAATTTAGATGGGCAACCCCCAGCCAAAGCCACTTTATAAAAATAAGCTGAAGATTGGGTCGAAGCAGTATCCAGGGTAACTGGACATTGGCGTTTTTTGTGCTGACCTCTTGATGGCCTGGGATGAGCTATCAGCCAGCATTTCTGCCAGCGTTTGCGCGAGAGATAACAGTTAGAAACGAGTAAATAAGGTTTCTATTCACCATCGGTCTGCCCATCGACAAGGCAAGCGAGTCGTCATTATTGTCCGCGGGTCAGTGCTATGACATTACAATATACCCCTTACATCATTCCCTTGCTCTTAGCCGCCCTCCTGGCTGCAGGGATTACGGTTTATACCTGGACAAAACGAAACACATCGGGGGCTACGCCCTTCATGTTTATGATGCTGGGTATACTCCATTGGTTGTTGTTTTATGCCAGCGGCATTAGCCACCTACGCTTAGCAGTACCTTGTTTTGGGCCAATGTGACATTTCTCGGCATTGTTACTGTCCCCGTGGCCTGGGTGCTCTTTTGCCAGGAATATACCAATCGGGGCTATATCATTACCCGCCGTTACGTTTTGTTCCTGTTGGTTGAACCAGCCTTTATCCTTTTGTTGCTGTCTGGACAAATGAATTCCATCATCTATTTCGCGAGACGATCTTTCTGGACACAACGGGACCCTTTGTGGCTTTAAACGCTACATTTGGCCCTCTCTTTTGGCTCCATACGGCGTATTCCTATGCCTTAATGGCTTATGGCACCTATTTGTTGCTGGTTACTTTTCTGCGGGCCTCACAGCTTTACCGGATTCAAGTGGGCATCATGCTGGTGGGGGCTTTTATACCCTGGATCGTGAATGCCCTTTATATTTTGTTTCTCGCGCCCATCATCATCATTGATCCCACGCCTATCGCTTTCCTGCTGGCCGGTGCGGTGGTGGCTTGGGGGATGTTTGGGTTTCGTCTCATGGACATTGCCCCTGTGGCCCGCAATTGGGTGATTGAGCAGATGGATGATGGCATGGTCGTGCTGGATAATCAGAACCGGGTGGTGGATATCAACCCCGCGGCCGCGAATCTTATTGGTCGTACCACCAACCAACTCATAGGCCATACAGGTGCCGAACTCTTTGCCCAATGGCCTGAGCTGGTAGACCAATATCGTGATGTCGAAAAAGCGACGACAGAATTCCAGCTACGGGTGGAACAGACATCCACCACATCTATTTAAACATCTTGCCGCTTCAAGACAGGTATCAGCGGTTAAACGGGCGTTTAATCGTCATTCGAGATATTACCGAACAAAAAGAAGGGCAGATGGCGTTGCAGATAGCGAAAGAGAAAGCTGATGCCGCCAACCAGGCCAAGAGCACCTTTTTAGCCACCATGAGCCATGAGTTACGGACTCCTTTGGCGGCCATTATTGGTTACAGTGAGTTAATCACGGAGAAAAGTAAACTTTGGGGGTATGAAAAGATTGTGCCGCAACTGGGCCAAATCGGCGCGGCCGCGACCCATCTCAACTCGCTTATTGGCGACATTCTAGATATGTCAAAAATAGAAGCGGGCCGGATGGACATTATCAACAGTCAGTTTTCCGTTCAAGAATTAATTGACAATGTCCTTACCACGATCCAGCCTCTCCTCGCCCATAATGGCAACACGTTGGAGCTAAATCTCCCCCCTGACCTGGGCCACATGGTTGCCGACCGAACCAAGGTACATCAGATTCTCTTAAACTTGCTGAGCAACGCCACCAAATTTACCGAAAAGGGAGTTGTCGGGCTGGAAGTGCGGATATTCACCGAACCCAGTCAGGGCAGTCAAACATACCATTTTCGTATCAGTGATAATGGGAAAGGAATTCCCGAAGAAAAACTCAGCCAATTATTTCAACCATTTGTCCAAGTTGATTCTTCCCGAACTCGTAGACATGGTGGGAGTGGATTGGGGCTGGCTATTAGTTATAAGTTTTGCCAAATGATGGGTGGCAATTTACGTCTGGAAAGCAAACTGGGACAAGGCACAACCCTTTATCTCTCCTTGCCAGCCATGGCCTTAGAACCACAAAAGGGTTAACGTTATGCCACTGCAATTTACCCCTTTCGTCGTACCCTTACTCTTCGCGGCCCTAATAGCTATCGGGCTTATTGTTTATGCCTGGTCCAAACGACCCACATCAGGAGTAACCCCGTTTCTGTTCATGATGTCTGGTGTCGCCCTCTGGTTGGTGGCGTATGCGGTGGAAATAAGCAGTACGACCGTTAGCCAAATTGTGTTTTGGGCCAACATCAACTATTTCGGCATCGTTACTGCTCCTGTTGCCTGGCTCGTTTTTTGCCTGGCGTATACCAACAGTCAGCGAGCCATTCCCCTACGCCTGGTGCTGATCCTACTCATTGAGCCAGCGATTATCATTCTCAGCATGTGGACAGATGATTTCCATCACCTGTTTCGCCAGGCGGTTGTTTTAAACACAACGGGTCCCTTTGCCATTCTGGATATTACTCGTGGGCCTTTGTTCTGGGTGCATACGGCCTATTCTTATGCGATGCTTGGTTATGGCATTTACCTCTTGTTTATGGCTTATGCCCGCTCTTCAGGCATCTACCGCTCTCAGATCAGGGTTATGTTATTGGGCGCATTGGCCCCGTGGCTGGCTAACATCCTCTACATTTTGTTCTTTGCCCCTGACCTTCCCGTTGATCCGACGCCCCTGGCGTTTTTAGTGACGGGGAGTATGTTTGCCTGGGGTATGTTTGGCTTCCGCCTGATGGATTTGGCGCCAGTGGCCCGCAATTGGGTGATTGAGCAGATGGATGATGGCATGATCGTGTTAGATAGAAATAACCAGGTGGTGGATATAAACCCCGCGGCCGCGCATCTTATCGGCCAACCCATCAACCAGCTTATAGGTCACACAGGAGCCAAACTCTTTACTGAATGGCCTGAGTTAGCAGCTAAATATCGTGATGTGGAAAAAGTAATCACCGAAATTCAATTCTCTACCGAAACCGGTATCCGCTACATTTATTTGAATATTTTGCCCTTTTACGACAAATACAAGCAATTGAATGGCCGCTTACTGGTGATTCGCGACATTACCGAACAACGAGAAGCCGCTATAGCGCTGCAAATTGCCAAAGAAAAGGCGGATGCGGCCAATCGAACCAAAAGCACCTTCCTGACCAATATGAGCCATGAATTGCGTACCCCACTGACGGCGATCATTGGCTACAGTGAATTATTAGAAGAACACGCCTCCGCCACAGAAGATAACTATGCCCCACCCCGCCTGGAAAAAATAAAAACATCGGCCACCCATTTATTAAACATCGTCAATGACATCCTGGATTTATCCAAGATTGAAGCGGGACAGATGAAATTGCATTTAGAAACCTTCAACATACATCACGTCATTGATACCGCCATAGCCATGGTGCACCCCATTCTGATTGAAAACCAAAATGAAATTACCCTAGAGATAGCCGATGAGATCCAGATAATGGTGGCTGACCATATGAAGGTGCGCCAGATATTGCTGAATCTATTACACAATGCCGCCAAATTCACGAAGAAGGGTAAAATTGAGGTAACGGTGCGACCAGATATGACAAATCCCGCCCATTACCTATTTGAGATTAAAGATAATGGCATCGGTATAGCGCCAGAGCAAATTGGCAAGATATTTCAGCCGTTTTCTCAAGCCGATGACTCAACATCTCGGCGTTTTGGCGGTACGGGGCTAGGGTTGGCTATCAGCCAATATTTTTGCCACATGATGCAGGGAAACATTGTCATGAAGAGTCAACCAGGGCAAGGTTCATGCTTTACCGTACAACTACCCGCCGTTGTTCCAGCTTTACCGATGATAGATGGCTCAACACCCTATCAAATCGCCCAGGTGCCCATATGACAACTTTCCGATAGGTCTACACAACCTTCATGAATGGCTCCATGGGTATAACCCGCCTGTAGGTTGACAAGATTTGAACCTAACCTGGACGAGCCAGAACCAAAGAGGTTTTTGCCACGAATTAAACGAATTAGCACGAATGGGAAAATAAAAATTCGTATTAATTCGTGAAATTCGTGGCTGATCTTCTTGTTTTCTGTCCAAGAAGTTGACTTGTAAGGTACTAATCGTGTCTATGATCAAAATACTTGTTGTCGAAGATAATCCGATGATCCAGGAAATCCTGGTTGAGCGCTTGCAGATGCGTAAGTTTGACATTGTCACGGCGAATGACGGTCAGGAAGGGGTTGCGGTTGCCCAACAAGAAAAGCCAGACCTGATCCTGATGGATGTCAGTTTGCCGCAAATGGATGGTTGGGAAGCCACCCGCATTTTGAAAGGGGCAGATGCCACTAAACACATTCCCATTATTGCCTTAACCGCCCATGCTTTGCTTGAAGATCGGGAACGAAGTCTGGCGGCTGGATGCAATGATTTTGAAACCAAACCGATTAACTTTCCCAGCTTATTGATGAAGATCAATCATTTGCTGGGCCATAAAATGTAGTTGTTCAGGTTAGAAATGGGTTTTCACTGGTAGCTACTCATTGGCGGTAGTAAAAAACCCAGTTGTTCTGGTTGTATATGTTTAGACGTAAACGCCCGACATTTTTGCCAATAACAAACATTTGATCCAGAATAATTAAAGAGGAGTAACTATACAGCCCCTCACCCTCTCCCACTGGGGAGAGGGGACAGACTCACATGAGGGTAATAGTTACAAAGAGGAAATAGTAACGATGGGAAAGCCAACGGCTTTAGTCATAGAAGATGATGAGATGTTAGCGACATTCTTCGCCACAGCATTTGAAGATGCTGGTTATGAAGTAATGACTGTTCATGATGGTGAACAAGCCATAACCTATTTAAGTGACAACATTCCCACTATTATCTTATGTGATTTACAGTTGCCTGATGTTTCTGGCGAAGTAATCTTGTCCTATATTAGTGGTGAAACAAAATTTGCCGCTACGCGGGTTTTTGCCGCCAGTGTGGAAGGAACCCGGGTTAATTACCTTCAGAATCAGGTGGATATCGTACTCACAAAACCAGTTTCGTACAGGCAGTTGCTCACCTTAGCCGAACGGCTGCATCCTTCATTTGATGCGGGACGGGTAGGGGCATAAAACTATAGATGTTCAGATAATCATTTGGGGTTTTTGTTTATAGTGATCGCTTTAGCGGGCTAGCACCAGCCCGCTAAAGCGATCACTACGAACAAAACCTTTTTTGTAGCCGTCGCTTCCCCGGTTCCCAAATTCCGTGCCCAGCGGGGATGACCACCACTACACACCTGCAAACGGATGGCATCACCCGGTTGGAACTGGTAGGCCGTGGCGTTCAGGCTGATTTCCAGGTGCATAACCCCTTCTTCATCCCCTTCGGCCCGCCCGGGACGAAGCCGGTAAAGCCCATCACACAGGTTAAGAGAGCGACCATCTGGTTTGACGACGCACAAACGGCCCACAAAATCGGTAAATGGGCGGTCGGAGCGGGCATAGAGGCTGAGATGCACCGGGCCGATGAGGGTCTGAGAGGAAGCGGATGGGGGCAGTGGTGAAGGTGAGTACATCGGGGCGCTGTTCCAATGGCCGCTGATCGACCATGCCGGATGGGCCGGTAAGCATGGGGCCACCCAGAGTGGGAGTAGGATCGGCGGGGTCGTAGGTGTAGGTGGAAGGCAGAGTGTTGGCCGCGGCCGCGACCCCCGCTAACGTTCCCCCCGGATGCAAATAAAACGGGGTGGCCTGGTGTGGCGGCGGCCAATCAGCCAGGTCTAGCCAGCGGTTGGCCCCCATGAGAAAGAGTCGCACAGGTTGCGGCCGCACTCCCCCCTTTTTCCCCTTCAAATGAGCATCCAACCAGATGAGTCCGGCTTGCATCGTTACCGTTTGACCGGCGTCGTCGGCGTGTGCCCAGGGGCCGATGGTCAGGTAGGGGTGTTGCCCAGCGGCCCGTAGGGTAGCGTAATCGGCCAATTGCTCGCGGAGAAACACGTCATACCAGCCGCCCACAAGGTGGGCCGGAGCCGTTACCTGGGCCAGATAGCCGTTCAACATGCCCTGCTCCCATTGGGGATGGGCGGCATCCACATCGGCCAGCCACTGTTCGTAAAGGGGATGGGGGCGGTTCAGGATGTGGCTGTCCAGGGATTGCAGAGGTAGCTGGTGGGCCGCTTGGGCGATGAGGCGGTTTTGGGTGGGGGGAAGCAGGCGGAGCAATTGTTGCCAGATGGGGTGATGGCTGTGCATGGCATCCATAATGATGAGCCAGCGCAGGGCCGCATCCAGGCGTAACACCCGTTCGTCATCGAGTAGGGTCAGGTTGCTGGAAGTCACGCCGGGGATGATGGCCTTCAGTTCGGGCGGATTGTCTACCGCCATCGCCCATTGTACGTACCCCACATAACTCTCGCCCCACATGCCCAGTTGGCCGTTGAACCAGGATTGTGCCCTTAGCCAGATCAGGGTGTCTTGGCCGTCTTGCCGTTCGTGGATGAGGGGGAGAAACTGGCCCTGGGAACCAAAGCGGCCGCGTACATCCTGAATGACGACGTGATACCCTTGCCCGGCCAACAGCCAGCCCACTCGCTCGGAACGCAGACCGAAGAAGTGAGCGGTGCGGCCGCGGGCATACGGTGTCCGCATCAGGACAGTGGGGTAGTCGCCGGGGTGGGTGGGGTAGTAATGATCCGTCGCTAGGGTGAGGCCATCGCGCAGCGGGACGCGCAGGTTGCGCTCCACACGCACGTTGGTTTGGGCCAGGGGCAGGCCGTAGCGCCTTGCCACAAGGTGATGACGGGACAGGTACGCGGCCGCGAGGCTTGCCACAGCCCCCAGGAACAGCCAGGTTCGTTTCTTCATGGGGAAACTATGGACCAATCTTCTATCAACAAGCCAGGTATTTGCGAAAAGTGACGGCTATTCCGGGTGAGAAGGGTTGCTTTCTGAGCCAGAACAACACTGGCGATTAACAAATCCTGTGTGCCAATTTTCAACCGCAACGGCTTTAGAGCCGCAAATTGGCGGGCAGCTTCACTATGAAACGGTAAGACAGGGGTGCGACAAAAAAATTCCAAGGTGTGTCGCAGCCAATAATAAGCCTGAATACGCTCGTTCTCTGTTTGAGCACGGCGTACCATCGCCATGCGGCCGCTAACCTGCTCTTCATAGGTGATAACGGTTGTTGCCAGTTGTTGAGGGGGTAAGTTTTCTATTCTTCGGGCCAGCACAGGATTTGCTCGCTGGTAAAGCGTGGCGTGATCGGTATCCAAAACATACATGGATAGTATCCTTACTCACTATTGTGTTCTATTTTATTCCTTGCTTCTCGGTAACGATTTACTTCATGGATGAATTCATCGAATGTGGGATCGTCTTTGAACATGCCAAAAGTCTCGGCATAACCAGAGGCCAATACGGGTGCAGTGCCGGGAATATCCATCTCTATAATTTCGCCTCCGGCCAACCACTCTACAATCGCAGCCCGGATTTGGGTCAGGGCTTCTTCTTTGGTGGCTGCTTCACTCCGCAAACCGGGCCAACTCAGTAAAGTGGCTTCATATTTTCTTGGTGATTGGCGTTTGACAAGTATTTGATACGTCATGATGCACCTCAACTAAACACGCTCGACAGACCTATTATACTCATTTATGGATGAGAAATCGCTGGTGAACGATTAAAATGGATGCGGCCGCGAGACTTGCCACAGCCATTCGCCACCTTTCGCGGCGATGTGGG
>JADJUV010000199.1 GCA_016716885.1 Candidatus Trichofilum aggregatum | reverse complement strand
ATGTTACTGCCGGTGACGGTGTGGTTGGGGCGGCGCAGGCGGATGTTGACCTTGAGGTAGAGCGCGTGTTCCCTGGCCTTGTCACCGAGGGCGCGGAGAAATGGCCCGTCCGGGTCAACGGAGACGCGCCAGCAATGGTCGGCGTCGTCGAACCAGAGGATGTGGTTGATAAATTCGGGGGTGACGATGAGGTGAGAGGGTGATGGCTCGCGGCCGCGTCTATCATCCGCGGTGACAGGTCGCCAGGTTCGCCTCTACATCATCACTGGTGGCAAATTGGATAGCGGAAAGTCGTATTTGGGGCATGGGGGGGAACTCGTGGGAACTCGTAGGAACTCAGGGGAACTCTAGGAACTCGTGGGAACTCAGCGGAACCTGGGAAATAGTGAACAGTCTCCAGTCTCTCAGTCTCTCAATCTCTCAGTCTCTCTCTTCAACCGGCAAAAACCCTTTCGCGGCCGCGAGCCACAGCCATTGCGACGCCGCCAGAATCATCTTCGCGCCACGGGCCACCTGACGTTCCGCACGCCTGGGTTCCCGCGGTTATCCCGGCGGATACGTTGGCCTTGTGCATATGTGGGCGATGGCCTGGTCAATCACCGTCTGTACTTCAGGATGTTGTGGCCCATCGGGGAAACCCATCGCCAACGACAGGTCACGCGGGCCGACCGCGCAGGCGTCCACCCCGCACGGCACACAGCGCAGGCAATTTTGCCAGCAGACGGTCATCTTCAAACTGGACGATAAACCAGTTGTTTCTC
This sequence comes from Candidatus Trichofilum aggregatum, assembly GCA_016716885.1. Taxonomy (GTDB): domain Bacteria; phylum Chloroflexota; class Anaerolineae; order Promineifilales; family Promineifilaceae; genus Trichofilum; species Trichofilum aggregatum. The sequence continues at coordinate 14,029 of JADJUV010000199.1, read as the reverse complement.
GTTCGCCGACGGATGGTGGGCCGGGGCTTCATGGCTATAAGCCATACCCCGACGCCCGCGACAACCCCATCTCCCTTTGCCCTGTGGTGGTGATATTTGATCGCCTCGACTAACATTTGTACCTCGGCCACCGTTTCCAGTCTCGGAGATCATCACCCCCATCATCCCGGCATCCAGGTATTGCAACACCAACTTGGTCCTTGGGGCCGATGCGGATGAGGGGGGTGATGTTGGTCCGTTCGCAGGCGCGGATGACATTGACGGCCTGGTGGGCGAGATGAGGCCGTGTTCGGCGTCTAACAGGTACTAATCAGTAACCCGGCCAGGTTGTACTTACAACTCCGCCAATTGCGGATCATCGGATGTGGCAATCCCGCCATAGACCGGTTGGTTTTGGCGTAGCTTTCGTTTGCGGTGATTGGGGGAGATGAACATGGGGATGACCCGTGGAACTCTGGGAAACTTGGGGAATCCTGTGGGAACACACGGAATTTCCTGTGAAGTACTGAACTAGTCTCCAGTCTCTTAGTCCCTCATTTCTCCCCACCTCCTCGACAAATCCCATTAACACCAACCCTGTCCCGGCAGGTGTGGTGGACGGGGGGCCGTCGTAGGCGGTGAGGGTGAACCCGATGGCGAAGGGCGATGGTCCGGCTGGCGTGTCCGGCGAGGACGACGATGGGTGGGGGTCGCGGCCATGTCCTGATAGGCCACCACCAGATGCAAATAACCTGGGGTTGGCCTTCCAGCAGGGTGATTGTGCCATGACCGGCGACGATTTCCGCCGCGATAATCTCAGCGGGGTTGCCGTCGTTGGCCGTTAAAATCAAACGCCCGAAACTCCACCCTCATGCAGTCCACCTAACAGGTCAAAGGTGGCCGTCTGATGTTAGTGCCGGGTGGCAATCTGACCAGGGCCACGTGAACATCCGCCCCATCGGTCAATGTGCCCATAAAAACACGGGTTCCCTGTGGATTTAACCCTGCCGCAAATGAATCGTCATTGGCTTTTTCTGGTATCTGTGAAAATGAAATGAACTTCACCAACACCCTTAAATAACCCCATCCTCTTCAGCCGCGCCACCTCTTCCGGCGACAACCCCTGTAGGCCACCATACACCTCATCGTTATGCTGACCCAACAACGGCGGCGGGCTAAACGTCTCCTCACCGTCTCCGACAGCTTCACCGGATTACCCGGCATCCGGGTTGAACCACCAAGCGGATGGGCTACGTCCACAATCGTGACGGAACAGCACCTGTTCATCGTTTAGAGCCTGGGGCAAATTGTTCACCGGGGCGCAGGGAATCCGCGCCGCTTGCAACCGCTCCAGCCAATATTGTTGCGTATTGGTCGAGAAAATTTCGTTCAGGCGGCCGTTAATGAGTACCTTGTTCTTGTGCCGCCCCGCTTGATAGCGATGCTCTTCGGTGTTCAAATCTCGGCGGGATGACCGTCAGCAGGGCTGTCCAAAATTGTCGGCGATGATGGCGATGATGATATGCCCATCAGCACAGGGGAAGGAGCCATAGGGCATGGACCAAATGACCGTTGCCCGGCTTTGTCGGGGATGGCCCCGGAGAGGAGCATGGTGGGCAAGGTAGTTGAGCAGGCCGATCTGCGCGTCGAGCATGGAGATGTCCATATGCTGGCCGCGCCCGGTGAGGTGACGGGCGTTTAGGGCCCGCCAACACCCCCACCGTCGCCACCAGCCCACCCCCCAGGTCGCCCATGGGCATCCCGGCGCCGGTAGGTGGATGGCCCGGTTGGCCGGTGATGCTCGTGCCACCGCCCATCGCCTGAGCCACCATGTCGAAGGCGGTACGTTTGCCTGGCCCCGTCTCGCCGAAGCCGGTGACGGTGCAAGGTGATAATCCGGGGTTGATCTGGCTGAGGTGGGGCATAATCCACCTTGGAGCCGTTCTGTCACCCCGGCACTAAAGTTGCTGATAACGATGTCGGCGGTTTTGACCAGTTCGTAAAAGAGAGCCAGCCCTTTTTCCGCTTTGAGATCGAGGGTGACGCTCTTTTGTTCCGGTTGAGGATCCATAAAATACGCCCCGAAACCATTCAGGCTGTTGGCCGGGTCTTTCTCAACAAACGGCGTGCCTCCCCCCTTTCGGCGGCTCCACCTTGATCGTCCCGCCCTCAAATCAGCTAGCATCATCGCGGCATAAGGCGGAGAGCATGGGCAAGGTCTAATAGTCTGATTCCGTGTAAGGCTTTCATGGACAAACTGAACTCCAAAAGAAGTGGTGAGTGGTGAGTGCTGAGTGGAGGAGTGGTGAGTCTGGTGAGTTCCTTGGAGTTCCCCTGAGTTCCCAAGTTCCTCAGTTCCCCCTCCCACGTCTGCAAATACTCCCATCACTTCCTCTTGGCTGACGACACCCCATATTTGGCGTGGATGTCGAAGAGGTTAGCTTCGTGGGGGCGGGTGAACGATCGTCAGACGCATTCGGCGGGGGATGATGACGCGGAAACCGTATTGCATCCCATCCACGGCTGAGGCCCGGACGCAACCAGAGTGGAAACAGCCGGTGAGGATGAGGGTATCTACGCGGGAGAGATGTCAACGCGCCGCGAGCGCCGTCCCAAAACACGCCGACGCATACTGCTTCGGCAATGACCGTATCATCGGGGTCAGGGTCGGGTCAAGGACAACTCCGCCAATGGTTCCCTTCGACCAGCGTTTGGAGCACTGGCACTTTTTGCACAAAAATGCCCCCCATCCCGTAATTTTGTTGTACAGCACTTTGGTAAACAATACCGGTATGCGTTTCTCCCGCGCCAGGCCAGTAATGACCTGGTTGCCTGCACTGCCGTAACGACATCAGGGCGTACAGCGGGAGCCGGGTGTGGTGTAGGCGTTGATAAAATCTACAATGAGGAGCGCGGGACGTTGCCCAAAACCAATCCGCCCCTCGAAAACACCTTTGTAATTCGTCTGTAACTCTGACATAGTTCACGATACCTCAAATTGGACGAGCCAGAATTCAAAGAAGGAACACAGAGGGCACAGAGGATGACAGAGATACACAGAGATTCGTCATTTTTTTTCTCTGTGAGCCTCTGTGCCTTCTCTGTGCATCTCCGTGTAACCTCTGCCTGTCTGTTTGTACAAGAGCTAGACCCGTGGAACACCAAACTGTTGCCGGGTATACGCCAGTAGTTTGTGGGCGGCCAGGGCAAAACAGAGCCATGACACTGTGTTGATGCTCTCCTCAACCCATTGCAAGGCGATGGTCTGTTCATCCATTCGTGCCAGCCCATTGAGCAGGAAAATCCCCACCAGGTTGATGATGAAGAGCCAGCCTACCAGCGGTAATTTCTGCCGGAAGCCGAAGACGATGAGCAGGATGCCGGTGGCGAATGTTGCCAGCACCATGACGCTCAACAGCACACGCTCCCAGGCGGGGGAAGTGGGGTTGGCGGCGTACAGATACCCCGAACCGGCCAACATGAGGGTGATAAAGGCCAGCGGCACGAGCGACGCATTCGACATTGGTTTGCGGTTGACTCCGCGCACAACCTGCCACACCGCCCAGAACAACAGGACATACCCAGGCGCCATCCACACAAGCAGCCCTCATCCAGCCACCGGATGTCTATTGCCCCGTCGGATGAGGCCATGAGGAGTTTCCACAACGCTTTGAGGAAGCCCCCGCTACCGTCAGAGCGGCTCTGCCAGGGCGACCTGACCGTGTGCCCGGCTGATGTGCGTTACTATCCGGGCAATGTTTACCAGCCCGATGGCGGTAAAGAGGACGGGTAGAAAGTCTACGAGGGCGAGGGGGAGGGTGTAGTTCATGGGGTGGGGTGAGGATGGGGATTGAGAGACTGGAGACTATCAGTACTCAGAAATCCAATACCACCAATCCCTCATTCACGTTAAAAACTTCCTGGCGGTGTAGACGTTGCCGAGGCTGAGCATGAGTTCGCCGATGTTGGCGATGTGAAGCGTTCGCCCAGGCCGAGGCCCGCGGCCGCGAACATTAACATCGCTCCTACCGCCAGCCAGGGCCAACCGGTTGCGCCAGGGAAACACCGTAGCCAATCAAAAACAGGATGGTCACGATGGCCGGGAGCGGTGGCCTGGTAAGCCAACTTCGTTGCGATAACGCAAAATATCGGCGGATGGGGTGCTGTATAAATCCAGCCGCAGGATGTCGGAGTAAGCCCCAACAAGATGAGCAAAGGTAGCTACCACACAAACGATGATATGGGCTGTGCGCCCTTGTGCCCAAGAAATACCTGCCCGGCGCAACAACCCAAAGCCAAAAATGATCATCGTTGGGGTGAGCAGGGCATGTATCCAAACCGCCCCACACTCCAGCGTTTCCAGCAAACTCCCTTCGCCCACAAACCGCCCCATGCCGATGATGAGGTTGTCATAGAACAGCCCGATCAGCACCAGCCACAACAGCACCATGTAACTGTTCTGCTTCATGGTAACGGTCTGCCAGATCAACCCCACAAAAATCGCCGTCAAAACGAGAAACAGAATAGTGAGCATGGCGTTACTCCTGCGAAAATAAGTTTCAGGTTTCAGGTTTCAGGTTCCAGGTTTCAAGTTCCCTTGAGTTCCTAGAGTTCCCCTGAGTTCCTAGAGTTCCCACGACTTCCTTCGACCCCCGCCGCAAACTCCCGCACCAACGCCGTCACCACCCGTGGATGTGTGTCGCAGAGGTATGGGCCTGCGCCGGGGATGATGGCCTTGTGGCCCTGGCGGAGCAGACGGTAGGCGGGTTCGAGGCTGGGGCGCAGGGTGTCGTGTTCACCGGAGAGTACCAGGATGGGGATGTCCAGGGCCGCCAGTTGCTCGGCGAACGGTTGGGCGAAAACGGCGTGATAGGTCTGGCCCGCGGCCGCGCCCGCCATCTGCGTCAACAACAACTCCCTCTGCACCACTTCCAGGGGTAGGGACGGGTCCCGCTGGCGAATCCTCTGCCACGTCCCCAGCAGATGTTCCCCTTCCGCCAGCAAGGCAAACGGTTTCAGGCCCGCCTGCAACCCGGGGGAAATCCGCCGCCAGATGACCCATCAACGGCTCAAACATCAGGCCAGAACTGGCCGTTTGATGGAGACAGGACAAGCGGCGTCCCTTCTACCTGCCGACATTGGCGGTAGTGTATCTGGCCGAGGGTTGTGTGACTGTATCCTTTGTGGAGCTTTGACATGATACCCCTGAATGTTATAATGTTATAACAATTGAAATATTTGGTCAAATGACCACCTCATCAGACCTGACAGGTTTCAAAAACCGGTCAGGTTTTGTTCCAAAAGGGAGAAACCAATGACCGATGCACTGGGCTGGCGCAAAAAATTCGGGGTAATCGTTCCCAGCACAAACACCATTGTGGAGCCTGATTTTTACCGCATGACCGTGCCGGGGGTGACGCCGCACATTTCGCGTATTCATATTCGGAACCAAAATTTGAGCAGTGATGAAGCGTTCGAGGAATTACTGCGGCAGATTCGGGTGGAGATTGAGTATGCGGTAGAGCGAGTGATGACAGCCGAGCCAGATTACATGGTGATGGGCATGAGCGCGGAAACGTTTTGGGATGGGGTGGAAGGGAACCGCAAATTTGCCAAAATGATCTCCGATTGGGCGGGGGGGCTAGGGGTGGCGACGGGCGCGGCCGCGTGCGAACGGGCATTGAACCTGTTTGGCGCGAAAAAAATCGGGGTGGTGACACCGTATCAGCCGGTGGGCGATAAAAATGTCATCCGCTTCTTCAACGACATCGGCTTTGAGGTGACGGCGTTGAAGGGGTTGCGCTGCCCGACGGCGATTGCCATTGCCAACGTGTCTGAGAACGAACTACGCCAGGCCCTCATCGAGGTGAACAAGGATGCGGATGCCCTGGTGCAGGTGGGCACGAATTTGAGCATGGTGGGGCTGGCGGATGAGGCGGAGCGGTGGCTGGGCAAACCGGTGATCGCCATTAACGCCGCCACCTGGTGGATGGCCCTGCGGGATAATGGCATTGAGGACAAAGTGTACGGCTGTGGGCGGTTGTTGCGGGAGTTTTAGTAGAGTAGAAATGGCTGGGATGGGCGATATCGGTGTCCCCGGCTATACCTGTATGGGTCAATCATTTGGGTCTTTGGGATTTTGCGGGGTGATCGTATTGTCTGGGCTGGCACAAGGCCAGCCCAAACGAGGGCAACCACAAGGATTGCCCCTCCATAGGGTGTCAACCCCCTGAATTCCCAAAGAGCCGGTCAATCATTTTAGACATACACGTGCCGTTGGCGGCGGCGCAGGTAGGTGTAGGTGGTTCCGGAACTGAGGGCCAGGACAGTCAAAATAAGCATCAGTTCCGCGGGGGATTGGGCCGGGTAAGTGGCCATGACTTGCTCTTGAATGGCGGTGGGGCTAGGCGGGGTATCACTCGGGCTTACCGTATATTGCCCGGCACTGCTGAGACCGGTGGCGGTGATGAGGTTGGTGTTGACATTGACGGCGCTACTTCCTACCTGTACCCACTCTGCGCAGGGCTGGCCAATGGGGCGAGTCCAGACACGCAGGGTGTTTTCATCCATCCCCACAATGTGATCGGTGGTGTATTGCAGGCGCAGGTTAAAGGTGGTTCCGGCCCCAATTTTGGGCGAATCTACTGTCCAGATGGGGGTTTGCAGGCGGATGTCGGTGCCGCAGGGGTGAAACAGGTGGCGGGTGACCGTGACATCACCCCCGGCCAGGGCATTGGCGGTGAAATCCACCCCAATTCCCATGGTGTCAAACAAGGCGGTGGGTAGATTGCCTGCAATGTTCAACCGTTGCCGTTCCCGATAAGCCGGGGCAGTGGTTTCGCCGAAAAGGACATACGCGCCCCCGGCATTGGCTCCCCCTTCGTCATTGCTTATGGTTGACAGGATGATGTCGGCCAGACCATCCCCGTTGCTATCACCGTTGCCTTTGACGGCATTACCGAAGAGATCGCCCGCGGCCGCGCCCCCCAACCGGGGTAAACTGCTGATGGTGGTGTTGACCGGGTTGGCCGTGCCATACGCCACATAAACGGCTCCCGTGTTAGAATTTTCAAATTCCGCGCCAATCAGCACATCACCAAAACCATCGGCATTGATGTCGCCTGCCTGAGCCAGGTACCTGGCCTGGGTCAAGGTGTTTATCCCATGCGCCCCGGAGTAAAAAATGGCCCCGGATAACAGCGTGCTAACGGGTGTCGCCGATCCTAACACCAGATAAACACCGGCCCCCGCTCCCGAAGCACTGATCATCACATCATCGTACCCATCCCCATTAAAATCACCGGCCCCGGTCACTTCTTGACCAGCGCCATGGAGACTAACGGTGGCCGCATATTGAATGTGCGTACCCAGACTGCCGTTGGTAGGTGTTGCGCTCCCGAGTACAACATAGGCGGCCCCCCCTGAAGCAATTCCGTCATCGTTTTGCGGTGCCCCAACGACAAAATCCATGTACCCATCGCCGTTCATATCACCGATGCTGTCCACACTGCTTCCGGCGTAATCATTGGCGGCCTCGCCGGTGTATTTGATCTTGGTACTGTTTAGGATAAGGCTGGTGATGGTTGCCGCCCCAGGTACGAGGTAGACGGCTCCAGCATTGGTGGCCGGGGTATCGTGCCCCATTACCCCCACCAACATATCCTGATACCCATCTCCATTCACATCACCCGCCGGACCGATGGTACGCCCGACTTCCTCATTCGCTACTTCGCCGACGATAGTGGGGAACATGCCCAGGTTACTGCCGGTGAGTGTGGCACTCCCGAGAACCACATAGGCAGCCCCGGCATTGCTTCCCACAATATCGTTGAAAGGTGCGCCTACCAACATATCGCCGAAACCATCGCCGTTGACATCGCCCACACCGGCGACGGTGTAACCGGCCAGGTCGCCTGGGTCGTCGCCGGTGTAGGTGATGACCGCCGGGTTTGTGCCCAAACGCAGGTTTAGACCCCAACCATCTGGCCCCCCGGGTATTACATGAACCCGGTTTGGTGCGGAAGAACCACCAACGGCCAGTTCATCGTAGCCATCACCGTTCATATCAGGCACGATGGCGACATCGGTGCCGACGGATTGGCCGGAGTTACCGGTGAGGAATACTTGGGCGTAACCATCTACGCGGCCGCTACCCATCGCCTCAGCCCTGGTGCTGACACCCAGAAAGAGGGCTAATAGAAATAGCAATAGGAGGGAAAACCTTTGTTTCATATCTTTCATCCTTAAACGCCAAAGATTGATGCAGTTCTTAGGCCTTACTCAGGGCAAGTTGCCGGAGATTGAACCAATCCCAAGTTGAGTCCTTACTTGAGCAAATCCGTACCTTGAAAGAAAAGACCGAAAGCTGTTGTTAGTTGTTCGTAGCTGTCGTCATCCAGGGCCAGGGTTACGTCAAAACCGGTAACATCCGTGAGAGAACCAAGCGGCCGCGCTAAATCTACTGTCAACTGTTCCCGCTCCAGGTGGCAGGACGCGATGGCGTCATAGGCGCCGTTGCTCTGGTCGTTGTACTCCAGATGAATCGCCTGGTCGTCGTCCATCAACCCCCGTTGGAAGATGAGAAAATGTTCTGGCTCTCCCCCTTCTCCTCCCATCAGATTGGCATAGGCAACATCGCCGTCGTTTTCAAAAAAAAGTTCTTGGGCTGTGAATTGAATACGCATTTCGACTCCTTTGTTATGAGGTGGGTATTGGTGTGTTGGTGTATGGGTATATTGGTGTATTGGTTGTGCTAAGGCACCAGTACACTAATCCTCTCATAGACGCGCTTAGTCCCCAAACAACTGCTTCAACTGTGCCCGTTCGTAGAAGAGGGCGAGCAGGACACTGGGCAGGAGCAGTTTTTCTTCGTCGGGGGTGAGTTGGCCTTTGGCTTCCAGTTTATAGCTGTCTACCATCCAGGTGCGCTGTTTTTGCATGAGCATTACCGTTCGTTCGCCCAGGCGGACGACGTAGCTGGGGCAGATAAAGCGGAAGAAGAACGGGATTTTGCGGGTGAAATCGGCCAGGGGCAGTTGTTGTAAGGACAAAGAGCGTTTGTCGGGGGCGATCCAGCCGACTTTGTTGCCCGTTTGATCTTTGAGCCAGTACATTTTGAGGGCCTGCTCGTTGACGAATTGGTTTTTGAGGATGTTGAGGCCGGTCGCGGCCGCGGCGTTGCCTACATACGCCCCCGCATCTAAACTCAAAAAATCATCATCCACAACCCCAAGTTTCTGCCCCTCGGCGGTCATAATATCCCAATTGCTAGGAATATCCGTCACCCGGCTTTCCTGGCTGACAACCTGGAACAACGGGCGACCATTGGCAATTTTGATCTCGTCTTTGGTCGAGAGTAACGTCTTGCTGGCACTCATCAATGTCTGACCCCCGGCATCCGTGACCGTGATTTTGGGGCTGGCGGACATAAAAGCAAAGTTGAGGGTGAGAGGGTAGTTGTACATTGTTGTCTCCTTTGGTTGAATGAGCAGTAAACAGTAAACAGCTCGACAATGGCGTTTTTTGTGCTGACCTCTGGAGACTAAGAGACTGGGAGATTAAGAGATTTGGTAGAGGTCGGGCAAATTTTGGCCAGAGTCGAATAAACAGTTATTCACGCTTCACCATTCAAATTTGTTTCCTTGATTATTAGCCATTGATCATTGTTCTAGCCACCGGCCACTTTGGTTTGAGGAGTAAGGCATACGCCAGATGCCACCTCGTTCGCATCTGGGGATGCTCACTCCTCTGTTTGTGAAACTGTCCGGTAGCTAGATCATTGTTTTGAGTTCCCAGAGTTCCTTGAGTTCTCCTTCATTTAACCCGATCCCTGGTCCCTATGTCAGTATCCTTTTCGTATACAGAAGGGATATAACACCCATAACCCAAAAAGCTCTCGTATATAACGAGAGCTTTTTCATTTTTTAGCCCATTGTCCCAAGAGGGTTCTGTGCTCAGCCGCCCTTTGTGCGCCCCTTTACCACTCGGTCAGCTTCCACACTTCTGGTTGCCACATTGCCCCATCCCGACCCAACTCTGCATAAATCGTGACCGATTGTTTCAGTTGCGCCATCGCCTGATCTGTCTGCCCGATGCGGTGGAACAGGTCGGCCAGGTTGTTGTGCAGAGCGGCCTGCCAGTGGCGATCCCCAGGTAAGGCACAGGTTGAGCGCGGTTTCCAATAATGACTGGCCTTCGCCGTAATCTCCCGCCGCGGCCGCGAGCAGAGCCAGGTTGTTCAGCGCGGCAATGTGGGCGTCCAGCAGGTTGTGTTGCTGGGAGAGTTCGCGGCTGGCCTGGAAATGGTGGTGGGCCTCTTGGCTATTTCCCTGGCGTCGGGCCAGAATGCCCAGGATGTTGTAGCTGTTGGCCTGAGCGAGGGCATCGGTGGCGCGTTGTTGTGCGCTTTGGGCCAGGCGGCTCGCGGCCGCGATGTCTCCCTGCCGATAAACGGTGTAGCTCCAGTCAAGATAAAGCTGGCTCGCGGCCGCGTCATTCCCCCATCCCTGTTCCGCCAGTTCAAAACGGCGCAGGGCCAGCTCCCACTCCCCGCGCCGCAAGTAAACCTGACCCACCTTGTGCTCCAGGCGGGGCAAATCGGCCAGGGGGGCCTGGGTCGAGGCCTGTTCATAAGCCCGTAATGCCTCGCCGTACTGCCCCAGACGGATATGCAGATCGCCGCAGGTTTCCTGCAACTTAGCCGCATCGGGATGGCGCAGGGCGAGGGCGGCCTGGTAGTGGGCCAGACTTTCCCGGTGGGCGAAGAGGGTGCGGGCGTAATCACCGGCCTGGACATAGGCCGCGGCCGCGTCTTCGTTTTGTCCCGCCAGTTGATAATGACGGGCGATTTGCCCGGCTAACAAAAAGGGCTGGGCCAGCCGCTTCCCCTGCTGCTCCAACCGTTCGGCCAGCCGCCGGTGCAACAGTCGCCGCCGCACCAGGCTCATCGTCTCATAGACGAGATCACGTAGTTTGTGATGGCTGAAATCATAAGTGGGGCCGTTTTGTTCTAGCAGTAAACCTCGGGCCACCAGTTCATCCAACCCCATAACCGCTTCATCTTCGCCGCGGCCGCTGACGGTTTGCACCAGGTCAAAGCCAAAACCACGCCCAATTGCGGCCGCGGTCTGCAAAAGTTGGCGTCCGGTTTCACTCACGCGCAGTAAACGGCTGTGCCACAAGTCCAGGACGGAAACGGGCAGGTTCCAGATGGAATTGGTTCTGTTTTGTTCGGCGAGGTTGGTCAGGTACGCGGCCGCGAAGTAGGGTAGTCCCTTCACTTTCGGCATAAAGGCGTTCGGCCAGGGTCAGCGGTAAACCACTATTCTGGAACAGTTGCGTTCACCTCTTCCGGCGTAAAACGTTGTAGTTGAATTTGATCGCCATGTCCACTGCGGCGCGTTTCGGTCAGCAGGCGTACCAGCGCATGGTCGGGCTGAATTTCTTCATCGCGCCAGGCCACCAGGATGAGTAGTGGCCGCTGTTCCAACCGCCGCACCAGATAAGCCAGCAGTTCTAGTGAGGCCGAATCGGCCCAATGGGCGTCATCGAGAAAAAAGATGCCCGGCTGTGGGACGGTCATCAGTTGGGTCAATAGCTGACCCACCCCGGTAAAAAAGCGCACTTGTGCGCCGGGGCCGTCGCTGGGAACGGCGGGCAGATGGGGGAAACGTGCCCCCAGTTCTGGCAGTAATCGGGCGGCTTCGGCCAGAACGGTGGGATGGCAACTGGCGAGTATGTTTTCGGCTGTGGGCCAGGCCAGAGCCACCTGCAATGCCTGGACAAAAGGGGCATAGGCCAGGTGTTTTTCCCCTTCGTGACAGGTGACGGTGATGACCGGGTGGGCGACGGCCGACAAAAAAGGTCTCGACTAGCCGGGTTTTGCCAATGCCCGCCTCACCTGAAATCGCCAGAAAATAGCCATTTACCGCCACCTGGGTGAACGCCTGTTGCAGGGTTGTCAGGGCGTTGGCTCGGCCTACCAGGGGGATCGCCGGGGGGATGAGAACGAGAACCGGGGCGGCGGGTGGTGGGGTGGTGATAAATGAGTTGGATTCTATTGTTTGCGCCAGGGCGGTGGTTTCGGCCAGAGGGGAGACACCTAACTCTTCGTTGAGGATAGTCACGCAGGTTTGATATTGGCGTAAGGCGGCCTCGCGCCGTCCTTGTTGGGCATAGATCTGCATGAGGTGGCGGTGTGCTTCTTCACGCAGGGGGTCTCGTTGGAGCCAGCGATGGGCATAGTTGAGGGCGGCTTCCCATTGCTGGTGTTGGGCTAATTGCTGTACCAGGGTTTCCAGGCAATGTTCTAGCTCTCGTTTGAGGGTTTGGGCCTGAAGCAACTGCCAGTCGTCGAACGGGATGCTGTCACGCAGGGAGAAGCCGGTCAGGAAGTCATCGCGGTAGAGGGCTGCGGCCGCGTCCCACTTTTGCTCCTTCAGGTATTGCCGAAACTGGTGTACATCACAGGTAAACTGCCCTGGTTCCAGGCCAATGATCTCCCGGCTGGTGAAAAACGGGGTGTCCCCCATGATGGCTTTGAGGGTGGAGAGGGTGCGGCGGAGGGCGGCGCGGCCGCGTTGCTCATCATACTCCGGCCAGAGCAGAGCCGACAGGGCATCGCGGCTTTGCCGTTCGCCGGTCAGGGCCAGATACGCCAGCAAAGCGGTGGCTTTGCGTGTATCCGGCTCAACAAGTTGCCCCTCAAACGTAAGGCGCGGTGGGCCGAGAAAATGGAGCTGTAAAGCGGGCATCGGGCAATTCTACCTCATTTTCGTTATGAACAATGGCTCGTAACGATCTTCGTAACGGTAAGCAGACGGTCGAAGGGTAAAGTGTTGTTATGAAAGGCGAATCAATGGAACAAGGAGTAGGGGAACTATAGAGGTGAGGGGTGAGGGGTGAGGGGTGAGGGGTTAATAACCAATTGTCAATGGCGAATAGTTTCACGCAACACGCAACACGCAACACGTTTTTCAAAGGATGGTAATCATGCGCACAACGACGAAACAAACACAATCAACAGGTGATAAGGCGGTGGATGGTCTGCTGGGGGGATTGGTGGCGGGGCTGGCGATGGCGTTGACGTTGGCCGGGGTGGCTTTGGCCTCGCGGGAGAGTCCTGGGGTGATGATGGGCCGGTTTGATGTGGTGAGTGGCAACGCGGCCGCGACCGGGGCCTTGCTCCATCTGGCGGTGTCCGGCATTTACGGGGCCGTGTTCGCCCTCATTTATTATGGGGTGGTGGGGTTGCGGCCGCGGACCCAACCATTCGGCTGGCTGATGGGGTTGTTGTATGGCCTGCTCCTGTGGGTAGTGGCGCGAGGGGTGTTTTTGCCTGCGGCCGCGTCTCCCCTGCTCGAAATCCCCACCTTTGGTTTCATCCTGGCCCATGTGATTTACGGGCTGGTGCTGGGCTACCGGGTGCAGAAGGCGTGATGCGTTCTTTACGTTTTGCTCAGAACGAGTCGCCGTTTGCCAAAATAAACCCCCTCGTTACGTTTATTTGTCAGCAAACAATAATCAGTTTGCCAGCGGAGAAATATTCCCTGCTGGGGGCCATCGTTTGATCGTGCTGTTCAAACACCAATAAATTCAAACATATAGCTGGGAGATATCATGGACGAAACACCCATCAATACCGAATTGCCTAACTGGCATGTCCGGTTACGTCGTACCCTTGTCGAATACTTCAGTGAGGATGACCTGGAAACGTTATGTTTTGATCTGCGAGTGGATTTTGACGATTTACCTGGTCAAAACAAGACTCAAAAAGTTGTTACCCTCATCACGCATATGTCTCGTTTGGGTCGAATCAGTGAGTTGATTGATCTGTGTAGCGAGGTGCGTCCTAATGTCCCTTGGGGTAACTTGCGTGCGACGCGTTACGCCACCCCCTTGTTGTAGACGAGCGTCCAGATCGGGTGACAGTCACAACATCCTTCAAACATACCTCGACAACAACACAACAAAAACCCAACTCACTGTTGGTTTACACTGGAATATTGATGGCGGTTGTTTGTCTCCTCAGCAGTTTTGCCATTATTTGGAC
>JADJUV010000198.1 GCA_016716885.1 Candidatus Trichofilum aggregatum | reverse complement strand
ACCGGGTTATCCAGATCGGTTACATCAAAAACGTAGGTGCAGGTATTGTGACCGTGGTGCATTTAAATCGTGCATGTCGGCCGCGAGCCAATCAGGTTAAATCTTCAGTGAGGCGCGATGTACCCGCATGATGCGGATAGGTGAACGCCGTTTGATGATGGTGGGGGCGGCTTTGTTGGTGACATCGGCAATGCTCACGTATCGTCGCTGGCCAGAAACGGTTTCGCGGCCGTAATCATGGTCAGGACCATCATAAACCAGACATTCGGCCGTAGAGATAGGGGCTTCGCCTTCATCCAGACAGCCTGCCTGGCTGGGGCTGGTGGGATTTTGCGGGTTGAGTATCTGACGCCAGCATTACAACTGCTGTCGGTGGAACGAATCACGGCGTAGAGATACCCTGTCCTGGTTGATCCACAGGGTGTGGGGCGGCCCCAATTTTGCGGCGTAATGGGCGGTTTCGGTGAAGGTGACGGGGGATTAACCACGGTGCGGAGTTGGGTAAGATCGAACATCTGCAAGCTGTGACCGGGGATGTTGTCGGCTCACGATGAGGCGACATCTTGATAAACTTTGACATCACGGTAAACGGATGCGCCGACATGAGCGGGCAATTTGCCCAGATAAATGGGGTTGGCCGGGTCGCTGATGTCTGTGAAGGAGACGCCGTTGGTTAAACCAAAAGCACACATTCTTTTTGCCGGTTTGGGGTATCTGTCCAGCCCCAATGATCGTTGCCTTTGGCGGTGCTCTCTTCCGCACCGATGGTGCTCTAACGGCATTTGTGAGATGAGATCAACCCCGGCACAGGGGTATTCACCGGCCATGCCGTTGGTGCAGGGAATGGGATTGCCGCTCAGGGGCGCGGCCGCCAGCACGGCGTAACCGCTTAGGGTAATCAACAACAGCATACTCAAACCCAGGCAAAAGCGCAGAAGGCGCGACTTATTCATTTCTATGCTCCTTGATTCAGTGTTGAAAAGTTTAATTTTTGTACAATAAGTTTGAGAGTGTGTCTTTGTAGGGTACAACGCGACGTTAGATAATTATCGAAGACTAAAGGTCAAGTATAAGCCGAATAGTCGCCTGATTTAACTTCTTCTTTTGGCCTTAATATTTCTGCATGTTCAAGTATCGGGCAAAATAAGGGGGATATGTTGTAGGAGTCATTAGTACTATGGAACGGATCAACCTTACGTCCGAAGAAACTTTTTGTGGCAATACGTTACATCGCTGTCGGAACCACACCTTGTTGGTACGGCCGCCTGGTGGATTGGGAGCAGAGAAGGTGGGGGTGTGTATTAACCGGATGCACACCTTGTTGCACGATGTGTCGCCCCCGATGAACCAGGCGACGCCCTTGCCAGACCCGCTCAACAGGCGTTAGATGACGTGGCCGCAATCTATATCAACCGTGCCCAGTGGTTCGGTGAGTCATTACAACCGCTTTTTACCCTTGCAGGCCGCGCACCAGCTGGACATTGTGGTCATCAAAGGGCTATCCATCTGTCACTACATCTAAGGCCAGGAAACCATGCGCCCCGGCGGTGATATTGACATTCCGGTGTGCGTCAACGCGTTGTTCAACCAGTGATGGAACTGCTCAAACAAGTAGACAGTGACGCCTTCTGCCTAACCTTGCAAGATGCCTGCACGAACGCCATCACCTGCATCAACAGCGTTCCAGCCAGGATTTGCGCGTCTGGTACGAAATCCATTGGGCTTTAGATCATCCCTCACCCGCTTAACCGTGGTTACTAAGCTATCTCGCATCATTCACCCTGGCACTCTGTTGGGGTGTACCAGTGCGCGAACAAACCCTACCCGACCTCATCCTCACCCTCATTATTCATCTGGTCAAACATGCCATCTATCACCCAGTTCTCTAACCGGCCCGATCTGGCCCGGCCTTTCAGCCGATGGCATGTTGATGCCCTAAGTGGACATTGCCGAAGCCATCAAACAGTTAAAGCCCAGTGAAGCCGACTGGCAACAGATGGTGGCCCTTTCCCAACAATGGGGCATGATCGAAATGACCGGCCCGGTGCTCCGCGTTTGCCAGGAATTTCTGGAGACCCAGGTTCCGGCCTGGGTGATGGCCTCGTTGTCCGTTGGCTCAGCCGGGCCGATCACCCGTTTTGCTATGACCAAAAATGGCTGAATACCCATTGCCCAATATCAAGATGAGCGACAGAGTAAATGGTGGTATTTCATGCTGGTGACCAATGGCGCGTTCATCTTGCGGCCGATTCGTTTGTTGGATTTAACGACGTATTGTTTTCCAGGGTGGGAGTATTTGCAGAGGCGTTATGGCTCGGCCTCGTTGTTTACGGGTATCGGGCACTTTTTTAGGGCCATGGGGCAATATGCCCGTGTAGGTTTTGTTACGCTTTATTACGCTTGGGGAGCGCCATCGCCGTCTCAAGGCCATCAATTACAGCACATCCTTGTTTAACCGGCTGGAAGTTGAGGAAGTGGAAGAAGTCGCCCCGTCTGTTTAAGAATAGGACTTACGCAGTTGCTTGAGCCGGTCTCCTGACCGTGCTCGTTGGGCTTCGGTGGGGACACCGGCCACCGCGCGTAAGTCCTGAGAAGAGGAAATGTAGTTGTGACTGTTGAAAAATTGTGGGCAGAACATGAAGCCGGGCTAGAGGATTTTTGGGGACGAAGGGAGAATGGCCCTCGTTTTGTCCATGAATTTACCTTGTTTGGGCTAATGATTCGGGTGGCGAGTAATGATGGACAACTATTGACGGCGGCAGCATGGGCGCGGCCGCAATATAGCCTCGCTACCACCACCACTCCCCACCCCCTTCACCGTTCACCTCGTGGTGCGGGCAACCCTGAGACCCTGGCCCACCGCCACCAAAATTTACTGGCCCATAACCAATACACCGGGCACAGCCAATGGCTGGCCATTCAAATGGGTGGCTGGGGTCATTGCCACATCAACCTGGCGCAGGGAGTTTAGGCCATGCCGTGTTGGCCCCTTTGGCCTGCCAACCGGAGTTGGTCAGCCGGGGTTTACTCAACACCATCTTTACCAACCTGGTCATCAATGCCAATTTTGCCATGTTGCATTGCACCGGTTTGCTGCGTGGGGAGGCCGCCCCCCCTGCTGGCCCCAACAGCGCGCAAATCTACCACGGCGTTGCGGCTGGTTTGGCCGGATATCGGGCTCATTTCCGACAGCCAGATTTGTGTGTCGCCGGACAGCGAGGGATAGAACTGCTGGGTTTTCCGGTGGGGCGCACCAAATTGCGAGCCGATATGGTTCCCCATTTCCCCAGTTACAACCTTTTCTGACGCCCGAACCGGTGCGTGAGGAGGTGAAGTTCACGTTAGTTTGCGCCGCGTTTAACGCGGAACTGGTGTGGGAGACGGCGGTGCGGCCCAGCGTACCATCCATTTCTGTCTGCTCCACCGCAACGGCCCACCCCATCCCCAACACCCCCGCCCTTTTGCAGGAACTGCTAACGGCTATCATGGCAACAACAGCATCTATTATGATCGTCCAGCGGGTGTGGCTCCCCAATTTGCGCCTCATTGAGCGGTTGGTACATCAATCTCACGGCTACCATCTGTCTATCGGCTTTGACCAGAACGCCCTGGGCCCACGATTAACGAAACAGTTATTCTCTTCTTGAGATTGGTTCAATCTCAGAGATTGAACCAATCTTTCAGAAACCGGCTAAAGCCTTGATTCCGGAGTGGATGCTTTGGCGGGCGCTTTACGCGGGAACATTAACCTTTATGGCTGGCGGATGACAGGCAACTGCACCCCAAATATCCCCATCCACCTCTTTAACCGGATATTTGCGTGGACAATAGTTCTCATCTTCAGGGCCAGGTGATGCGCCGCTGCGTATGTCAAGCACACAACCATGGATCGGGGCAATCTATGCGCCCCCTTGCGGGAGATAGTGCTAGTGGACATGTCCCCCGAGCGCGTGGGGCACTCACTGCGAAAGCATAAATCTGACCGTCTAGCCGGGTGAGGATGAGGCGGCGTTCGCCCCATTGGTAAAGCGTGAGTTGTTGCGGCTGAATTTCTGCGGCCGCGACGGTCGGTGTAAAATCGGGCAGGTTCGCGTGAGACATGTGCCGATCATAACGTGGGTTCCCATGTGGGCTGAGGGCTGGAGGAAGGGACTCTGGGGAACTGTAGAACTCTGGGAACTTGTTGGGTTTGGATTTTTCTGTTTCTCCTGGGCGTTCCAACCGCCCCGGCCGCCCGGCCGCAAAACGGACCGGGCTATGATTACAAAAGGCCGGTTGGTGTGTTTTAGGCCAATGTAGGGCTTTAGGCGTTAGGGCCTGGCGGTTCGACCGCCAGGCGGACTAACTGAACGCTTACCTTTGCGTCTCTGCGGTTTATTATTCTCGTGCCATTCGCCTTCTTAAACCGCTGTTCTGGAGCTAGGTAAATGTGGTCTCGTTGGCTAAATAAATTTAGAACCTGGATATTGCCCGCGGCCGCGGACTTCCCCGCCAACGCCGAGCGTTACCGGCTGATCGCCTCGGTCATGTCCGACTATGTATTCTCTTTGGAATATGCCCCCAACGGCGAAATCAAAGAGCAGTGGATCAGCGGTGCCTTCAGTGCCATCACCGGTTATACCCCGGAAGAATTTTTTGCGAGAGGTGGTTGGGTATCCATTGTGCATCCTGATGACCGCGAACAGGATGAACGGGACATGACTCAGCTACGCGCCAACCAGAAAGTCGTTAGCGAAGTACGAATCATTCACAAAGAGGGCCATATCTGTTGGGTACGTACCTATGCCCACCCCCATTGGGACAGCCAACACCAACAACTGATCGGCCTTTATGGCGCGGTTCAGGACATTACCGAAAGCAAACAGATCGAAGCCAGTTTGCGTCAGCGTGAAGCCATTCTACAAGTGGTGGCTGATGCGGCTAATCTTTTCTTACAAACCGCTGATTGGCGTCTCAACATTGATCTCATGCTCGAACGGTTGGGTAAAACCATTAAAGCAACCCATGCCTATGTTTTTGAGCACTATACCAATCCGCAGGGTGAGTGGTTAAGTACAATGAAATATGAGTGGGCGGCCCCGGGTTATGCCAGTGAAGTGGGCCAGCCCGATTTCCAGGAGATTTCTCTGGATGATGAGGAATTCACCGAATATTTTCAAACCCTCAAGAGCGGCGAACCGTATGTCGGCCATCCCATGTCTTTTTTACCTGTCGAAAGAGAATATTTTCATTCGCTGGGCATCAAGGCGATTGTTGAAGTGCCCCTTTTTGTGGGTGGGCGGTGGTGGGGAACCATCGGTATTGATGATGTTGAGCATGAACGGGAATGGAGTAATGCGGAAGTGGACGCGCTCAAGATTGCCGCCGGAATTTTGAGCGGCGCGATTGAACGGGAACAGGCGGATCACACCCTGCGCCAATCTGAATCTTTATATCGCCGGGCGATTGAAACGGCCGGAGCCGTGCCTTATTTCCGGGATCGTATCAACCCCAGTTATCAATTTATGGGGGAAGGTATTCGCCAGATAACCGGTTATGGGCCGGAAGAGATGACGCCCGCCCTGTTTGAGTCTCTCGTGCAGGAAGCCGTTATGCTGGGTGACTCCAAAGGGTTGACCGTCATGGAAGCCGGTGGACTGGCCATTGAGGGCAAAATATCGGTCTGGAAATGTGACATGCGCCTGGTTATGCCGGATGGGCAAAGCCGCTGGGTGAATGATAGTTCGGTGGAGTTGATTTGGCAGTCAGGGTGTTTCTTATGGCTCGATTGGTATTTTACAGGATGTGACGGAGCGTAAGCAGGTGGAAGCCAGTTTGCGCCAGCGGGAAGCGATTTTGGAAATTGTCGCGGCCGCGGCCAACACCTTTCTCAAAATCCCCGAATGGAGTACCGAGTTTTGGCAGAGCGAGGTTGATAAGTTACTGGCCAGATTAGGCACAACCCTCAAAGCCAGCCATGTTTACATCTTTGAAAACCACCCCCTGGCCGATGGCACACCGGGGTTATCCATGCGTTATGAGTGGACCGCCCCCGGTTTTATGAGCGAGTTGGGCAACCCCAGATACCTCGACATGCGCTTCATCGTGGATGCTTTTGAAACGTGGAACAAACAAGTTCCGCAAGGTGAACCCTATATTGGTGATGAGCCTCACCTCAGCCCGGAAGAGATGAAAAACCTCAACTTACGGGGCATATACGCCTTGTTAGATGTGCCGATTTTTATTGATGGTCATTGGTGGGGAACGATTGGTTTTGATGAAATGGCTCATGCCCGTGAATGGTCTAATGCGGAAGTGGATGCTCTGGTCACAGCCGCCAATCTCTTAGGGGCTACTATCAAACGACGGCAGATGGATTCCCTGCTCCAGAATCAACTGCAACAGCGCCAGACGCTTATCGGTGAGCTAGAAGCGAAAAATGCTGAACTTGAGCGGTTTACCTACACCGTCTCCCACGATTTGCGTTCACCTCTGGTGACGATTAAAGGCTTTTTGGGCTACCTAAAACGCGATGTCACGGCTGGCAATTGGGAGGCCTTCCGCAAGGATATACAACGGATCGGCCTGGCGGCAGACAGGATGGATAATCTGCTAAAAGATTTGTTGGAATTGTCACGCATTGGGCGTATTGGGCACAATCCGCAAGCGCTTGCTTTTGCCGAGGTGGTGCGTGAGGCGCAGGAACTGGTGCATGGGCGTCTGCAACAGCGGAGCATTACCGTTCAGGTACAGCCGGAATTGCCTGTGGTTTATGGCGATAAACCCCGCCTGACGGAAGTGGTGCAGAATTTGTTGGACAATGCGGCTAAATACATGGGTGAACAAAAGGAGCCGCTCATCGAGATCGGCACGGCTGGTTGGGATAGCGATAATAAGGTTATCTTTTTTGTGCGCGATAATGGGTTAGGCATTGATCCCCAATACCACGAACGTATTTTTGGGCTGTTTGATAAGTTGGATGCCAACAGTGAAGGGACGGGGTGGGTCTGGCGTTGGTGAAGCGTATAGTGGAGTTTCACCGCATGCCATTTGGGTCGAGTCACAGGGTTGGGGCACGGTTCGACGTTTTATTTTACCTTGCCGGGGGTGGTTGGGGAGTGATGATTTGCGGTTACATTCCGGGGATGACTATGAATCACGATGACGAATTGTGGCGAACATCAGGGAGTAGACGGCGGCCGCGGCCGCAAGCCGTTACCCCTTGCCCCCTCTGCCACCAACCCGCCGGAACCAGCTATCCCACCTGTCCTACCTGCTACCAGACCATCGAACAGTTCTGGCTGGCCGATTGGCACGTCTTGCTCGAACGAGAGCAAATCCAGCCCGGCTCCGAGGACGAACGCCTGCTGGCAGAAGTAGTCATGGCTGAGTCCGAGCGCCACCCCTGGACGGTCGTAGACATCGCCATGACTTTGCTCACCTGCCCGGAATGTAGTAACGAATTGGGGTCGCGGTATCAGGAGTGTACCGCCTGTTATCTCGCTTTTGGCCAAGCGTTGGCCTCAGAGTATGGCGTCACCGGCAACGAACATGCCCTGCACATTGGCCGCTGGATATTGCGCCATCCTCACCAGCATAGTCAGAACATCCTCACCGCCTGGCGCGGCAGTGTGCCCCGTCTGCTAACGGGCTGGCTCCCCACCACCGCCGAAGCCCAACGCGGCATGG
Source organism: Candidatus Trichofilum aggregatum (assembly GCA_016716885.1). Taxonomy (GTDB): domain Bacteria; phylum Chloroflexota; class Anaerolineae; order Promineifilales; family Promineifilaceae; genus Trichofilum; species Trichofilum aggregatum. Next base: position 6,299 of record JADJUV010000198.1, on the reverse strand, counting down.
CCCAGATCAAACGAGGTAAGGTGACTGATCATTGAAAGAGGCCACGAATTACACGAAGTAGCACGAATTTTTCTCTGGTTACTTGGCGTTCTTTGTGTCTCTGCGGTTCATTATTTTCGTGAAGATCAACGCAATGGCCGATTAACCCGAATAAGTTGTCCATCAAACGGTTCATTGTTTTGAAGGGCTTGATGGATGCGCTGTGCTTGCCCAAAGTCTGAATCAGCTGTACAAACGATGATTCCCGCATGTTCAACATTCCGACGATGCAGACGGATGAAATCCTTGCGATTGATCGTTAGGACAATTCGTTGATCATTTGTGGCAACTCGCAAAACATCGTCATCAGGGAGTTCCTGATTGGCCTTGCCAGTTTCCTGGATCGTCAGGACATCGTGTCCGTATTGCCTTAATTCCGCCACAACGGGTAAAGGGAAGTTTTCATTGGAATACAATCGGGCCATAATGATTTAAGCGGTTTCGTTTTCAATAATTTGTTGCTCAATTTCTTCTTTATGAATCCGGTAATATGCCCAGGCGTTGGCTAAATCTTCAGAGCGCAGGGTAGGGTAAGCGTGGAGTAAATCGGCTTCTGATGAGCCAAGTTGGCGATATTGCACCAGTGTCCACACTGGAATACGCGTGCCAGCAATACGCGGCGCACCACCACAGATACCCGGTGTACTCACAATACCGGGTATATCCCCACTTTAATCGCGGGCAATGATCTGGAGAAATTGTATCTTTCCCCCCTGGCTCATCTCAGCCAGAAGTTGTTCCGCTTGTTGCATGAGGGTCATGCGCCACCGCCATTTTGCCGTATTTGGCATAAGTTGTTGGGTACATTACAACTGGAGTTTAGAGCTAGAGGAAAGAGCTAGAGGGAATTACTCTGGAAAATCCTCTAGCTCTCGCTCTGAACTCTAAAACTCAAGTTACGAACCACGGTCATTATACCAAATTCCCTACTCCGGTTCTGCCATGAGCAGCTGGATGTACGCTTCCGTCTCTTCATACGCCCGCTCACCGATGTGCATGTAGCGGATGTTACCTGTTTTATCAATGAGGTAACGGGTAGGCCAGTACCGTTGCTGGTAGGCTCGCCAGGTCAGGCCGTCATTGTCAATGGCGATGGGGTAGGCGATGTTTAGCCCTTCCGCGGCCGCGCGCACATTCTCTACCTCTTCCTCATACCTGAACTCCGGGTAATGAATACTCACCACCTGGAAATCATCCCCAGTGTACTTCTCCGCCCACGACTCAATATAAGGTAACACCCGCTGGCAGTTGATACAGCCAAAGGTCCAGAATTCCAGTAACACCACCTTGCCGCGCAAATCGGCTACCCGGAGCGGGTCTGCGCCGTCAAGGTTGAGCCAGAGGTCGTTTTGCCATTCTGGGGCCGGGCCGAGGTTGGGTAGAGGAGCCAGAGTGGGTGTGGGGGGAATGTCCAATTGACCAGAGGCAATAACGTCAACACCGCCAACGTTGGTCATGTCCGGGGTATTGTCAGACGCGGCCGCGCACGCCGTCACTATCATCATCAATATTACAATCAATACATAGGGGGCATAAGGTCGGATCATCTGTTTTCTCCCGAGAAAATAAGTTGCGAGTTGCGAGTTGCGAGTGTGCGAGTGGCGAGTGAATGCCTACTCGCAAACTCGCTACTCGCGCACTCGCTGTTTTCATCATTTTCTTCGTCACTGAACCTACCTTACCCCTTCTCCCTTACACGCCTCTTACTAAACCCTTACTGCGCCCAAAAGCAGACCCAACTGCGCTGCCGCGTTGCGTAACTCTTCCCAATCTTCCCCCGTACCGCCACCGCCAAATCCCCCAACCGTTCGCCCAAAAACGGGCGCGTTTTGGCATTATTTTGCAGTTTGTCCAAAATTTCCGCGCGTCCCTAACCCGCAATACCACCAGTTGCTCCAGCCGCCCTTCCGTTCCCTTTTCTAACCACCGCTCTACCGCCCGTTTGGTGCTGGCCGGGACGGGGCGACCACTGGTTTTTTCCAAAATTGTAATACCCGGTCTGGCTCAACCCTTGCGAACGGGCCAGTTCTAAGGAAGCCGGACTGAGCCGGTAGACAAACGGTTTGCCCGGTTCAACCGGAACCGGCTCGGCCACGCGGGCAATCTGGAAACGATGTTGCCGTTCGGCATTGAGCGGCACCAGAATGGTGGCATCTGCTTGTACCACGGGCGGAACCGTGACTTCATGCCCATCCGGTTCTGCCCCATTGAGCCAGGCCAGACCTGGCGCAGTCAACCGATACAGGTGCTCTGGGCTTCGATTGCCCCCAGCCAAACTAGCGGCCCCTGTACCAAAAAGCGCAATAATCGCCCCTCAACCCGCTCCCAATTCTCAAAACCGGTGATATAGCCAGCCTGCGCCTGATCCCGGATATACCAGGTATTGTAATCGCCGTCGGGCCGCTGGAAATCAGGGTTATTCTCTTTGACAAAGGCCACCAAATCGCTTAAGGCGTACCATTGGTTGTCCCGCACGATGGCATCTAGCAGACCATTGCGGGCCAAAATCGGTTCGTTTTTCCAACTCCCGCCTTCCCAAGTCAGTCCCGGCGTATGCCCCAAATCGTTCCAGTCGCTACTGCTCCACGCTTCCAATAAGGCGCGTAACTGGGCCGCCCGACTCAGTTTGAGCCAATCTACGGCTGCTGGTCGGGTGGGGCGCACGCCATTTTCGGCCTGGCGCAGCAGGTTCATTTCCCCAGGCCAGGTGATGAGCAGGTGGCATCGGTCGGGGTGCGGGTCGAGCAGATAGGGATAAAGCTGTTCTAGCCGGGCCTGATTGAGGGTTTCTCGTTGCGCGGCCGCAAGAATGGTCGTCAAATCATCTACGGCATCGGTGGTCGCGGGCGGGGCATAAACAGGGGCGGTGGTTGGTTGCAGGACGGCGACAGTCGGCGGCGCAGGAATGGGCGGCCGGTTTTGGGTTTATTGACAATAGGCGTTGGCAGGGCCGGTTTGGCACTGCCAGGCGACTGGGGTGAGGCGGGTTTAACTTTGGTGGCGGGGATTGGGGTTGCTTTGACTTTGCTGGGCACTGCGGGTGTTGCGGCCGCGGGTTGGGGCTTCTCTACTGCCGGCGGCGCAGGCGGTGCAGGCACAGCTTTTGGTTGCGGGAACTGCTCCAAAAACTCGTCCGGCAAATAATAAAACTCGATGAGTCCTTCCGGTGACTCCTGGAAACTGCGGTACAGAAAGCCGCGATACCATAACGACTCCGCCACACTGACCGGATCATACCACGGCTCCTCGCGCTCCATTTTGGCTGGCCCCATCTGGCGTACCTCACCAAACTCCCGCGTAAACGTGGCCACCGGTAGCCGCCCTTGTGCAAAACAAGACGATTGATCGCAGCCGCTTTCCTCTGGCGAAAGGTACGACACCTCATCTGGCATCCTCGAGATCGGTGAGTGCCTTGACCAATGCTTTGGCACTTTTGGCCTTATCCGCGCCTGTCAGATCAAGTTCCCACCACTCTCCAATCACCCGCAAAACAATCAATTCATGATCTAGCAAAGCCTGTTCCAAAGTTCCCATAATTGTGCCTGTTTGTAGAGGCTGTCCTCACAATTAACCTAGACCAGCCAGAACCAAAGAGGTTTTTGCCACGAATTTTACGAATGACTCCACTGAAAAAAGGTGGTAAAATAGTTGACATAATATCAGCCATCAGGTCACTGAAACATGTTTCGTAAAAACGATTCACACCATCAACCACTCCTACTAAGTCCCGTACGTTTACTAACGGAAAAACAACGGCAACGCCTGGAAGCCTCATGGGCGGGCGTGTTCTATCGGGAGTTTTTCCGCCGTTTAGACGAGACGCCCTTTGCGGTGTTGTATTCCGACAAAACATCACGACCCAACATAGCGGTGAATGTGATGGTCAGTCTGGAGTTTCTCAAGGCCGGGCATGGCTGGAGCGATGAAGAGATGTACGACCAGTTTCAGTACAATCTCCAAGTGCGTTATGCTCTGGGATTACACGATTTCGAGGCCGGGAATTTTGAGTTACGAACCGTCTACAATTTTCGGCGTCGCTTGAGCCAGTACCAGAAAGAGGCAGAAAAGGATTTGCTGGCTCAGGCCTGGGCGGCAGTTACCGACGAGCAGTTGGCGGCATACGGCATTCGGACCGAGAAGCAGCGGATGGACAGCAGTCAAATCGGGAGCGATATAGCGGATGCTAGCCGTTTGCAGTTGGTCGTGACGGCGATACAACGAGCAGCCCGACTCCTGGACGAAAGCCAGAAAGCGAGCTATGCGGATTTGTTAGCCCCGTTCCAAGAAGGGGAAGCCGAGCAATATGTTTACCGGGTCAAAGGGCGTGAGGCTACCCAGACGGCGTTGCAAACAGGTGGGGAACTCTTAGCCCAATTGTTGGCAGAACTGGGAGATGCAGAGGCAGGAGAAGCCCATGTCAGCCATCAAGCGGTGAAGCGTTTGTTTGCGGACAACTTCTGTCTGACGGCCGAAGGGACGGTACGGGTGAAAGGGAACGATGAGATTCGTGCGGGAGCCTTGCAGTCATTGGATGACCTGGAAGCCACGTTTCGGCGCAAAGGGGGAGACGCGTACAAAGGGTACGTCGTTAACCTGGCCGAAACCTGCGACCCACGCAATGAACTGCAACTCATTACTCACGTGCAGGTAGCCCCCAATAACACTGATGATGCCACGCTTTTATGTGAGGCTTTACCGGAACTGAGCCGACGGACGGACTTGACGGATATGTACAGCGACGGCGGCTTTGGCAGTCCGGAAGCGGATGAGACACTCTTGGACCATGGGGTGACGTTGCACCAGACACACCTGCGGGGTAAAGCCCCCGACCCGACACGCTACAATCTGGCCGATTTCCAGATTGCCTGTGACGAGACGGGACAGCCCACCTATTTGGGTTGTCCTGGAGGGCAGATTGTGCCGGTACTGTCGGGGCGGACGACCGGTTTTGTGGCGCGATTTACCCGGACTCATTGCCAGACATGCCCCGCCTTCCAAAAGCAATGTCGGGTTCGGCAGATGTCCCAGCGGCCTGTTTGTCAGTTGGAATTTACGCGTCAAGAACTGTTGTGGGCCTTACGTAGGCAGAACCATCTGCGCTTGCGCCAGACGCCGGGCGACCCACGGGCGGCTATCGAGGCCACCGTTCGCAGCGTCAAACATCCCTTTGGCGGGCGGTTACCGGTGCGCGGCTTACGTCGTGTCACCGACATGCTGCTGGGTGCAGCCGCCATGGCCAACATTCGTTCCATTGTTCGTTTTCACAAGCGCAAACAGAAACAACGGCCACAGCCAGTAGAACAAGGATGGCAGGAAGCGGTAAAAAAGGATATTACCAGGGCATTGGGTGACGCCTTGGCTTCCTTTTTATCTTTTTTGCCTTTGTCCAGTTGGGTCAGGCAACCGATTCTCGTTACATGTTTCAGTTGTTAAAGTTCTTGTTTTTTCAGCAGAGTCACGAATTAACACGAATTGGACATCCGTATTCTTGATTATACCCACTCCACCCTTTGTCATCCATAACGGCTATTCGTGAGACATTCATCATAATTGACAATGCCCTAAAATCTCTATATTAATGACTGATACCCCCCAGGGGGAGGGTATGTGATAGGCCGAGGAAAATCAAAATGGATGACACGACCAAAAAACCCATCACCCGCCGCATCTCCAGTGCCGCTGGACATTTGAAAGGCATTGAACGTATGGTGGAAGAAGACACCTACGCATTGATGTTATTCGTCAGATTCAGGCGGTGCAGGCCGCCTTGGGTAAAGTCAGTGCCCTCATTTTGGATAGCCATTTGCACACCTGTGTCACTACCGCCATCCAGGGCGATGATCCCGAAGAGCGGGAACGGATGTTACAAGAAGTGACGAGTGTTTTTGAAATGTCCTCTAAGTTGTAGGAGATGTGTTGCGTATTGCGTGTTGCGTAGTAAAAACGGGACACGCATCGCGTTTATCCAAATCAATACAACTTAAAGGAGACTCATTTCATGTCACAGCGTACACCCACTGCTAACTTTGGTCAATTAGGACGCAGTCGCCGCGGCCGCATCCTTATCGCCGTCGTCATTGTTGTCTTTACCCTCATCACCTATTTTAGCTCCTCATCCTTTAACGAAGTTACCGAGGAGACGCAATATATCAGCATTACCCAGGAGCAAGAGATCGCCCTCGGTTTGCAGGCCGCCCCGGAGAGATCAATGAGGTTTGGTGGGCGGGACCCAAGTAGTGAGGCTCAGGCCTTTGTGGATG
>JADJUV010000197.1 GCA_016716885.1 Candidatus Trichofilum aggregatum | reverse complement strand
CCTCATCGGTTCTTACGCCAAAGACACAGCCGACGCTTACTCCGACCTCGACCTGTATCTGGTTATCAACGACGAAGAGTTTGAGGGGTTTTTGAACGAGCGAAAAGCGTTTATGAGCCTGTTAGGTGAACTGCTGTTCTTGGAGAATTTTGGCCTGCCTCAGATGATCTTCTTCGTGTTTGCTGATGGGACGGAAGGGGAGATAAATTGCGGCCGCGTCAGTGATCTCCCTTACTTTCTCTACGAGCCATACCAGGTCCTGCTCGACAAAAAACAACGCCTCGCCGGTCTGATCCCTGCGGCACAAGCCGAGGATCAGGCTGAAGCCATAGAAACCGTGCGCCGCCAGATCAACTGGTTCTGGCACGACCTCTCCCACTTCATCGTGGCCCTGGGACGGGGACAACGCCATTGGGCTTACGGGCAACTGGAAGCCTTGCGCCACTATTGCCTGAACCTGGCCCGTCTACAGCAGGACATTTTTGATGGTGATGTGGGCGATGAAGCGTTTTTCAAAGTAGAGCAAACCTTAGCGGCCGCGACCTTAGCCCCATTGCAGGCGACCTATTGCCCTCTGGAACCAGCCGCCATGCTCCAGGCTGTCTTCATTCTCCTACCCTTTTACCGGGAACGGACTATCACCCTAGCGCAAACCCACCACCTTCCCTATCCCGATGCGCTTGATCGGGTCGTGTCTGAACGACTGGACAAATTGAGTCGCGCGCTCATACTATAAAGAGGTCTCTTTGCTCACCTATCCGCTGGAAACGACTCGCTTAATCATTCGGCGTTTTGAACCCCAAGATTGGCTGACTGTACAAACCTATGCCACCGATCCCACGGTCATGCACTATATGGGAGAAGGCCCCCAGACACCTACCCAGGTTCAAACCTGGGTGAATGGCAACCTCGGTGATTCCGCCCAGGAGTTTCCCGTCATTCTCAAGCAGACGGACCAACTCATCGGACATATGGTTTTCCATTTGTGGTTTGCCCCCCAAACCTATGAAGTCGGTTGGGTCATGCATCCGGCTCATCAAGGGCAGGGCTTGGCAAGCGAAGCGGCCGCGGCTTTGCTAAGGTACGCCTTTACCAAGTTACAGGCCCATCGCGTCATTGCTACCTGCCAGCCAGAAAACCCCGCTTCGTACCGGGTCATGGAAAAAATCGGGATGCGGCGCGAGGGCCATTTTCGGCAATGCGTTTTTCGTCAGGAGAACATCTGGTGGGATGAGTATTTCTACGCCATTCTGGCAGAGGAATGGTTCAGCAACAACAAAACCCAGGCCGCATAATCTGTCTTGTCCTGATATATGTTTACAAGCAACCCACAAGGTCGCAGACTGCCCCACCCCCCCAAAGGTTATGGCAAATGTGGAGCGTAATACCTAGCCAACGATGACATCCTGCTCGCGCCAGAATGGGTGGGCTTCAGGGGGAAAAGAGCGGAATTGACCATTGTTGTGAGTCGTGCGGATAAAGCGCGTGATGGGCATAGGACATCTCCGGGTAAAAGTGGCAACGAAGACAATTTCTTCGCCGGAGTTGCCCCGTTAGGGCAGGCCTTTGAGGCCTAGGTCAATTTGGATAACAACTTCGCGGCCGCAAACTTCCCTTTGTCTATCACGCGCGTCTTCAGCACGATGATCGGCGGCTTATCCAACCTGGCCCAATCGGTGTTGATGGTGAGTCTCAACTGCTGTTCCAACTCCTCTTTACTCATCACCGGCTGAGGTTGAATGGGGGTAGCCTTACTTTCGGTGGGTGGACCGAGAATGAAGGACGGTCATTGGTTTCTCTCTCTGGAACTAACCAGCAGGGACGCGGCCGCAACTATACTTGCAGGCAAACATGAACAAAAAAGCCAGGCATGTGCCTGGCTTTTTTTATTTGATAACGTTTGTTAAATGTTAGGGCAGGGTACCAGAAACTTTAGCACCCAGGCTATCAGTCACCGTCCAGAAGACAAATATGCGATCCGCTGACGGAAAAGGCTGAGGAGAGGTTGGGGGATAGACACGCAATATCGCGGATGCCTGATTCCAGGTAAGATCGTACTTGATGCTTGATTTGACCTGAACATTAGCAATATCATTGCCAGGATCGGTGCACTGCAATTCAATATAATCACCGACATAATCGGCACTGAGTACTTGCACACACACAGGGGGATGAGTAGGGGCAGTCTTGCTAATCCCACCCGCCTGAGCCCAGCACCCAGACCAACAAGGGCCACTACCGCGACCATAAGGGCAACAATCAGTAGGTACTTTTTCATATTCATTTTTCCTCTTATTTTTTCCACTAGCTATCTTCGGAAACGTTGAAGGGCGTAATGGTCTTGTGAATTAGAATCATCTAAAGAGTTAACAAAACTCATGAGAAGTTGAGGTTAATTATAATAATTTTTACATTAATTAAAATGACAAATGTCACTCTTTAAGCATGACACCGCGAAATTTCCCAATACTCTAGTCCCGTTTCTCACCCTTTTGTCTATTATCATTACAAAATAGACTTGTCCTCTCAAATAGAGAGCAAGGTCATCTTCTTTTGTTTCCCGTAATAGTCGGTTTGAGCGAGAGGGGCGGCCCGACCTTGCCCACAAACAGCCTCGGCACGCCTTGTTCCTTCCTCACCCTGTCGTTACATTACCCAGCCATACAACATCACCATCTTCATCCTGGTGTCATACACCCACAACCCTAAACAAAAACGTCCCTCGATCCAAACTATCGAGTGACATTCTACTTTTTTTCGGCCCAATGCGTGGCTGTGATGTACCCAATCTTGCCCCTCGCCCCTTTCCCACCTCAACCCTATTGCCATAAACCCGCCGCACCATCCCACTCTTCTACCCGTTCCATCCCGTCCCCTTTGTGTCGCCGGGCTTCTAGCCTGCGATGATGGCTCACGCGGCCGCGACTGACACCCGCCCTATTATGGCAACAGCAACCAGGTTCCAGGCCGGATCCAACACCAGCCAGATTAAGGGCAACGCAGGTTACGGCACATTCGGCTTGTACTCGACGACAGGCGGTTGCTGTAACGACATCTGCTGGTCGGTGTTCGACTGTTGAGCGTGCATCAGGGGTACCCGATTAGACGTGTTTCATAAATTATTAGATTAATTCTGCGCTGTAGCCAAAATAATCGGTTGGAAATACAAATTAATTGACAATTCGCCGCAATTTTTGTATGCTAAGTCATATCAAGAACAGTCGGCGTGCCGTAACCGTCCGTGTTGGTGTTCAGCCGTAAAAGGCTCGCTGGACTTGTTTATCTGCCCCTCACAAACGACAAACTTTATAACAGGGGCCAGGAACGCTCCTGGGGAGTTGATCATGTTTGCGCTTTTACGCCAACGTAATTTTGGCTTGCTTTGGTTTGGTGGCCTCATCTCGATGATCGGCGATTGGATGTTGCGTATCGCCTTGCCGGCCTATGTGTATGACCTGACCGGCTCAACATTGGCAACGGGTCTCATGTTCATGGTGAGCACATTGCCCAGCATCGTACTAGGCTCGGTGGCAGGTGTTTTTGTCGATCGATGGGATCGGCAGCGCACGATGGTCATTATCAACCTGATTCTGGCGGCAACGTTGCTGCCGCTCCTGTTGGTGCGGTCTACGGAATGGTTGTGGCTGGTGTATGTGGTCGCTTTTGCAGAATCATTGGTTGGGCAGTTCTTTGGTCCGGCAGAAAATGCCCTTTTGCCTAATCTGGTGGGCGAAGAGCATCTGATGGGCGCCAATTCGCTGAACGCTCTCAACAATAACCTGGCCCGACTGATTGGCCCGGCGCTCGGGGGTGTCATAGGGCTTACGCTTGGTTTATCTGGCGTGGTTGTGGTGGATGTAGTGACCTATCTTGCGGCCGCGGTGCTCATCGCTCTCATTCGCCAACCCCAAAAGGAACGGGTCGCGGCCGCGGTTCCCTCATCTGTACTCACAAGTTCCTTCACGAAAGTATGGCGGGAGTGGTTGGCCGGGCTCAGTTTGATCCATCAAAATCGTCCCGTTTTCCTGCTATTCATCCTCTTTATGATGACGTCTGTGGGCGAAGGGATTATGGTGACGCTGTTTATTCCGTTTGTCACCGAAGTGTTACGAGGACAGGCACTAGAAATCGGCTGGTTGATGTCGGCCCAGGCAGTAGGGGGTATTCTGGGCGGCCTTGTCATCGCCCGAATGGGCACTCGTCTGAAACCCCACCATCTGATCGGCCCCAGTGGCATCCTGTTTGGCCTGATTGATCTGGCGATTTTCAACTATCCGGCCCTGATACCCGGCTTTACTCTGGCACTGGTCTTGTTTGTGTTGGTAGGGCTACCCGGTGCAGCCTATAGTGCCAGTATCTCGACGTTATTGCAGAATCAGGTACAAGATGAATATCGTGGCCGTGTCTTTGGCGCGCTCAGCACAACCATGTCCCTCTTGGTCCTGGTGGGGATGGGGTTCGCCAGTGTGGCCGGGGATAGGTTGGGGATTGTACCAGTCATCAATGTGCAGGGGTTTGGCTATGTGCTGGCGGGGACAGTGGCATGGCTGATATTGCGGCCGCATATCGCGTCCCTTGTGCCAACTGTCCTTCTACCGAGTGAGGAACAGGTCTAATAACGTGATGCATGATATGTTCTGGAGTTTGGCGTTTTTTGTACTGACTCTAGGACTAAGGGATTTCTAGAGGTCGTTCCATTTCAAGCCGTCAGCAGGTAACGCTCACCGTTATCATTACAAGGCAACCAGAAAGCTCCTAACTCCAGACCCAACTGCTGACAATGATCAAACTCATCCATTCAGCGGTTCGCCAATACCCAGGTTGTGAACGCGTCAACACTTGAACATCCTTAAGGGTTGTCCGTACAGTCCAAAACTTTTTTAAACGCTATACTCCTTTTGTTCGGTGCTTTTAATCGGCGGCTATCATTGCCTGACGAAATGGCAGAATTTCTGTTTTCATGGGCTGTCCCTGGGATTGGTCGGTATCAGGGTTACGATAATTCATGCATCCTGTATCATTACGTCTACGACTTATAAAGAATCTGGAAAGAAGGTTAACGGTATGAAGCGAATGGCAGCTATTTACGATATTCACGGCAATCTGCCTGCACTTGAGGCAGTTCTTCTGGAGATTAGCCAGGCAAAAGTCGATCAGATTGTCGTCGGGGGTGATGTGGTAGCGGGGCCGATGCCCCGTGAAACATTGGCGCGTCTGCTCAACCTGGACATTCCCGTGCAATTTATCCAAGGAAATGCTGACCGGGAAATCGTAGCCCAGGTGGCCGGTGAGGATGCCGGAGCCGTTCCGGAGCATGTTTTGGCCATTGTGCGTTGGGTAGCCCAGCAACTTGAGCCGGAACAGGTACAGATGTTAGCCAACTGGCCCCCCACCTACCAGGTTGAGGTTGAGGGCATTGGCGAGGTGCTCTTTTGCCACGCCACCCCGCGCAACGATACGGATGTATTTACCCGCCTGACCCCTGAAGCGCCTCTCTTACCCATTTTTGCCGACGTGCGCGCCGACCTGGTTGTTTGCGGACATACCCACATGCAATTTGACCGAACCATTGGCCAGGTGCGGGTGGTCAATGCAGGAAGTGTGGGCATGCCATATGGGGAACCAGGAGCTTGTTGGCTGTTGCTAGGCCCCGACATTGAGTTTCAGCGCACGAGGTATCATGAGAGGAACGCGGCCGCAACCATCCGCGCTACAAATTACCCCCAGGCCGAAGATTTCGCCGCCCACAACATCTTACAGCTTCCCTCAGAAGCCGAGGCGCTCGATCTGTTTACCCACATGACGTTTAAAGCAGTTATCTGATCATCTCCTGGAACGCGGCCGCGTTTCCCCCACCCCTTCCCCGCTTCAAGCACTATTGCCATAATACCGCCGCACCATCTCGACCCTCTGCCCGTTCCCCGCGTCCCCTTTATGTCGCAGGTCTGCCAGTTGGCGATTGTGATAACGCCCGCGGCCGCACACCGCACTTCCTCTATCCCCCCCTCCGCCCCAATACCCCAGTGGCCGCATCCTATACGAAGCCACGTTTCGAACCTGATAAGACCCGGTTTACACGTTCAAGGCAACAAGTAGGGTGGGCAATATTGCGCCGCATTGCCTGTTCCTTTCTTTACCCTGGTTCGCGGCCGCGAACGGCAAAAATCGCCTGGCAGTTTCGCGGCCGCGGCCCTTATTTGCGCCCTTTGTCACCTCAGGCCAGTCTCGTTATCACCAATCAATCAGACAAGGAAAGCGAACGAACCAACCTCAAACATACCAGCCCGATGGCAGACAATAATCCACCGCCGAACCTGGCAACATGCACCCAATGCGGCCGCGGCAATCGCCAGGGGATGTGTACCGGTGCAGGCCGTGCATCCGACATGAGGAGCGGCGACGGGCAGATGGCAAGACACAGGATGGCGAACGATGAAACGGTTATTCTGGCTGAGCCTGATGGTATTCTCGATAACGTTGGTCGCGGCCGCGCCGGGGCTGCCGCCTACGCCTGACCCTTATCCTGGGCGAACATCCTATCCCGGCCCAGCGACCAGTACGCCTGCACCAAACCCAACGCCAGCCACGACCCGGACACCTGTGCTACCGGGTACGCCGGTTTGCACTTCTGGTGCGCCGACGGCTGTGATGATTGCCAGGGTAGAGGTTCGGGTTGCAGCCGCGCTGTGGTTGGTGGTGGGGGTTGCGGCCGCAGTTTTTCTGGTCATTGTGACCGGTGATGACCAAAGAGGAGTTGGAGCGGCTGGAGCGGCAGTTGATATCCACTATCAACACCATACGCGCCGCGCTGGGGAAGCCGCCGATCATTGTGCCGAAGGGGTGAAGGGGGATGGTGTGAGGCTTGCTAAATTTGGCGTCTTTTTACCCCATTGCGGCGTGGTAATCCTCTTACAATGGTGTATTACCACGCCGCAATGCGCCTGGTAATACACCAAAATCTGCTATTTTCACACTAGAAAGTACATGATCCGGACAGAAGATTACCACGCAAATGTGGCATAGTAAGACATAGCTGGGCGGTTGCCGAAAACTCGAGATTTAGCGCGCATTTCCATCTGACTAAACAGAACAAATATTCTAAAATCGCTCTTATCTTAATCGAGTTGAGAAAGGATAAAAAATGTCAACTCGACCTTCACATCCCAAAATTGTAAGTAAAACGGAGACCGAAAACAAAGGAGACACACAGATGACCAAAGTGACACCTTTCCTGATGTTCAACGACCAGCTCGAAGCTGCCATAGCGTTCTACCACCCACCGTTCCTGACTCTGGAGATCAAGAGCGTCGCCCGCACTGGCAAGGACGGCCCAATCACTTCGGCCGGATTCGTCATCGGTGGTCAGTCCTTCATGGGCTACAACGGCGGCTCCTCGCTTCCAACTTCTCGGAGGGTTCTCGCTTTTGTTGACTGCGAAGACCGGAAGAGGTTGACGAGTACTGGGACAAGCTCGTCAGCGCTGGCGCAACCCCATCGCAGTGTGGCTGGATCTGCCGATCAGTTCGGCGTCACGTGGCAAATCGTGCCGAGGCGTTTCATGGAACTCATCAACGACACAAACCCTAAGAAGGTACAGGGAGTGATGGAAGCCATGATGACGATGGTGAAACTCGACGTGGCGGCACTGGAGAAAGCTTATGATGCTGCATAGCAGACGATAGGCTGGCAACTGTCGACCGATACCCGCAGGCTACCTCACTCAAAGCGTTGTTTTGCACGTTAACGTATTGGCTTTATCGCCTATCAACGGCATGTAGCGGACGGTGCTTCATGCCGCCGCTGATGCCGGCGATAGCATGACCGGTATCACTAACCGCAAAATTCTTAGGGAAAGAAAATCATGGCAAAGTATCTAATTTCATTCCCCAGTGCCGCAATGAATGTGCACGACAGTGAGTTGGAAGGCGGTGGGACGAGACGCTCATGCCGTAATACGCGAGGCAAAGGAAGCGGCGTCTACGTTTCCGGCGGTGGTATTGATGAAACAGTACCGCCCGTTCTAGTTTCGGCCAATGGCTCAGTCGCTGAGGGATGCTACCCGTGGGCGCCCGGCTCAATGGTGGAGTTCACTGTACTTGAGCTACCTTCAAGTAAGGGGCCCAGCTCACGCATGGGACCGCACGTATCGCGAAAGCGTGTCGCTGTGATCAGGGAGTCACGTATTCGGGTTTTCATCCAGAGTCGTGAGGTCGGAAAGTGTTGCAGTACATTCTGCTAGCTAAGCATCCAAAATGTATGCCTGACAAAGCAATGCAGGAGATTCTAAAGCTGTCACCATTTTTGTTCCAAAAATGCCGCCACCTTTGGCACCTCTGATTGCAGCGTTGGGCGCCAGAAGAGAAAGCTAGTCACTTTTGTATTCCAGGATGTCTCCTGGTTGACAATCCAATGCTTAACAGATTGCCTCTAAAGTTGATAAACGAATCGCTTTTGCCTTTCCGTTTTTCAGGATGGAAAGATTCGCCATCGTGATTCCCACTTTTCGGAGAGTTCCGTAACCTTCATTTTTCGCTTTGCCAACATTACATCGATATTAATTATGATTGCCATGATTGCGTCTCATACGGTGAGGCCATTTTCCGATTGTATGTCCTGCATTCTTGGCATTCCAATAACCGTTCCAAAACAGCCGCCGCCGTTACTACGACAGACGCAAACGTCGTAAAAAACCCCACCGCAGTCGGGCCTGATGGTCGTCACCGTGAGCAAATAACCATATGTAGAGTATTACTAATACAATGCAGCCACTGAGGTGTGATGGCACAGTATTTTCGTTCCTCACTGCTTTTACTTACTGCTGATTCAGAAAACACTTTATTCTGATCCACACTTAGCTCAACAAACAAGATTCCATGATACAACGCAACAAATAATGGAATGGAAGCAATAAAACCGTAGATAATAAAGGCGGATCTGCGCAGATACTAGATAGATCTAAGTTAGCAGCTCGGCCTTCGGTCTGCGAACCAAGTCAGACCAGCCAATGTGACGATCCCGATCAAATTAATCACCATTTTAGGAATAGGGTTGAACCTCGTTTGAGCGCCATAAAAACCTCACTTGGTAATTGATTGTTCTACTGTAACACGCGATTTATCGTTTGTCAATACTCAACATTGTTGTTATTCGTGTTGCTTCTAAA
>JADJUV010000196.1 GCA_016716885.1 Candidatus Trichofilum aggregatum | reverse complement strand
ATTCACCATTCCCCATTCCCCCTGCTCCGCCCCTTCTCACCACATCCCGCGCCGCAATCGAAGCCTACTGTCAGGATCACGCCCTCACCCCCACCCACGACGAATCCAACCAGGACACCCGCTTTCTGCGTAACCGCATCCGCCACGAACTGCTGCCCTTGCTGGAAACGTATAACCTGCAGATTCGCGGCCGCATCCTCGACCTGGCCGAATTGGTAACGGCGGATGAGGCATTGTTGCGGGCGTGGCAAGAGGAATTGCGGCGCAGCTTGTCCACGTGCAGGATGGGTACAGGCTGATGGATCGGGCGGGCTGGCTGGCTTTACCGCTCAGTATGCGCCGCCGGGTGTTGCGTCAGGTGGTGGAATCGCTGAGGGGTAAGGGGAAAAGAATTGCCGTTTGCCGTGTTGGAGCGAGCGCGGCAGTTGCTGGAAACCGGCATAGTGGGACAGCAGATGGATTTACCGGGACAGGTGCAGATGGTGTTAGGGTATGGAACGGCACGTTTCGCGGGTGGCGGTGAAGGAGGGGAACAACTGTGGTTGCGGCCGCGACGCCCCGGTGAGCGCATCCAGCCATTGGGGTTACAGGGCCACTCGCAAACCCTCAAAAAAGTGATGAACGAACGGCAGATACCGGCTCTGGCACGCGGCCGCTGGCCCATCCTCGCCACCACACAACACCCTCTCTGGCTGGTCGGTCATACCCTTGATCACCGTGCCCAGGTTCTGGAGAGCAGCCAACAGGTGATCCGGGTGCGTGCCTTCATGCGTCACTAGTACAGCTTTAACAAAGAGTTTGTGATAGACCTGACAGGTTTTCCGAAACCTGTCAGGTCTGCAAAAACAACCGGGTTAAGAATGCACCCGATTGGTTTTACGCCGGTTGCTTTAATTTGTTGGCAAACGATTTGCGGAACTTGCGAACCTTCGGATCAATAACCGTCATGCAGTAGGGTTGGTAACGGTTGTTGTTGTAATACTCCTGGTGATACCCTTCCGCCACATAAACCCGATCATACGGCTCAATTTCTGTCACGATGGGGCTGTGATACTCACCGGAACGGTTCAGCACATGCTTCACCCGCTGCGCTGTCTCTTTTTGTGCGTCATCGTGGTAAAAAATGGTGGAGCGGTATTGTGTTACATCCGCCCCTTGCCGGTTCAGTGTGGTGGGATCGTGGGTCTTGAAAAAAACCATCAGCAAATCCTCGTCAGCTGATGACGGCCGGATCATACGTCACCTGAATCACTTCGGCATGACCGGTTGTGCCATCACACACGGCCCGGTAACTGGGATTATCTACGTGCCCCCCGGCATACCCGGAAACCACCTTTTCCACCCCAATCACATCTTGAAAAATCGCTTCCGTACACCAGAAGCACCCCCCACCAAATGTCGCCAGCGCCAGATTATCAGACATGGTTCACCTCGTTGTGTGTTGCGTGGTGCGTCTGTTAGGGAACACGCACCACGGAATAGATTGTAACCTGCTTTTATGACGTGAGGGCGCGTTCAACCTTTACCCCAACACAGGTTTTGTTAAGACCTGCGTAAGAGTTCCCCATGAGCGAGTGCTCACTAAGTGGCATGAAAAAGCGAGTTTGCGCGTCGTGAACCTGCGCCTTTTTCATAATTCCTAATTCATAATTCATCCTTTTTCGCAGGAGTTGGGAGCAATTTTGAAGGATTCGCGGCCGCAACGTCTCTAATAAACTGTTATGACCCAATCGCCCAAACCTTCCCTTGCCCTTTTCTTGCTGCTCTGCCTGGTGGGGCTGCTTCTGTCCGTGGCCTGCCAGCAAAACGAACCGCTTGATCCCCTGGTGGCTATGGGGCCGACACTGACCTACCAGGTAGAGATTGTCAACATTATGACCTCCCAGGCGCTGACACCACGCCCCACCCGTGAGCCACGTCGTTTCACCGCCTGGCCCACCTACCCGCCACCCACGCCTTCACCCGATCCCAATAACCCCCACACCCCGACCCCTGCGCCTAACACGATCATCATCCCGGCTGGCGCGGCCGCAGTGCTGGATGGACAACTAGACGAGGGAGAATGGGATGACGCGCCGCGATCACCTTAACCGTTCACGATAATTGGCCCATTGAGGTGCTATTCCAGCATGACGACGCCCATCTTTATGTGGCTTACACCGGGCTCGACGCCGACCCTGTGGCGGTCTTCCCGGAACTGTTTCTGGACAGCAACCCGGATACCCAGGAAATTTGGGATGGCAACAACTGGTGGTTCCACCTTTCGACTGGCCCGTGTTGGGGACAGGGCAACAACATTTTGTGGCAAAGCTGCGGTCAACCCAGCAACTGGAACAGTACCACGTTTGTGCAAAACTCCGGTGTCATAGAGATGCAAATCCCCTATCGCACCATCAATTTAAGCGCAGGAAGTAATAAAAACATCGGTTTTCTGGTGAGCCTGTTTTCTTTGACCGATGCTGACGAAGAACAGCGTCAACTCTGGCCTTCTACCTCAGATTGGGAGAAGCCCCCAACCTGGGGAATTGCCCAACCTGAGGACAATTGGTAAACGGTGAATAAGGTTATAATCGCGGGCATGGCCCTTGACCAGCCCGGCAAACTCCGAACCGCTGATCGTTCCACCGACACCCGTGTCACGAACGAAATTGAAGCCTTGGTGCATGGTTATTATGCCCAGGTGCAACGATTAGCCCTTTCTTTGTTGGATGATCCTGATGATGCTGAGGATGCTACCCAGGAAGTGTTTATCGCGGCCGCGCGCGCCTTGCCCGATTTCCGGGGGGATGCCAGCCTCAAAACCTGGCTCTACACCATCACCCTCAACCATTGCCGCCGCGTGCGGCAAAAACGACAGCGGCAACGGTTGCTTCGTGCGCCGCTGGAAAAATTACAGGGCTGGCTCTCCGGCGGGCCAACCCCGGAAGAAAGCACCAGCCGCCGTGAGTCTGACCGCCATCTCTGGCAGGCGGTGGATAGCCTGAGTGAAAAACATCGCCTGCCGTTTATTCTGCGCTACGTCCACGGCCTCACCGCCCTGGAAATCGCCGAAATCCTGGTTATCAACGAAGGTACGGTTCATTCCCGTCTGCATTACGCCCGGCGTTATTTGAAGCAGAAGTTGCGGGAGATTAGAGACTAGAGACGTTAATCCAAGCAGTGAGCAGTGAGCCGTCGGTCAGATTTGTCTGCTCCAGGCTGCTCACTGCTCACCTAATCTCCCTAACTGATTATGTTGTCACACCGGCAAGCCCAAGAATGGATAGATCGTGCGCTAGACACGCCGTTGCCTTACTTCCAGCATGAGGAGTTGAATGAGCATCTGGCGGGGTGTGAAGCGTGCCAGGCGTATGCCACGCGCCTGTTGGCGCAGGATCAGACCTGGGCGGATGGTTTATCCCGACGTTGGCCGCCCCCATCCCCTCAACCGGGTAAACAACAGCAACTGATCACCCGGATGGAGAAGGCGTATCAACGCGGCCGCAAACAACATACCTATCGTCTTATGGTGCGCTGGGGGACTGGGCTGGTAGCCGCCTTGCTGATGTTCAGCCTGGGGCTGTGGCTGATGCTACCCCCCCTGACCACCGAACCCGCCGCGATAGAAACGCCCGCCATCACGGCCCCAACGGTGACACCGGTCGCGGCCGCGACACCTACGAATAGCTTCATCACGCTTCACTACCATTTTGTGGGCAACAACAGTCTCGGCCATGTGCGCCTTTACCATGCCAATTGTGATGGCCTGATTTATTACCCACAAGCCGGTGAGCAGGTGAGTGGTAGTCAAACACCTCGTTGTGAACTCATCAGCAGCAACATTTTGCTGGTCAAACCGGGCCAGCCGCGCCAGATTCTGTTCGTATACGACAACTCCACCGGCGGTGAGGTAGCTGTCTCTTTTGTGCCGGAACTGGCCGAGCATCAGCTTTGGTTGAATGGCCTGTGCGGGTCAGGGGG
Organism: Candidatus Trichofilum aggregatum; assembly: GCA_016716885.1. Classification (GTDB taxonomy): domain Bacteria; phylum Chloroflexota; class Anaerolineae; order Promineifilales; family Promineifilaceae; genus Trichofilum; species Trichofilum aggregatum. Next base: position 6,599 of record JADJUV010000196.1, on the reverse strand, counting down.
TGACGTGCTCGATTGCCCCTCCTTTCTGTCAAAGAAGACAACGTCTGGGCCACCTATCTGAATATCGCAGTGCCCGATACCTGGCCGGTGGGCAGTTACGTTGACATCAACGTCCGGCTGGTGCAAACGGCCCTGTCGTTCACATTGCCGTAACATCGTCCCCATAATGTGTAGGTCGTAGGGTGGTAAACGAACTACCTACGCAACACGTAACACGCAACTATGCTCCGTTTTCTCGCCCAACGCTTACTGGCTCTCCTCTTTATTGCCCTGACAATTGCCTATTTTTTGTTCCTGGCTATGCACCTGATTGATCAGGCACGGAATGTGGAACCGGACGCGGCCGCGGCGTGGACCACCTTCATCCCCCTGGCGGCCCAAGATACCCTCACCTTCTTTTCCGGCGTCATCGGTGGCGACCTGGAACCCGTGCCCACCATCTCCGGGCCGCGCCCCGTCAAGGATATTTTGTGGTTCGCCTACGCCAACAGCCTCGGCCTGTTGTGGCGTGCCCTCTTACTGGCGGCGGTCGTGGGTGTCGGCCTGGGGGTAAGGGCCGCCCTCACCCAGCGCAAAATCGGCGGCTACGCTCTGCTCACCCTGGCCGTCGTGGGGGTCTCCGCCCCTTCCTTCTTGATTGCCGTTCTCCTGCAAAACGGCAGTCTGCGCTTTAATGATTTCCTGGAACGGCGTTGGATCAGCATGGGCGGTTTTGGCTGGGAGTTCCAATACCTCATCCTGCCCCTGCTCGTCCTCTCCGCCAAACCCATCGCCTACATCATGCGCGCCACCTACATCGCCCTGCGCCGGGTGCTCCAAGAAGATTTCATCCGTACCGCCCGCTCCAAGGGGTTGACCTGGAACTGGATGTTCTGGGTGCATATTGCCCGTAACGTGGCTGTGCCCGTACTCACCACCATTGGCGTCTCCTTGCGCTTTTGTCTGGGCGTGTTGCCCCTGGTGGAGTTTATTTTTGGCTGGCCGGGGGTGGGGCTGCGGGTGTTGGAAGCGGTGCAGGAAAACAACCCGGTGTTGGTGGTGGCAATTGCCCTCTCGTTGGGGTTGACGATTCAGTTGCTCAGCCTCGTGCTCGATTTTAGTTACCGTTATATTGATCCGCGCTTACGCGAAGAAATGGCCTGATTTCTATGTTCTCTCGCTTCTTCTCTTTTCTGCTCAACCCACGCGCCCGGCTGCGGCCGCGTCCTACCCCTGATGGTGATGAACAATCGCGGCCGCGGTCCCGTCTCCGCTGGCGCGATGTTCTGTTCAACCTGCCCCTGATCCTGGGTGGCCTCATCGTCCTGGGGCTGATCCTCGTCGTCCTGTTTGGCCCCCTGTGGGCCACCCACGATCCCCACATCACCGCCCTCTCCGTCATCCCCCACTTCGATGCCGAGAGTGGCGAGATGGTGCGGCCGCCCTTCCTACCCTCAGACACGCACCCCTTCGGCACAGACAACTGGGGCAACGATATGCTCAGCCTGCTCCTGTATGGGGCGCGGGTTACGCTGGTGGCGGTTCTCTACATCACGGTAGGGCGTATCCTGGTGGGAACCATTCTCGGTGGCCTGGCCGGTTGGTTCACCGGACGTTGGCCCGATCAGGCCGTGACCGCCCTCATCGCTGTTATCACCTCATTACCCATTCTGCTCAGTAGCTACATCCTCATCTTCGCGCTGGGCATTCGCAACGGCCTGCCCGTTTTCCTGGTGGCCCTTACCCTCACCGGCTGGACCGAAATCGCCCAGGTGGTGCGGAGCGAACTGCTGGTTATCCGCCAGCAGTTGTACATTGAAGCCGCCATCGCCACCGGTTTGCGCGATATACAAGTCATCGTGCGCCATGTTTTGCCCAACATTTTGCCCCAACTGCTCGTCGTTTCCTTCCTGGAGATGAGCGCGGCCCTGCTCCTGCTGGCCGAATTGGGCTTCCTCGGCGTGTTCATTGGTGGTGGCAGCTCCTTCAGCATGGGGGAGATGATGGCCCCGCCCACCCCCATCCCCCTGCCCGAAATCCCGGAATGGGGCATGTTAATTTCCCAGGGGGTCAACAGCTTACGCGCCTTTCCCCACAAACTGCTGGCTCCGGCCTCACCGTGTTTGTGGCCGTGATGGGGCTAAATATTTTTGGCGAGGGGCTGCGGACATTGCTCGATAAGGCCAGCGTCAACACCAGTTTTCTGCTGCGCCGCCGTATGATTTTGGTGCTGGTCGCCCTGGTCGCCCTTTCCGCCTTCGTGCTGGATTACACTGGCCCCAAATCCTCTTACCAAAAGGTCGCCCAAACCTTCACCGGAACAGAGGCCGAAACCGAGGCGACGATTTTGCAAGGGCTGGATGCGCTCCATCTGGATGCGATGGGCCACAATGAACCCGCCGCTTATCTGGCGCAACAGTTCACGGCTTCTGATTGGGATCGGGGCTGGCGTCCAGAAGGGGGTTCTCCACGGCTTATTTTTGCTCAGGCCACGGGGCAATGGTGGGTGCAGCCAACCCTCACCCCCCACCCTGGCCCTGTTGGCTGCTGAGGCAGCCCCCAACCACCTTCGTGGCGGATGAGGAGTTTGGTTTTTGGTGCAGGGCATGGTGGCGGCGGCCACGTCACGGCCCCCTGACCTTTGTGGGGTTTAGCGGATGCGTCGGGGACGGATTGGGGAGATTGTCGTTGCGCGGCCGCATTGCCGTCTTACTGGAAAGCAACGCCCCGCCCACTTTTGCCACCGAAGCCCTGCGCCGGGGGGCACAAGGGGTCATCTGGCTAACGGATGAGGCGGAAGTAACATCAGAAACACACTATGCCGAGGACGCGGCCGCGAACTATCTCCGCAACCCCGCTCTGCCCATCATGCGCCTGAGCCGCTCCGCCACCGAGCGGTTTCTGCAGCGGGTCGGGCTAAACAGTGGCCGATTTGGTAAACCCGGATGAGGCCGGTGAGCCAACAAGGCGATAGCTGGTTTGGTCGGGAGTGGGATGTGCAGATGACGATGCAGGTGTCCCTGGCGCGGCCGCAACCCCTCAGCCAGACCAGCCTCATCGCCTTCAAATCAGGTTATGGGTCGGGGCTAGCTGAGGAAGTCGTTGTGATCCTGGCTTGTGATCCGGCCCTGCGCCTGGACGAAAGCAAGGTGGCAGCAACATCCCCAGCACGGCCTTGCTGTTGGAGTTGGCGCAGGTGTGGCAGGCGCAAAACGTCAACCCCATCCGTTCGATGCTGCTCATCGCCTGGGCGGGCACTCCGGCTGAGGCGCAGGCGTTCCTGGCCGACCCGGAGAATTTTGCCCGGCTCAACCCGATGCTGCCGTCGGCCCCGTTGTTACCGGCGTATGTGATTGTGCTGGACGCGGCCGCGAACGACACCTCTGGCCTATGGTTCAACCCGCACTCGGACGCGCTGCTGTTGGATGTGTTTACCACCAGTGCGGGGGAACTGGACATCCTGGAACTGTACGGGTGAAGGGGATGCCTTGTCTGCGCGCCCTGACGTTGGATGCCGGTTTTGTATGTGCGGTGGGGAGGGGATGCGGCCGCGTACACCACCACCGGCCAGGCCCTTACCCTCAGCGTCATCAAACTCATCCGCCAAATCGTCATCGAGCCGTAAGGGAGACGGGGCCTCGCGGAAACCTCAACTCGGGAACTTGTGGGCACTTACGCGCCAGCACGACAATATTGTCGCCTCGAAAAATGGAAGTTTGAATCTTAATACACGGATGAGAGAAAACACCGATGTTTGGCTTATCCGTGTTCAGCCTATTCCCAGAGACACCTTTTTCAAGCGAACTCTTGGAAAAGACGTAGATTTGTAGGAACTCCTGGGAACTCACCACGGGTCAATGTCTGACTACTGACTACTGACTACTCTTACTGCTAACCCCCCCCCCTGTCGCCCCCTTCGGGAGCATCTTCCTATTTCCCGCCTTGCTCTCCCCTGTTAATCTCCCCTGAGAGAGTGAACACCCGCTTTGCGCGGGACACCATTTCTTTCAATAATTACACTTGTCTTTACCATCGTATCCCTGGTCAGCCGCTCTAACGCCTGATCGCATCGTTGCTCCGTAGTAGACGTTTTGGGGCAGCCACCTCTCTGAGACTGAACACAGGCAGAGTGGGCCTTGCGGCCGCGAACCCGCCCGGAGCACAACAAATAAAAGGTAGACCCATGAGCGAAACCGCCATTTGGGAAGGGGCGCATCCACACGCGCCGCTGCCCCCAAATATCCAGGCTTGCCTCTGCTCGGCAACGCCCCTCGATTTTTTAGACCGTCCCGTTGAACTATTTCTCGATGCGTACCACAAATTGGGGCCGATTTTTCCGCATCCAGGCCGCCAACCAGCAATTTGTGGTGGCCGGGCTGGAAGCCAACCGGTTTATGGCGCAGGTGAGCGAAGAATACCTCTCCAGTGAGCCGCTTTTTGGCGAATTTGCCGCCGAGATGGGGTCGCCTAATTTCCTGGTTGCCATAGACGGCCCGGCCCACCGGCACATGCGGAAAGTGATGCAGCGCGGCTACTCCAAAGGGGGGTTAGCCCCACACCTGGAGCATTTTGCCGACTTGACTCAAAGCGGGCGGCCCAATGGCGTGTCGGTGAGACGGTTTTGTGAAGGATCGGTTACGGCGGCTCGTCACCGGAACAGTTGGGCGTGGCGCTCACCAGTCACAGTTCTGGCCCTCATTTTGATGCCATTCGTATTTATCTCAGCACCTTGCTGAATGTGTTTTACCATCAAGAACGGTGGCCGCGCCTGGTGCTGCATCTGCCTCGTTACCCGCCGTGCCAAGCGTGAGGTGATGGCGATGGCGCGCCAGGTGGTGGCGCCCATCGTACCAGCGGTGAGGGCGCGACCTGATTTGATTGATGATTTGTTGTTGTGCCCGTATTGGGAAGGTGATTTGTTGTTGGAAGATGACATTTTGGCGGCGACGGTGGCCCATTTTTTTGCCAAGGATGGATACGGTTGCCAATACGATGGGGTTTATGGTGTATGCCCTAAACACCACCCGGATGTGTTAGCACGGATTTTGCCGGAAGTGGATGAACATTTTGCGGCTGGCATTCCCCTGGCACGAACTCTACCCAAACTCCAGGCGTTATAGGGGCGACGATTGAGACGCTGCGCCGCTGTCCGGTGGCCCCGTTTACGCCGCGTGGGGTGGTGAAGCCGTTTACGTTTGCCGGACATCGGGTGGAAGCGGGGCAGCAGGTCATGGCCAATGGGTTGGCCCATTTCTTACCAAGTTTTCCCGGACCCGTGGCAGTTTGATGATCGTTATGTCCCGCCGCGTAACGAGCACCGGCGGAGGTGGGGTGTTTTGCGCCGTATTCGCTCAGGGCCACACGCACTTACCTGCGGGCGGGTGCGGCTGAGTTCGGTTGATGGTGACGGTGGGGTTTTGTTGCGGGCGGTGCAGCTGGAAGCTGAATCCGCCGGGTTGTGAGATTAAAACGGAGTTGACGCCGATTCCCAGCCCGGACCCGAAGTTTAAGGTGCGGATTGTGGCCCTGGCGCTGGCGGTGAGAGGACACGGCTCGTACTTTGTTAGGCTGAAAGAGATTTTTGGGACACGGATTTCACGGATAACCGCATTTTCTTTTTTAGTCCGTCCCATCCGTGTTCATCCATTCTGTTTCTTTGAAGCGAACTTCAGTGGGTTCGACGGTGAAGATGAGGGGTTGCGCCGGGGGATTGACCCTGACCCGCGTCGCCATAAGCCAGGTTAGAGGGAATGACGAGCAGGCGTGTGCCCCCCCACTTGCATGGTGGCCACACCTTCATCAACCAGCGAATAACCGCCTGACCGAGGGGACTCGAAGGGGTGCGACCGCGGTCCAGCGAGCTATCAAATTTGGTCGTATCTGTCAGCCAGCCCGTGTAATGGACGACAACGGTTTGCCCACTTCAGGGTTCCCCTTCACCGACAATCAAATCGCGGTATTGCAGACCGGACTCGGTGGTCGTGGATCCGCTTCATCATATTCCGGGGGCGCGGCCGCAGCGGGGATGGTAGTCGAGTAGTTCTATATCAAAAATGAGCGTGGCGTTGGGGGAATGACACCGCTGTAGCCTGTTTCGCCATAAGCCAGGGCCGGGGAATGATGAGTTGCCGTTTACCGCCGACGTTCATGGTCGCGATGCCTTCATCCCGCAGGATCACCGCCTTGTCTAACGAAAGGGTGATCGGTTCGTCGCGGTCAATGGAACTGTCAATTTTGTGCCATCTTCCGGCCAGCGGTGCACTGAATTCAGGTGGCAACGCCGCCACCCGCTTTGGGGTTGTATCCCATCCCCAACCAACAAATCCATGTTGTGCGGACCGGTTTCCGTGGGGGTCAAGACTCGGCTTCATCGGTTTCAGTGGGAGCTTCGGGCGAACCGGGTTTCACCTACAGCAGTTCTATTTCCGTGAGCAGGACGGCGTTGCGGGAAGTGAGCCCTTGTCCCCCTTCCGCCCCAAGAGACCGGGTCGGGCGGGAATGGTGGCTTTGGGCTTTTTGCGCCGATGTTCATGGCTAGAACGGCCTGTTCCCAACCAGGGATAACCATGCCTAGAACTGACGCGAATATCAATAAGTTGGTTGCGGGTGTAGGTGTTGTC
>JADJUV010000195.1 GCA_016716885.1 Candidatus Trichofilum aggregatum | reverse complement strand
GGCCGCGTGGGGGTTTTGTTTCGTTAGAGGAACAGAGGCGAATGCGGCCGCATTAAGGCGTTTTCGGCTCTGAGTGAAAAAGGGTGAAACGCGGCCGCGTTTGGGCTATTGCATATAAGGCACAACCACCGCCCAATGCCGGTGGCCATCCGCCCAGACCATCGCCTGGGGAATGGTCTCAGCCAACCGCCGTGCCCGCCATTTGCGCTCCAACCGCCGGGCGATGATGACGTACTCACCACTTTCAGGTGTACCCACCACATCACCAGGGCTAGAATCTTGCCAGGTCACGCGTTGGGGAAGGGGGGTGAAAGGCTGGAAACCCAGGCTCTCGACGACAAAACGGTTATCAGCTTCATCCGCCAACACATCGCCAACAGATGTACTCCGTACATGGAGTTGCACTTCAGGATTCAGCCACCAGGGCGATTCCAAATGTTGGCTCAAGTGGTAGGTCGTTTGCAACGCGTGTTCAGGCGTTGGCATATCAGGCAGTTTAATCGTGGCAATGGGATTGTCAGGCAGGATGATGTGGTCATGGTTGCCACGATAGGCGAGAAAGTCAGGATTGTGGAAGATGCGGATGGTTGGCATATGTCACCTCGTGAGAGCAAATAATGGGCAACAAAAAAGGCAACCGGTAAGGGTTGCCTTTGAGTTATTTTTGGGGAAGTCCATGACCGCAGAGCAGTCACAACCGTGAGTTGTCTGGCATATCAGGCGAGTGATTTAATCTCGGATAAAGTGTCCGCCATCAGTCCCTCGTCGAAAAGTTCTTCCAGAATATCCAGATCGTCTATCACTTGTACTTTCTGAACAACAACTTCGGGCACGCGACCAAACTTCTGGCGCAGTAGGCGCAAAATTAGCTCTTGTGTGCCCTGCTGAATACCCTGCTGGATACCTTGTTGGATGCCTTTTTCGATACCCTTTTGTTCGATCCGCTCATGCCACATCAATTCGACATCTGGTAAAGCTTCCATCACTTCACCTTCAAGCCAGGATAACTATCTCAACTAAAGAATCAGCCATCAGGGCCTGGTCGAAAAGTTGTTCCAGAATGTCCACATCGTCTATCACTTGTACTTTCTGAACAACAACTTCGGGCACACGACCAAACTTCTGGCGTAGCAGGCGCAAAATTAGCTCTTGTGTGCGTTGCTGTTTGCCCTGCTGAATACCCTGCTGGATACCTTGTTGGATGCCTTGTTGAATGCCTTGTTGAATGCCTTGTTGAATGCCTTTCTCGACACCCTTCTGCTCAATTCGCTCGTGCCACATTAATTCCACATCGGCTAATGCTTCCATAAGGTCACCATCAAACAAGGATCTCTATCTCGGCTAAAGACTCTGCCATAACCGCTTGATCAAATAACTTGTCCAAAGCGATTGGCTCATTTATTGCCTTGATTTTCTCAACAATAGCTTTGGGCACGGTTCCAAACTTACGTTGTAACAGGCGAAAGATCATTTGCTGTTTTTCATCAGATCGGGCTTTCTGCTCAATCCGCTCATGCCACATCAATTCCACATCCGCTAAAGCTTCCATCACTTCACCTTCAAGCAAGGATATCTATCTCAGCTAAAGAATCAGCCATCAGGGCTTGGTCAAAGAGTTGATCCAGGATGTCCACATCGTCTATCACTTGCACTTTCTGAACGACAACGTCTGGCACGCGACCAAATTTCTTGCGCAGCAGGCGCAAAATTAGCTCTTGCGTCCGTTGCTGTTTGCCCTGCTGAATACCCTGCTGTTCAATCCGCTCGTGCCACATCAATTCCACATCGGCTAATGCTTCCATTACCTCACCTCGTATATCGACCGGTAGAGTTTCATTCGGTACATAGGTCTCTACGAAACTCATTAAAAACCGTTTGTCGCCCTCTGTCAAGTCACTCTCATTCACTTTCAGTAGGGCCGTTATCTTTAACTCCGCCAACTTCACCCAACGAGCGCGGCCGCGTAACTTCACGCCCGGTTTCATCATCACCGACAGCGCGGCCGCGACCGGGTCATCCCGTTTGATGTACTCGTCGGCTGGTAAATCGCGTAAACCCACCTGCCCATAACGAAAACGAACCAATTCGTGCCCAAACAACGTCTCTTTGTAATTGTGCCAATGCAGGCCACCCGCCTGGGGCTGCAAGAGCAGAGCCAGCGGCAACACAGGCTGTGCGTAGAGCAATCGCATCAGCCCATAATATTCGAACATCCTTTGTGGCACGGCTATCTTCTTCTTCGCCTCAACTTCGACATGGACAATAATGGTTTCCGACACATTGGCCCAGGTTTGCACCTGAGCCATCAGGTCGGTAATGCGCAATTTCTGCCGGGGCAGGTTGATGATGAGTTCTTTATCGAGAAAGGCAAGGGTAGCGAAGTTCAGGCGGGCGGCCTCATCAGGAAAGAACAGGCGCAGGAAATCGGGCAAGAAACGATGCAGAAACTCCTTGAAGATACGATCATGGGACGTGATGGGCTTGGGTGGTTCGGTTTGGCTCATAGAATAATTACCTCGCTATCGGGCAAGCACGGAATCATACCACAGGGTAGCGTAGGGGGATATACCCGACGTGGCGACACGGCAACACGGCGACAGGGCGAAAAATGTCAGATTATGCCCGTTGGCAGTATCACCGGTCGTGCCGGGCCAATAGTGTTTCATTTTCACCTTTTCCAGCCCGTTAGGGCCTGACCTTCTGACGCTTTATCCTCACCCTGTTGGGTCAGGCTTCTCTGGAAAAGGGGGAACGCCTTATGTTTCCAGACCCACTAGCCTGGGCCGGGGAATAGTAATCGCGGGTCTTTGGGTCACGGGGTCGCGGCCGCGTCAGCCGTTCCGTATCCCGGTCAGTCAGCGCGACAATCTCCACCACCGGCGAAGCCCCTCGCCAGCCTGATTTGTAATCGGGGAGAGCGGCGTCCAGGCTCAAGTGGCCCCATTCCAGCTCGGGATGTTTGGCCATGAACTGGGCCAAAGCTCGTACATGGGTGTGGGTGGTGATGTTCTGACCGGACACGCGGCCGCTGAACCGGTAGGGGGTGTAGGTTTGCGGCAGAATCATGGTGATACCCAACCGCGTCACCTTCAACCCGATTTCCGCCGCCATCAACCCGGCCGGGCCACGGTAGCCAAGCCAATCGGTATCACAGTCCGTCACCACATCGCCAAACGGTGGATTACTGATGGCCTCATCAAACTGGGGCAGAGCCAACCAGGTGGCCTGGTCATAAAAATCGGCCTGCACCCAATTCACTTCGGGTAGGAGCCGCTGGCCTACTTTCACATACTCGGCATTGAGTTCCACGGCCGTCACCTGCACCTGCGTAGACCAACGATTAGCGCACAAAACGCCATACGCCAACCGGCCAATCCCGGCCCCGATGTCTACCACCCGTCGTCCCTCACCACCCACATAAAGAGCCGTGTCCATAGCCAGAGGCAGGGGGGTAAAGTAGGCCTGGTTTTTCGCCACATGTTTCCCCGACAGGGCACGAGGATCCCAATGTTCCAGGCAGAAGGCGACCTCGTCATGGGTCAGGGGTTTATCACTGCCCCAGAGAAGCTGTTCGGCTTGCTCGTGGAGCTTGAGTTGCGAACGGGTTATTTTGCTCATAGGGTTTGTTCGTTGAGGGGTTATCTGGGATGGAAAGGGGGAAATCAGGGCTGGGTAAAACAGCCAGACTTCCTTTGGATTCATCCAAGATAATGGCATAGATGGGAATGTGGGGGTGGGGCATACGCGGCCGCGAAATGATGTTTGCTCAACGCTATCTGTTGGTTATCTCGCGGCCGCGTAGGGAGAAATTGCTTCTAGCAAGCAGGAACAAAGGCCTTCTTCAGGGTCTTGTTTCCCAAGAACCCAACAACCAGGGGGGACAAACGCTTTTGTCAGACGAAATTACCATTCGCCTTCGGACTCAAAATCCCCTTCTTCGTCTTCGGTCAGGTCCATCGGGAAGCCGCTCTCTTCCAGAACCATCTCCGCCGCCTCTTGCGGAGAGCAACCATCTTCAAACCAGTCGTAGTAAGGCATATCGGGCAGGTCATCAGCGAATAAACCCGCCCGTGCCATGACATGGGCGTTTACCTCTACTTTCCATTGGGCAAATGTTTGTTTTTGGGACATCTATCACCTCATGTAGCTAGAGCTAGAGGGATAGAGGCTAGAGGCAGAGCCTAGAGGAGAGAGCAGAGCGCTTTTCCTCTTGCTCTGCTCTCCTCTCGCTCTCTAGCTGCTATCCTCTCACCTCTCCTCTAGCTCTCGCTCCATCCTCTAGCTAACTGTTCCACCCGGCTCTCGGTCAATCTGTGACTCACCATCACCGGCGGCTCCAGATTGAAATAGGTAGCGCATTGCTCCAGCCGTCTTTTGAGGCTGAAGTCAGCCACATACTGCCCGGCAATGGCGGCCACCTGGGCGTTCACCAGGAGCGACTGTTCCTCTCGTTCGGCCATCTCGGCACAGGCCAGGGGTTGGGGAGCCGGGTCGGGTTCGAGCAGACCCGGTTCTTGGATGGATGGCAGGGGCAGTCCCCGGCAGAGGCCCATCGCGTCTACCTGGAACTGCTTCTTCTCGGCCAGGTTGCCGATGAGAACCTGGCCGTTGCTTCGGGCATTGCCGCCATCGAGCCACCAGACGCGGCCGCGCATCTCCGTCACAAACTGGGCTATGGCTCGCCGGGCCAGGTGGTTATCTACCGCGCCAATGATTAACTGGCTGGCCTCTGGTGCGTGTGGGGTATACCAGGTTTTGCCTACTTCCAGGGTAAACGGGGCTGAGATAGCCGAGATGTCGAGTCCCAACGCCAGATTCAGCCGCCAGGCCATCGTTTCAGCCTTATTCAAACCCATCTCAATGGGAGCGTATGCCTGACGGCCGATATTTTTGTTTTCTAACCGGTCTGGATCAATGAAGGTCAGGTGGAAGGTGATCCCTTTCTGCCGGGCATGGTACGCCAGGCGGCCTAATGACAGAGCCAACCAGGAACCGGTTCCCCCGACGCCCACCAGCAAAATACGAATGATGGCGGTTGGGGGAAGGAGTACGGAATAACGCTTCTCCAGGGTGAGGGGTAGGCTGGTCATCGGTGTTGGCTCCCGTTGAGCACCGGTGCTGGCAGAGCCAGGGGAATGTGTGGCATGGTGGTGCCATTACCATCTGGGTCGCTCTGAGTCAGGTCTTCGACTTCAATCAAGGGCAGACCAAAGAAGGCATCCGGGTCTGGCCCCAAACCTCGTGCTCGTCTGATTTCATCGTCTACCCTGGCCCACAACGACGCCCACATCCGCTCCAGGGCCATGTGAAGTTCCCCTGGGCTATGGCTGACGTGGCGCACATCGCTCCAATCGGTGTAGCTGGGGCAGATGGAATCATAGTTGCCCAGGTTCACCCGATAAGTCAGACTGACGCTGACGGTGCGCACGTAGACCGGGTCGGGTTGGCCGTTGTCCGGGGGAAGCAGTCCCAAGAAGATGGCTTCTTCTTTGCCTCTGGCACGGAGATATTGGGCACGGACATTGTCACGGGCCATCTGTTTGGTGCGACCGATAGCCCCATGCAAATCGAAGCCTTCACCTTCTGGCACGGCTACCCGCAGCCAGATGAGGATATCGGCGGTCAGGGCGTTGTAGTCGCCCAGGTTGAATTTACGCTCGTAACCCACTTTGGTGGCCCGCATCTGGATAGGCTCTTCCAGAGTAAAACGGGGATGGTTGGGGGTGGGGGTATCAAGCGGCTCAAATTCGCCCTCGATGGGGTCGGCAAAATCATCGTCTGACATGATGGTTTACTCCTGCTATGGGGTGGCTGGGGAGATGGAAGATGGTTCTCACCTGATGGGTTCCGTTAGGGATGGGGCAACCGGTTATCTGATGAGGTAGCGGTGAGAACGGTTTGAATAAGGGAATGTCTGGCGCGGCCGCAAGAAGCAACCGTATTAACCACATAAGTCAGTCAGGCGACGCACCTCGGCAAACAGCACCTCGTCAGCACTCTTGCCTTCAAACATCTCGGCAGGTCGTGCCGGAGCCGACCACTTCTGCCAGACCTCGTCTACCAGTTGTTTGGGTAACAAACCGCGCCGGATAATGTACTCGGTCATCCGCTCGCCATGTCCCCACAAACCACGAATGGTATGAAGATTCACCTGGGCATGGGCTTCCAGGATGACGATGAGCCACAACTCGTCCGGGTTCAGTTCATCTACCTCTTCCGGGCGCATCGAGGCACAAAAGACACAAGAGGAAAGGCCGGGTGAGGGCAGTCCCGCGGCCGCGATGCTCTGCTCACAATCGGCGCGGTTAAGGCCCAGCAGTTGTAGCGGATGCACATAGACATCCCGGCTCCGCGGGCCTGTGCCTGGAGCTTGTGCTGAAAAACGAGCCGCACGCCGTTCTTCATCCAGGTCATAACCCACCAGACGATAACAGGGCCGGTCGCCGTACTGTTCCGTCACCCAGCGGTCAATCCGCTCCCCTTTGAATTTCAAGCTACAGCTGTGATGACGACGAAAGCTGATAGACGGCAGGGTGCGGTTGGCCAGGCAGTTCCCGGCCAGGCTGGCGTAGGGGAAATGTTTGGCCTGCCGCTTCATCTCGTACCAGACATAGGTGATAGGAGGAAAACGGACTTCGGCGAGCCACTGTTCCAGCACAGGCAGGTATTGGTAGAAGCGACGATGTTCGTTGCCGTACTCATCCCGACCTACCAGGGCTGTGACGATGGCTGAAGGTCTGAGATTCAGACGGCGCAGTTCAACGAGCAGGGCGACCGAATCAATGCCGACACCGTTGGAAACAATAATGGGGGCATCAGCGGGGAGTGGGCCACAAATTCGGCCATCGGCCAGGGTAACGGCTGGGGAAACAACGGTAATTGGCGCATGGCATCGGCTCATTCTCCTTATGACCTGGTCTCGGCATTATCTGTGTCAGCTTCTCCCTTGTGGGCCAGGCGATGGTGTGGAGAGCCACATGAAAACGCCCTCTAAACCCAACGCTTCAGCTACTGCCCGACAAACAGTCCTCGAGGTCGCCGTCGTGGGGGGAAAGCGGACGGCGTCACGGCTTTCACAAGTAATGCGTAAAGTGAGATCAATAGTTTGTAGGTCGTTCATGGCACTCTCCACATCAGGGTCGGCAAGGGGAGAATCGGCCTGGGCCAACCCTTATCCTACCGCTACTACCTGAGTTTGTGTCTTGGCCAGAAACGGGAGGCAGAGGGATGAGATCAGTCACACCTAACAAGAAATTGGTGACATCCAGCTCCATCAGGCCATCGGTAGTGACGATGTACTCATTCTGGCGTAGGCACTGTACCAGGTCAGCTTCTGCTGGCGGGCCATCTGCCAGGCGGCTTCATACCCGCTCTTGTTCTGGGGAACGCCCTGACCAGATGGCTTCTCAGGGCATAAAAACCAAACTTGTCTATCGGGTGATACCAGGAAAGAACGCGCTGACCGGGAGCAATGGCTCGGACGCAAAGACCAAGGGTTATCTCCTGCCACGTCAGGCCATGAGTGGTGGTTGTCCGTGTTTTCTCCAAAACATGAACCCGCAAAAGCGTCGGCTCCCACAGCCTCGGCCAGCAGGTTTTCCAGATGCACGAATTGCAGAATAAGATGGTTCATGGTTGCTCTGCCAATAAAAGGAGCGAGAGGAAAATATTTCTCTCTCGCTCTGCCTTATCTTCTAGCTCTCAACAAATGGGGTATCAAGTGCCACACCGACAGAAATACAATTATCGTTTACATCCAAGCGGAGACTCATTCGTCATGTTATCTCTGCCTGACTTAAATCCTCATCTAACCGTTTTAAATCATCCAACAAAACATGGTGCCTTCAAACAGAGCCTCGGCGGCTTCAGTAAACCATTATGATCTGAATAATGTAATAAACACGCCACCCATTCCTCGCTTTCAAGTAAACACACCTGGTCTTAGGGTTTTTTCTTCCAATAGTTCGGGTGAATAAGGCTACGTCTCAACTGATTTGGCCTGCCATTTCGCTTCTCGCCAAGTAAGATAGCTCTCTCGCGCCAGTTAATCTGCGGCTACATTCACCTGCACATTTCCGCCCCAATGTGCCCTGCACCAGTTCAACAGCAAAGCAGTTTCGTTGGCGAGCCTGCATTAACACCCACTCCTGGCACAGTTCTTCAAACGTGGTCATACCGACAAATGATCGTAAATTGTTCAGCCAGCCGTTCTTCCAGTTCCAGGTATAGTTTTTGGGCAATCAAGTCAAGATTCGCTCGCACGAAACGAAAATAAAACCGTAGTTATCAGCCAGAAGATAACGGCTCAAACGGGAGACAGACGGTTATCCGGGGGAACTGTAACCGGTGGAAGTTCTCTGCGCATTGTCCATCTCCACCAACTAGCCAGATAAGGATCCGCCCAGAACCATGGGCGAATTTCGCCTGTTACTCGGGGTCCGCCTGATCACCCTTCTTCGCCAATCGCTTTCAAGACCGATTGCGGATCCGCCTGATCGCGCACCTGTTCACTCACTAGATAGTTGGGCTCGGTGTGAATAATGTCTTCTTTATACAGTTGGCTCTCAAGTTATCCATCACAGATAGTTCATCGGTAAACTGTTCCAGGTTAGGTTAACCCCAAAATAGTGTAGACGGCTACTTCTTTTCTTCTTCATTTAGCCAGGGAAGAATTGGACGGGTAACGGAAAAGGGCAGGGGGTGAATTCGCAAGGGACCAACCATACGGCCAGAGAGAGGCGGTCTGTTCAATAAACGTTCTATTTCATCCATAATGACTACCACATAATAATGTATGTACGTTACTAAATCCTGAGGAATGATCCCAGGCATTTTAGGAAGAAGGCAGGTAGTGTTAAGAATGTGGGGAAGCGGCAAAGATAGGCACGTGCAGCGGGAACAGGTGGCCACACGCCGCCACCGCCGCCACCGCTTTTTCTGATTATAAACCAGGTTCTGAGTGAACGCGCCTGGGAATTCATCCAGAATCACGATATGTCGCTGTTTTCCTGACAAGTCTCAGCTAACATTTCAAAAGCTTCGGACCAAACCGTTTAACTGAATCCGCGATACCCATCTACCAGGCTTGCCCTGTTGCCATACCTTCTGGGAAAATTCAGCCAACAAAACCTTGGCCGGAAAATGAGACCCAACCCAATACAAACAAGGTAAACCGCTGGTTTGGGCCCAGTGAACCAGCATAAGTTGTTTTACCCAACCGTCGCCGACCAAAGGCAGCGACCAATCGAGCAGAACGCGCTCCGGAAACACTATTTAATTCACTGAGTTCACGTTCACGACCAATCAACATGATGCCACCACTAAGTTAGGGTTGGCTACGATTAGGCTAATTATACTATCCTTATTTTCAAGAACAAAAGA
>JADJUV010000194.1 GCA_016716885.1 Candidatus Trichofilum aggregatum | reverse complement strand
ATACCCTTTTGTTCGATCTGCTCGTACTACATCAGTTCCCACATCGACTAAAGCTTCCATGACTCACCTCGTATATCCTCGGTAGAGTTTCATTTCGGTACCTAGGTCTCTACGAAACTCATTAAAAACCGTTTGTCGCCTCTGTCAAGTCACTCTCATTCACTTTCAACAGGGCCGTTATCTTCAACTCCGCCAACTTCACCCAACGTGCGCGGCCGCGTAACTTCACGCCCGGTTTCATCATCACCGACAACGCGGCCGCGACCGGGTCATCCCGTTTGATGTACTCGTCGGCTGGTAAATCACGTAAGCCCACCTGCCCTGACGAAAACGACCAATTCGATGCCCAAACAGCGTCTCTTTATGGTGCCAATGCAGGCCACCACGCCTGGGGTTTGGGCAAGAGCAGAGCCAGCGGCAACACCGGCTGTGCGTAGAAAGCAGTCGCGTCAGCCCGTAATATTCAATTATCCTTTGTGGCACGGCTATCTTCTTCTTCTTCCTCGACTTCGATATGGACAATAATCGTTTCTGGCTCATTGACCAGGTTTGCACCTGAGCCATCAGGTCGGTAATGCGTAATTTCTGCCGTGGCAGGTTGATGATGAGTTCTTTATCGGGAAAGGCAAGGGTGGCAAAGTTCAGGCGGGCAGCCTCATCAGAAAGAACAGGCGCAGGAAATCGGGCAAGAAACGATGCAAAAACTCCCGAAGATACGATCATGGGACGTGATGGGCTGGGGTGGTTCGGTTTGGCTCATAAAATAATGAACCTCGGTATCAGGCAAAGCACGGAATCATACCACAGGGTAGCGTAGGGGGATATACCCGACGTGGCGACACGGCATTACGGCGACGCGGCGACAAAGCGACCGGGCGAAAATGCCCGTTGGCAGTATCACTGGTCGTGCCGGACCAATAATGTTTCATTTTCACCTTCTCCAGCCCGTTAGGGCCTGACCTTCTCGCGCTTTATCCTCGCCCTGTTGGGTCAGGCTTTTCTGGAAAAGGGGGAACGCCTTATGTTTCCAGCCCCACTAGCCTGGGTCGGGGAATGGGAATCGCGGGTCTTTGGGTCACGGGTCGCGGCCGCGTCAGTCTTTCCGCATCCCGGTCAGTAAGAGAGACAATCTCCACCACCGGCGAAGCCCCTCGCCAGCCACCCTTGTAATCGGGGAGATCGGCGTCCAGGCTCAAGTGGCCCCAATCCATCTGAGGATGCCTTGCCATGAACTGGGCCAAAGCTCGTACATGGGTGTGGGTGGTGATGTTCTGACCGGACACGCGGCCGCTAAACCGGTAAGGGGTGTAGGTTTGCGGCAGAATCATGGTGATGCCCAGTCGCGTCACCTTTAACCCAATGGCCGCCGCCATCAACCCGGCCGGGCCGCGGTAGCCAATCCAATCCGTATCACAATCCGTTATCACATCCCCAAAAGGCGGGTTGCTGATCGCCTCATCAAACTGAGGCAGAGCCAACCAGGTCGTCTGGTCATAAAAGTCAGCTTGCACCCCAGTTACTTCGGGCAGGAGCCGTTGGCCTACTTTCACGTACTCCGCGTTAAGTTCCACGGCTGTCACCTGCACCTGCGTAGACCAGCGATTAGCGCACAAAACGCCATAGGCCAACCGGCCAATCCCAGCCCCGATGTCTACCACCCGTCGTCCCTCACCACCCACATAAAGGGCCGTGTCCATAGCCAGAGGCAGAGGGGTAAAGTAGGCCTGGTTTTTCGCCACATGTTTCCCGGACAGAGCACGAGGATCCCAATGTTCCAGACAGAAGGCCACCTCGTCATGGGTCAGGGGTTTATCACTGCCCCAGAGAAGCTGTTCGGCTTGCTCGTGGAGCTTGAGTTGCGAACGGGTTATTTTGTTCATAGGGTTTGTTCGTTGAGGGGTTATCTGGGATGGAAAGGGGGAAATTATGGCTGGGTAAAATAGCCAGACTTCCTTTGGATTCATCCAAGATAATGGCATAGATGCGAATGTGGGGGTGGGGGGATACGCGGCCGCGAAATGATGTTTGCTCAACGCTATCCCCTGATTATCTCGCGGCCGCGTAGGGGGAGATTACTTCTAGTAAGTAGGAACAAAGATATTCTTCATGGTCTTGTTTCTCAAGAACCCAACAACTAAGGGGGGACAAACGCTTTGTCAGACAAATCACCATTCTGCCTTCAGACTCAAAATCCCCTTCTTCGTCTTCGGTCAGGTCCATCGGGAAACCACTCTCTTCCAGAGCCATTTCGGCTGCCTCTTGCGGAGAGCAACCGTCCTCAAACCAGTCATAGTAAGGTACATCGGGCAGGTCATCAGCGAATAAACCCGCCCGTGCCATGACATGGGCGTTTACCTCTACTTTCCATTGGGCAAATATTTGTTTTTTGGGCATCTATCACCTCGTCGTAGCTAGAGCTAGAGGGGAGAGCTAGAGAGCTAGAGGGGAAGGCTTTTCCTCTCTCTAGCTTCTTTTCTAGCTCTCGCTCTATCCTCTCACCTCTCCTCTAGCTCTCGCTCCATCCTCTAGCTAAATGTTCCACCTGGTTCGCGGTCAAGCTGCGGCTTACCATCACCGGCTCCAGATTGAAATAGGTAGCGTATTGCTCCAGCCGCCTTTTGAGGCTGAAGTCAGCCACATACTGCCCGGCAATGGCGGCCACCTGGGCGTTTACCAGGAGTGATTGTTCCTCTCGTTCGGCCATCTCGGCACAGGCTAGTGGTTGGGGAGCCGGATCGGGTTCGAGCAGACCCGGTTCTTGAGTGGAAGGCAGCGGCAGCCCCCGGCACAATCCCATCTCATCCACCTGGAACTGCTTCTTCTCGGCCAGGTTGCCGATGAGAACCTGACCGTTGCTTCGAGCATTGCCGCCATCGAGCCACCAAACGCGGCCGCGCATCTCCGTCACAAACTGGGCGATGGCTCGCCGGGCCAGGTGGTTATCTACCGCGCCAATGATTAACTGGCTGGCCTCTGGTGCGTGTGGGGTATACCAGGCTTTGCCGACATCCAGGGTAAACGGGGCTGCGATGGCTGAAATATCTAACCCCAACGCCAGATTCTGCCGCCAGGCCATCGTTTCAGCCTTATTGAGACCCATCTCAATGGGAGCGTATGCCTGACGGCCGATATTTTTGTTTTCTAATCGGTCTGGATCAATGAAGGTCAGATGGAAAGTGATCCCTTTCTGCCGGGCATGATACGCCAGGCGACCTAATGACAGAGCCAACCAGGAACCGGTTCCCCCAACACCCACCAGCAAAATACGAACGATGGCGGTTGGGGGAAGGAGTACGGAATAACGCTTCTCCAGGGTGAGGGGTAGGCTGGTCATCGGTGTTGGCTCCCGTTGAGCACCGGTGCTGGCAGAGCCAGGGGGATGTGTGGCATGGTGGTGCCATTATCAGCCGGGCCGTTGTTGGTCAGGTCTTCGACTTCAATCAAGGGGAGACCAAAGAAGGCATCCGGGTCTGGCCCCAAACCCCTTGCTCGTCTGATTTCATCGTCAACCCGTGCCCACAACGACGCCCACATCCGCTCCAGGGCCATGTGAAGTTCACCAGGGCTATGGCTGACGTGGCGCACATCGCTCCAATCGGTGTAGCTGGGGCAGATGGAATCATAGTTGCCCAGGTTCACCCGATAAGTCAGACTGACGCTGACAGTGCGCACGTAGACCGGGTCGGGTTGGCCGTTGTCCGGGGGAAGCAGTCCCAAGAAGATGGCTTCCTCTTTACCTCTGGCGTGGAGATATTGGGCACGGACATTGTCACGGGCCATCTGTTTGGTGCGACCGATGGCCCCATGTAAATCGAAGGCTTCTCCTTCTGGCACGGCCACCCGCAGCCAGATAAGGATATCGGCGGTCAGGGCGTTGTAGTCGCCCAGGTTGAACTTGCGCTCATAACCGACTTTGGTAGCCCGCATCTGGATAGGCTCTTCCAGAGTAAAACGGGGATGGTTGGGGGTGGGGGTATCAAGCGGCTCAAATTCGCCCTCGATGGGGTCGGCAAAATCATCGTCTGACATGATGGTTTACTCCTGCTATGGGATGGCTGGGGAGATAGAAGACGGTTCTCACCTGATAGGTTCCGTTAGGGATGGGGGCAACCGGTTATCTGATGGGGTAGCGGTGAGAACGGTTTGAATAAGGGAATGTCTGGCGCGGCCGCAAGAAGCAACCGTATTAACCACATAAGTCAGTCAGGCGACGCACCTCGGCAAACAGCACCTGGTCAGCACTCTGGCCTTCAAACATCTCGGCGGGTCGTGCCTGAGCCGACCACTTCTGCCAGACCTCATCTACCAATGGCTTGGGTAACAAACCGCGCCGGATTATGTACTCGGTCATGCGCTCCCCATGTCCCCACAAACCACGAATGGTATGCAGATTGACCTGGGCATGGGCTTCCAGGATGACGATTAACCACAACTCGTCTGGGTTCAGTTCATCTACCTCTTCCGGGCGCATCGAGGCACAAAAGACACAAGAGGAAAGACCGGGCGAGGGCAGTCCCGCGGCCGCGATGCTCTGCTCACAATCGGCGCGGTTAAGGCCCAGTAGCTGGAGTGGATGAACATAGACATCCCGGCTCCGCGGGCCTGTGCCTGGAACTTGTGCTGAAAAACGAGCCGCGCGTCGTTCTTCATCCAGGTCATAACCCACCAGACGATAACAGGGCCGGTCGCCGTATTGCTCCGTCACCCAGCGGTCAATCCGCTCCCCTTTGAACTTCAAACTACAACTATGATGGCGGCGAAAACTGATAGAAGGCAGGGTGCGGTTGGCCAGGCAGTTCCCGGCCAGGCTGGCGTAGGGGAAATGTTTGGCCTGCCGTTTCATTTCGTACCAGACATAGGTGATGGGGGGAAAACCGGCTGTGGCAAGCCACTGTTCTAGCACAGGCAGGTATTGGTAGAAGCGGCGATGTTCGTTGCCGTACTCATCCCGACCTACCAGGGCAGTGACGATGACTGATGGTTTGAGGTTAAGGCGGCGTAGTTCAATGAGCAGGGCGACCGAATCAATACCGACACCGTTGGAAACGATAATGGGGGCATCAGCGGGGAGTGGGCCACAAATTCGGCCATCGGCCAGGGTAACGGCTGGGGGAAACAACGGTAACTGGCGCATGGCATCGGCTCATTCTCCTTATGACCTGGACTCGGCATTATCCGTGTCAGCTTCTCCCCTTGTGGGCCAGGCGATGGTGTGGAGAAGCCACATAAAAATGACCCTCTAAACCCAACGCTTCAGCTACTGCCCGACAAATAGCCCTTGAGGTCGCCGCCGTGGGGGGAAAGCGGACGGCGTCACGGCTTTCACAAGTAATGCGTAAAGTGAGATCAATAGTTTGTAGGTCGTTCATGGCTCTCTCCACATCAGGGTCGGCAAGAGGGGAACTGGGGATGGGCGATTCTTTTGTTGCCGCTACTGCCTGAGGTTATGCCTGGCTAGAAGCGGTAGGCAGAGGGATAAGCTTCGTCACGCCCAACAGGTAGTTGGTGACATCCAGCTCCATCAGGCCATCGGTAGTGACGATGTACTCATTCTGGCGCAGGCACTGTACCAGGTCAGCTTGCATCTGACTGGCCGTCTGCCAGGCAGCCTCATATCGTTCTTGTTCCGGGGGACGCTCCTGACCAGATGGCTTCTCAGGGGCATAAAAACCAAACTTGTCTATCGGGTGATACCAGGAAAGAACGCGCTGACCGGGAGCAATGGCTCGGACGCAAAGACCAAGGGTTATCTCCTGCCACGTCAGGCCATGAGTGGTGGTTGTCCGTGTTTTCTCCAAAACATGAACCCGCAAAGCGTCGGCTCCCACAGCCTCGGCCAGCAGGTTTTCCAGATGCACGAATTGCAGAATAAGGTGGTTCATCGGTTGCCTCCTGCCCAATAAAAAGAGCGAGAGGAAACTCTTTTCCTCTCGCTCTCGCTTCATTTCTCGCTCTCTAACGATGGGGTACTGTGCCACACCTGGAGAGAGCCACCATTGTTTAGATTCAAGCGGAGACTCATTTGCTCGTTGTTATTTCAGGCCTGACTTAAATCCTCATCTAACCGTTTTAAATCAACCAACAAAACATGGTGCTCTCTGGCCAGAGCTTCTGCGGCTTCAGTAAATCCATTACGAGCGAAGAATGCATAATAAACACGCCACCCATTCCCTTCTTCTGGCAACACACTCATTATCTTAGGGTTTTTTCTTCCAATAGTTCGCGAATAAGACTACGTTCCACCGATTTGGCCTGCCATTTCGCTTCGCCAAGTAAGATAGCTCTCTCGCGCCAGTTTATCGCGGCTACATCTACCTGCACATTTCCGCCCCAATGTGCCCCCACCAGTTCAACAGCAAAAGGAAGTTTCCGTTGGCGAGCCTGCATTAACACCCACTCCTGGCACAGTTCTTCAAACGTGGTCATACCGACAAATGATCGTAATTGTTCAGCCAGCCGTTCTTCCAGTTCCAGGTATAGTTTTGGGCAATCAAGTCAAGATTCGCCCGCACGAAACGAAAGTAAAACCGCAGGTAGTTATCGGCCAGGACATAACGGCTCAAACGGGAGACAGATCGGTTATCCGGGGGAACCGTAACCGGTAATTCTCGCCGTACATAGTCCATCTCCACTAATTGGGCCAAATAAGGATCTGCTCCGGAACTATGGGGTAATTTCGCCTGCAAAGCGATTTCCGCCGGTTTACGAGCCCCTTCGGCAATCGCTTTCAAGACCGATTGGTAATTCGCCTGATCGCGCACCTGTTCACTCACTAGATAGTTGGGGTCGGTGCGGAATAAGCCAACTTCTTTATACAGGTTGGCTCTCAAGTTATCCGTCACAGATAGTTCATCGGTAAACTGTTCCAGGTAGGCTGGGACACCCCCCAAAATAGCGTAGACGGCTACTCTTTCTTCTGCATTGTAGCCAGGGAAGAATTGACGGGTAACGGAAAATGGCAGGGGGTGAATTCGCAAGGGACCAACCATACGGCCATAAAGAGGTGCGTCTGCGCCTAATAAACGCTCCATCATCCCTACATGACTACCACATAACACCATACATACGTTACTAAACTTGAGGAAATGATCCCAGGCATTTTGTAGGGCTGACGGCAAACCAGGTTCTGAGTGAACGGCATAAGGGAATTCATCCAGAATCACGATATGCCGCTGTTTTCCCTGACAAGTCTCAGCTAACATTTCAAAAGCTTCGGACCAACTGGTGTAACTGAATTCCTTTGATACCCGTTTACCAGGGTTGCCATGTTGCCATACCTTCTGGGAAAATTCAGCCAACAAAACCTTGGCCGGAAAATGAGACCCAACCCAATACAAATAAGGTAAACCGCTGGTTTGGGCCCAGTGAACCAGTAAGGTTGTTTTACCCAACCGTCGCCGACCAATAACAGCGACCAATCGAGCAGAACGCGCTTGTAAAACACTATTTAATTCACTGAGTTCACGTTCACGACCAATCAACATGATGCCACCTCACTATTAGGGTTATTACGATTAGGCTAATTATACTATCCTTATTTTCGAAGAACAAAAGAGCCTGATCGGGCCAAACAATGGCGCTCAACTGAATGAATGGTTCGCGGCCGCGTGACAGAGCCTATCACCAATGCGTCTTCCCAGTCTATTTTTCCCCGTGGCTTATCGCTACCCAACCCTAACCAATGCGTGGCTGCCAGCCATGTCGCGCCCACGTCTCCCGGCATGGACCGTGCGGTGTCTGCCACCGCCGCGATGGGTTCACGGGTTGTGCCAGATCATCGGTCGTTACCACGCGGCCGCAGTGTGGACAGATATTGTCGCGCACCACCTGCCAGGCAGAACCACCAAACTCCGTCGTACTCTCCGTCACCACCAGCCACACCGGCAGGGCCGTCACCCAACCGGACTCTTTCTCAGGCTGCAAGAGCCAACGATACAACAGATACTTCTCGCCCGGCTGCAATTTCTGCCGCTCGGCCACTGACGCGATGGGCCACATACGGGGCTGGGTGGGTCGTTGGTCCAGTTCTTGTAGGAAGGCGATGAACCGAGAAGCAACCGACTTATCAGTTGAATCGGCTCGCACCAGACCCTCTAGATAGAAATCCCACTGACCAATTGCTCTTTGTCTTCGTCACTGAATCCGGTGACCGATACCAGGGTCGTCTCCGGCCACATCTCCCGTCGTCCGTCGGGCCAGATGAGGGGTTGGGAACTCCGCCGGTCACGGGTTGGGGTTGTCGGGGCAAACCCATAAAAGCTCCAATCGTAAACATCACCCAGAGCACAGGCATGGAGTCCAGCCCGCAGTGGCCCGGTCAGACCATCGGTCAAAGCGACTTGTTCATCCGTGCAGTCAGAGCGGTGGCAATGGGTGTGATGGGTCAGGTCAAGTGGGTCTCCGCTGTTCTTGAACACCATCGTCAGTTGTA
>JADJUV010000193.1 GCA_016716885.1 Candidatus Trichofilum aggregatum | reverse complement strand
GGTCCCATTGGCGATGTTCGCGCTCACCTGTACGCCAGTTTCCACAGCAGCTGCACCAAAACTGAACGCACCGGCTCCCAGAGTCTTCGCCTCCATCAGCCGGGCTTACGCCCGTGACCTCTCCGCGTCTCACCTCGCAGTCAACAAACCTACGAGCGGAAAGCTGATGTCACCGTCAAACGCAACCTGGCTGTGGGGTCAGCCGTAGGGGCCGTTTGTGTTCAGGAGCAGGCGTGGCAACATGGCAAAGCGTTGTTTCCCTTCACTGACTTTCGCGGGCCGCCAGGAAAGGGAAGAACTTACCACGCCTGGCAGCTACCTAACAATTACTTCGGCCCTCGGGCGTTCACCTGAGCCGCGGTCGCGTGTGTCATCATAATCGCCAACTGGGCAGACCCGCGACGTGCGACGCGGGGAACGGCGAGAAGCTGGCGGTGGAGCGGCGGTATTTCGCGAACGGGTGAAGAGAAGGGGGCGGAAACGCGGCCGCGTGCCGGTCTAATGGCCGGGGAAGAAGGGGCGGCGGTGTGGTGGGTGGGTGATGGATGAGCCGGTGAGCGGGAGGAACGGAGTTGCGGGGGTTTAGAGGGGAAGAAACAATATGTCCACCTGTTTCTAATCCACATTCAGCGACCCGCATCTCTAGCCTTCATAATAGCTTGAGCGCGGATCCGCCACCTGAAGCTTGCTGAAAATATTGATACATGGTTGCGTACCGTTTTCACACTCAGGCTTAGCCGGTGGGCGATTTCTCCATTGTTAAACCCTGAGCAATCAGGTCGGTGACTTCTGTTCCCGTTCGGTTAAATCGGCCAACAAGGGGCCACGACCGGCTTTTGCCCGGCAAAAAATGCATCAAGCGAGTGGCAATCGCCGGTCCAAAACAGTGCTTCACCTCGTGCTAGGGCCTGAATGGTGCGTTCCATCTCTTCCTGGCCCGCCCCTTTGAGCACATACCCCCTGGCACCTGCTCGCATGGCGGCAAAAACGGAATCATTATCCTCAAACATGGTTACGATGATGACGCCGATGTGAGGACTGGTCTGCACAATTTGGCGGGTAGCCTCAATGCCATTAACCCCGGCATCTGGATGTCCATGAGCACCACATCGGGCTGATACTGTTCGGCCAGGTGATGGCTTGCTCTCGGTGGCCGCCTGCCCCACCACTACCAGATCCGGCAGAGAGGCGAATAAAGCGGTTAAACCATCCCGAAACAGGGTGTGATCATCGGCGATGAGGATGCGAATGGGTTCGTTCATACGGTTTCGACCTTTGTTTTGAGCGGCAACTGCACCCGAATGACTGTTCCCTTACCGGGCTGGCTGTCCATGACAAAGATTCCCCCCAGTTCGGCGGCTCGTTCTTGCATGGAAGCCAGCCCCACGCCGGTCTTGTGATCTTGGGAAAACTCCTGCCCGTCATCCCGAACTTCCAGGTTGAGGCTGTTGTTCAGGGTCAGGTGTACTTCCGACAATGGGTGGCCCCGGGATGACGCACCACGTTGGTGAAGGTTTCTGAAGCAATATGATAGGGGGCGACTTGGCAAGGCCATGGCTAAATCCTGTACTGGCTGGGGGCAGTAACGGTGATATACAGGCCATTTGGTCTGCGCGGCCGCGTATTCCCGCAACGCTGACACCAACCCCAACTGGTCTGAAGTGCCGCCGGCAGACCGCACACCAGTTCCCGGAATATCCATCACCGCTGCTTGCGCCTGTTCCCTCAACTCCACCAGCAACGGCTCCACCTTCTGAGCATCCTGCTTGAGCAAATTCCGGGCCGCATCCAGTTTCAACGTCAAACTCGCCAGTTGTGGCCCCAGTCCATCATGCAAATCACGGCGTATCCGCAGGCGTTCCTCTTCACGGTGGTCACCAACCGTTCCCGCGATTGTTGTAAATCAGCCGTGAGCCGCAAGGCAGAACGGCTGTGCCCTAGTTGCCGGGCATACTGTCGCCAACAATTGCTGTTCATGGCTGGGAGAACGTTGTCGCCCCTTGCTCCGTAAACCCGCCCACCCAACTGCCCCCACCTTTTCCCCCTGATAGCTGAGAGGCAAATTGACAGAATCAGTCGTCGCTGTGCCATACACGGCCAGCGGTTCCCCACTGATACCAGACATCTCAGACCAGATGGCTATGTAGGGTAGTTTCAGCGAATGAGCTAATGTCTCGACAAAACTGACTAGTGTCGTTTCCAGGCATTTCCTTCTTCCAGTCGTGTACCCACCTACGCAACAACGCCACTGGATCATCCTGCTCTCCGTACATCAACCGGTTCACGCCTCTGTAAACGACGGCGGAGTGGTTCAAACAAAAGCGCGATTAGCCCCGTTGCCAGAGCGGCAATCAGCGCATTCCCTCTTGCCGGAAAAACCTCCCAGTGTCCCCACGGTAATGACATACACACTAATAACCAGGGCTGTCAGGACCCCATAAACGAGGGTGCGGTTGATGAGCAGGTCAATATCCCACAGGCGATAACGCAAAATAGAGAAGCCGACGGTGAGGGGAATCAACCATTGGGCCAACAATTGACCCAACAGAGCGATAACCGGTCCCCAGATAGATGATCCCCCTAAAGTGCCCGCAGAAACAGGAAGCAACAGGATGATGTAAGCTCCAAAGCCGAAAACAACCCACTTCATCTGCTGACGTTGTACCGCGTCAGTCTGGGTACGGTAACGGTAAATCTGCGCTGTACCGGCCAAAGCCAGCGAACCCACGAAGATGAAGACATAAACCAGCCTGAAGATCGCCAAGGGAGAAGTAATCTCGAAGAAAGCATCGAGGACATATACGGCATACGTAACAAAGAAGAAGAGGGCAGACCAACGCGTCCAACGGGGCACAAAACGGCCATCAGGAAACAGGTAAAAGAAGAGAAGCAGGCTAATCAACGTGGCGGCCCTCAGCAGGGAAACCAGAACAGAGCTGAAGGGCATCCAGGGTGGCATCCGCCATACATCCAGGTTGCTACTCAAAATCCAGGGAGCGGCGAGAATGAGAAAGGCGGATACGAATAACCCCATACGGTCATTTGACTTGTACCAGAAGATAACGCACCCCATGAGTAAACT
Source organism: Candidatus Trichofilum aggregatum (assembly GCA_016716885.1). Lineage (GTDB taxonomy): Bacteria > Chloroflexota > Anaerolineae > Promineifilales > Promineifilaceae > Trichofilum > Trichofilum aggregatum. Next base: position 9,937 of record JADJUV010000193.1, on the reverse strand, counting down.
GGTCAAAGCCGACAAGGATTCTATAACCGTGACAAAGCGGACAAAATCCGCGTACCGCATAACCGTTAGCACCGCAGGTCGGGTCTGGGTAACAACCCATTCGCGATAGGTGTCCCATCCATTTCCCGGCCATATTTGGCTCAAGGTGAGCAGAACCAGCACTGTCAGCCCCAGCCAAACCAGACGGGCCGGCCACACCCACCGGTCAGTGAATGTCGTTTTGTGCGTTAAGGGCGGTGTCGCGGCCGCGGGTGTCATCCTACTTGTATCCATGTTACTCCTATCCAACCTGGTTATATGATACTCAATAATGCGGTGAAAAAGAGGAATTTATTCGTTACCCGGCCCTATTTTTGAAGACACTCTATCAGGCTACGGCAACCTGCACGGGCTTTTCTAACCACATCACCAGACCAAGCCCCAGCAAACCCAGAGCAAATAAGGTGCGGAAGAAGAGGAAAATGGCCGTGATCTGTTCACCGCTGAACAGAAAAAAGCCCATAAACCCCATCAGACCCGTTGCTAACGGTAGCCATTGCCAGCGGGCCAACACTGGTTGGCGCAAATTGAGAACCCCAAACCAGATCAACCCAACGATTAACAGCAACAGTCCAATGATCACCAGGAAAAACAAGTTCTCGGCGTAAAGACGAATGGCAAGCGGCACAATGGCGGCTAACGCGGACATAAAGGCGGTATGCCCCAGGGCCAACACAATGCCACCGCCACAGAATAAACGCAGGGCGTTTTTACCCGCTCGCCCCACCCGCCCGGCATACAACTGCCAAAACCCCACATAGCCGAGGATAAACGCCACCTGTCCGATGGTAATCAGCACCATGTCTTCTCCAGAGATGACATCCGGTATCCACCGGGAGAGAAAGTGGTAGCTCATTTCATTGAGTTTATTGATCAGAAAAAGCAGGCTACCGAGCATAAACGCGGCCGCGGCCCAGCGAGAAGCATCATTCGTCAAGTTCATTGTCTATTTCTCCTCTTAATCAGAAAGTTGACCCCAATTCAGCCGGTGAGTCCGCCGAGGGGCGAAGAGCCAGACCACTCATCACCCAGGTCAACGGGGCGAGGGGCAAAAACATAAATCCCTGGAAGATACCGACAAGGGTAAGGGGCAAGGCCAGTAGGCACAGGACACTGACCCAAACAGGTTGGCTTCGTGAACGTAACCAGGCAATGCCCAGGATGAAAGCCGCTATGAGCAAAATCAACGCCCCCAGCAAAACCGTCAGCCAGGCAAAGGTACGCATATTCCATTCACCGTAAGGTAAGGTGGTAAAAAACCAAAATTCGGCCGTATTACCCAACATCATCAGGCCAAAACCGAGGAAAATGACCCTGAACGCCCATCGTATGACCAGCGTTTCAGGGTGATGATGCGTTTGGCGAAAGGCCAGGAAGCCACAGGCCATCAGCAACAGGACAGGTGTCCACAGGCGGTTGTACCATTGGTAGTAGGTGTAAGCGAAAGTACCAGGGTAGCCAAAGTCGGGTGGGAACAAAAACAACCCCAGCCAGAACAAACCACCTAAAAAACCCAAATAAGCCAGATTACGCTGTGTCATTTGTTTGTGTTCCTTGTTTCCCAACTATCATGGGCACACTGTTTCACCGTCAGGGGCGCAATATTCCACGCGGCCGCCTACCATCGTCAGCCAAACGTTTATCTGGAGGATGGTTTCAGGCTCGGCGGTTATAGGGTTGTCTGACAGGATAATCAGGTCGGCATATTTGCCGGGTTCCAAACTGCCAACTTCGCTGTCACGGAACAGAGCATAGGCAGAGTTGATGGTCATCAACGGTAAGGCTTGATCCACCGTGAGAGTGTGCATCTTTTGCCATTCCGGGGCTTCGCAAATTTGCCCCTCGGTTCCTACTTCGTTGCGTGTGACCAGACTGTACAGATCATCCAGCGGCCGCACTCGGCCAAAAAACGGATCGTCGCCATGCCAGGCCACCGGTAATCCGGGGTTGGCTTCCAGTAAGGCCCGCCAGGGCCATTCCCAGGTCTGGTATTCGGCTGGGGGCGGTGGGCCAAACGGTTCACACAGCGGATAAGGACCAAAAATCACGGGCACGATGCCGATTTCGCCATAGCGAGCCAGCAGGTCGGGCCGGATGACACTGTTGTGATCGATGCGGTGGCGGTAGGTGTTCGGTTGGCCGTTTAGCGCGGCCGCGATCCCGTTCTGTGCCTGCTCTATGGCCCGGTCGCCAATGGCGTGAATGACAACCTGGAAACCGGCTCCGTGCGCCTCAGCTACTAACTCGTCTAATTCCTCTTGGGTCAGAAACAGATCGCCCAGCCCCTCGCCGGGCGTTAGTTCATAGCTCAGGGCAGGTCGTTCACACGTACCCCCGTCGGCGGGTGTGGGGGTCCACAAAACCAGGCATGAGGGTGCGGCCTTGCAAATCTACGACCACCGTTTCGGGACGGCGCAGAGCTAGAATTTCGTTACTCCTACCGCTTCAATTTTTCACCGCGAATGGCGATAGCTTCAGCCTGCGGTAACGTCTCGCTCATTGTCAGAATGGCCCCGTTGTGGAAAATGATATGTTGATCGGGGCTGATGGTGGGTGGTGGTGGTGGGTAGGACGCGGCCGCGCAACCCACGAGTAAGAGCAGGTTGACGATAAGTAAGATTCCCCGATAACGGCATTTCTCAATTGACATAACAATCCTCGCTAAAAACCAGGCACCGAAGTTAGACAGCGACAGCTGTATCCTGCCGCAATAACCAGAGCATCCCCAAACCGGTGATGGCTCCCAACACCAGTCCCATACCGCTTAAGACGATCCATTCACGTCCTTCGCCACTGAAGAAAACGACAATCGCAAAAGCGAATGTATAGGCAACAACAGTAATGAACGGCCAAATCGCGGCGACCATGCCCTGTTGTTTGAGCAGGTAGGCTTGCACCAAACCCATCGGTAAGCCTAAGATCAGTCCGATAAACACCACTGAAACAACATCCTGAACGGTATAATTCTGACTGGCAATCAAGGTAACACCGATGCTGGTGGCTACTGCTGTTACCGCAACACTGTAACCAATCCAGCGTCCGGACGGAATGCCCATACGACGTAATAAGAAACCCGGCCCTAATGTGCCACCTAGGGCCAGAAGTGCCCCAAACAATGCTCCGGCTACGAAGACCCCTAATAATTCGTTCGTAGCCTGCCCTACTGTTTCCCCTAGCGACCACATAGAGGCGTAAGCGGCTAACCCAAAGACAGCCGTCCCAAGGGCACAACTCAGCAACCATTGCCAGCCAAATCCCCAATCCAAATGCGTCAGTTTTTCGTTCATGGTGTTCTCCTGGCTGTTTTACCTACAGCCATCAGTAAAATAACCCCTAACAATATCCAACCCACGCTCAGAGTCGTCCCCCACACCAATAAACTGGCGTCACCAACCCTTTCCAACCCACCCCAGCAAAAACTGAGCAAGGCAGAGAGACGGTGGCGACAACACCTATAATCAAGGGGACACCGTTTCCACGTGGTAAAACCTGTTTTCCGTAATTCACCACCCCGAAAATAAGCCATCCCAATGAGTGCAAAAGCATCCCACCTGCCATAACCAACCACCCATCGTTGTTATTCAGCCAGAGCACGAGGAAATACCGGCAATTGACAAGACGGAACCGGCTATCATCGCTTTAAGGGCCACACGTCCTGCTTTGTTAAAACCACCGAGAATGTAGATGCCGACGGCGCCAAACGTCGCCCCAAGCAGGATGAAGGGGGTAATTGCTTCGAGTGCCGAATTTTCTCCATTGGTTTCTGTCAAGATGATGAAGAGCAAAAAAGGGCCGCTCAAAATCGTCCAAACGCCCCTTGTTTTCGCCATCGTTGAGCTACGCATTCAAGACACTCCCTCAGCACTACCCTTCTTCTTTGATGAGGCTTTTGACCTGTTCGGCCAATTTTGGGGTGACGGTGACTTGATGAACAGTTTGGGCGTGCGCGGCCGCATCCCGTAGCAATTATCTTTCCTCACTTTCCGCGTGTATCTTATGGTCACAATTAAAATCAATGTCTCGACAGCGTAATGTTTTCATAGTTCTCTCCTGGTAATCAGATGACATACCCTTTAGCCTAAGACAAGCTGTGTCCTGATGTCATGGGACTACTGTCCTGATTGAGTCGGGAAAATCAGGCCTGTTGGTTCGATGAAAGATTGGCACACCACCTGGGTCTGTAAAGCGAAGAACGTTGACAAGCAGAAAAAGCGGCTGCTGACACCTCATCTATATATAATGGACTGGATGCGTGGCAAGATGTGAGGCTCGAAACGGTTTTGCCAAGGGAAATGCGACAAAAAGAGAGTGGCCTAAGGTTGTAATGGTGTAGCGGTATTACGCCAATAGCTCGGAAGCAGAGAAGTGGTGGCGAAAACGCGGCTGCGTGCCGGTGTACTGGCCCGGCAAGAAAGGGCGTGGTGTGGTGCTGTGATGGGTGATGGAGCGGACGGTGTGAGTGGGTGAAACAAAGTTGCAGGGGTTTATAGGGGATTAAGTTTGCCTATTTATGGGGCTATTTTGTGGGATAGGGCTATTGCTTGTTGTCTGTACTGTGCCGCTAGACATTCGGCTGGGTGGTTCGTCTATGCCAGTAGCTCCAGAGGAATACAGCCCATGATTGAACTTGCCGTGCCGTCCGGTGTCAGGTTGGACCTTTATCCCAAACACGCCTTCTCTTGTCCTCACTATCTTCAGACGTGTAACAGCAACATCTCCTCTCTTCAGATCAAAAGGCTCCGCTAAACCTGACCAGCGGCGGCAATCAGTACCTGGCTCTGGTCTTGCTTGAAACGGGGACGTTAAGAATGCGGCCGCATCCCCCTCTTGGCCCGATCTGGTTGAACGGGGATTGGCCCAACTGTTATTCCAGACGTTAAAGGTTCAGCAAGCGGTTGCGGTGTCGGGCTTTTCGTTTCCTTGCCTTGTTTAAAGATGATCTTTGAGATGATGTTGAACGGCATACGCGGCCGCTTCAGCTCGATTTGACACATCTAACTTAGCCAACACACTGCTGACGTAATTCCGCACCGTGCCTTCGCTCAAGAACAATCCTTGAGCAATTTCCCGGTTGGTCTTGCCTTCAGCAACCGATCCCAATACCAGCATTTCCTGGGGTGTCAGATCGTGGAAGGCGCTGGCCTCTTCATTTTGCATGGCCCGGCGCATCTCCGTAAACACTTTTTGTGTCAATGAGGCATCCAGCGTGGCTTTGCCGTGTGCGGCCGATTCAATCGCCCGTAACAAATCATGACTCCCTACCTGCTTTAGCACATATCCCATCGCTCCCGCCCGGATAGCATCAAACAACATTTCGTCTTCGGCGTAAGATGTGAGCATGATGACCCGTGTTTGTGGTAGCAGGGCCATAATCTTGCGACATGCCTCAATACCACTCCCCCCAGACAGGCGAATATCCATCAGTACAATATCCGGATGATGTTCCTGGGCCATACGAACAGCCTCTTCCTGGGTTGAAGCTTCGGCAACTACTTCTAAACTGGTTTGCCGTTCAAGGAGGCTTTTCAGGCCTAAACGAACAACCTCATGATCGTCAACGAGAAGAATACGCATGTTTAACATATTTTTCAGTATAGCTATTGCTTTTGAATATGTAAATGATATTTTGAAGGTGAAGCGCGACTTAATTTTGTTGCCTGGAGTGTAAAACGGGCAATGGCCTGTGTCGTAAGCGTAATCAACGGGAAGCGTAGGTTTGTTATCTTTACGAATATTGACAGCAAACGACACTCCTCTTTTCTTTACGACAGAAGATGCCCGATGGCCTAAATTTTCAGGGTGAAGCTAATGTCGTTCGTCTTTTGGCCGTCGTTTTTTTGCCGACCGCAGATTCAAGTCAAAGGTAACGCTATCAAGATGTGCTATCGGCAAGGCTTGGAAATGACCAGAATACCGTTTCAGATGTTTACAGTCTATGCATTAATACGCATCTGCCAGCTTCCACAGCGGCCGCACCCAGACCGAACGCACCGGTTCTCAGAGTTCGCCCATCAGCCGGGCGACGCTCAGTGACCTCTCCGGTGTCTCACTGCGCAGCCAACAAACCTACAAGCGGAGCCGATGTCACCGTCAAACGCAACCTGGCCGTGGGGGTCAGCCGTCGGGGCGGTTTGTGCCCAGGAGCAGGCGTGCCAACATGGCAAAGCCCTCTTCCTCTCACCGACTTCCGCGGCCGCCGGGGGAAAGCGGGTCAGACCTACCACGCCTGGCAGTTGCCTAATAATTACTTCGGCCCTCATGCTTATTGAGAGCGGCCGCGTGCGCCACCATAATCGCCAACCGGCAGACCGGCGACACAAAGGGAACGCGGGGAACGGGCAGAGGGCGAGACCGAGCGGCGGTATTTCGGGAACGGGTGATGCGGAGAAGGGGTGGCGGTGCGCGGTCGTTTGCCGGTGTACTGGCCGGGCAAGAAAGGCGCGTCGCCGTGTGTGGTGATGGAGAGCGGTGTGAGCGGGCGGAATAAAGTTGCGGGGTTTAGAGGGGAGCAAGGCTGATGTGAGCAAAGGTAAGGTTGCCAGAGCCAAGCGCTTATTTCAAGGAGATTTACTGCTTTCAAATGGCTAAAGGTGTTCTGCTTTTGCGCTATAATGGATTTTGTCGTTACTGCACCATCTTGCCTTTGTACAAATCAATTAAACCAGAAACGTTCCAAATGTGTGTGATACGTCCATAACGACCTCTGCCTCTCGGGTTACCCCAGATAACCCCAATAGGTTCGTTGCCGTTTTTGCCGTGTTCGCGCGTTCGCTTGTGAATGGGGCAACAGACCGTTACACTTAAAGAAGTTTATCTCCGCCAGCGAAACTCCCTTTGCCGACAACAAAAAACACATGGACGAAAGATTATCTTCACTTAAAGGATTTGCCCAGGAAAGAAAACACCCTGGGATTATTAGCCATTCCCTGAGCCAGAATACCCTCTTTGGATCACAAGATATGATTACAGCCTGGGCTGAGCAGGAGCGCTACCCCCTGGCTGACAAAGATAATGTGGCCCGGGTGGCCCAGTATATGACGGTACTGCGCCGGGAACGCCCGGCCAAGATGCGCTATCTCCATTTCATGCGTCAGGCCTTGTTTGCGGCCGCGCAAAAAGAAACGGGTCAAGAGCCTTTTCTCACTACATTGGAAGCCGAGTTATCCGAATTGACGGTCGCCCAGGTGGCCGAACGGTTGAATCGCGGGCAGGCACTGCAAGAGTGTTACCCATCCCTTTGCCATCTTTGCAGAAATAGCCTGCCCATCCGCGTTTTAGCCTGACCACCAGCTATTACGACTTTTGAACGTGCTCTGCGTCAGGCGGGTAAGGCGAGCCGGTTAGTGATTATTACCGGTGGTCTGAACGGCTGAAGTTACCAGGGAAGGGCTGGACAAAACCTCCAGCCCACTATTGACCGCTCCCTCTGGTATACCATCTGCATAGGTGGAGACGAATGTGGATTCGATATATGTTGACGAAGACAATTACTTGAATTCTTTGACACGTTTTCCCATGATCTCCGCGATCAAAATACCAGCGATTTGCCCAACTGGGTGCGTTATGCCTCATCCCGCTCGGCTCTGCTGTTGCGATCATATTCAGCATTGGGCTTCCGGGTGCCGTTTCTGCGGTGAGGTCAAGAAGATGATCAACCAACCGGAACAAGGTTACCCGCATGTGGCGATCCAGCTCCAGCGCCTGATCCCGCGCCGGAATCAGACACGTGGGAACCCTTTGCCGACTACCTTTAACCCGTGCTTTGCCGGAGCATACGTTTTCCGTTTTCTGGGGTGATTCGACTCAATTTTTGCAGAGTTTGTGGCAAAAGTACCAGGGATAAGGTAAATAGATGCTCACAAGTGCCCCTGAAATTTACTTCGGTAAATGGGGGGGTCAATAAGCACCCCATCGCCCTACTCACTGAATTAACATGACGACAGAAACCCGTAACCCCATGTTGGGCCACGCACGTTTGAACGAGAGGACGCGCCTTATTTCTTTGGCCGGGAGCGAGAGGCCCAGAATCTTTCTGGTGCTATCGCAACAGCTGGTACTGTTTTGTGCTCGGTGGGGGCGGGGAAAAGTTCTTTCTGAATACACGTCTGCGGTCAGGATTGGAAGCAGAAGGATTTCAGGGCTACCAACCGGTAGGGTGAGTGGTCAATTACCAAAGGGGATTCAGGCCCAGGCGGTAAGCAACATATTTGCCTTTAATCTGCTGGCTTTGAGATGGGGGTAGGGTTCCGGCGGATTAAGTACAACGTACCACCCTGCTTGATTATTTGCGCCAGTATCAACCACGCCTGATGGCAAGACACCAACCGTTCTCTTGATTGATCAGTTTGAAGATCCTTCGACGCATCAGGATCTTTTGATGGAGCGCGAAGGGATTTTTCTCCAACAGCTTCAGACAGCGATGGCGCAAGATAGCCGGTTGTGGGTTGTGTTGACGCTCCGGGAAGATTATGTGGCGGCTTTAGACCCGTATGCCCGCCTGCTACCGGGTCGTCTGCGGTCTCACGTTACTACATGCAACGCATGAACGCGGCCGCGGCCCTGGAAGCCATCACCAACCCGCTCAGAAAGAAGGTCGCCCTTGGGCCAGGGTAAGAGCAACAACTGGTGGATAACCTGCGCCAGTTAGGAAACGAACAGAGATGCCAGGGAACTAGGCTTTTTCTGCCAGGTCTGGTTTTCTGGCTGGGCTGGGTGAATTTGTCGAGCCGCTACAATTACAGGTGGTATGCCAACGGTTGTGGGCTAACCTGGCCAATCGTCCGGGGGACACCATCACGGCCGAGGATTTGAGCGAATTGGGCGATGTGAATACCGCCCTGGCCGACTTTTACGAGCAAACCTTACGCCAGACAACGCTGGAAACGGGCGTTGATGAGTATGTGCTCCGTCCTTGGTACGAAGCGATTACTGATTACGGAAGGGGGGACACGCGGACCGTGGCGCGGGGGCAAAACAGCAGTGGGGGATTGCCAAACGAGGCCCTAGATAGCCTGACCCGTCAGTTTTTGTTACGCCAGGAACCCCGCGCCGGGGGTATCTGGTATGAATTGATACATGATCGTTTTCTGGAGCCGATCCAGCAGTCCAACCAGCGTTGGCGTGCGGCTCAAGGCGATCTCTACCAGACGGCCTTGAACTGGAAACGGACGGGGCGGCCGCGGGAAAAGCTGTATCAGGGGAATTTGCTCTGGGAAGGTTTGAGCCAGAAAAATTGGGACAGTCTGCCCTTAATGGTACAAGAGTTCCTGTCGGCCAGTCTGGATGTTCAAAGCGAGACGGATCTGACCGACTTTTATGAGCAAGCCCTACACCAGACCAGTTTGGAAGCTGGTATTGACGAGTGTGTGCCCGTCCCTGGATAACGAAAAATTGATTACAGCCGAGGCGTGCGCGGGCTGGTGGCGCGCGGCAAACGGTTACACGAGGGCTACCGAATGCCGCTATGGATAGCCTGATGCGCCAATTTTTACTGCGGCAGGAACCGCGGGCGGGCGTTTATTGGTATGAGTTGTCCGATCGGTTTGTGGAGCCGCCAATCAGGCAAGCCAACCGGCGCCTGGCGCGAGGACACAAGCCCCCTATCCGGCCCCCCTGCATCAGGGACAGCCCACGGTAGGGAATCGAGGGGCGCTCCGGAGAAGTTGCTCTACCAGGGTGATTTGCTCTACGAGAGCCTGCGTCAGGAAAACCCGAGTGATGCCACGCCGGTAGTGCAGGCGTTTCTGAGAGCCAGCCAGGAAGCCCAGGCGCGGCGAGACGAGGAACGGGAACGGGAAGCCCGTACCAGCCGCCGCCTGCGCTGGTTGACGGTAGCCCTGGTGGGGCGGTTTTTAGTGGCGGCTGTCCTGGCCGTCCTGGCTTTGGGGAACGAAATCGG
>JADJUV010000192.1 GCA_016716885.1 Candidatus Trichofilum aggregatum | reverse complement strand
CGGTCATCGGCTCCAACTCACCCCGGAACTCCTGCGTCACTGGCAAAACGTGATTGATCACGTCATTCTCAACCATGACCCGGAAACGGGACTCATTCTCCAGTTTGACGATTTTTTCCAGCGCCAGCCGGTGGATTGGGCCGCCTACGAAGGGCGTACCAAGTCCATGCAATTTCTGCTGGGCATCGAAGAAGCCAACGCCAGCCAGGTGATCAAGCAGGCCGATGTGGTCATGCTCCTCTGTTTACTGCGGGAGCAATACGATGCCCAGACCTGGCAAAAGAATTGGGACACCTACATGCCCCTCACCGATCACAGCTATGGCTCATCCCTGGGGCCAAGCTTCCATGCCTGGGCCGCTTGCGAAATGGAACGCCCGGATGAGGCGTATGAACATTTTATGCTGGCGGCGCGGGCTGATCTCAGCGACATCCGGGCAACGCTGACGAAGGGATTCATGCCGCCTCGGCGGGGGGGATGTGGCAGGCGCTGGCGTTTGGTTTTGCCGGTCTGCGCCTGAACGCCGATGGGTATACCGTGACGCCTCGGTTGCCCCGTCACTGGCGGCGTTTAGCCTTTAAGTTTTATCAACAGGGCCAGCCCCGATGGCTTGACATCCGGGTGGAAGGAGGTGAAACAACTGTTAAACAGATGTAAAAGAAGATGCCCACAGATGAGTCGTCGTTGGGTAAAACGCTCTGGAATCGCCGGTGAATAGGAGCATCGCTCCCCTGGATGCCTTCCTTCCCCGGCCTTCTGGGACCTTTCAAGAAAAGGGGGATAGGATGCAGATGCCAGCCTGATCCGCCGCATCTACACCATATCCCCAGGTGTGTACCCACCCCATATTGTATGGGCTAAGCACACCATCGCAAAATCACCATTCACTTTTTAGTGAGGAGAGAGAAAGATGTCACGAAAATATATCTATACCCTGATGGTGCTGTTGTTGGGCTTGCTGCTGGTGGCTTGTGGCGGTGGCGGGAATTCGGCAAATGATGCTACTAACACGGTCAACGAAGCCAATAACACGGCCGACAATACAGCGAATAACAGTGCCGAAACGCCGGCAGAAGATGAAGCCGAAGTAGCAACGGCTGACTGTTTTATGGAAGTTGAAGAAGGAGCCACGATTACCTTCTCTGGTTGGGGCGATGAAACGGAGCAACAGATTTACCGGGATTCCATCGCTCGTTTTAACGAAGTTTGCCCGGCAGTCACGGTTAATTACGAACCTGTCCCGGCCGAGTTTGAGACAAAGTTGAAGGCGGCCATGGCTGGGGGTACCGCCCCAGATGTGTTCTATGTCAACGATCAGTTAATGACCGCTTTTGCTCCTAGTGGACAGCTTCTGCCCCTAGACGAGTACATGGATGCCGCTGGCGTGAGTCGGGATGATTTTATTCCTGCCTTGCTCACCATCTTTACCCAGGATGGTCAGACCTACGGCTTGCCGAAGGACTGGGGGACATTGGGGTTAATTTACCTGCCGGAAGTGTTCGCGGCCGCGGGGCTGGATGAGCCGACGGCTGATTGGACCTGGGATGATTTGCGTGCGGCCGCGCAGACCATCGCTGATACCACCGATTTCGGTGGGTACTGCCAGGGGGCTGACTGGGCACGCTTTGCGCCCTGGGCCTTCTCCAATGGCGGAACCTATGCCAACGATGATTACACGACTGCCACCCTGGACACGCCAGAAGTGAAGGCGATGGCCGAGATACAACTAGAAATGTTTGAAGAAGGGAGTCTGGTGCGGGCTTCTGATGTCGGCGCAAGCTGGTGTGGTGAGGCGATTGGCAAAAAGTTAGTGGGGCTGACGCTGGAAGGGGGTTGGATGGTCAACTACATGCGTAATGACTTTGGTGATGTGGAATGGAAGGCCGTTTTACTGCCCCAAGGCCCGCAAACTCGTGCTGACGTGATCTTCACCAATGCCATTGGCGTCAATGCATTTACGGAATTCCCTGCGGCCGCGGCCGCGTTCACCATCTTTGTCACCGGTAGCGACAACCAGGCGGAAATCGTTTCCACCGGTTTCGCCTACAGCACCCACCCCGAGCAGGTAGACCTGGTGCAGGATGAGAACGACAAAGCCATCGCCGAAGGTGGGCTTCTGGATGATACCATTGTGGCTTACTGGGGTCCGAACACGGGTCGTGTGAATGATGCTGTGAGTAAAGCCCTGGAGCGTATCTTCCTGGGTGATCAAGATGTCGATGCGGCGTTTGCCCAGGCCCAAGAAGAAGCCCAGGCCGCTCTGGATGAAGTAGCGAACCAGTAAAAGTAGCGCAGATCGTTAAGATTGGTTCAATCTCGGAGATTGAACCAATCTAACCGTGGTTTTCAGATGGCGTCAGCCGCGAAGGCTGACGCCATCTACGCAAGGAGGTTCGTATGCCAGCGGCAAAAAGTTCAACGTCAGGGAAGAATGTTGCGGCGCAGGGGCTTTCATCTTGATTATGGTCGTTTTGTTGGTGATTGCCCTGATGAACGCGCCCATCAAAACCAATCCGCTTATCGCCAATGATTTTGGCCTGTACCTGGCTGAAGTAGCGAAGACCGGTTGGCCCTTTATTGTGGCAGTGGGGGTGATCGCGGCCGCGGTAGGGCTTTATGCGGCTCAGGCCGTGCGTAAAGTGTGGGACAAACCCACGCACCGGAACGAAATGTTAGCCGGATACGCCTTTCTGGCCCCCTATCTCCTGGTGACGCTCACCTTTACCCTTGGTGTACTCCTCTTTGCCTTCTATATCTCCTTTACCCAATACGGCATCTTCACCGAACCAGAGTGGCAAGGGTTAACCAATTACAGCAAAGCGTTCCAACAAAAAACATTTCTCCAGGCCCTGCACAACGTTCTCTGGTACGCCATTATCGTCACCCCCACCCAAACGGCCCTGGCGATTATTCTGGCGGTTCTGCTCAATGCCCCCATGCGCTTTAAGCAGTTCTTCCGTACGGTTTTCTACGCCCCTAGCGTCACCTCATCTGTCGTCATTACCCTCATCTTTATCTGGCTTTACCTGAAGACGGGTTATCTCAACTACATTATCGGCAGTATCTTGGGCGTGGTGGGTCTGGAATGGGCCGGTATTGATTGGTTGGGCGATCCACGTGGCCTGATCCAGATTATTTTCGGCTGGTTGGGCGTGGAAATATCCTCTGATTTGTGGTACTTGCGTGGCCCTAGCATTGCCTGGATGGCCTTGATGGCGCAGAACATTTTCACCACTGCCCCCACCTTTATGATTATGTTCCTGGCGGCGTTGCAGGACATAAACCCGGCGGTTTACGAAGCGGCCGCGATTGACGGTGCGACCGGTTGGCAACGATTCTGGCGCATTACCTTGCCTTTGCTCCGTCCCATCATCATCCTGGTGATTGTTTTGGGTACCATCGGTACCTTGCAGGTATTCGATCAGATTTTCCTGGCTACATCTGGTGGCCCCTGGGTACAACCAACACCCCCGTCTACGAGGTGTTTACCCGTGCCCTGGGCAAACTCGGCCCCATCGAGATGGGTTATGGCGCGGCTCTGGCCTTTATTCTAGGAGCCATTATCTTTGTCTTTACCTTCATCCAGCGGCGCTATCTGGAGCGCGGGACGGAACAATATTGAGTTCCACAGTAAGAGGCCAGCTTGGGATTTCAGAATTAACACGAATTTTTGACATCAGGTTCAGATTTTGCCGATTAACGCGATTTTCCAGTTTTTAGCCTGCGGCGCGGCGGCCTCGTGTTCTTCCCTATCCGTGTTTCATCCATCTGGCTATATCCGAGATGCTATCTCAGGTAACATAATCTGAAGAAGGAGGTGTTTGATGGCAACATTAACCAAGACAGCCGCCCCGATAGCGATAGTGACACCGGGCAAACCGGTGAGCTACTATCTGCAACAGGCGGGGCGTTACCTGCTGCTGTCTTTCATTGGGGCCATCCTCTTAGCCCCGTTTATCCTGGCGGCGTTGGGCAGTTTCAAAACCGGGGCCGAGATTATCGCCTTCCCACCCAAACTGTTGCCTGCTAACTGGCAGATCGAAAATTGGACTAAAGTGTGGACAACCGATTTTGGTGAGGGAGCCACTTTCCTACGCTGGTTATTCAACACTGCCTTTCTGTCTGTCATCATCGCCGTTTGCCAGGTCATTTTCTGTTCCATGGCCGCTTATGCCTTTGCCCGGCTCAGGTTTCCCGGCCAACACAGTGTCTTCAACTTCATGCTCGGAACCATGATGATACCGGGCGCGGTAACGGTGATTCCGGCTTTTGTGCTCATGGCTAAGTTGGGCTTGCTCAATACCTATTGGGCCATCATTTTGCCTAGTTTAGTCAGCGCGGGCGGCATTTTCATGTTGACCCAATTCTTCAAATCTATTCCCCGCGATCTGGAAGAAGCGGCGTTTATGGATGGAGCTAATCGGTTTCAGATTTACAAAGATGTTTTATTACCGTTGGCCCGCCCAGCCTTGTTGACTGTTTTCATCTTGCAGTTTCAGGCCATGTGGAACAACTTTCTTACCCCCCTGCTTTACCTGGATTCCCCGCGGATGTGGGTGCTGAATGTGGCCCTGGCGACCTTCCGCCAACAGTACAAGGCTGAGTACAGTCTGGCCCTGGTGGGCGCGATGTTTAACGCTATTCCCGTGATGATCCTCTTCTTCATTTTTAGCCGTTACTACATCGAAGGGGCATCTTATGCGGGGGTGAAGGGATAGTGGAGAAGCTATCAGCTAGTCAGCTTGTCAGCCAAGCTGATTGCTGACAAGCTGACTAGTTATGTGGAGATAGTTAATTCGTATGATGAGAGAAGCCTGGCAAGTTGTACGAGTCGCGTGGCGGCAGACGGGTGAGGATATTTTTACTACCCTCGTCGTAAATCTGTTGTGGCTGGTTTTGTGTGGCCTTGTGGTCACTGCACCCGTGGCGACGGTGGCCCTGTTTTATGTGACCAACCGGCTGGCTCATGAAGAGCCAACTGATGTGCGCGATTTTTTCCTGGCTTTGCGGCGTTACTTTGGGGTGGGGGCGCGCTGGGGTCTCATTAATCTGCTAGTTTTGTTCTTCCTGGGCGGGGATGTGGTTTTGACTGGGCGGCTGGTGCAAGGGAGTTGGTTGCCGTTTGTGCAGGGATTTTACGCGGCCGCATTCCTCTCCTGGCTCCTCGTACAGTTCTACGCCTTACCCTTCCTCTTTGAACAAGAAAACCCCTCCGTGCGGCTAGCCCTGCGCAATGGGGCGGTCATGTTGGGGCGCAACATCGGCTTTAGCCTGGCCTTGATGTTTTTACTGGGAATTGTGCTCATGGTAACGACCCTGCTATTTCTCATCATCGCGGCCGCAGGGGGTATCCTCTTCTCCCTCGTGGCCAACCATGCCGTGTTAAATCGGCTCGCGGCCGCGAAACAGCCGAACACGGCATGAAACTACAACGTTATTCCGCCAGCCCCATTCTACTCCCCGATCCCACATCTCCCTGGGAATGTTACAACGTCTTTAACCCCTCCGTTATTTACCACAATGGCCTTTTTCATATGCACTACCGCGCCCAGGGGCTGGACTGGGTCAGCCGTCTGGGTTATGCCATGAGCGTGGATGGCGTTCACTGGAACCGCCTGCGCCAACCCGTATTGTCGCCGCTGGATGGCACAGATTCACGAGGCGTTGAAGATCCTCGCGTGACCTATCTGGACGGTCGCTTTTACATGTGTTACACCGCCTATGGTCGGGAGTTTAGTGGCGCGCACCCCACCCACGCCGGGGGTGGCATCTTGCCCATGATCGCCGTCAGTGACAACCTGATCACCTGGGAGCGGCTTGGCCCCATTGTGCGCGGCGAAGACAACAAAGATCATGTCTTGTTTCCGCGGAAGATTCGCGGCCGCTATGCCGCTCTGCATCGCCGTTGGCCGGATGTCTGGATTGCCTACGCCGACGATCTGCAAACCTGGAACGAAACCGATATGGCTCGCCTGTATGGGCCGCGCCAGGACGATGCCGAAGCCTGGGATAGCAAAAGCGTGGGTAGTAATGGTGTGCCCATCGAAACCAGTGCTGGCTGGCTTTTGCTCAATCATGGCTACGACGCTGGGCATATCTACAAATTTGGTGTTTGCCTGGTGGATTTAGACGACCCGACACAGGTGATAGCGCGGCCGCGGACCGCTATTTTCTGGCCCGAAGAGCTATGGGAGCTACGCGGCGACGTGCCCAACGTCGTTTTTTCCAACGCCAACCCGGTCGTAGATGGGCAGGTATACGTCTTCTATGGCGGCGGTGATCACGCCATTGGCCTGGCGACCTGCTCCCTCAACGATTTGCTGACCTTTACCCTCTCTGGTCAGTAGCCCTCTTTTTCCCCTCTGATCCAGCCAAACTGACAAGCACCCAAAGACAGGAATTCGTTCCCCGTCTTTGGGTGTTTGTGTTTGTTAGAAAACTTGTTGCCAACCCTTGACAATTAATTTGAAACAGAATATCATCATGTTACCGGTCACGTGACCGGTAACATGATCCTCATTGCCTACAACACCGCATTTTGTCCGCCGCCAACAATCCTTATGCCACGTTCAACCGTTACTATCCGCGACGTTGCCCAACATGCTGGGGTTTCCCATCAGACCGTGTCACGGGTGATCAACGGGGTGGAGCGGGTGAACCCGGAGACACGGCAAAAGGTGGAGACGGCCATTACCGAATTGGGGTATAGCCCCAACGCCATTGCCCGGTTTATGGCCAAAGGGCGCACGGGCACATTGGCCTGTTTTGCGCCTAACCTGACCGATTACACCTTTGCCAGTCTGATCGAGGGGGCGCAGAAAGAAGCACGGGAGAAGGGGTATTTTTTGCTCTCGGCTTCGGCCCCGGATGAGGCGATATTTGCCGGGCTGATTGAACAGTTTGTGACCAGCCACCATTGTGAAGGGGTGATGGTGATCAACCCGTATGCGGATGGTCGTTATGAATTGTTACCGGCGGATTTTCCTTTGGTGCTGGCGGGGGCGCGGCCGCGTGAAAATTCTACCAACTCGGTGGCCCTGGACGATGTGGCCGTGGGGCGACAGGCTACGCAACATTTGCTGGACCTGGGCCACCGCCGCATTGGTATGGTGACTGGCCCCATGGCCGAAGATTGTGCCCAGGATCGGGCCGCAGGGTTTGAGATGACCTTGCGGGCGGCTGACCTGGAACCCGACCCGGCCCTGATTATTGAGGGGAATTGGTTGGCTCCGTCAGGTTATGATGCGCTGATGCAACTCGCGGCCGCGGGCGACCTGCCCACCGCCATTTTTGCCCAAAACGACCAGATGGCCCTCGGTCTGCTCCGGGCGGCGCGAGAACACGGGCTGGCCTTGCCTGAAGCCCTTTCCGTGATTGGGGTTGATGATATTCCCCTGGTGTCCTACTTTGATCCCCCGTTAACCACCATACGCCAGGATTTTGAAGCCATTGGCCGCGAAGCTACTCGTTTATTGATTCGGGCCATTGAACAGCCCACCGCCCCTCACCAGCACCGGCTTCTGGCCGCGGAGTTGGTCAAGAGACGTTCCACGGTTCACCACGATCAATGAAAACCGCGAGCGATAACGCGAGGGGGGCAGGGCTCCAGGGATAACTTGAGACTACCATTTTCGCAGGAGGTGATGGTATCGTTTGATAGATTGCGTTGAGACGCTACCCCACTTGTTTCCCATTTCACTTATTTCACTATGGAGGATAGGAAGATGAATTCCCCTAAATTACGCCTTTTGCTCTTGTTGCTGTTTGTGTTTGTGTTGGTAGCCTGTGGTGGCAATAACGGCAATACAGCCAACGAAGAAGCCAATACGACCAATGAGACGGCTAACGACGCGGCCGCGAACAATACTGCCGAGGAGCCGGTTGTCGAAGAACCAGTCGTTGAAGAGCCAGCGGAAGAGATCGCTCTGCGTTGGCGTACCCGTCCTGACAATCAGGAAGAAGCCGATGTCTATGCCTCAGTGAGTGCCACTGTTGATGAACAACTGGAAGGCATTACCCTGACTTACGAACCCGGTGGCAGTGAAACCGCCAGCTACCAGGACGTCCTCAAAACCGAAATCGCCAACGGCACGGCCCCTGATGTGTTCTGGATTCCCGGAACCGACGTGGCCGACTTTGCCACCCGTGGGTTGATTCTGAACATGGCTGACCTCGCGGCCGCGACCGATGGTTTCAGTGTAGACGCCTTCTACCCTGGCCCGATGTTCCACCTGACCTACAACCCCGAAGGCATGGCTTCCGGGGCCGACAGTGGCGCGTTGTGGGGGCTGCCCCGTGACGTTTCCACCTTTGCCCTGTACCTGAACCTGGACCTCATTGCCGAAGCTGGCGCCGCTGATCCACGTGAACTGGCCGCCAATGGCGAATGGGACTGGGATGCTTTCCTGGAAGTGGCTCAAGCGGTACGTGCCCTCGGCACGGACATCTATGGGTATGGGGCCAATGCCTGGTGGGGGCCTTACGGAACCTGGATGAACGCCGCTGGTGGTGGTTTCTTCAATGAAGACCGCACCGCCTGTAATCTGGATTCGGCTGAATCCCTCGCCGGTCTGACCTTTGAACAATCCCTGTACCAGGAGTTTGACGTCGCTGTGCCCTACGGCGAAGACAGCGAACCCCCGTATCGGGCTGGCAAAGTCGCCATGTTCCAGAATGGCCGTTGGGCCACCCCCGGAACCCGCACCGTCACCTTCAACTGGGACGTCGTTGAACTGCCCAAAGGCCCTTCTGGTTCCGCCGGTAACTGGCTCTTCTGGGGTGCGTATGTGGTGAATGGCAATCTGGAAGGTGAACGCGCCGAAGCCGCCTGGCAACTGGTGCAAGCTCTGACCACCGCCGAAACCCAATCTACCATTGCCGCTCTGGGGGCCAACATCCCCAGCCGCGTTAGCCAGGAAGCGTTTGATGCGTTCCTGACCTACGCCCCCCCGGCGAACAACCAGGCCTTCCTGAACGGTCTGGCTGACACCCCCGCCACCGAAGGCCCGCTGTGGGCGGGTAGCTGGCCGCAATATGCCCCAGTGATGGATGCCGCCGTGCAAGCCTTGATGACCGGTGGTTCGACGATTGACGACTTTGCCGCCACCGTTTGTGGTGATGCCAATCGGGCGGCCTTTACGCAATAGGGAAGAAGGAGACTGAGAGATTGAGAGACTGAGAGATTGTCACCCGTGCTTATTTCTCAGTCTCCAGTCTCCTAGTCTCTTAATCTCCTAGTCTCCTAGTCTCTCCCTCCCCTTTCCCCGGAGTAACACCCATGACAACACCATCCCCCCTGCCGCGTTGGTTACTGGTGGTCATTGGCTGGCATGGACTCGCGGCCGCGGCCGCGTTCATGACGGCTGGTTTGTTGTTAACCGGCAGTGGCCCGGCCTCTGACCTGGCCCTGTGGGTACGGATTTTGGGTGGGGCGTTGCTGTTGGTTTGGGGGGGAGCGAGTGGTGCGGCCGCGTTCTATAGCAGCCAACGGAACCATCGCGGCCGCACCCTTTCCCTGTTTACCAACTACCTGGCCTTCATCACCTTCTTGTTGGCCGCCTTCCAGGTGATGGGGGTGTTTCTGGGCATAGATAACCTGGCCGACACCGTTGGGCGGGGGTTGCCCTACCTGCTCATTGTGCTGGTGGGTTATCTGGTGGGCACACTGGCCGACCGCTATGAAGGCAATTATGCCCGCCAACAGCAGATTGGCCGGGTGAGCAAGGGGATTATGGCGGTGGCGGGGGTCGCGGCCGCGGTTGCTGTTGGTCTCATCCCTGGCACATTGTACCTGCTGGGCCAACTGGCGAACCCTGTCGCTTTGGGGCTGGTCATTCTCACGGTGCTAACGGGCCTCATGCTCTGGCTGATGTGGCGGGAAACAGCCGCCAACGCCTTACACGCCCAAACCCACCACGAGGCCATGCTCAGTGGCTACCTGTTTTTGTCGCCCAACCTGTTGGGTTTCCTCATCTTTTTCGCCGGGCCACTGTTACTCTCCCTTTATGTCAGTTTTACCGATTGGGATGCTTTTGGTACCCGTAACTGGATTGGCCTGGACAACTACAGCCAAATTTTTGACCTGGATGTGGCTACCCTGGATAACCCCACGCAACGAGCAGATGAAGTGCTGAATGCCGCTACCCACGGCGAGTTAACCCGTTTCACCATCGCCGGGCGGAGCATTGTTATCGGGGCGCGGGATCGGCTGTTTTGGCTGTCCTTACGCAACACCATTGTTTTTGCCGGGTTAGCTGTGCCCCTGAGCGTGGGCATTGCCCTGGTGTTGTCCAATTTGCTGAATACGAAATTGCCCGGCATCAAATTTTTTCGGGCCATCTATTTTCTGCCCAGCATCGCCGCCGTGGTGGGTATCTCCCTGGTCTGGCAATGGCTTTACAACTCCACTGTGGGCTTCATCAATTACGGCATTTTAAGCGTCGTCAATTTCCTCAACACCTTGTTTAGCTCCGACATCGCCGACCCAGCTATCCGCTGGTTATCCGAGAGCCGCACGGCCTTGTTAGCGATTATCATTATGGCCGTCTGGCAAACGGTGGGGTTTAACACGGTTTTGTTCCTGGCTGGTTTGCAAAATATCCCCGGCGATTTATATGAAGCGGCTACCGTAGATGGGGCGGGGAAATGGGCGCAATTTCGCAACATTACCATCCCCATGTTAGCTCCCACCACCTTTTTTGTGGTCACAACCACCTTAATCAAATCGTTTCAGGTGTTTGAAGAAATCTTCATTCTGACCAACCCGGTGGGTGGGCCAGACAATTCAACCTTGACGTTGGTGGTGTACCTGTACCAAAACGGCTTCCAATATTTCAAACAGGGGTACGCCTCAGCGATTGCCTGGGTCTTGTTCATCGTCATCTTTGGCGTGACCCTGTGGCAATTCCGCCGTCAGCAGGAGACGGTGAGTGGGGTCTATGATGTGTAGTAAGAGTAAAGAGACTAAGAGTGAGACAGGAGCTTGGTCACTCTCAGTCTCTTAATCTCTCAGTCTCCTTCCGCCCTGCCCTATGAAAAGCTACCGCCTCATCCAAAATCTACAAAATGCCGCCGTGTATCTGGTGTTGACGGGCTTTGCCGCGTTGATGCTGTTTCCTTTTGTGTTCATGATTGCTACGTCACTGAAGGATCCGGCGGATACCTTTCGTTACCCGCCGCGTTTGTTGCCGCGTGCGCCGGTGACAACAACCGTGGCTGGTTATGAAGGGGAGTTGCCCCTGTATTATGTGGCAGTAGAAGGGGAAGAACGGCAATATGCCCTGGTGGAAAGCAGTATCCGGGTGGGACGTTATGCTCCGGTGGCTGATTTGGCGGTGGTGGTAACGCGGCCGCAAACCGAAGTCACCCCCACCGGTGAAGTAGCGACCGTCAACGGAGAAGAACTCGGCCTGTTTAACGTGGAGTTGGACGGCCAAATGGTGGAAATGGTTCTACTGGAACAGACCGCTCTGGGTCGTTTTGTGAACCCGGAAAACCCCGCTCAAGAAACCCTGGCGAATGTGCGCCTGAGTCAGCCCGTTGAAGAATTGACGGCCCACCCCGAAAATTACCAGCGCGTTGTCGAACTCAACAACATGGGGCGCGCCCTGACCAACACGGCATTGGTGACCATTCTGGTGGTTGTGGGGCAACTCACTACCTCGGTGGTCGGCGGATATGCCTTCGCCCGGCTCAAATTCCCGGGACGCGACTCCATTTTTGTCTTTTACCTGGGCACGATTATGATCCCGTTTGTCATGCTGATTATTCCGCTCTACCAGATTATGGTGCTGGTGGGCTGGGTGGATCGGCTGGCCTCGTTGATTATCCCCTGGATTTTCACCGCTTATGGCACGTTCTTGATGCGCCAGTTTTTTATCACGGTGCCTAAAGAGGTGGAAGAAGCGGCGCTGATGGATGGGGCTTCGCGCCTGCAAATTTTGACCCGCATCTTTATTCCGGCCAGTGTGCCGGCTCTGGCGACGCAGGCCACCTTTACCTTTTTGTACGCCTGGAACAGCTTTTTCTGGCCGTTGGTGATTATTAACACGGGCAACGAGAAGAACCATGTGCTGACGCTGGCGCTGAATGTGCTCCGCGGCCGCGCTTCCGACGCTCCCAACCTCATCCTGGCCGGAGCCGCCATCTCCATCCTGCCCCCGCTCATCGTCTTCATCCTGGGGCAGCGGTTCTTCGTGGAGAGCGCGACCAGCAGTGCGGTTAAAGGCTAGACCATTTACGATTGACGATTTTAGATTTTACGATTCTCCTCAATCTAAAATCGTCAATCGTAAATCGTAAATTCCATGTCCACACCCACCCATCTTTACGACGCCTACATCTTCGACCTCGATGGCACGGTTTACCTGGGGGATGTCCTTCTACCGACGGCGGGGGAGACGATCCGGGAGTTACGCCATTTGGGGAAACGCACGGTTTTTCTGTCGAATAATCCCACCCATTCCCGTACCGCATATGCCGCTAAACTGAACCGGTTGGGCCTGCCCACCCCGGTTGCCGATGTAATGAATTCTTCGCTGGTTATGGTAGACTTCCTCAAGCGGCAGATACCAGGAGCGCGATTGTTTGTGGTGGGTGAAGCGTCGTTGCGCCAGGAGTTACAGCAGGCGGGGTTTAGGTTAAGAAATGATGCCCAGGTAGATGCGGTCATTGCCAGCTTTGACCGGACGTTTGCCTATTGGAAACTCCAGGTGGCCTTTGATGCCATTCGGGGTGGGGCACGGTTTTTTGCCACCAATGGGGACAAATATTGCCCGGTTCCGGGGGGTGGTGAACCGGACGCGGCCGCGATGATTGCCGCCATCACCGCCTGTACCGGTCACGAGGTGGAAGCCATCGTGGGTAAACCATCCCACCACATGGCCGAGGCCGTTCTGCACCTGTTGGGCCTGCCCCCGGATCGTTGCCTGATGACGGGCGACCGCCTGGAAACGGATGTACAGATGGGATTAGACGCAGGCATGG
>JADJUV010000191.1 GCA_016716885.1 Candidatus Trichofilum aggregatum | reverse complement strand
TCACGCCTGCAACACGTGCCCATTATTTATGCCGTTGCGTTTTACACTCCAGGCAAAAATTTAAGTCGCGCTCACCTGCAAAATATCATTTTACATATTCAAGAGCAATAGCTATACTGAAAAACCCTGTCAAACATGCGTATTCTTCTCGTTGATCAGCAGGGGGTTGTTCGTCTAGGTCTGAAAAGCCTGCTTGACCGGCAAATCGGTTTAGAGGTGATTGCCGGGAGGGCTTCAACCGAGGAAGAGGCTGTTCGTATGGCCCGGGAACAACATCCAGATATTAATACTTGTTGGATATTCGCCTGTCTGGGGGGAGTGGTATTGAAGGGCATGTCGCGGGGTCATGGCCCTGCTACCACAAACACGGGTCATTATGCCCTATCTTACGCCGAAGACGAAATGTTGTTTGAGGCTATCCGGGCGAGGGCGATGGGATGTGTCGCTAAAGCAGGTAGGGGGCGGTGACTTGTTACGGGCGATTGAATCGGCCGCACGTGGGGAAGCCACGCTGGATGCCTCATTGACACAAAAAGTGTTTACGGAGATGCGCCGGGCCATGCAAAATGAAGAGGCCAGCGCCTTCCACGATCTGACACCCCAGGAAATGCTGGTATTGTGCGGGATTGGTTGCCGGGGGCAAGACCAATCAGGAAATTGCTCAGAGATTGTTCTTGAGCGAAGGCACGGTGCGGAATTACGTAAGCAGTGTGTTGGCTAAGTTAGCTGTGTCAAATCGAAACGAAGCGGCTGCGCCATGCCGTTCAGCATCATCTCAAAAGATTATCTCTAAATAAGATGAGGAAACGCAAAGCCTGACACCGCAACCGCCCGCGGGCCTGCCAACGCCTGGAGTGACAGAAGGGCCAATCCCCGTTCATCGCGGATCAGGCCAAGAGGTGGACGGGGCCGCGTTCTTATCCA
Organism: Candidatus Trichofilum aggregatum; assembly: GCA_016716885.1. Classification (GTDB taxonomy): domain Bacteria; phylum Chloroflexota; class Anaerolineae; order Promineifilales; family Promineifilaceae; genus Trichofilum; species Trichofilum aggregatum. The sequence continues at coordinate 11,831 of JADJUV010000191.1, read as the reverse complement.
ACGGCCCCGTTTCAAGCAAGGCCAGAGCCAGGAACTGATTGCCGCCGCCAGCCAGGATCCAAACCGAGCCTTTTGATCTGAAGAGAGAGATATTGCTGTACCGCGCCGCGCGAACGGTGCGAAGCCAGAGAAGGCATGTTTGAGATAAGGATCAACCTGACACCGGGTGGCACGGCAAGTTCAATCATGAGGCGTATCCTCTGGAGCTATTATTAGCATAGACAGATCACCCAACCGATTGTCTGGCGGCACCCCAGTCTGAACAACAAGCAATCGCCCTATCCAAGCAGGCAGCAGCCCCATAAGTGGGCGAACTTCTTCCCTACAAACGCAACTGTTTACGCCCTTTCGCCACCGGATCGCCATCACCCACCCAGCACCTTACACCCATCGCCCTTTCTTTCCTGGCCAATGAGCTGGTACGCGGCCGCAATCTCCTTCGCAACTTCTCTGCATCACACCCGTTCGCGTAATACCGTCGTTCCATCTCAACCCTCTGTCCGTTCCCTTTGTGTGGCAGGTCTGCCAGTTGGCGATTATGATGGCGTACGCGGCCGCACATCATCTCACCTCTGTTTGTCTCTATCAGAGAACAGCACATCACACAGTGTTATGGCTTGTCCCAGGCAGCAAGTTTTCACTCTACAAATTCTTTCGTAGGACAGACGAGTCAGGTAGCCCTTGGTTGGTGATTCTGAAATGACCTATCACTCAGTTTTTACAGGCAAGAAATGCGGCCTTACGCTTTATAGGGTAGGAGCATATCAAAGAACCAGATTGGCTTGTGCCTGAAAGGGGGAGCAAGCAATTGATGTTGGTCGCGTCCTGCTTAAAGCCAGTCCTGACCATTGGCGCCCGTGGGCCTACTGGTGACTGAGCAGGATCCCCAGTTGTTGGGTCCTTGAGTGACCAATGTCTCCCAAATCGGCCTGACTAGGGTGCACCCTGTGGACACACTCGTGGGTGAGAACCCTCCACATCTATTGAAGTCTTAGAAAATGACACAATGTCTGACTACGGCACTTCTCGTGGACAGGATGGATCATCCCCGAAAATAAAACTGACACTCCTCTTCTGTAAACCCGCACGACTTAATCGCTGTGTACTTCCGCCATCATCGCCTCTAAAGAGGCATAGACCAAAACAGCATAAATACGCGCCGTCCCATCCTCGCTGGACGTCACCACCTGTGAGCCATCCGGACTGAAGCTGGCGGAATAGACGACATCACTATGCCCTGCAAACAGAGCTAGTTCTAGCCCTGTCTCAGCAACCCACAGTCGCGCCGTCCCATCATTTGCTGGCCGTCACCACCGTAAATACATCCGGGCTTGAAGTGGCCGACTAGACTTGCATCCTATGTCCCTGAACACCAACCAGTTCGCTCCCGGTCTCCCCGTTCACAGCCGCGCCGTCCGTCATCACTGGTCGTCACCAACCCGTGAACCATCAGGACTGAAACTGGCCACGTATGACCCTACTCCGTATGCCCCGTAGCACCGTCAGGTGTCGTTCCCGGGTCTCCGCATCCCACAGCCGCGCCGTCCCGTCATCACTGGCCGTCACTACCAGGCCCCCATCCGGACTAGAAACTGGCCCAAGTAGACCCACACCATGTGCCCTTCAGACACAGCCATTTCCATCCCGATCACCCTTCCACAGTCGGCCGTCCAGTCATGGCTGGCCGTCTACCACCGTGGCCCCATCCGGACTCAAACTGGCTGATGTCGCCCTCACTTGTAGCTTCCCCCTGAGCACCGCAGTTCCGTTCCCGGTCTCAGCATCCCACAGCCGGGCTGTCACGTCACAACAGATCGTTTACCACTCGTGACTACCATCGGACTGAAGCGAGCCGATAATTGACCGCCTCGCTATGCCCCTCGAACACTGCCAGTGCCGTTCTGTCGTTCGCCCCATCCCATAGCCGCCGTCCGTTCCCTCAAAGCTCGTCCGTCTCCAAGTGCCCCATCCGGGCTGAAACTGCGGAAAGTGACCCATTTTGTGTGCCCATACATCGTGCTCTGGGTAGGGTGAGAGTCAGAGCCAGAGTAGAGACTTCGTTGGGCTTCCGGTTGTGGATGACCCTGTTCGTCTGATAACTGTTCACGTTGTGTAACAGCTGCCAGCATGAGTCCTATTTCCGGATCAGTTGTTTAGGTGCTATACTCACTTAGGGCGCTATTGGCTCTACAGTACGGATCTGTTGACTTAGTCGTTCAGCTTCATTTTGGGAGGCTTCGGCCGTTGCTTGAGCTATATTAGCTTCGGCCGCCCGGGTTTCTGCCAGCCGAGCGTTATCTTGGGCATCTGCTTCGCTGGTCGCTAAGGCAACTGCTCCGGCCTGGAGCCTAATTTTGGGCGACGATGGCTTGAGCTTCTTGTGTTAAGGCGGTTGTGCATTATTCTCGGCATTGCTCTGGCGGGACAGAGTTGTTGCCTCAGCCGTGGCCCGGTTTCGTTCCCCAAAAGCCAGGACGGCCAGGACAGCCGCCACCAAAACTGCACCCACCAGAGCCACTGTCAACCAGCGCAGGCGGCGGTTGGTACGGGCTTCCAGTTCCCGTTCCTCATCTCGCCGCGCCTGGGCTTCCTGGCTGGCTCTCAGAAACGCCTGCACCAGGCGTGGCATCACCAGGTTTCCTGACGCAGGCTCTCGTAGAGCCAAATCACCCTGGTAGAGTAACTTCTCCGAGCGCCCACTTCGATCCCTGCAAGGCTGTCTGATGCAGGGGGCCGGATAGGGGGACTTTGCGCCTCGCGCCAGCGCCGGTTGGCTTGCCTGATCGGCTCCACAAACCGATCATGGATCAACTCATACCATAAAACGCCTGCCCGTGGTTCCTGCCGCAGTAAAAATTGGCGCATCAGGCTATCCACAGCGGCATTTGGTAGCCCCTCGGTAATCGTTTGCCCTCGCGCCACCAGCCCGCGCACCCCCTCGACTGTAATCAATTTTTCGTCTATCCAGGGACGGAGCACATACTCGTCAACGCCAGCTTCCAGACTGGTCTGGTGTAAGGCTTGCTCATAAAAGTCGGTCAGATCCGTCTCGCTTTGAACATCCAGACTGGCCGTCAGGAACTCTTGTACCACTAAGGGCAGACTGTCCCAATTTTTCTGGCTCAAACCTTCCCAAAGCAAATTTCCCTGATACAGCTTTTCCCGCGGCCGCCCCGTCCGTTTCCAGTTCAAGGCTGTCTGATAGAGAACGCCTTGAGCCGCACGCCAGCGCTGGTTGGACTGCTGGATCGGCTCCAGAAAGCGATCGTGAATCAATTCATACCAGATACCCCCGGCGCGGGGTTCCTGGCGTAACAAAAACTGACGTGTCAGGCTATCTAGGGCGTCGTTTGGCAATCCCCGGTGTTGTTTTGTCCCCTTGCCACGGTCCCCGCGTTCCCCTTCCGTATCAATTCCTTCGTCAACCCAGGTGACGGAGCAAATACTCGTCACGCCTGTTTCCAGCGTTGTCTGCGCAAGGTTTGCTCGTAAAAATCAGCCAGGGCGGTATTCACATCCCCCAATTCGCCTCAAATCCTCGGCCGTGATGGTGCTCTCCGGACGATTTGCCAGGTTAGCCCACAACCGTTGGCACACCACCTGTAACTGTAGCGGCTCAACAAATTCACCCAGCCCAGCCAGAAAACCAGACTTGGCGGCAAAACCTGGTTCCTCGCCATCTGCTGTTCGTTTCCTAACTGGCGCAGGTTATCCACCAGTTGTTGCCCTACCCCTGGCCCAAAAGGGCGACCTTCTTTCTGGGCGGGGTTCGTGATGGCTTCCAGGGCCGCGGCCGCGTTCATGCGTTGCATGTAGTAACGAGACCGCAGACGACCCGGTAGCAGGCGGGCATACGGGTCTAAAGCCGCCACATAATCTTCCCGGAGCGTCAACACGACCCACAACCGGCTGTCTTGCGCCATCGCTGTCTGAAGCTGTTGGAAAAACCCTTCCCGCTCCATCCAACGATCCTGATGCGTCGTGAGGATCTCTTCAAACTGATCAATCAGGAGAACGGTTGGTGTTTTGTCATCGGGTGTGGGTTGATACTGGCGCAAATAATCAAGCAGGGGGGTACGTTGTAATTGGGCCGCCGGAACCCTACCCCCATCCAAAGCCAGTAGCAGGTTAAAGGCAAATATGTTGCTGACCGCCTGGGCCTGAATCCCCTTTGGTAACTGTCCGCTCACCCGACCTGTTGGTAGCACCCGAAATCCTTCTGCTTCCAGTCCCGGCCGCAGGCGTGTATTCAGCAAAGAGCTTTTCCCGGCCCCCGACTGAGCATAAAACAGCACCAGCCGTTGCGATAGCACCAGAAAGAGCAAATCCTGGGCCTCTCGCTCCCGGCCAAAGAAATAAGGCGCATCCTCTCGTTCAAACGTGCGTGGCCCAACATAAGGGTTACGGGTTTCTGTCGTCATGTTTATTCAGTGAATGGATATCTCTGACTTTCAGCGTTTTAACAAAATAGAACCGTATCGCCGAGACATTGTAGTTGCCCCAGTAGGGCACATGGTGCCAGCCACCCCCATTAACCAGTAAATTTCCAGGGGAACGAAGGCATCTATTCCCTTATCCCTGGTACTTTTGCCACAAGCTCTGCAAAAATTGAGTCGAATCACCCCAGAAAACAGAAAACGTATGCTCGGCAAAGAAGCGGTTAAGGTAGTCGGCAAAGGGTTCCGTATCCGCAATTCCGGCGCGGGGATCAGGCTGGAGCTGGATCGCCACATGGGGCAAACCTTGTTCCCGGTTCTGGTTGATCATCTTCTTGACCTCACCCCGAAACAGCACCCGAAAGGCCCAATGTTGAATATCGTATCCCAACAGCAATAGTGCCGAGCGTGACAGAGCATAGCGCACCCAGTTGGGCAAATCGCTGGTGTTTTGATCGCGGAGATCATGGGAAAACGTGTCAAAGAATTCAAAGTAATTGTCTTCGGTCAACACCATCGAATCCACATTCGTCTCCACCCCATGCAGATGGTATACCAGAGGGCGGTCAATAGTGGGCTGGAAGTTTTTGTCCAGCCCTTCCCCTGGCTGCTTCAGCCGTTCAGACCAGCGGTAATAATCACTGACCGGTTTTTTACCCACCTGACGCAGAGCACGTTCTAAAAAGTCGTAATAGCTGGTGGTCAGATAAACGCGGATGGGCAGGCTGGCTAAGATAGTAAACGGATGGGTAGCCTCTTGCAGTGCTTGCAAACGGTTCAGCCGTTCGGCCACCTGGGCGACCGTCAACTCGGATAACTCGGCTTCCAACGTAGTGAGAAAAGGCTCTTGACCCTTTTCTTTTTGCGCGGCCGCAAACAGAGCCTGACGCATGAAATGGAGATAACGCATCTTGGCAGGGCGTTCCCGGCGCAGTACGGTAATATATTGGGCTACCCGGCCACATTATCTTTGTCAGCCAGGGGGTAACGCTCCTGCTCAGCCCAGGCTGTAATCATATCTTGTGATCCAAAGAGGGTATTCTGGCTCAGGGAATGGCTAATAATCGGGGTGCATTTCTCTTTCCTGAGCAAATCCTTTAATTGAGTCCAATCTATTTCGTCCATAGGCACGGTGTATTCTTTGTTGTTGAAAAGGGAAAATCGCTGGCAGAGATCAGTTTCTTCAAGTGTAACGCCCCACAGACCAACACACAAGCCAACGGCGCGCTACCCGCGCGACAAAAGGGCAACACTCCCATCGGATCAGTTATTGCAGGTAACTGAACAGGCGGAGGTCGTCAGGAGTGTCCCTCATGATTGGAACATTCCCAGGTCAATTGATTTGTACAAGAGGCAAGATGGATGCGGCCGCGACGAAATCCATTATAGCGCAAAGAAGAGCACCTTTAGCATTTGAAAGCAGTAAATCTCCTTGAGAAACAAACGCTTTGCCCTGGCAAACTTACCTTTGCTCATCAGCCTTATCCCCTATAAACCCCCGCAACTTTGTTCCGCCCGCTCACACCGGCTCCTCCATCACCCACCACAGCACCACGCCTTGCCCTTTCTTCCCCGGCCAATAGACCGGCACGCGGCCGCGTTTCCGCCATCCCTTCTCTGCCTCTGAGCCATTGGCGTAATACCGCCGCACCATCTCGACCCTCTGCCCGTTCCCCGCGTCCCCTTTGTGTCGCAGGTCTGCCAGTTGGCGATTATGATGGCGCACGCGGCCGCGACTCAGGTGAGCGTGTGGGCCGAAGTAATTGTTGGGCAACTGCCAGGCGTGGTAGGTCTGCCCCGCTTTCCCCTGGCGGCCGCGGAAGTCGGTGAAGGGAAACAGGGCTTTGCCATGTTGCCACGCCTGCTCCTGGGCACAAACCGCCCCGACGGCTGACCCCACCGCCAGGTTGCGTTTGACGGTGACATCGGCTTTCCGCTCGTAGGTTTGTTGGCTGCGCGGTGAGACACCGGAGAGGTCACGGAGCGTGGCCCGGCTGATGGGTGAACTCTGGGAGCCGGTGCGTTCGGTTTTGGTGCGGCCGCTGTGGAAGCTGGCGTACAGGTGAGCGCGAACATCGCCAATCGGGCCAAGTAACACCTTAAGCGGCAAGGCCACCGGTTTGCCTGAGAGCCTGGCCACCCCCAACGCGGCCGCGACCCGCACCAACCCCGCCAGCCAGATATGTTCTTCGTCCCGCTGCCAGAACAGCCCATCCCCCTGGGCCAGCAACTTCCGCAGTTGCCGTTCGCCAAAGAGATAAAGCGGCGAGTCTGGGAATGTGAAGGCCTGCCGGGCTATATCCGGGGCTACCCAGCCTCGACCGGCTTCGTCGAGATAACGCAGCAGGAGCCAGACGCGGCCGCAAGCCACCTGCTCCTGCTTGAGCAACGCCAGGGCCAGTGTGGGATAGAGCTTGATCGTCACCTGCGCCGGATCGCGTGCCGGGGAAATGTCCTCAGCCGCGAGAGAGGGCGTAGACGAGGTGGAACGGGCCGGTTGGGGTAAGAAGGGCGTGTGTCCATCCGCGGCCGCGTCAAGCGCCTTCTGCCGCCGCTGGCAGACCTGGCGGATGGCTCTGGTCACAGCTTCACTTTCCCAACCCAGGTGGTGGGGTAGGGGGAAAGTAGGGGGATCGACAATCGGTGGGGAAACGGCTGAGGGTGAGGGTGCGTCTGGGACAAAGGGCGGTGGCGTGGCAACCCCAACGACTCGCGCAAAGCCAGGAGCCGGGCATTGGCCTCGCGTAACGCCGATGAGGGCGGTGGGGTGGGGGCAGTAACCTCGTCCGACATAGAACTTCGTTGACAGGTCGTAGACTCTCGTGATACGCTCTAGCTGTTCTTGTCCGGCCCCAGGCAACACAAAGCCCTTCCCACTGAAGGGACCTTTTTGCAGAGAGGATGGTGTTAGAACAGCCTGTGGGTTGGTGAGCGAGAGGATAGAGCGAGAGCTAGAGTGAGAGCGAGAGGATCGCCGGAGTCAGTCTAGCCAGCTCTATCATTCAATCGCTCAAGAACAGCAACTTAAACGGCACTGGCCTGGAAGCTGGTGTCGTTTTGCTTTCTAGGCAGTGATACGCTCTTGTGGTATCTCCTCTTCATCGTCTTCCTCGCTGAGTTCAGCCAGGGCGTCATTGACCCAGCCCAAGATTTTGGTGTTCTTAAAACCGTAGACCTGTTGGCAAATCCGGTTACGCGATAATCCCCGCTCGGCCAACTGACGAATAAATGCCTGCTCCTGTTGGTGTAGGGGGCGATTGGTTGGCAGAGGCAAGGCATGTTTGTGGCACCAGTCTACGGGGCACCCGTGTCCAAAACCGTAGAAACGCCAGTTCGGGCTGGTGTGGCTGGTGCAGCTTGTGCTCCAGTGTTTGCACCGGTGCATGCACCACTTTGCCCCATCTCGCGGGGCAAGGGAGCAACAAAGGGTGGGTGAACAAAAACCGGTTCTGTTTCCTCATAAGAACTTGATCCAGAGGCTGATTCCCCTAGCCATGTCGGCGCCGGGTGAGTCATCACCGGACGACTGGTGAGAAAGGCGCGAATCTCCGCTTCGCTGGGGCAAAGGCCACACCCCGCACCAACTTATCGAAAACCACCATGAATTGCCGATCTTGCAGTTTCTCCGCCCCGTTGCACTCAACACCAGCCGGCTGGCGTCGGGGTCTTTGACGTGGAAGGCGACCGAGGTGCAATTGCGACGGATACGCAGGTCAATGCTTTTGTGGGAAGGATCCTGCAAACCCAAAGCTAGATGAATATCGGTTTTCCGACCTTCAGCAGCTACCATCCGTGCGACTCGCCATAGGGCTTCCCGTTGTTTACCTTCCAGGGCATCAGCCAGATTAGCAAACTCATCAATGACAACCAGAATCCGCGGGCCGGGGTGGGGAGTACCGGGCGGTAAGTTAATTCGGTCCCAGGTGCTGGTACGTAACTGGCGCAGAATCGCCAGTCTTCGTTGAACGAGTTCGTATAGTAGGGCAAGTTGTTCAATCGCTATCTCGGCTTCGGGCAACAGAACGGTATGCACATTGGGGTGATCGTCAAAGGGCAGAAAATCCAGCCCCGAACGATCATAAATGATGGCCTGCCAGCCATTGGCCAGGGCCGAAGTGAGGAGCGGCCAGATGCCATACCGTGTTTTGCCGCTCCCCGTCGTCCCGGCCATGAGCCAATGAGGGTATTTCTCCAGGTCGGCGGTCAGTAAGCCGTTTGCGCCCAACCCCAACGGGATGCCATTCCCCTGCCAGGAAGAAAAGAGTGACCAGGGAGCATCGGGTGGGGGCAAGCCTGAGTCAACGGGCAGTTGGAACTGAGACTGATCACGCACGGGGGCGTGGGTAGGGGCGGTGAGTTGGCGGATGTGGCCGGTGTTGCGAGTGGGCTGCATCACGATGGGGTAGGGGGGATGGAACGCCTGACGCAGTTCAACCGCTTGATTGCGAGCGGTGGTCATGTTTTGTAGTTCGGGAGCGGTCAGTTGGGGCATGAGCGTGCCTTGCGGCCGCATCTCCACCACCGGGCCAAACATGCGGCCAGGGTCAACAATCGTCCTTTGCCCCTTCGGGCCATCTTGAATGAAGAGGGTGCGACCAAAGGGGCCGGTGGGAACCAGCCGTTGGCGGGCGTCCCAGGCGCGGACGGCAATGAGGATGGCCCAACTGCCCAAGGCGGCAATGAGGATGATGAGGGCGATGCCGAACAGCCAGGGGCCGTAGGTCTTCAACGGCTGGAGCTTCCGTTCTCGTTCCAGGCGCATCGCTTCCCGTGCCGCGGCCGCGGCCTGAGTTGTGGCGGTGGCAAAAGCGGATTGGGCGGTGGCCGTGGTCTGAATGCTGTCCTGGGTAGCCTGGGCGATGGCCGTGGATGTCGCCTGCCCTGATTGGAAGGTGGCCGTTACCTGAACCGCCTGCGCCGTGCCGGTAGCCTGCGCGGCCGCGATGGTGGCCGTGGCTTGATAAGCCTGGAACGTGGCCGTGGTTTCGATGGCCATGCGGGTGGATTGGGCGGCATAGGTCGCGGCCGCGTAACCGGCTTCGGTGGTGGCAACTTGAGCCGTGGCGGCAATGGAGCGAGCCAGAAATTCGGCTTCCTGGGCGGATGTCGTCTGGGTCGCCTGAGCCGCCAGCCGGTAGCTGTCCCAGGCGGCCGTGGCTTGCAGGTCGTCGGGAGCGTTGCGAGGAACAGGGGACGGTGTGCCACAGGCAGAGAGCCAAAGCAAGGTAAGAAGGGCGAGGGTGGGGATGAGGTGTCGGGTAGGCATAGGCTTCACTTGGGGGCTGCTGGCGGCTGGCTGTTGGCTTTTTTCTGGCTAGCGGCCAACGGCTAACCGCTAGCGGCTCTGATCAGTCCAAAACACATCGGGGCATTCACCGTCTTCCCAGCCTGGGGGAATGGTGAATGGGACGATTTCGATCTCTTCCGGGTAGGTGTAAGTGACCGGTGGCTGTGGGGCAACGGGAACGATGTCGGCGGTTTGGCTGAATGCCGTAGCAGAAAGACGCATACGGCGTGGCCCTGAACGCGGCCGCAAATGGGGCATGGGCTGAACGCGGCCGCGTGTGGGCCAGTAGCCTGAAACCGTCAGCCAACCGAACAAACCCAGACCGGCTATGACAACCAGCCCCAATGTGCCCGCCAGACAGGTCATACCGAAGACGGCCAGACCGGTGACGTTGGCTTGGGCTTGCATGGCCGTCGCGGCCGCGGTGTGGGCCTGGGCTTCGGCGACACGGGGAGCGTTCAAGGCCACGGCCAGGATGATGAGGGCGATCAGAGTGAGCAGGGTGAGGACAAGAAAACGGGTCATGGGTTTACCTCTGAATTGGTACACGGATTGACACGGGTGACACGGATGAAAGAAACACGGATGGTGAACGGTTAGGCGTACACCGTTCACCGGGGCAAGACTTCCCAACCGTGTCCGTTTTTGTGCAGTTGGCCGTTGGTCTGTAATTCGTTCACGTAACCACTCACGGTTGATTTGGATCGGTTAATGACTTCGGCGATTTCGGTCAGGGTGGCGTTCGGGTGTTCGGCCAAAAAAGCCAGTAAGGTTTCAATGGCTTCTTGTTTAGCACTATCTCGCGCGGCTCTGGCCCGTTCGATACTGACTGTATCGTAGGTTTGTTCGGCTTTTTGCAGCGATTTTTGTTCGGCGCGAAGTTCTTGGAGTTCGGACTGTAGGGCTTCTTTCTTGGCTGTGAGTTGTTCGGTTTGTGTTGTCAGTTTCGTAACCTCGGCGTTGTGCTGGTCAATCACTACCTGCATCTCATCACGCCGAACACGGATTAGTTCGTCAAGTTCGGCCTGCTTCTGACGAATCGCTTCAAACAGTTCTTGTAAACTTTGAATAGCCCCTGAACGCTGAACGATTCCCTTGATCTGACCCATGAGCAGTTCAAACGAAAGGAACAGAGCCAATGGGGGAATAGCGGCCAGGACACGAGAAAGAAAAGACGCGGGGGCGTGAACGATGTTCAGGATGACGCTCAACACGGTAAAGGCTCCAACCAAAATCCAGGGGTAGAGGGTATGCTGGCGGTTGAGGCTGGCCTGCAAGACACTCAGGCTGAAAACGATAATGGCCCCGTCCACAATGGCCGGGTAAATCCAGGACTTGCCAGCAGGGATGCCGTTGGTTGCGGCCAGGTGTTTCAGGGCGTCAAAGGAGAGAAGGAACGCGGCCGCGGCCAGCAGAAAAACAAGGACACCAGTCAGGGTAGAAATGAGGGTGTTGGTTCGGTTCATCAGATACTCCAGATGAAAAGTGCAGTTGGCAGAAGAAACAGGGCGGGAAAAGGGTTAACATTCGGCAGGCTGGAAACTGGCGGGCAGGAGAGCATCCCAGCACAGTCCCGTTGTGGCTAAGGCAGGCATCAGAACTGGTGCGACCATGCCGTATTCCATCAGCTTCACCAGACACCAGGCCACGAAGGCTTCGTTGGTTTCAGGGTGATCGCCGTCGGCAATGGTGTCAAAGGCAGATTCTCGGCACGCGGCCGCGATTTCAGCCAGGGTCATCGGTGTTTCCGGGCGAACCAGTTCACCGACAATGCCGCCGGTGCTGTACCAGAATTGCCAGGCCTGGCGGGGGAAAGAACGTATCTGGCCGTTGACATGGGTGGTGCGGACAAAACGAAGGGGGTTCATGGGCTATTCTCCTGTACTGAGCGACAACCTGAGCGGTAACGGAACTGACGGTGGAGAGAGTGAGAGGTCAATACCCGCCAGTTCCGAACTGAACAGCCCCAACCAGACAATAAAAGGCCGTTCCCGGAAACCAGGAACGGCCATTGACTGGTAGTGAAGAGTAACCAGTTACCCATAACAAACAACCAGCGGTGAAGCTGATGCTGACAGGAAAACTGATTGTGCTACACTAGAAAGCAG
>JADJUV010000190.1 GCA_016716885.1 Candidatus Trichofilum aggregatum | reverse complement strand
TTTTGTTGGTTTTTGTGACTCTACCAGATCGGACAGGATAAATTAAGCACCTTCCAAGTTAACTTCTTGTACCGTGAGCAAGAAAATGAACCGCAGATTTCGGGGATTAACGCTGATTTCTTTAATCTGCGAAAATCGGCGTTAATCTGCGGATAAATCTTTTCTGGCTGGTTCAGGTCAGGGGTCGAGGCTTTAGCCGGTAGCGCCATTTTTGCTCAATGGCAAGCCCTGCACCCGTTTTACCTGACCCGCCCCCAGGTCTGACCTAAAATCTCTTGCGTTTCAGTGGATTGCAGCCAGGCCAGAAAAGCTCGCAACTCCCCTTGCGGTTCGTTGGCCGTGGCCGCCAGGAAGTAAAGGGGGACGGTGAGCGGGTAGTTTTGGCTGGCGGTGTGGGTGGGGGTCGGGGCGTACCCATCCAGAATCAGCGGCCGCACGCCATCCCCTATTCCGCCCATCATCACATAACCAATCGCGGTCACATCATTGGCTACCTGGGCTACCACCTCAGCCTGCCCCACAGCCACCATCGCGGTAATCGCCAGCCGTTGGCTGCCCATCACCCGCTCATTGAAGAGTGCCCGCACCCCACTGCCCCGCTCCCGCCCCACCAGGGTAATGGGGGCATCCGTTCCCCCCACCGCCGACCAGTTGCCCATTTTGCCACTAAAAATTGCCTGCACTTCCGACAGGCTCAATTCCGTCACCGGATTATCCGGGTGAACAATGAGACTTAGTCCATCCAGAGCCACCGGGTTAAACCAGCGGGTTTCCTCCGGGGGAATGACGTGGGTGAGGATGGCGTCTACCTGCCCGGCTTCCAGGTCATCCAGCAGGGTGCTGTTGTTGCTGATGACGAATTGCACGGGGACGGGGGCGTTGGTGATGAGATGAGCGAGCGCGGCCGCGGACTCATCCAACCCAATATACAAAGTAGTCGGGGGTGTGTTGGGGGTTATCGGTCGTAAGGTAGGTGTGGGAGCTGTCTGGCAGGCCGTCAACAGTAAAGCATATACAAAAACCAACCAGCCGTATCTTTTACCAGGGTTGCCCTGGTGTGTATGTATTAAACCCATGTTACAATTCTAACACGTTCGTGCATGACCCTTTGTTTCATTCAATCAGCGAATAGGAACCCGCAGATTCGACCCCATTATGGGTGCTCGCTATGCTTTTCCCCCTCTCAGTGTGCTACTTTTGTCGAAGGAGAATCCCATGTTAAAACCGCAGAAAACCAAAATAGCCATTCTCGGTGGTGGTGTTTCGGCTATGACCGCTGCCTGGTATTTGAGCCACGCCCCGGACTGGCAAGATCATTTTGAGATTACTATTTATCAGGTTGGGTGGCGGTTAGGAGGCAAGGGGGCCAGCGGCCGCAACCAAAAAGTCGCCAACCGGGTTGAAGAGCATGGCTTTCACTTCTGGTGGGGCTTTTATGATAACGCGTTCCGCTGGATGCAAGAAACCTACGGTGAGCTAAACCGCCCGGCGGGCACACCCATGGCGACCTGGCAACAAGCGTTCAAACCCCTGTCTTATGATGTGGATATGTACCATTTTGGCGGTAAATGGACGCCCCGCTTTCTGCCCGCTCAGGTTAATGATTGGACACCCGCCATAGACCCCGATCCACCCACCACAACGACTGAATATATCAGTCAGATTTTGCAGAAATTAGTTCAAGGGATAGAAACTTCGGCTATCGCCAGCCTCAATGTGCCCCTGCCCGCCTCGTTACGCACCTTTATGAGCCTGCCCTGGTGGAAACGTCTCCTGGGAGACGTCGCCACCGGGTTGGGTGAACTCACGGCCCTTGCTTTGCTGACGGTGGCTTACCGACTCTCGATTGTGCCAGACAACAACCCACACGGCGTCGCGGCCGCGGTCCGTTACCAGATCATAGACCTACTTGTCACCGCCTTCATCACCACCCTCTGGGCCGAAACCAAAACCGTCGTCCTGGCCGAAACCGACTTCACCATCTACAACGCCTTCGTAGACACCGATCTCGCCTGCTCCCTCATACGCGGCATGATCAAAGACGACATCATCAACCAGGGCTACGACAGCATCAACCAATGGGATTACCGTGACTGGTTAGGCCAACGAGGCGGGGCACAACCCGTCACCCAGAAATCTGCCACCGTTCGGGGCATTTATGACATGGTGTTTGCCTACGAAAATGGCGTTACCCCCAACCTGGAAGCCGGAACCGCCTTACGCGCCTTCCTACGCATGACCCTGGACACCCGTGGCCCGTACACCTGGCACATGGAATCAGGCATGGGTGATACCATCTTTGCCCCCGTTTACGAAGTCCTCAAACAGCGGGGCGTCAAAGTAAAATTCTTCCACCGGGTAGACAAGCTCCACCTCTCGCCCAATGGTGAATCCATTGATGGCCTTACCATCACCCGCCAGGTCACCATAAAAGACGGTCAGGATTACCAGCCCCTTGTTTACCCCAAAGGTTTACCCTCCTGGCCCAACGAACCCCTCTGCGACCAGATTGTCGAAGGTCGTCGCTTACGCCAGCGCACCATCGTCGCCGGGTACAAACAACCCAAATACAACCTGGAGTCGTTTTGGACACCGTGGAAAAATGCCGCCACCCTCAACCTGAAAAAGGGGGTTGATTTTGATCTGGTCATTGTGGGCACATCCATCGGCCCGTTGCGCTGGCTGGGCCAGGAGTTACTAGAAAACCCGGCCCCCAAGTGGGACAAATGGCGACACATGATGGCCCATGTTAAGACCGTGCAGACCCAGGCGTTCCAACTGTGGCTCAAAACCGATATTGCTGGTTTGAATCAACCCTACTGGCGGAACGGCCAGACCATCGTTAGTAGTTACGACCTGGGGCAAACAAGTGCCAGCACGGATAGCGCCAATAGTATCCTGGCCCCCGACACCGTAGATGCCTGGGCGGACATGAGCCACATCATTAAACGGGAAACCTGGCCCGACGATCATTATCCCTACAACATCTCCTACTTTTGCAGTGCCATGCGTGGCCCCTCCCTGGAAGAGTTGCCCAACCCGAATAATTCATCTTTTCCCAATGCCCAGTTCCGCCAGTGCAAACAAAATAGCCTGGAGTTCCTGTACAGCGCTCTCCAACCGGTGTGGCCGGGGGCGGTGAAGCCATACAAACAATATCCCGCCTGCCTGAACTGGGATTTGTTGGTGGACATGGAGAAAGGGGAAGGTGAAGAGCGGTTTAATAGTCAGTTCTGGCGGGCCAATGTAGACCCATCCGAGCGGTATGTGTTATCGGTGAAAGGGAGCACCCAATATCGCCTCAAAACAGACGAGACGGGTTGCGATAATTTGTATTTAACAGGGGATTGGATTTACAACGGGGCGAATGCCGGGTTTGTGGAGTCGGCTGTGATTTCCGGCCTGCTCACTTCGCAAACGATTACCAAGAAGCTCCTGGGCAAACGTTACCCCGAAGAAGTTATCTGCTGGCCTGACTCGCCGCAGCCCTGATATAGGTGTTCAGGGTCTTTGTTTGTAGTGACCGCTTTAGCGGGCTGGTGCTAGCCCGCTAAAGCGGTCACTACAAACAAAATCTTTTGGCTCTTGGGGAATTCAGGGGTTGACAGGCCGTGATGCGTGACCAGAGAAGCCTCACGTATCACGCATCATATTTCACCCCACAAAATCCTTAAGACCGCTCATTTTGGTTGATCTTCCAGGTAGTGCCTGGCACGGGGCGGGAACTCTTGTCATGTTCAGGTTTGTCCGCCCCGTGCCAAGCACTGAACTCAGCTTACTTGCAACACCCCCCACCGCATATATACCCTACAAATAAGAGCGGTAAGCCATTCCGTTTGGAACCCTACACTCAAACAAGCGCTACCAGCGAGAGTTCATGAGCGGTGTCCAGCCGGGTGAAGATGGCGCGGGCCTGGGCCAGATGGGTGGCGCGGGCCGGATCAGTGGGCGGCAAATGGCGGGCTATCTGGTAATGGAGCCACCCTTCTTCAAAGGGGGTTTGTAGCTCTACCGCGGCCGCAACCCCTTTCTGCCATAACTTCATCGCCTTACCCGGCCTACCCTGCACCTGCTCCTGCCACCCCTGGCACAACCAGGCCGCCGGTTTACCAATATTAAACCGGTGCAACACCTTAATCGTCTGTTTGGTGCCGGTCGCCAGCACCTTACGGTCCAACGACGAATCCGGCGCGGCCGCTTCCCAGGCCGTGAGATACACCGTTGCCAGTTGCAGATGGGCAATGACCATAAAGGCGGTGGGCGTAACCCCCCGCATGAGCGCCAGGGCTTTATCCGCGGCCGCGACCCCTGCCTGCACCTTCCCCAACCGCAACTGGGCCAGCGCCACAACCGCCGTGTTATTGATTTCCTGTACCCCGCCCACTTCGGGGCGTTCCAGGGCCATCTGGGCTTTAGCTAACGCCTCTTCCGTACGCCCCAGAAGCAGAAGCGCGGCCGCCTGTCCCCCCAGACCCCAGCCTTCATGCTGCACATTGTCATGTTTGCGGGCCAGGGTGTGCAAATCGGTAAAAGCCCGGAGCGCGGCCGCAAAATTTCCTTCTAGCTCTGACAAAATGCCTAACACATTGACCGCATCACCCACACCCCGGGGGTCGTTAATGTGTTCGTAATGGCGAATGGCCTGCTCGGTGGCCTCATGCGCCCCGGCCCATAACCCCACCGTGGCCTTAAACGTACCAATACGGAGCAAAACAAACCCCCAAATTGACGAACTGTTGAGCCGTTCGGCGGCGGCCATAGCGCGGGGTTCGTACACGGGGGCCAAATTGAGTTGGGGCACCGCCCCGGCCACCAGGCACATCGTGGCGTACCCTTCGGCCAGTTCACGAGGGGAGTTGGCTTTCTCGGCCAGGTTCAGGGCCGCCAAAATAGCGTGCAAGAAGGCGGGCAGGTTGTTGTTAAGGTAATAAATGAGCACCAGTTCCTGATAGGCCCGGGCGGCTTCGGTGACGATGGCGGCTTGTTCACCCTCAGCGGAATGCAAGAACCATTGCGGCCGCAGCCGGTGTCCCATCTGTCGCCCTATCTGCCGCACCATACGCAACGAAATCTGCCCCGACGTTACCGGCGCCGGATAACCGGCCAGAACCAGCGTTTGTTCATAATGGGCCTGCCCATCCTGCATCAGCCCTACCCGCATGTGGGCTTCACCCAACTGCCTCTGCCACCGGGCCAGCCGTAACGAGCTGGGACTGCCTTCAATCTGGTTGTACAACGTAAGCGCCTCATTCAGAAAACGAATCGCTTCCTGATTGGCATTGTTACGCAGTGCTTCCTCAGCGGCCTTTTCCAAATAGTTCACCGCATTCGCCAGGTCGCCCGCGTTGCGCCAATGGTAGGCCAGCAACGGGTACGAACCGGACAAATCTTTGTCGTAAGCTTGCTCATACCACTCCGCCACCCCACGATGCAAGGATTGGCGCTGGGCATACAAAAGCAGGCCATACGCAACTTCCTGAGTAATGACATGCTTAAACAAGTAGGAAAGGTCAGGATCACCGGCGACGGCGGTAGTAATCGAGGCTTGTTCCAGCGCCCCCAGGTAGGTTGGTAGGACGGGTTTGTCGGTTTCCAGGGGGTAGATGTAGGTGAGGGCGTTGAGCCAGAACACCCGACCAATGACGCTGGCGACTTTCAGGGTAAGTTGGTGCTGGGGACTGAGCCGGTCAATACGGCTGGTGATAACTCCCTGAATGGTGTCGGGGAAGTCCATCGCCCGCAGTGCCCCGGCCTTGGGTGTGACCTGACACTCATCGCCCACAATTTGGATGAGACCGCCATCGCGTAAAGCGTAGGCTAATTCTTCGCTGAAGAAAGGATGCCCGGCGGCCTTTTCGTGGATGAGGTTAGCGACGCGGGGGGGTAGCTCTTTGACCTGGAGCCGTTGGCAAATCAGGTTTTCGATATCGGCGGCGGACATGATGTCCAGGCGCAGGTGATGGGTGGATGGCAGTTCCAGCAGGGCGGTGTATTCCCTGGGCTGGGGGTTTTCTAGCGGCCGCGTCACAATCACCAGCAACAGGGGCTGAAGGGTGCGGCTGATCATGCGGGTGAGCACCCAAGAAGCGGAGTCAAACCATTGGGCATCGTCCAGAACGATGAGCAGGGGTTGGGACTGGGCGCGGGCTTGCAATAGACCAACGAGCAGGTCGAGGGTGTTGTTGGCGCGGACTTCACCACTGAGTTGTGCGGTGAACTCATTTTCGGGCAGGTCGAGGGGCAAAACGACGTTGAGCAGGGGAATGAGGGGGACGAAATGGGTAGGTAGGTCTTGTAGCTGGTGCAGAACGTTGGCCCGCCATTCTTCAATGGGGGCGGTTTTCATCTCTTCGCTGGGGGCATCCAGGCCAAAGACCTGGCGGAAAAGGGGTCGCCAGGCATGGTACGCGGCCGCGTTCTCTATCGCATCCCCCGTGCCTAACAAACTTACCAAACCCAGCGTCCGCGCCTGCTCCACCAACTCAATCACCAGGCGCGATTTGCCAATACCCGCTTCCCCTTCAATAACGAGGCAACTACTTTGCGCCTGCTCGTACAAGGCTTGTAGCTGGTTCAGTAAGACCGCTCTTTGCTCCTCGCGGCCAACCATGGGAGCCAGGGTTCGCCCTTTGAGCGTACCGGCTTCTACTTTACGCCGCCGCCCAGACAGCGTAAAAATCAACTGGGGGTTGGTCAGCCCTTTTAAGGGCACGGCCCCCAGTTCGGCATAATCATATTCGCGGATGGTGGCTTGCATGATGAAGGATGTGACCAGGGTTTGACCGAGTTGGGCTTTCATCATGAGGCGGGCGGCGATGTTGACCTGGTTGCCTAACACGCCATAGGTCTGGCGAGTGGGGCCACCATAACCGCCCGCATACACCTGACCCCGGCTGATACCAATTTGCATCTGGTTGATAAAACTAAGCTCGGCGGGTGGGTTGTGTAGTTCTAACGCGGCCGCGACCGCCCGCGCCGGATCATCTTCATGGGCCTGAAGGGCACCAAACACCCCATACAGGTAACTGCCTTTGTCATCAATACTCAATTGCAACAGGTGACCGCCGTAGCGGTTCAAGACCGTTTGCACCCAGCAAATATAGGCATTTAGCTTGGCCCCAGCTTCATCATCCTCATCGTAATTGAGATCGCTAAACTTTTGGAAGAGGGCGACGGCCTGACGCAGTTCGGCCAGAAAGCCTGCTTCACCCCGTTGGAGCCGTTGATAAACGGGCGGGAGCAGCCATTGGCGGGTGATTTCCTGGTTCAGCACGGGCTGTTCGGGCCAGGGTTGGGGGGGAATGGCCTCTTGCAAGCCAGTAATAATGGCAAAGGGTTGGTGGGTAGGGCTGGGACGCCATTCCTGGATGATGACTTTGTCACCCAACGCGGCCGCGACCTCCGCCGCCACGACGATTTCCCCCTTTTGCGCCAGGTGCTCCGCCGTAGCCATCCGGTCAAGGATGGTCCCCGCCAACACCTCAATGACCCGGTGTTCCGGGTGTCCTACCAGGAAACGGCGCACAGAACCACCAGCCAGGGACACCTTGATGGCGAATTGCACCTCGGTGTCCAGCGGGGTTTTCACCGGGTCTAAAGCCTGAATGGCGGTTTGCATGGCTAGCGCGGCCGCGGCCGCGCGGAAAGCCGAGGGCTGAATCGTCCCCTTTTCCGTGCTTGACCGGCCCGTTTCATCCTTCTCATCAAACCAACAAGTAATGGCATCGCCGCTAAAACTAATGACACTGCCCCGGTAACGGTCTACCTCGGCAATGAGCGCCCCACACACCCGGTTCAGGTGCCGGGTCATCTCTTCCGCCCCCCGCTGGGGGCCAAGCCCTTTGGCCAGGGCGGCGGTCAACGGCGTGAACCCCGACACATCGGCAAAGAGCACGGTCCCGATAGTACGGTCTGGCAGCGTCTGTTGATGGGCCAGCGCGTAACGACGGTCAGCCGGAAGGTAGGGGTTGAGGATGTTCATACCTTCGCTAGTATATCAAAATCATAACAAAAACCCCTGCTCTTGGCGGACGATTCAGCAATTCTCAATTTGAGATCATCGAGGGGCAGGCGGCCGCGAAACCCCCCCCCCGCTCGCCCGCGCCGTAAGAGGGCGAGACGACGCGGAAGGATCCCCTGCCATCCATTTGAACCCGCTCCCGCCCCCCCCCGGCTCAATGAATTGCGACAATTTGCCCAAGGCGGGGTTTCAAGCGAGTTGACGATCAGTGCCTGGCACGGGGCAGACACACCCGGCCATAACGAGACTTCCCGCCCCGTGCCAGGCACTTGACGAAGCATGATCAAGGTCGTCGCCGTAGCGCAATACCATTGATCACAGTAAGAGGAATCTCTCTCCTGACTCGGCAAGTAATAGGGCTGGGGCTGAGAGAGGCCCGATGGGGGTATGGATTGGGCGAAAGGAATGAGTTTCAGTATGATAGAGATACATCTTCAGCGTGATTTCCCTTTATCATCAGACTTTATCGGTAATAAGAAATCTCCGCAAAGGTCGCCAGCGCCAAGAGAACCCCCCCCCCACATCGTGTCTGATTCGGTTTTTTAAGGTGGCAACTTGTCCGCATTTTCGGCTACCAACAACAATAAATTCTCTGTGTGGTTGCCCTTTGGCCTGGTGCTTTTGCTCCTGGTGAATGGGCTGGTGCTGACCGTGGGGCAATGGCGTTTGCCGCTGGATGATCCCGCTTTGCTAGAGTCCACCCCCGGTCGCCTCAGTTTGTGGGTCGCCAATCAGACAGAGGAAGCGGATGCTGAGGCGATTTTGGTGCGGCTGACCCGGCCCACGGTGGCGGATGGGATTTTGGCTGAGACGACAGCCCTGGCGCGGGCGCGGGGTACGCTGGGGGTTTTGAGCCTTCTCACGGTGGGATTGGCCGGGTATGCACTGGTTTGTTTGTGGCGGCAACCGGCCCGCGGCCGCACCGTTATCGTCTACCTTCTGCTGAGTTACGTGGCCTTACTCCTGAACGTGCCACCGCAGACAGAACAGCCCTTTTATGCACTGGTGTTGGCGGGCATGGTGGTGTGTCTCGCGGCCGCGTTAGCGGCTCCCGGTCACGTTTCTCCTCGGCTCGGCTTCTTCGTCATCGTCGCGGCCATTTTAGTAGGCTGGGAGTTATACAAACAGCTAGGCGCGGCTACCGGCAACCAGCTTCCCCTCACCGATTTCCCCTGGAAACTACCCCACTGGCAAAACATCGCCGAGGAACTGTTGCAACCCGCCCGGCGCAACGGCCCCTTCTTGCTGGTTCGCATTTTGGGCGAGGCGGCCTGGGTCACGTGGACAGAAGCGTTGACTGGTTTTGTGGTGGGCAGTTTGTTGGGGTTTAGTCTGGCCGTTTTGTTTGCCCACCACCGCCTGTTGGAGCGGGGTTTATTGCCTTATGTGGTGGCGTCTCAGACCGTACCCATTATCGCCATCGCTCCTATGATCGTGGCCTGGCTAGGGCAAGGGCGCGCCCCGATTGCCGTCATCTCCGCTTATCTGGCCTTTTTCCCGGTGACGGTCAACAGCCTGCGCGGTTTGCTCTCCCCCGAGGCCATGAAGTTGGATTTGCTCCATTCTTATGCGGCCTCATCGGCCACCATTTTGTTCAAATTACGCATTCCTTCGGCCTTGCCCTATCTATTTTCGGCCCTGAAGGTGGCCTCAACGGCCTGTGTCGTGGGAGCAATTGTGGGGGAATTGCCGTCGAGCCGCAGTGATGGGCTTGCGGCCGCGATCTTGCGGGCCAGTGGTAATTACGCCGCTGAGCCGGAAAAGCTGTGGGCCGTCATCATCATGGCTTCATTGGTAGGTATCCTGTTCTTTAGTCTGGTCAGCCTGGCCGAACGGCTTATTGTGCGGGGCTTCACCGCCGAAACCCAATAAACAATCTATGTCATCCGTCATCTCCATCCACAACGTCAACAAAGTTTTCAACCAGGGCACCGCCGAAGAGGTCGTGGCGCTGAAGGACATCAACCTGGAAATCAAACCGGGGGAGTTCATCTCCCTCATTGGCCCATCCGGGTGTGGCAAATCCACCCTGCTCCGCCTCATTGCGGATTTGGGGCAACCCAGCAGTGGCACGGTGACGGTGAATGGCAAGACGCCAGCCCAGGCCCGCCTCAGCCGGGATTATGGCTTTGTGTTTCAGGCGGCTACCTTGTACGAATGGCGCACCATCCAGAAGAATGTGCAGTTACCGTTGGAGATTATGGGTTACGCGGCCGCGGAGCGGGAAAAGCGCACCCAAAAAATGCTAGAGTTGGTGGAATTAAGCAAGTTTGCCAACCATTATCCCTGGCAACTCTCCGGGGGCATGCAACAGCGGGCTTCGATTGCCCGTGCGCTGGCTTTTGAGCCGCAACTCTTGCTGATGGATGAACCGTTTGGGGCGCTGGATGAGTTCACCCGTGATCGCATGAATATGGAGCTACTGCGCATCTGGCGGCAGACGAATATCACGATTGTTTTTGTGACCCACAGCATCGCGGAAGCGGTGTTTTTGTCTAACCGGGTGGTGGTGATGTCGGCCCGGCCCGGGCAGGTGAAGGATGTGATAGAGGTGGATTTGCCGCGGCCGCGGGTCTTTGAAACCCGTGAAGAGCCAGCCTATTACAACACCATCACCCAGGTCCGCGAAAGCCTCCGCGACGCCTTTCAGCAGGCTCGTTGACCATGAGCGACATCCAAAATCCTCACGATAAGTTTTTCAAAGAAACCTTCGCCCGGCCCGAAGTGGCCCGCGATTTTCTGATCCATCGCCTGCCTCCTGAGGTGCTAAACAACCTGGACCTGACCAGTTTACAACTGCAAAAAGACAGCTTCGTTGATCCCGCCCTACAAGAACATTTTACCGACCTGCTCTATCAAGTAGCACTAACCAACCAGAAAACAGGCTACATCTACCTGCTATTTGAGCATAAAAGTTATCCTGATCGGTGGACAGCATTCCAACTCCTTCGCTATATGGTGCATATCTGGGAGCAGTGGCATCGGGAGCGACCCGACGAACCGTTACCCCCAGTTATTCCGTTAGTCATTTACCAGGGGCGGGTTAAGTGGCCCTTTGGCGACAAATTCGCGGCTTTGTTTACCGGCCCAGAAGCTTTGCGCCGCTATTGGCCTGATTTCGCCTTTGAATTGACCGATCTTTCAGAGGTGGATGAGAGTGAGATCAAAGATGAATTGCTTTTGCGGGCTGTTTTGTTTACCATGCGTTTGATCAACAACAGAAAGTTAGTACCGCAACTGCCAGAAATGTTCGCGCTGATTTTGCGGGTTATGTCAGAACAAACCGCACTGGAATTTCTAGATACGGTGTTGCGGTATGTCGCTTATGCCAGTGATAATGTGTCAGGTGATGAGCTGCGGTGGGCATTGCGCCAGGCTTTACCTGACAAAGGAGAAGTTGTAATGAGTACGTTAGTGCGTGAATGGTTAGAGGAAGGGCATGAGAGAGGAATGCAGCAAGGATTGCAACAAGGATTACAACAAGCAACAAGGCGTTCGTCAGGGGCAGCAGGACGCGTTGTTGGATGTGCTACGGACTCGTTTTGGCTGGGTAGATGAGGCGTTCGCGGCCGCGATTCGGCAAATCAACGATCCCAGTCGGCTCAAGGAACTCTTGCGCCAGGCTGTCCTGGTTGAATCATTAGACGATTTCCCCTTAAACCAGGATTAGCTCAGGAATGACATAATGAAGCCAGATTGGTTCAATCTTCAAGATTGAACCAATCTTGTCTGGCTGTCCTTGCCCTTTGCCTAGCTCTACCCCCTATGCCCCACCACACCTGGAAAACCCGTCTCATTTATTACCTACCCACCATTCTGGTAGCAGTAGGCGTTTTGCTTGTATGGGAGCTAGCCACACGAGCGCTCGACATCAAGCAGTTTCTTCTGCCTCGCCCTTCAGCCATCCTTGCTTCCCTGGTTGACCAATGGCCCCTCATCCGGCCACGCGTGTTCAGTACCACCCGTGGGGCGCTGGGTGGTTTTGCCATCGGCACCTTCATTGGCGTGGGCATGGCTTTCGTGACCGCCCGCTTTACCGCCCTGCGTGAAGCCATGATGCCCTTCGCCATCGCCGCCAACTCCGTGCCCATCATCGCCCTTTCCCCCATCATGTTTAACTGGTTTGGCCCCACCAATCCCCTTTCCTGGATGATGATTGTGTCGGTGATGGTCTTTTTCCCCGTGCTCATCAACACGGTGCGTGGCCTCACCGAAGTCAAACCAGAGGCCTTGGAATTAATGCATTCCTATGCCGCCAGCGACCTGAAAATTCTCTTTGCCCTGCGCGTACCCAATGCCTTACCCTTTTTGTTCAGTGCCTTGCGCGTGGCTAGCGTTTTGAGCATGATCGGGGCGATTGTGGCTGACTTTTTTGGGGCCGAACGGAACACCATCGGTAAATATGTGACGCAACAGGCCTCAACCCTCCGTTTTGACAATACCTGGGCCGCCGTGTTGGTTGCCAGCCTGATTGGCATCCTGTTTTATACGGTGGTAGTCTGGTTGGAGCGGTTGGTTACACCCTGGGCGGCCGCCAAAGCCGAACCATAAATCGCCATGCCATAGGGTATTGTGCATCATAAGGAGGTGATCGCTTAATCACAAAAAAATAGATGATCAATAAGCCAAATTGCCAATGGTGAATAGCCAATTATCAAGTGTTATATGTCAAGTGAGGAGAACGGAAGATGAAACATCAATGGAAATGGATGCTGGTGCTGTTGTTGATCGGGGCGATGGCCCTGGTGGCCTGTGGTGGTAATGGGGGTGAAAACGGGGCGGAAGAGAATAACGCGGCCGCGAACAATACCACCACCAACAATACTACCGCCGAAAACGGCGCCATGAACGATGGCGACGACGTAGTCGAAGAAACCCCCGCCGAACTGACCCCCGTGCGGGTCCAGTTACAGTGGGTTGCTCAATCCCAATTTGCCGGTTACTACGCCGCCCTGGCCGAAGGTTACTACGAAGAAGAAGGGCTGGATGTCACCATCCTGGAAGGCGCGCCGGACATCGTGCCGCAACAAGTTTGTGTCAACGGTGGGGCTGAATTCTGTATTGCCTGGGTTCCCAAAGTGCTGGAATCCAACGCCGCCGGGGCCAACCTGGTCAATGTGGCCCAGATTTTCCAACGTAGCGGCACACTGGAAGTCTCCTTCAAAGATTCCGGCATTACCAGTGTCGAAGATTTACGGGGTAAACGGGTGGGTGTCTGGGACTTCGGCAACGAGCATGAAGTATTTGCCGCTCTGCGGGCCGCGGGCATTGATCCGGATAATGCTGATGATGTCACCATTCAGATTCAGCCCTTCGATATGACCCTGCTGTTGACCGGTGAAATTGACGCCGCCGAAGCCATGATCTACAACGAGTACGCCATGGTTTTGGAATCCATCAATCCCGCGACGGGTGAACTGTATCAGCCGGAAGATTTGAACGTGATTAACTTCAATGAAGTAGGTACGGCCATGCTTCAAGATGCGCTGTGGGTAACTCAAGAGTGGATTGCCCAAGACGGCAGTGAAGATGTAGCCGAGCGTTTCCTGCGAGCCACCTTCCGGGGTTGGATGTTCTGCCGCGACAACCTGGATGCCTGTGTGGGTCATGTGCTGGATGCTGGCCCCACCCTGGGCGAAAGCCACATGCGTTGGATGATGAACGAGATCAACGGGCTGATCTGGCCGTCCCCCAATGGCATTGGCGTGATGGACCCAGCCTTGTTTGAGCAGACGGTGCAAGTGGCTCTTGAGGGCGGTGTCATCAGTGCCGCGCCAGCCGATGGCTCTTATCGTACTGACCTGGCGGAAGCCGCGCTGGTCGGCATTGAAGGCGATACCACCGGCGCAGGGTTCACCAAAATCGAAGTGGAACTGACCCCTGGCGGCGAATAAATCAGCGCCGCATGATTAGTTGGTTCAATTACCGAGATTGACCCATCTAATCATCCATAATCATCGACGCCCTCTTCATGGTTATCATGGAGAGGGCGTTTTTGCGCTACAATGGATTGTTATGATAGAAAACAACCAACAGAAACTAGAATTACACCCGGATGAATTGCGGGATGTGATTGATCTGGCCTTGTGGGCCGGGCAATTGTTATTACAAATGGGCGCGGAGACGGCGCGAGTTGAGGAGACGGTGCATCGGTTGGGAACGGGGCTGGGCTGTAACTGGCTGGATATTTTGGTGTCGCCCAATGCCATTGTGGCCACGACGATTAGCGGTGAGGCGTTTCGCACGAAGGTGCGCCGAGTGGTACGTTTTGGCGGAGTGAATTTGACGGGGGTGGCGGTAGTAAACCGCCTGAGCCGGCAGGTGAACCGGGGGGAATTGGATCGGGCTGGGGTGAGGGCAGCTTTAGAGGAGATTACGGCGCGGCCGCATGCCTATCCTCGTCTGCTCGTGGTTTTGTTGGTAGGGCTGGCCTGTGCCGCCTTTAGCCAGCTTTTTGGCGGCGATGCGGTGGTGTTTGCCGTAACCTGGGTCGCGGCCGCAATCGCCATGTTCATCCGCCAATCCCTCACCCGCCGCCACACCAACGCCTTACTCAACGTGGTAATCACGGCCTTTATTGCCGGGTTAATTGCCAGCAGCGCCACCGTGTTTCAATGGAGTTCGCGGCCGCAAATTGCCCTGGCGGCTAGCGTATTGTTACTCGTGCCTGGCGTGCCCCTGGTCAATGCCAGTGAAGATTTACTCAAAGGGCACATGGTTACGGGCATCACCCGGGGTATCAACGGCGGTCTCATTTCGTTGGGGATTGCTTTGGGGCTGGCCTTAGCCTTGGGGGTAGCGGGGGTAACCGATTTGTGGCAGGGGTTTACGCCACCCAGCGCCATCTGGTTAGATGCGTTGTGGTCGGGCGCGGCCGCGTTGGGATTTGCCTTGTTGTTCAATGTGCCCCCGCGTACCTTGTGGGCCTGTGTGTTATGCGGAGCGGCGGGTCATGCCGTGCGAACTGCCTTTATGGGAACCGGCTGGCGGGGGGTTAGTAATATCGAGACGGCCTCATTTATTGGGGCCATCGTGGTTGGGTTTTTGGGGGAAATCCTGGCCCGGCGTTTACGCATCCCTACGCCGACCTTCACCATTTGTGGGGTCATCCCCATGATTCCGGGCACATTTGCGTTTGGAGCGATGATTGGGATGTTGCAGTTAGCGGGGGTGTTAAGCGTCGCGGCCGCGCCCGTCCCTGGTGAGCTACTGCTAACCATGGTGACAAACTTCATCAAAACCGGGCTGATTCTAGGAGCCTTAGCCGCCGGCATTGCCCTGCCTTCCTTGTTTTTTCACCGGAGCCATGTCCCGGGATTGTAAGAAACGCACGGGGTTTTTGTATATCTTACTCAACATTGGCGTTTTTTACGCTGACCTCAGCACTTAGTAATCGTTCGTGAATAAGTTCGCTAGATTGCGGCAGTCTTGAAGACTGCCGCAATCTAGAAACCGCTAAGTTAATTACGAACGCTCACTTAGCCTCTTTTTCACCCTGGCGGGAGCGATAACGCTAACTGACAACTGTGGCAACGACCTGACGAGCGCCAGCTTGCCGTAATGCGGCCCGGACGGTTGTTTCGGTCTCCTCTGTGACCAGGGCGATCATGTTGCCGCCACGCCCGCCGCCGCTCAGTTTGGCCCCCAACGCCCCGGCCTGGCACGCGGCCGCGACCAACCTATCCAGTTCCGGCGACGACACCGTCATCTCTTGCAACAAGGCATGATTTTCTTGCATCAAGGCCCCCAACCGGGCCAGGTCCCCCTGCTCAATTACGGTGCGGGCTAAGTCGGTAATGCGGCCGCAACCCGCAAACAGCGCCATAAATCTTTCCGGCTCCTGCTCCCACTGGCGGCGCACATCGGCCACCACAATCTTGGTGGGGCTACCGACGCCGGTATCTCCCACCAAAAAGCGGAGCGGCACACCCACGTGGAAGGTCTCAATACGGTTTTGGGGCTGTTGGCGCACAAAATAGACGGGCAGTTCATAGCTGACTACGGTGTTATCTATGCCGCTGGGTGTGCCATGATGGATGCGCTCCACCTCGTAGGTCAGGGCGGACACCTGTTCGTTGGTAGCCAGATCAGGCCGGTTGAGGAAGAGAGCCAGGGCACGGACCGCGGCCGCGGTCACAGCCGCGCCACTGCCCAACCCACTGGCAATGGGGATAGTGCTGGTCACGGTGAGGGAGAAATCGGGCCAATCGGTCAGGCCAGCGGCTTCTTTAACCAGGTGAATCGCTAACGCCAGGGCATCGTCTGCGGCCGCTTCCAACAACGACTGCATTCGGCCCAAATCAGGCATCACCAGTTGTACCCCGGTGCCCTCACCGGGCTGGATGATAGCCGTGGCCCGCACCTGGGTCACAGGGGCGGCAATCGCCGGATACCCATAAACAACAGCATGTTCGCCAAAAAGGATGATTTTGCCGGGAGCGGTGGCCTGGATGGAGTACATGAGGGTTTCAGGTTTCAGGTTTCAGGTTTCAGGTCATTAACTTGAAACCTGATACTTGAAACCTGAAACTTCTTTATGAAGCAATATACAACGTCACCATCACCATCACCCCCCAGAGGGCCATATCCACTTGCAAGGGGCGGTCTTTGAAGAAAATATCTTCGGGTGCGCCGCCTTCGCCTTTGATGTGGATGAGGTAGAGGTAGCGGAAGATGCCATACATCACGAACGGGATGGTGAGCATCATCAGGTGGTTTTCCGGTAGCCCTTCGGCCAGGAAGGTGTAAAGGGAGTAGGCCACGAGCAGGCTGGTGGTGACAACACCGATAATGCGGTCAAGCAGTTCCAGACTGTATTCGGCCAGGATGGATCGGTGATTTTGGGCGTCATTGCCTAACAACACGATCTCTTGCCGCCGTTTGCCAAACCCCAGGAAGAGGGCCAATAGTCCGGCACACATATACAGCCAGGGGGAAAACCGCTCTACCTCGATGACGGCGACGCCCGCCCCAACCCGTAAGACAAACCCCACGGCGATGATAAACACATCGAGCAGGACGACGTGTTTGAGCCAGTAGGAGTAGGCAACTTGTTTGCCCAGGTAGAGGAGCAGGATCAAGCCCAGGGGCGAGGCCAGCAGAAATCCGCCGATCAAGCTGATGGTGGCGAAAAGGATCGCGGCCGCGCGCGCTATCCCTTCTGGTAACAGGCCAGAGGCAATGGGGCGGTTCCGTTTGCTGGGGTGTTGGCGATCACTTTCCACATCGGCCAGGTCGTTGAGCAGGTAGATGGCGCTGGACATGAGGATGAACAGCAGTGTGGCGGCGGTGACGCGGGCCAGACTGGGCAGATCATCCAATTTGCCATCAAATACGAGTGGGGCATAAATAAAGAGGACATTTTTGGGCCACTGACGCGGCCGCACTGCTTTTAACAAAGCCTTCAACACAAAATAACTCCTTCCGCTGAGCGCATATGAATTGAGCATGATTGTCATACCGTTTGACGGCAAAGGCAAACCCGGCACAAGCCACACCCGTCTGACTTTCCCGCCACCTCACAACTGGATTTATCTCTCTCTAACGAGTCGTGTAACGGCGGGATTAGTAACGGACGATTCTCATATTTATACTCATCATGGTCATAGGGGGCATTTCATGGAGAGACTGAGAGACTGAGAGACTCCCCAATCTCTCAGTCTCCCCCTCCCCGTTGCCAGTTTATCGCCCCTGTTGCAGGTTCTGCTCCAGAAAGGTGAGTGTCTGTTGCCAGGCTGACGCGGCCGCGCCGGGTTCATCGTAATTCTCTTCGGTGAGGAACGCATGACCAACATCGGGGTAAATGGTGATTTCGTTGGGGATGTTTAAGCTATTGAGGGCAGCTTCAAACTCCAACACCTCGGCCGGGAAGATGGTGTTGTCTTCTTCGGCGAAGATGCCGAGAACGGGTTGGCCGTCGGTCAGCGGCCGCAACAAATCCGGTTCTGTCACCACCGCGCCATAATAAATGACCGTCAGGGCCAGGTTTTCCGACTGGCGCAGGCCCAGTTGCAGCGAATGACCGCCGCCAAAACAGAACCCCATCGAAGCTACCCGGCTACTGTCTACGTTCTCCAAACCGAGTAAATAAGCCAACGCACTGTCCACATCCTGATGCACCTGCTCTTCCGGCGTGCTCAGGCGCAGGTACAGGGCGCGGGGAAAAACCGAAGCTACCTGATTGCGGTACGCATCCGGGGCAAACACGACGTACCCTTCCTGCGCCAGGGCATCGGCCAAAACCGTCATGCCTTCATTCAGCCCCCACCATTCGTGAATGAGCAAAACCGCCGGGTAAGGGCCAGGGCCATCGGGTTGGGCCAGATAGCCATAGAGGGTGTTACCCTCGGTATCCGTGTAGGTGATATTGGTGACATCTGTCACTTGGGGGCCAAACAGCAGGTCATAACCAATAACGGCGACCAGAAGCAAAACCATCAGGGCGACAAGACCGAGAGCCAGGAACAGAAGGCGTTTTAGCCAGGTTTTTAAGCGGGAAGGGGGGTTGTTTTTCATGGGGGCGAACTCCTGAGTTTGATGTAGTACGGCAAAAATCGTAGCAATTCAAGGGGGTTGGGGCAATGGCAAAACCAGAGGCAATATCTAGCAATTCTCAATTAGACAGCAAATGAAGGTAGGGGCGGGACGACGCGGGTTCAATAGGGATAAAACGGGAAATGATCTTTCCAATCCCCTTCGTCAATCGTCAATCGTCAATCGTAAATCGTCAATCGTAAATCCCATGAACTTTCTTTCTCTCCCCCACGGAAACCTGCCTTTGCCCGCCTTTTTGCCTGATGGCACACAGGGCGTTGTGCGCAGCGTGGATGCTCAGGATTTGTTGGCCTGTGGTATCCAGGCGGTGCAAATGAATGTGTATCATCTCTTGCAACGCCCCGGCTCAACCACCATTCAGGCGTTAGGTGGCTTACATCGTATGTCGGGTTGGTCTGGCCCCATCTTCACCGATTCGGGGGGGTTTCAGGTCTACTCGCTCATTCGCCAGAAGCCCAAAAGCGGCAGTATCACCGACCGGGGAGCGACGTTTCACATTGAGGGCACGGATCGCAAGTTTAATTTGACGCCGGAAAAGAGTATTCAGTTGCAACTGAGTTATGGCTCGGATGTGGTGATTTGCCTGGATGATTGCACGCACATGGATGACCCCTTCGCTACCCAGCAGGAGTCGGTGCGGCGCACGGTGAAGTGGGCCAAACGGTGTCGCACGGAGTTTGACCGGTTGGTGGCAGAGAAGAAGTTGGTGGGAGATATGCGGCCGCGACTCGTCGCCGTCGTTCAGGGGGGTAACAGCCCGGAACTGCGCCAACAATGTGCCGAACAGTTGCTGGAAATTGGGTTCGATGGCTACGGGTACGGCGGTTGGCCGCTGGATAACCAGGGCAAGTTGCTGACGGAGATGCTGGCCCTGACCCGTGAGTTGATTCCGCGAGAGTTTACCCTGCACGCGTTGGGGGTGGGGCATCCGGAGAATGTGCTGGTCTGCGGCCGCGTGGGGTACAACCTCTTCGACAGCACCATGCCCACCCGCGACGCCCGGCATGGCCGTTTATGGTGCTTCACCGCCAACCCGGCCCAACCCCTCAGCGGCGATTGGTTCCACTTCCTCTACATCAACGACGACAAACTGATCAAACGCAACGAACCCCTCTCCCCCTACTGCGACTGCCACACCTGCCGCCACTACACCATCGGCTACCTGCACCACCTGTTCAAAATCAACGACAACCTCTACCCCCGCCTCGCCACCATCCACAACCTGCGCTTCATGATGCAATTGTTAGACAACTTACGTACAGAGATGCATCCATTGTTAAGTACGTGAGGTCGTCATGAAAGAACGCCAAGATCGATTGTTTGAATTTTGGAAGATCATCATCTTTATCCTGTTTCTTTTATTCGTGTCAGTTTTATGTGACATGAGTTTGGACTCTGATGCTTCGTTTGCAGGATCATTGTGCTGCGGCGCCCTAGATCTCATCCTCATAGTTATTTTTTACGATTTCCGTAAACCAAAAAGTTAAAAAACTGGCCTGATTGAATACCAAAGTGCCAAGAGCGCGGATGAAGCCTGGCAGGCGCAAAAGGCAGCGGTGGGTAAGGCGCAAGGAGCGACTCAGACCCGCCTCGCCGCCTTCAAAACCCTGCAAGATGCCTACAGCGATCTCATCGCCGTCGCCCGCGTGGCCTTCGCCCGCGACCGGCAAAAGTTGGAACGGATGGGGATTGTGGTGCGTTAGCCTGGTTCGATCTTGGGGGGTCAGTGCCTGGCACGGGGCATAAGCGTCTGGTCAGAGAGTGTTGAACCGCCCCGTGCCAGGCACTTATGGTAAAATCCCCTTCGAGTACTTCATGGACAATGCACTAGACAACCTCGCGGCCGCAATCCAGGCCACCCCCAAATACCGCCACCTCACCCCCGACCTCATCCGGCGGCTGGGGGAGCGGGAGTTAGCCGTGCGTGGCAATTTCAAGGAAGCGGTCAAAGCCACCAAAAATAAACTGCATCAGGTGGCGGGGGCTTATCAAGAAAGCAAAATCAACTACGACCGGGCTTTGCAACAGTTACGAGGAGACGGCGGGCGACGCGGCCGCGTTCCGTCACACCTGCACCCAACTCCTACGCCTGCACACATCCACCGCCGAACGCCTGCCCATCCTCGACACCTTCTACCGCACGGCACTGGCCGATCTCCCCCCCATCCACAAAGTGCTCGACCTGGCCTGTGGCCTGAACCCGCTCACCCTCCCCTGGATGCCCTTCGGCCCGGACACCGAGTATGTGGCCTATGATGTGTACACCGACATGATGGCCTTTTTGGGCGAGTTCATGGCGCTGGCAGGCGTCCGCGGCCGCGCCGAACCCCGTGATCTCCTGGCCCATCCCCCCACCGAACCGGCCGACCTGGTGCTCCTGCTCAAGACCCTGCCCTGCCTGGAACAAACGGACAAACACGCGGCCGCGACCCTCCTCGACGCCATTCAGGCCCCGTACATCCTTGTCTCCTTTCCGGCCCAGAGTTTATGCGGCCGCGCCAAAGGCATGGTCTCCCACTACACCGACCACTTCCTCACCCTCACCCAACAACGCGCCTGGAAAGTCACCCCTTTCCCCTTTGCCACCGAAATCGCTTTTCTGGTAAAAACAGGCACACAAAGCAACTCGTAGGAACTCAAGGAACTCTGGGAACTCACCCCAACCCCATCCGTGTTCCTTTTTATCCGTGTTTCTCCAATCCGTATCTATTCCACAAGAACCACAGGAACTCTAGGAACTCAGGGAAGCTCACCCAACCCCATCCGTGTTCCCTCTTATCCGTGTTTCTTTTATCCGTGTCTATTTCACACAGGAGCGCAACACCATGACCCACACAGCCGATGTCATCATCATTGGGGGCGGCGTTCACGGGGCCAGCCTCGCCTTCCACCTGGCCCAACGCGGCCGCAAACCCCTCGTCCTGGAGAAAAAATTCATCGCCGCCGGAGCCACCGGTCGCTCCAGCGGCCTCGTCCGAATGCACTACGACACCGAACTAGACTCCCGCCTCGCCTGGGAATCCTTCCACTACTTTCGCAACTGGAAAGAAATCGTCGGCGGTGAATGCGGCTTCACCCGCACCGGCTTCATCCAACTCGTCAGCCCCAAACACGAAGACGCCCTCAAAACCAACGTCATCATGCACCAACAGATCGGCATCCCCTCCCTCCTCATCACCGCCGACGACGTAAAACGGCTCGCTCCCACCATGCAAACCGACGACTTCACCTGCGCCGCCTACGAACCCGAATCCGGTTACGCCATGCCCAGCGACACCGCCGCCGCCTTTATGAATGCCGCCCGTGACAAAGGCGCACGCCTGATGCAAGGCTGTACCGTCACCGGCATCACCGTCACCGGTGGCAAAATCAGCGGCGTCGAGACCGATCAAGGCCATTACTCGGCCCCCGTCGTCGTCAACTGTGCCGGAGCCTGGGCCGATACGCTCAACAAAATGGTCGGTTTAGACCTGCCCTACACCACCTGGCGGCACGACACCATGATGGTCATGCGTCCCGGCACGATTGGCCCGTCCCACCCCACCGTCATAGACTTCGCCCGCGAAATGTACTTCCGCCCCGAAGGCAGCCTCACCCTGGTGGGCCTGGAAGACGGCAACCCCCTGGGTGAATCCCCCGACAACAGCACCGACTATGCCCAATCCGGCTTCGTCGAACGGGCCATTGACCGCCTCTGCCTGCGTATGCCGGTCATGGAGCAGGGCGGTTTGCACAGCGCCCACGGTGGCTACGACGGCCTCACCCCCGACCAACACCCCATCCTCGGCGCGGCTGGCCCCGACGGGTTCTACCTCGATTGTGGGCACAGCGGCACCGGCTTCAAGACCTCACCCGCCATCGGCCTCTGTATGTCCGAGCTAATCCTTGACGGCACAGCCAAAACGGTGGATATTACCCCCCTCTCCCCCCACCGCTTCGCCACCGGCCAACTTATCAAAGGCAACTACGACGCCATCTGGCGGTAGAGAAAGAGGGGAACTCATAGGAAGCCGACTTCCGAACTCCTGACCTGGACAAGAACCACACAGAGGCTCCCTGAGTTCCTAGAGTTCCAACTGATGGGTTTCCTGAGACCTCGAGTTCCTCTGTGAATCTCTTCCTCCTCTCCCCCAATATGCCCGACCCCGACCTGATCACCGCCGTTGTCTCCGCCATTAAGGAGTCCAAAAAGTACCGCGACACCAGCGAGGCGACGATTCGCGCCCTGGCGGTGGAAGCGTTGCGGCAACACAAGAAGGTCAAACCGGCGGTGAAGGCGGTGCGAGCCAGACTGCACAGCATCATGGCCCCCTACCTGGGCGATCCGGATTATGCCGCGGCCGCGACCACCCTCACCACCGCCTACACCTCCCAAGACCCGGCCCTCATCCGCCAGACCTGCTGGGAGATCATGGCCCACCACCTCTCCACCCGCGAACGCCTGCCCATCCTGACGGAGTTCTACCAACAGATTTTCGCCATCACCGGCCAACCCCAGGTTCTCCTCGACATCGCCTGTGGCCTCAACCCCCTGGCCCTGCCCTGGATGGAACTCCCCGGCCTGACCGACTTCTACGCCTACGACATTCACGAGCCGCGCATTCAGTTTTTGAACCACTTTTTTGAGCTGAACGGCTTGCGGCCGCAAGCCATCCTCCAAGATGTCGCCCTCAACTTCCCCCAAGAAGAAGGGGACGTGGCCCTTTTCCTCAAAGAGATGCCCCGCTTCGAGCGCAACTATCACGGCCTGGGGCGGCCCCTGCTCGAAGCGTTGCGCGTGCGGTACATCGTGTTATCCTTCCCCGAAGTCAGCACCCACGGCGGGCGTAATCTGGTCAACCGCTACCGCGACTTCTGCCACCAACTCATCGCCAACCACGACTGGCCCATCACCGAACTGCTCTTTGAAGGCGAGTTGGTGTTTATCATCCGCAAGAGTTGAACCATTTACGATTTTAGATTGACGATTTACGATTAGTGAGGGGTGGCAATCGTCAATCGTCAATCGCAAATCGTCAATCGTAAATATGCAGACTTCCACCCAACCCTTCCCCGAACGCGTCGAACAGGCCCAGGCCAACCCGGATCGTATGGCCGCCATCCGTCGTGCCGCCGTGCGCTTCTACGACAACCGGCTCAACGCCCTCACCAGCCTGCCCGACCCCGACGCCACCCGTGACCTGGCCCGCCAGATTCGCGCCCACACCATCGCCCACCTCGACCAATATTTGCTCCAGTTTGAAGCGGCGGTACAGGCCAACGGTGGACAGGTGCATTGGGCGACAGACGCCGCTTCCGCCCAGGCCACCATCCGCCACATCGCCGCCCAAAACAACGTCAAACTCGTCGTCAAATCCAAAAGCATGGTCAGCGAGGAAGTGGGCATCAACCACACCTTGCAGGCCGATGGCATCCAGGTCGTCGAGACTGACCTGGGCGAATACATCGCCCAACTCAGCGGCGACACGCCTTCCCATCATCGCCCCCGGTTTTGCACCTGACCCGGCAAGAAGTCGGCCACATCTTCGAGGAAAACATTGGGGCCGCGTACACCGACGACCCCATCGCCCTGAATGACATCGCCCGGCGCACCCTGCGCGAGATGTTCCTCCGCGCCGATATGGGCATCAGCGGCTGTAACTTCGCCGTCGCCGAGACCGGTACCACCTGCATCGTTACTAACGAAGGCAACGGGCGCATGGTGACAACCTTGCCCCGCATCCATGTCGTATTGATGGGCATGGAGCGCATCGTGCCCACCCCTGCCGACCTGGCGGTGATGCTCCAGGTGTTGGCTCGCAGTGCTACCGGGCAAAAAATGTCCGTCTACACCTCGCTCACCAGTGGCCCGCGCCGCCCCGACGAACCCCACGGCCCGGAGCAGGTGCATGTGATCATCCTGGACAATGGCCGCTCCAAAGCGTTGGCCGGAGAGATGGCCGAAATTTTGTACTGCATCCGCTGTGGCGCGTGTTTGAATGCCTGCCCTGTTTATCGGGCGATTGGCGGCCACGCCTATGGCTCGGTCTACTCTGGCCCGGTGGGGGCGGTGGTGTCACCCATTTTGGGTGGGGTAGCGGCGCATGGCGATTTGCCCCATGCCAGTACGCTGTGTGGGGCGTGAGGGAAGTGTGCCCAGTAAGGATAGATTTGCC
>JADJUV010000189.1 GCA_016716885.1 Candidatus Trichofilum aggregatum | reverse complement strand
CGTTGGCGATGTGTTGGCGGATGAAGCCGATAACCGTTTTGTGGTCGAGAGCCTGGGTTTCCAGCCCTTCACCCCCCTTCCCCAACGGGTGACCTGGCAAGAGGCCAGCCCCGGTGATGTGGTTGGTACACCTGACACGGGCGAGTATGTCATCATCGCCCGGCGGTTGGAGCGGAAGTGGCGAGCACGCCGGTTAGCTAAGGTCATTCCCCAGGCAATGGTCTGGGCGGATGGGCATCGGCATTGGGCGGTGGTTGTTCCTCTGCTGAAATAGCCCCAAAAACCGAAAACGACCCAATGCGGCCGCATTTCCCTCTATTCCTCTAACGATACAGACGCCAAACGCGGCCGCGTTCCCGCTTTTCCCCTTAACCAAACATGTCATTTCGCGGCCGCGTTCTTGCCTCTCACATAACAACCAAAAACTGTCTGACGCGGCCGCATTCCTGGCCTACTACATCTGAATACAGGAGATTTTCTTATGCCTACTCATCCCTTCAGTACCCACCTGACCTTCACTAACGATCCAGGGCACGGCTGGCTCAAGGTTCCTCTGACCGACATTGCCGCTTTGGGCATTGAAGCCCAGATCACGCCCTACTCCTTCATTGAAGGACAGTATGCCTATCTCGAAGAAGACCTCGACGCGCCGTGTTACCTGGAAGCCTTAACCACTCAAGGGCTACCCCAACCAGAAATAACCGACCAATACGTCGAACGGTTCTCACGAGATAAAGACCGCTTTCCCCACGACCCAGCCTTCTGGGAAAGATTACGGAGTTAACCTATGTGGACCCAAACCTCATTCATCGAACCGCGCCGCCGCCTGCGCGACATGCCCGACGAAGTGCAGCCCCTCTACCGCCTGTCTCAGGTTGGCCCAGAGGCACTCAGCAGTGTGGAACTCCTCGCCCTGGCCCTCGGCGGCCGCGAAGCCCTTGACCTGGCCGAGACGCTGTTACTGCGTCTGGGATCAATCCACCAGTTGGCTCGTACTAATGAAGCAGAGTTACAGCAAATCGCTGGTATCGGTCAGGCTCAATCAGCCCGGCTCATGGCCGTGGTGGAACTGGGCCGCCGGTTACAGATGCCCTTGCTCGAAGATCGTCCTCGTATCAGCAGCCCTTCGGAAGCGGCCGCGTTGCTCATGCCCAAGATGCGTGATCTGGTGCAGGAAGAGTTATGGGTGTTGTTGTTGGATACCCGCAACCGGGTGGCGAAAACACAGGTGATTTACAAGGGTAGCCTGAACACCAGTATTGTCCGTATCGCAGAAATCTTTCGGCCAGCCATTGCCCACGCTGCGGCCGCGATCATTTTAGCGCACAACCACCCCAGTGGAGACCCCAGTCCATCCCCGGAAGACATCCGGGTGACGCGCGAAATTGTGCAGGCTGGTAAGTTGTTTGACATCCCCCTTCTTGATCATCTCATCGTCGGCCAGAACAGTTACAACTCACTAAAGGAGCGCGGACTTGGCTTCGATGTCAGTTGAAACCAGACAGGCTACGCGGCCGCGAGGATATCAGGTGAGTCGGGAAGTGGGTGAAGTGGCACCCGGTCTAAATGACCCGCGGCCGCAGTTCCGCAAATTGTTATAAGTCACCAGCACCTACTCGGCCCCCCGAAAAGACCGCTTGCCTCAAATACCTCATTACTCTGGCTGAAAAGGCGTGACATCTCTGTCAACGGCTTCAAACCATCCCGCACGAACAGTCTCGTGTCCGCCTCACCCAACTTCCTACCATCCCCAAAACAATGTCTCTCCGGCCTTAACAGGCCGAATGGCCTGAAACCTGTACATACGTTCTACGAGGAGATATACTATGATCCAG
This sequence comes from Candidatus Trichofilum aggregatum, assembly GCA_016716885.1. GTDB lineage: Bacteria > Chloroflexota > Anaerolineae > Promineifilales > Promineifilaceae > Trichofilum > Trichofilum aggregatum. Next base: position 10,859 of record JADJUV010000189.1, on the reverse strand, counting down.
CACTTGCAACGCAAACGCTCTATCCTTTTTGTCGCCCTGGTTCTATGCCTGCTGCTCATCATCTTGCTGCTGGCTAATGTGCGACAGATAACCTTGCCGCTGACTGGTATCCAAACGAACCGGCAGGCCATGCCACCCGATCCGGATGATTGGTGTCGCAAAGTAGACCTGATCAAACTGAACGCCGAGATTGCCAGAGCCGAAACCTATTTTAATGAAGGCGTAGGTGAAAATTTGGTGGATTGGACCTATCTACGCCAGTCACTGCGTTACACAGGTGTGCAAGTTAACGGGCCAGAGGATAGCTATTGGTTAGAGACAATTAAAGGTCTTTATACAGGATGTAACAGATGAGTGAAAGAAAATTGTTGGGTGCAACACTCCTCCATACCCGGTACGGTCACTGGCAACATCCTAAGTCCGGCCGCTTTTTCATCAGACCAGTGAGAGATAACTTTTTCAACTACCCTGGTCTGATCGAAGAGCTAGTAGCCATTCGCCAACGAGCACTCAACGATGAACATACCATCCATGACCAACAGCGTATCCAGTGGCTGGCTCAAGCGTACTTTGGCGCTTTAGACATTTACCAGCAGGGCATTTCTATCCGGGCGGTGAGCAGGGAAGATATCATCGAAGACATTGATGACTGGTTTGCCAGCCAGGGTCATGACCTCGTGGCGAGGCCTTGTTTGCCGCAGCGATAACGGGCGATTAGGCTACCTGCCAATCTCGCCACCACCCCCTCAAAGAAATAATCTCCATCCTCAGACCAAGCTAATATCCGCCTCTTAAACGGTGATCCTCAATTTGCCTTTATGAGCATGACGCGGGCGGCATCATGCCAGCGTTTTTGTTTGCCAGAACAGCTGCAACTGGCTGCTTGAAGATGTCTTCATTCGCGGCCGCGTCTGGCCAAGATCGGTCTTAGAAAGAAAGGAGCCACGGATAAAAGAAACACGGATTGGTTTTATCCGTGGTCCTTCCTAGCCTACGGCGCGGCGAAGCCTACCGTGGCTCAAAGAACGCTTGATACACGCTTCTACTAGAAGAACAACCTGCTTCTCCTCAGCCCCCTTCACCCGGAGCCTGCCATGACCCCATCCTCATCCCCCGTGACCTTCCTGGCCCGTGACGCGGCCGCGAACACCTTCAGCCTCGCCATCAACGGCCAGGAGCACACCTACCCCAACAGTAAAGACGGCAAACGACAGGCCATCGTGGATGGTCTGCAAGCTATCCAACGCCTGCAAGTGGGCGAGAACACCTACCTGCCCAGCAACCTGGCCCTGGAAGTGGTGGCGGTGGTGATGTACCCCGACGGTGTCCCCAACGAAGCCGCCTTCAAGACCCTCGCTGATGTGACCGAGAAAGCCTGTGCCCATATCGGTTATGGCGAAGAGGTCGAACTCACCCCACCCCATGTGCCCTTCACCGCACGAGGTTCCTACCGTCCTCAGTTTGCCCCCATCAGCCTTGACCTCATCCGGGACGAACTGGCGCAGGTACGCTTGAGTTTCGGCGCACCCTGTTATGAAGTGGCTGGGGCCATCGTCTGGAACCGGGTAGCCCAGGAACGGCACAAGAAGATGCTCGGCCAACTGCCTGATGGCCAACAGAAGGCCATTGCCACTCAAGTGGATGCTCTGGTGACTCAACTGGACTGGCACATCGAGAGCCGGGAGACGGAAGTGTGGTATGTGCGTCAGGCCATGCCTGATCTCGCCCAGGCGCGGCAGATGGGGGGTGCTTATCTGGCCCGGATGGAAGGGCTGGTCTGCCCGGCGGCTTATCTGCGGGAGCAGTTATTGCTTGGCGCGTATGGTCGTCGCTATTACACAGTTGACTTGGGGCCAGCGTTGCAGGCCCTGTTCGACGAACTGTTGGTTGAGTACGGCTATAGCTGTAACCCCAGCGATGACCAGTTGCGGCCGCGGCCGGTAGACATTCCAGCCGAACAGGAACCCAACCTCCATCACGCCCTGACCCAACTCGCCCCCATCCTCACTCTCCACGGCCCGGCCCTGCGTGTGAGTGACATTCTCACGGTCATCCAACAGGTTCTCGACATTCCCCCATTGGTTCACTGGCGGGTACAGCGAGTCCTGAGTGAGAACCCGCTTGCCGGTTGGTTACAGCAGATGGGGTATCAGACGGAGATAACCAGCTTCCGCGGCGACCAGTTGCAACCATCGGGTGGGCGTGGGCAGCACGAGCAGGTGCTGCTCAAGACCATCCGGGTGAAACAAGACAACAACAAACGGCTAGCTCTGGCCGATAAACTCTCAGTGTTGGCGCCGGTCTTGACGATTGATGACGAAGACAAATCACTGGTTTATCTGGAGATGGTAGGCGCCAAACAGGCGGTCAAAGCCAACTGGGCGGCCTTGGTGGGTGGGGGCAAGGTCCATTGGCTTGATGGGCGTACCATCATGCTGGATGGGATGAAGCGGCATGTACGGATTCAGAAAACACTGCCCTGTGGCTGGGTGGACTGGATTCTCCTGCACAAACAGGCGAGCTTGAAAGAGATGAACCCCGACCAATCCTTCTACCTGCTCGATGACGGCACCCATCCCCTACCCCCCTTGTTCTACCCCATGCTGAACCGGTGTCTGGCCGTGCCGCTCCTGGCAGAATGGAGTGAGTATCTATGGGTCTGCGGCCGCGAACGAGACCTCATCACCTTACTCAGCAAGGGAGAAGGACAGGGATATGCCGCCTGGAAGGTAAAGCCGGATGCCGAGAGTTGGGAGCAGATTGTCAGTGAGGGCTTACGACAACAACGACTGACGTTTGGTATGGAGTCGGTCGTACTGGAACAGCCAGCCGTCTGACCAGGAGAAACCATCATGGCCCGACGCCGGAAGAAGAACTGGGGCCACACTTACGCGGCTCAGGTTGTGGTTACTTACACACCGCTCGGACCGGTTAATCACCTGAAAGTTCGTCGCCATGATGGCAGAACCAATCACCTAACCTGGGACGAACTGATGATGATCAAAAACGAAATGTTAGGCGAAGATGCGCTTGCCGTGGAAATCTTTCCCCGCGACTGCGATGTGGTCAACGAAGCCAACGTGCGGCATCTATGGGAGCTGCCTGAGGGGTTCCTTCCCCCTGGGTTTGGGTTACAACGACGGGACTAGAGCCGATCCTTCTTCCTTTTTGTCATTATCATCCGTAAGACAAGGTGAATGACGGGTGTCAAACGCGTTGTGGCGATGCGGCCGCGAGCCGTGTCGCCACGGGAGAGTGAGCGTCGTTGCCTGGCGTAATCAGAAACATGGCGTTCCAGAGGCTGATGAGGTCACTGACTGGTAAGAAAATGGGGCAAAAGGCTATAATTAATAGTAAGTACATCGGTTCAAACCAACCCACGCCTGGGGGCAAACCCTTATTATCACCAGGCTTCCCTATCTTCAACGGCTTAGCCGTCACCTTCAACCACTGTCTGGTCCACCCATCTTCGCCACTGTACCGTTTTCACTGTTTATTCAATTGAGGTTTTATGATGCTGTCATTTATGGTGAACGAAGCCGCCCAGGGCGTCAATATAGCCGAACGGTATCCAGCCTTTCACCAGCGCCTGCTGGCTGACCCCGAACTCCACCAGCGGTTTCAGGACAGTCTCGATTTGCTGTTGCGGACACAGACCAACACCCTCGAACCCCTGCCCGGTCCACCCAGTCGGGATTTGAGCTTCTTGCGAACGCGGCCGCGGCCTGAACAATCAATAACCCCCACCGACTCCGGTGGTTGGGCTGCACAATTAAGGCTGAGTCTCACCAACCTCAATAGCCTCTTCTTTCCAACACGGCCAGGGCTGGTGACCCGGCATGGGTTGGGCATTGGCTTGGATGAGGACAATTGGTTTACCCTGTTTCGTGAAACCGTGGCGACTGAAGCCGGCTCATGGAGCGTCGTCCTGGAAGGGACACCCGTGGATGAGCCGGTGAATTCACTGAAACTAGCCCTGATGGTTGTGCCTCTGGCCGAAGGGGAGAAGGATTGGCCTTGTTTGCAGGCCACCCTGACCTGGGGAAGTTATCAAGAAATCGTGGCTATTGATAAAAACGGGCGGGTCACCTTTCCTCTGCTGGCCGTGGCAGCGGTGCTAGATGAAACCGGACAAGGCATGAAAGATGATTTGTCTCTCCAGCTTGTACAAACGGTTTATGAAGAAATCCAGGTGTAGCGTTTTAATTTGTTTTTCGATGAGGTATGATAGGCGTAGGTTTCGTCAGGCATAACTCAAGGAAAAAACTCCCCGCAAACTGGCACGAGAGAAAGGCAAATTATTAAAAGCCTGACCGGGCTTAGGGCAGTGCCGTCCCCCCTTCCTTGAGTTGGCACTGCCCGATTTGAACAACGCCATCAAGTCGTTCGTGGCACAGAAGACCATCCTTTGAGGTGGTCTTTTTGTTTTCTAGGAGCGCTAACGCGCCCACCTTGTGAAGGGGAGACCATTCCCCGCTCTCTGTCTTACTCTTGATGCAAACGTTGTACTACCCGGCACAATTGCTTCACCCCCCAATTACCCCTCTTGTAGCCCTAAAATAACCCCAGAGGAGATGTCCCCATGACCAGGCTTGCCAATATAGAGAAGGCTGGCTTCTTTCCGTTGCCGCCTGTCGTTACCGATTTAATCGTGACCTATCTTGCCGCTCCCCACCGCGGCCGCGTCCTTGATCCCCGCCGCTGGTGAAGGCGTGGCTCTCCTGACCCTGGCGGATAAGCTAGACCTCGAACCGTTCGGCATTGAACTCCACGAAGGCCGGGCCAAGAAGGCGCAGGAGCTTGTCCAACAAGGGCTGGCCCGACGGTTGCAGGCATCCCGGTCAGCGGTTCTACCCCACCTACCCACCCGACGCATTCTCCACGACAGCTACACAGGCCTCATCACCTCACGCGGTGGCTACAACCTGCTCTACCTGAACCCACCCTATGACCATGACGACGAAGATGGGCGACTGGAATACCAATGGCTGAAACTGTGCCGCCCCCATCTCCAACCGGGTGGTGTCCTGATTTGGGTTGTACCCCAACATCTGCTCAAGTTTGCCCCCGCCGCTCGTTATATCGCTGGCTGGTATGAGAAGGTGCAGGTGTTCCGCTTCCCTGACCCGGAGTATGCCCAGTTTCGTCAGGTGGTGTTGTTCGGCGTTTTGCGGCCGCGGCCCATCCCGCCCGACAGTGAGTTGGTCGAGAAACTTTCACTCCTGGCTTCGGGACTGTTTCCCCTACCGGTGCTCGCTCCTGCATCAGAACCCGTCTACACACTCCCACCCCTCAAAGTCCCCGACAAACAGTTCATCTTTCGCTCCTGGATGGTAGACCCGGATGAGGCTCTGGTGGAAGTCCGGGAACAAGGGGCACGCACCACAGCCGCCTGGAGAGAACATCTGGACGCGGCCGCGAACCATGTCCCCTTGCGGCCGCTGACACCGCTGAAAATCGGGCACATGAGTAGCGTCATTGCCGCCGGGCACTTGAATAACCAGGTCTTGACAGCCAGCCCTGATCCAGACCCAGGTGACGGCACTGAACCAGGCGGAAGTGGAACCCAGACCCGGCTTCTCATCAAAGGGCGTAACTACAAGACCATCCGCCAATCCTCTTTTTCCGAACCACTCCCCGATGGCAAAACGCGCATCACCTACCTGGACACGGAACAGGTCGTCACCGACATCACCAGCGTCAATGCCCAGGGAGAAATCATTCGCTACAAAGGGCCGGAACTGGAAACGTTTCTCCAGCAGTGGATTACCCCCCTCACCGACCTGGTGGCCCAGTCCTATCCCCCGGTGTACCAGTTCAATCTCAACGGCTATGGGCCGATACTCAACAGCCTGAGCCGCGGCCGCGTCATCCCTGGTTTGAACGGCCAGACAGGTTTGTTACCGGCACAGAAACATGCGGCCGCGGCCGCGTTGACCCGGTTGGAGAAGGCACGAGATAGCATCATCGTGGGCGAGATGGGGTCTGGCAAGAGCGCCATAGGAGCCGCTATTGCCGCTGGTATGAACGCCCGGCGCACCATCATCCTCTGCCCACCCCATTTGGTGGATAAGTGGCAACGCGAAGCCCGCATCGTCTGGCCGGGTGTGCGAGCGATGGCTCTGGAAACCATCAGCGATGTAGATGCCTTCTTCGGCGATCAGCCTGATTCCGCGCCCCTGATTGGCGTCGTCAAACAGACCACAGCCCGCAGTGCTTCCGGTTGGGAACATGCCTACGACCTCATTGGCCCGGCCTCGCACAGCTATGGGAGCAAGGGCTATGATGAGGTGAGACGCAACTGGGGTGATGTTTCATCGCCCATCAAGTTGTTGGATCTGCCAGCGGAAGAACGGCAATGGCGCGGCCGCACCCTCTCCGAACGGCAAATTATGGCCTTACAAGGTCGGGGTGTGTGTTGCCCGGTGTGTGGCGAGCAACAGATGAACCGGGATGTCCCCCTCTCGGTACGTGAGTTCAAATCGGCCACCCGGCGGTGCGATAATCCGAAATGCCGGTCGCCATTGTACCAGTTCAGCCGCAATCGCAGTGCCAGCCAACAACGGGGTAGCTTCCTATTATATGGTGAACGGGAGAAGCTCATCCGCCAGTACACCGACCAGGGTGAAGAAGTGCCCTACACCATCCGCGAACGCTGGACGGGTTCTGCCGTTAGAGATACCTTCGGCTACGGCAAAGTTCCCCTCTCCGCCTACATCAAACACCGGGCCAAAGGTCGCCTGGATTTGGTGCTAATTGATGAGGCCCACCAATACAAAGGCATAGACTCCGACCAGGGGTACGCCATGCACCATCTGGCCCAGTCTGCTCGGAAGGTCGTGGCTTTAACTGGGACGGTATACGGCGGCAAGGCGTCGAGCCTTTTCCATCTCCTCTTCCGCCTCTCCCCGGAAATGAACCATGTTTATGTGGATCGGGATGAAACAGGCCAACGGCGAGTCAAGCATAAAGAGTGGATTACGTCCTACGGCATCTTACAAACCATCGAAACCGTCACCCTGGATGAAGACGGGAAACAAACGGCCAACAGCCGTTCCAATGCCCGGATGAAAGAGCTACCCGGTGGCAGTCCGGCGATGTTACCCTGGCTCCTCAACCGTTCTGTCTTTCTCTCCTTGAGTGACATGGGTTTCCCCCTGCCCGAATACACCGAAATCCCCGTTTCCATTCCTATGGCTCCGGAACAAGAAGAGCTATACGAATCACTCAAGGAGCAACTGAAAGAAGAACTCAAAGAACGACTGGTCAAGGGGGACAAATCACTCCTGGCTGGTTATCTCTACGCCCTGCTCTTCTGGCCCGATTCCCCCCGGCGCGGCAAGGTTGTCACCTGCCCTCGTGATGGTAAGGTCGTGGCCTCTATCCCGCGTTTGTCCGACACGTTTGTTGGCCCCAAAGAGAGAGCCATCATCGAACTGTGCCAACAGGAGAAAGCGCAAGGTCGGCGGGTGCTTCTGCTCTGTGGACAAACAGATACATTGGACATTCAGCCGGAGTGGAAACAGATGTTGGCCGACGCCGGTCTGAAAGCGGCCATTCTCCGCGCCGAACCGAACAAACGGGAGAAGTGGGTCGAGCAGCAGGTGCAGGCGGGGGTGGATGTGCTCATCAGCCATCCACGCAAGGTGGAAACTGGGCTTGGATTTGCTCGACTTCCCTACGATTGTCTGGATGGCGGTGGATTACTCCGTCTACACCGTACTCCAGGCCAGCCGCCGCTCCTGGCGCATCGGCCAGACCGAGCCGGTGAAGGTTTACTTTTACGCCTATGAAGCAACGCTACAAGAAGATGCCCTGCGCCTGGTCGCCGCCAAAGTCGCGGCCGCGCTGCGGGTGAACGGCGACACGATTGCCGACGATAGCCTGGCCGAGCTGGATGAGCTATCTGGGGGCGACATTGTCACCACCCTGGCCCGTATCGTCACTGGCGAGGTACAGGTCTCAGCCCAGAGTTTGCAACAGGCGTTTGCCGAAGCCAATGCCGGGTTGCGGCAGGCCAACCAGATGATTGGTGGGTACGAAATAATCGAAGAAGCCGTCGTGGAAGCCCCGGTAGAACTCACCCCACTCCCCCACCCTACTGGCAATGGCAATGGGCACGCGGTACGACCCCTTGTTCACGAATGGGAATGGTCATCAACACCAGCCTTCCCTGTTTGCCGCAACGACTGTGCCAGCCAGCGACGCGGCCGCGAACGGGGCAATCAGCAATGGTTTGACATCATCGAGTATGCCAACCAACGGCATAGCGACCCAATCTGCACCAACCAACGGTCACACCCCCGTCAATGGCAAGGACAGCCTCAGCCCACTGAGCAACGGTTACAGCCCTGACCCGGCTCTCCCATCCGATGAGTCACCTGGTTCCGCGCCTGCGCCAAAACCGGTGGTGATCCCGCGGCCGCAACTGCTGACCCGCTTATTAGCTGGTCGCTAATACCAGATGTTTGACGAAACGAAAGGAGCAAAGAGCCATTTCTCTAGCCAGAGGAATGGCTTTTTGCTTGTGTTTGCTAATGCTACAGGAGAACCATGATGGCTGCTCCCCCTATCTCTGGCCTATTGAGCAAAGGATAACCCGCTTCGCGTTGCGGCCGCTAACAACGGCAGAACGTGCCGTTTTCCCGGGATCTCCCTCGTGCGGCGATATTTTCAAAGGCCGTTTGACGCGCCCGCCGTCCGGCATTCCTGGTGTTCGTGCCGGGTTGGGTGGTCTGGATAGCCGAAACGTACCCTGATAGTTACCTGGTTCGTTTACCTGGCGGAGCGAGTATTCTGGCGCCCTATCATCGTATGAGTTGGGAGCGGGTTTCGGATGAGACACCGGCAACAATGATAGAGGATGTGCGTATGGACGAGAAATACCGTCAAGAGCAAGCCAACAAGTGGCGACCAGGACAGTTCTCACCACCCCAGAAACACGTCTGACCTGGTCTTGCCTGAGTGAATGGCTCGTTGCCTGGAACAAACTACAAAACCGTGCTCACTCCACCTTGCGTTACCAACAGGAAGCCGAACATCTGCGCGTCCTGCCTACTGAGATGATAGAGGCCGAAGCTGATGAAGCGGTACTCTATGCCTTTCTGGACGCCCTTAACCAGGATGATGCCCTTCCGCCGCGGGGCATGAGACAAAAACATCCGACGACACCGATGGTTATCGCGGCCAACAACCGTCTGGCACAACTTGGAGCCACCCCCTATCGCCTCTACCGGCAACAACAAAGTATGCGCCGGGTGCTCCAACAACCCTCAAGAACCAGACCGACCCGTTCAGCCAGGCCAGATAGTTCCGACGGCATGGCCCTTTCTCTCTTCTGAGCTAGAGTAAGAGCTAGGGTAGAGCTAGAGCTAGAGGAAGATTACCCGGTATGGCTCGCTCCATCCTCTAGCTTCCTCTCCATCCTCTCGCTCCCCGGAGTTGCCGATGACCTTATTCGCACCTACGACTCACCCTACCCCATTGCCGTTGTTCTCCCCATCCCTTCCGCCAACGCTTATCCGTACCCCTCAACAAGCCATCCAGAATGCTTGCCACCGCTGGCCTGCTTTGGCTGAAAGGGTGAGGACGCGGCCGCGTTTGTTGATGACCAACGTTCTTTTCACCCATCCCGCCACACCCCACATTGTGGCCTGGTGCTGGGAGAGCCACCCCCCAGGAAGGTGGCGCTATCATCGTCTGACTCCCGGATACCGGTTTTGCCTGCACTTGTCCGGACTGGCCGCCGGAGAGCCGGCCGGACCGGGGGATGGGCGTTACTGCCCTCACATCCTGGCCTGGTTATTCACCGGTTTACCTGCGCCGCCTTTGCCCGTGTTTCCCTTCTCTGCCTGTGGCTTTCGGCTGAGGAACGTTGACCTTGGCAGAGGAGATTGGCTCAACAGGAGCCTACAGATTTGGTTAGAAGGGACCGGGTTGCCCGTAGCCTCTGGAACGAGCACCCCCCTTGCTTTGACCATACGTGTCACCAACTGGCTGGCCCAGGATTGGTTGACCGAGCGTATCTATCCCAGGATTCAGCGGGCGTTGAGCGAACAGGCCGGGTATCGGATGGATGTCACGTTTGTTGTTAGGTACAGAGCCGCTGGCCGTTAGCCGTACACTTCGTGGCTCTAGCCGTTGGCTTGTCTTTTGCCAGCGGCCAGCCGCCAGCGGCCCTTTTCCTATGAACGCTTTAGAAGATCGTCTCCACGAATACCTGAACAGCCTCGAACCGGCTGTTCCCGCTCCCAGCCTGCGCCGGGTGGACAAAGTTGACGCCCGTTTTGCCCAGGCTGGTTTATCCCCTTATCTCAATCTGAAAGGAGCCATCATGCAACCTGCACAACCCCCTGAAAACCCCGTTCCCATGCGCGTGCGTATCTGTAGCCATGTGACCCAGGCCAAATTCTTGCACATCGAAGATTCGTTAGGCATTGGCAAATTACGTCTTTTCGCCGGAACGTACCGCAAAGGCAACGGCATGGATGTTCACACCCATCATTTTATGGATGTGGATGATGCTCGTGTGGTATTTAACGCCCTGGCGATGGCTGAGCCGAACTTCACCTACAAAGAATACAAAGGCACAGCTCAACCCGATGGCAAGGTTGTCAGCCGGGTATTGTCTGTCACCAGCAAAGGTGATCAGGTGTATATCGAACTGAAAACCGGGCCGGGTACGAAAACACCCACCGGCGCGGTGACACCCAACGGCAAGGCGGAAGTTGAGGTGAATGTGGCCTTCAAAACCTATGAAGCCCGGCGATTAGGGCAGACGGTGTTGGCCTACATTCAAGCCTGGGACATCCTGCGATTGATGGCTCATCGGAACCTGTTGGGGAAGATGGCGGCGTATG
>JADJUV010000188.1 GCA_016716885.1 Candidatus Trichofilum aggregatum | reverse complement strand
GAACATCTGGACGCGGCCTGGAAGACCTCCCCTTGCGGCCGCTGACGCTACACGCCGAAGTGGGCACATGGTGGCGTCATTGCCGCCGGACCGCTTGAATAGCGGGTCTTGACAGCCAATACAGAGCCAGACCCAGGTGTTGTAATTGCTAAACCAGGCCGAAGTGGACAAGGGGATCGGCTTCTCATCCAAAGGCAAAAACTACAAAACTATCCGCCAATCCTCATTTCCGAACCACTCCCCGATATGGCTTAACCGCATCACCTACCTGGATACGGAACAGGTCGTCACCGACATCACCAGCGTCAATGCCCAGGGAGAAATCATTCGCTACAAAGGGCCGGAACTGGAAACGTTTCTGCAACAGTGGATTACCCCCCTCACCGACCTGGTGGCCCAGTCCTATCCCCCGGTGTACCAGTTCAATCTCAACGGCTATGGGCCGATACTCAAGACGGGTTTGTTACCGGCGCAGAAGTTTATGCAATAACAGCCGCGTTGACCCGGTGGAGAAGGCGCGAGATAGCATCATCGTGGGCGAAATGAGTCCGGGGAAGTCCGCTATAGGAGCTGCTATCGCCGCCGGTACTTGAACGCCCGCCGCACCATCATCCTCTGCCCCCTCATTTGGTGGACAGAAGTGGCGACCCGAAGCCGCATCATCTGGCCAGGCGTTCGAGCCACCTGCCCCTGGAAACCATCAGCGATGTAGACACCTTCTTCGGCGATCAGCCTGATTCCGCTCCCTCATTGGCGTCCTCAAACAGACCACAGCCGCAGTGCTTCCGGTTGGGAACATGCCTACGACCTCATAGGCCCGGCATCACAAGCTATGGGGTAAAGGCTTCGCTGATAGGTGAGACGCAACGGGAGTGATGTTTCATCGCCTGTCAAGTTGTTGGACCCCTGCGCGGAAGAACGGAAATGGCGCGACCGCGGCCTGTCAGGCGCGGCAAATATGGCCTCACAAGGGTCGGGGGTGTATTGCCCGGTATGTGGCGAGCAGCAGATGAATTCAGGATGTCCCCCCTGTCGGTACGTGAGTTCAAATCAGCCACCCGGCGTTGCGATAATCCAAAATGCCGGTCGCCATTGTACCAGTTCAGCCGCAATCGCAGTGCCAGCCAACAACGGGGTAGCTTCCTATTATATAGTGAACGCGAAAAGCTTATTCGCCAGTACAGCGACCAGGGTGAAGAAGTGCCCTATGCCATCCGTGAGCGGTGGACAGGTTCTGCCGTTAGAGATACCTTCGGCTACGGCAAAGTTCCTCTCTCCGCCTACATCAAACACCGGGCCAAAGGGCGTCTGGACTTGGTGCTCGTGGATGAAGCCCACCAATACAAAGGCATTGACTCCGACCAGGGGTACGCCATGCACCATCTGGCCCAGGCCGCCCGCAAAGTCGTAGCCTTGACCGGGACGGTATATGGGGGCAAAGCTTCCAGCCTCTTCCATCTCCTCTTCCGCCTCTCCCCAGAAATGAATCAGGTGTATGTCAACCGGGATGAGACCGGCCAACGGCGGGTCAAGAGCAAGGAATGGATTACGTCTTACGGCATCCTACAAACCATCGAAACGGTCACTTTAGATGAGGCCGGTAAACAAACGGCCAACAGCCGTTCCAACGCCCGGATGAAAGAGCTACCCGGTGGCAGTCCGGCGATGTTGCCCTGGCTCCTCAACCGTTCTGTCTTTCTCTCCTTGAGTGACATGGGTTTCCCCCTGCCCGAATACACCGAAATCCCCGTTTCCATTCCCATGGCGCCTGAGCAGGAACAGCTACGAATCACTCAAAGAGCAACTGAAAACAGAGCTCAAAGAACGGTTGATCAAAGGGGACAAATCACTCCTGGCCGGTTATCTCTACGCCCTGCTCTTCTGGCCTGATTCCCCCCGGCGCGGCAAGGTTGTCACCTGCCCTCGTGATGGTAAGGTCGTAGCCTCTATCCCTCGTTTGCCCGACACATTCGTTGGCCCCAAAGAACGGGCCATCATCGAACTATGCCAGCAGGAGAAAGCGCAAAGGGCGGCAGGTGCTTCTGCTCTGTGGTCAAACAGATACATTGGACATTCAGCCGGAGTGGAAAGAGATGTTGGCCGACGCCGGTTTGAAAGCGGCCATTCTCCGCGCCGAACCGAACAAGCGGGAGAAGTGGGTAGAGCAACAGGTGCAGGCGGGAGTAGATGTCCTCATCACCCATCCCCGCAAGGTGGAAACTGGGCTTGATTTGCTCGACTTCCCTACCATCGTCTGGATGGCCGTTGATTACTCCGTCTACACGGTGCTCCAGGCCAGCCGTCGTTCCTGGCGCATCGGCCAGACCGAACCGGTGAAGGTTTATTTCTACGCCTATGAGTCAACGCTACAAGAAGATGCCCTGCGCCTGGTGGCCGCCAAAGTCGCGGCCGCGCTCCGGGTGAACGGTGATACGATTGCCGACGACAGCCTGGCCGAGTTGGATGAGTTATCCGGCGGCGACATCGTGACCACCCTGGCCCGTATTGTCACCGGCGAGGTGCAGGTCTCGGCCCAGAGTTTGCAACAGGCGTTTGCTGAAGCCAATGTCGGGTTGCGGCAGGCTAACCAGATGATTGGCGGTTACGAGATAGTCGAAGCAGAAGTGGCAGAAACCCAGGTAGAACCAACACCATTCCCCCACCCCACTGGTAATGGCCACGGGCACGCGGTGCGACCCTTGTTCACGAATGGAAATGGTCATCAACATCAGCCTTCCCTGTTTGCCGCGACAACTGTACCGACCAGCGGCGCGTACCGCGAACGGGCAATCAGCCATGGTTTGACATCATCAAGTATGCCAACCAACGGCGTAGCGACCTATTCTGCACCAGCCAATGGTCTTTCCCCCATCAATGGCAAGGACACTCTCAGTCCACTTGCCAACGGTCACAGCCATGACCCGGTTCTCTCGTCCGATGAATCGCCTGGTTCCACGCCTGCCCCAAAACCGGTGGTCATCCCGCGGCCGCAACTGCTGACCCGCTTATTAGCTGGTCGCTAATACCAGATGTTTGACGGAACGAAACGAGCAAAGAGCCATTTCCCCACCCAAAGGAATGGTTCTTTTGTTGACCTATGCCACTGGAGAACGATGATGGCTGCTCCCCCCTATCTCTGGCCTCTTGAGCAAAGGATAACCCACTTCGCGTTGCGGCCGCTAACAACAGCAGAACGTGCCGTTTTCCCTGGGATCTCCCTCGTGCGCGATATATTCAAAGGTCGGTTGACGCGTCCGCCTTCCGGCATTCCTCGTGTTCGTGCCGGTTGGGTGGTCTGGATAGCCGAAACGTACCCTGATAGTTACCTGGTTCGTTTACCTGGCGGAGCGAGTATTCTGGCGCCCTATCATCGTATGAGTTGGGAGTGGGTTTCGGATGAGACACCGGCAACAATGATAGAGGATGTGCGTATGGACGAGAAATACCGTCAAGAGCAAGCCAACAAGTGGCGACCAGGGCAGTCTATCACCACCCCAGAGACACGTCTGGCCTGGTGCAATTTGAGCGAGTGGATTGAGGCCTGGAACAAACTACAAAACCGGGCACACTCCACCTTGCGTTACCAGCAGGAAGCCGAACATCTCCGCGTTTTGCCTGTTGAGATGATAGCGGCGGAAGGATGTGAGGCTGTACTCTACACTTTCCTGGAAGCCCTTAACCAGGATGATGGCATCCCGCCACGGGGTATGAGGCATAAACATCCGACCACACCCCTGGTTGTCGCGGCCAATAACCGCCTGGCACAACTCGGAAGCCGCTCCTTATCGCCACTACCGGCAACAACAAAGTATGCGCCGTGCGCTCCAACAGCCCCCAAGTACCAGATCGTCCCGGTCAGCCATAGCGGATACTTCCGACGGCATGACCCTTTCTTTCTTCTGAGCAGAGTGAAGAGCTAGAGCAAGGAGCTGAGAAGAGGCTAGAGGAAGATTACCCGGTCGGCTCTACCTCTGGCTCTAGCTCTCCACCTCTCGCTCCCCGGAGTTGCCGATGACCTTATTCGCACCTACAACTCACCCTGCCCCATTGCCGTTGTTCTCCCCATCCTTCCGCCAACGCTTATCCGTACCCTCGACAAGCCATCCAGAATGCTTGCCACCGCTGGCCCTCTCTGGCTGATAGGGTGAGGGATGCGGCCGCGTTTGTTGATAACCACGCTCTGTTCAGCCATCCCGCCACACCACAAATTGTGGCCTGGTGTCAGAAAGAGCCGCTCACTCATCCAGGAATAACGACTTACCATCGTCTCACTCCCACCCGTACTGGCTTTGCCTGCACCTGTCCGGACTGGCCGCCGGAGAGCCGTGCCGGACCGGGGGATGGGCAATACTGCCCTCACATCCTGGCCTGGTTATTAACCGTTTACCTGCGCCAGCCTTTGCCCGTGTTTCCCTTCTCTGCCTGTGAGCTGTGGCAGGCAACGTTGACCGCCTTGCAAGGCGAGATGCTCAAAGGAGCCTACACATTTTGGTTAGAAGGGACCGTTGCCGTACCCGAAACGAGCACCCCCCTTGTTTTGACCATCTATGTCCCCAACCGGCTGACCCAGGAGTGGTTAACTGAGTGTATCTATCCCACGATTCACCGGGCATTGTGCAAACAGGCCGGGTATCGGATGGATGTCACGTTTGTTCTTAGCCGTTAGCCGTTGGCCGCTGGCAAGAAAGCCAACGACCAGTAGCCAGCCGCCAGCGGCCCATTCCCCTATGAACACTTTAGAAGATCGTCTCGTCGAATACCTGAACAGCCTCGAACCGGCTGTTCCCGCTCCCAGCCTGCGCCGGGTGGACAAAATTGATGCCCGTTTTGTCCAGGCTGGTTTATCCCCTTATCTCAATCTGAAAGGAGCCATCATGCAACCTGCACAACCCCCTGAAAATCCCGTTCCCATGCGCGTGCGTATCTGTAGCCATGTGACCCAGGCTAAATTCTTGCACATCGAAGATTCGTTAGGCATTGGCAAATTACGTCTGTTTGCCGGGACGTACCGCAAAGGCAACGGCATGGATGTTCACACCCATCATTTTATGGATGTGGATGATGCCCGTGTTGTCTTCAACGCCCTGGCGATAGCCGAACCGAACTTCACCTACAAGGAGTACAAAGGTACAGCCCAATCTGGTGGTAAGGTCACCAGCCGGGTGCTGTCTGTGACGAGCAAAGGCGACCAGGTGTATCTGGAACTGAAAACCGGGCCGGGCAAGAAGACGCCAACCGGTGCGGTGACGCCCAACGGCAAAGCTGAGGTTGAGGCCAATGTGGCTTTCAAGACCTACGAGGCCCGGCGGTTAGGACAAACGGTGTTGGCTTACATTCAAGCCTGGGACATCCTGCGGCTCATGGCCCATCGTAACCTGTTGGGCAAGATGGCGGCGTATGAACTGGTGCCAACGACGAGCCAGAATGGCGTGAATGGCAAGCCAGTCAATAGTCGGGTTCATCCGGCACGGTCAACCGCCGCGGCCGCGTTGCCACAGAAGACCCAAGCTTCAGGCAAGCCTGTGCCGGAGAGACAACATCCGGTTGATAAGTCAGCCCCGACCAACGCGGCCGCACCAACCGCGCCAACGCAACCTATAGAACAAGCAGGAGAAGAACCCCACACGCTCACTACTGACAGTGCCCCTACGACGGGTGCGGCCGCAACACCACCAACGCCAACAGCTAACAGCCAGCCCCTACCCGTCCTCTCACGCGCCGTGGGCCTGCCCCCGTCCTGGTGGCAAAACCGCAAGCTGGTGTATCAGTGACCCCGATGCCTAAACAGCCCATCGCGGCCGCGACAACATCTACCCCGATTCCCGTAACCAGACACCAGCAAGTAACGGCCAGGGAACGTCACGTATGTTGCCACCTGCGGCCGCGATGACCATGGCCGAAGCGATTTACGGACCAACGGATCAACCGTTACGCTATCTCAATGGCACGTTGGTTGATTTGACCAACCAGGCTGAGGTGCAGGCCTTTCGGCGTTACCAGCAAGAGAAACAACAGGCTCCCCCCTCGCGGCCGCGACTCCGGACATATTCACAGCAACAGCCAGCCGTGTGAGCAAACAGGTCAAGGTGAACGATGCCTCCCCTCACAAACAAACCCCAAGCGATATTCCTGAGCCCCGACGGTCAACTTTATCCTGACACGCTCATTTGCTCAGGCACAGTTACCCAACTGTTGGCTGGCGAGCCTTGCCCGTATGCTCAAAACGGGGCTATGCCCGCTCCTGTCCCGTTATGTACGAATAATGGGGATTACAGCCCAGACCAAGGTCAGCCCGGTGATTTATGCCCACCGTGCGCTAAGCAGAATCTATCAAGCCTGGGGCATTGGCAGGGGCATGGTGGGCAGACGTATCCGGAAGCTTTGTTGCCCTTGCGTTTGTTCAAATGCCGGCAATGGTTATGGTTGGTTGTCCCCGGCTTATATGAAGCTGACCCAACGCAAATCGCCCTGGAAGAATAAGCATTCCCCAGCCCCTGATTGCCTGGCGCTTTTCCGGTTTTCGCGGATGGCTGGGGGCAGACCCAACCCTTTGCCCCCAAAGGAGTATTTGATGATCAAGCTCACCCTGCTTCCGCCAGGGCTGTTTGTCGCGGCCGCATTCACCCTACTTGCCATTCTGTTTGCCAGCAAAATAACCCAACTGGCCCTGCCTGGCCTGAATGTCCAAATGAGCGGAGCAAACATACCTGCGGCCGCGAGACAGGTAAAATAGCCAACCGGTAAAACAGGTGTACCAACCTAATTCCGGTTGCTCATGAAGTACAAGCAGATACAATCGGGCAAGAACATTCGTTCGCTATCCATGGGACGCCAAAAAAGCCTGAGAAGGTTGTGGCCGCTCAAAAGAGAATATGTGATAGGTTGCGAAAGTGATGAGTCAAAACCCTATTGAGGTGAAGATATGGATGAACAATCGCTGGAGCCAATCAGAGAAGTAACCATTGATTTTTATGGCGATGAAATACCAGCCGCCCTTGTCGTTATTGATGAAGCGGGCCAGCAGGTCGTCTATGTTCCGGTGCGGCCGCTGGTAGAGTACATGGGCTTATCTTGGCCAGCACAGTGGGAACGCATTAATCGTGATGCAGTTCTATCACAGATGGTGCGGGGTGTTCGTGTTACACGAACACCCGAACAAGGCGGCTCGCAGGTGATGCTTTGCCTGCCGCTTGATTACATCAACGGCTTTCTCTTTGGGATCAATGCCAACCGGGTAAAACCAGAATTGCGTGAGCGGCTTATCACCTATCAACGGGAGTGTTACCAGGTATTAGCGGCCGCGTTTCTTGATCCGGCGGCGGCGGTTGAGCGTTTACGCGAGTTATACCGGAATAAAGGCTACCCTGACCGCTGGATAGATAGCCGTCTGCGAACTATCTCCATTCGTAATGAGCTAACAGAAGAATGGCGACAGCGCGGCGTTGAGAAAGATGCGGAATTTGCCGTGCTGACGGCTGTAATTAGTAAGGGCACTTTCGGTGTAACACCCGGCGAGCATAAGCAGCTCAAAGGGCTGAAGCGGCAAAATCTGCGGGATCATATGACCAATGAGGAACTGGTTTTCACGATGTTGGGCGAGTTGGCGACGACCCGCATTGCTCGTCGAGATGATGCTCAGGGATTTGCTGAGAACCAGGATGCGGCCCAAGAAGGTGGGGAGTTAGCTGGGGATGCCAGGAAGAAATTTGAGACACAAACCGGTGCGCCGGTTCTCTCC
The DNA here is from genome assembly GCA_016716885.1 of Candidatus Trichofilum aggregatum. GTDB lineage: Bacteria > Chloroflexota > Anaerolineae > Promineifilales > Promineifilaceae > Trichofilum > Trichofilum aggregatum. The sequence continues at coordinate 2,240 of JADJUV010000188.1, read as the reverse complement.
AGTCGAAATTTCTTGGAGCAACCCGAGGCCCAAGATGGCCTGCCGCTGGGCAAGAGCGCAGATAAGTTGGACTCAGGGGAAGAGGATGATTAGACGAGTTTGCGCCTGTGGTTGCCGACTACCGGTCTGTTATAAATCGTTTGGGTAACGATATGGATACCTCTGAAAGGTCGAGTGTTGGCGATGATAGTGGCGGTAAGACAATCTAACCTTTCATCGCCCGTAAACCCGAGGCAAGAGATATGGGTCCAGGCCAGCGCAGCCGCATGAGTACAAACAACAGGCTCCACCCTCGCGGCCGCGACTGCGGAGCTATATGCAGCATAAACCCGCTGTATAGGTGACACACTAAGGTGAACAGCAATAGGTTGTCTTTTGAGTATGGTCTGTTACTGGTCGCTCTGTACAGGTGACAGTTACAGATTAGCTCAGATGAAGAAAGAAAGTAACATACGTTCCTTACTGGTGCGGAACAGTGCCCCATAGAACAAACTCTGAACCATTCCATTTATAGACATCGTTGATGTAATCAAATTCATACCAACAAGAGAAACGGCTATCTGTGGTGCATTCGCTCTCAGTGAACCACTGGTTAGCTGCAATGATCTCGACCTGACCATCATCCTCTAAGTCCGCCAGGCGAACACCATACAAATTCTCTTGTACCACACAACCTTCCACATCAGCGATCTTCGTTGCTGTCACGCCATCCCACTGATAGGCCAGCCAATGTTGATGCACGCAGTCAATATCAGAGAGGGAAAACCAATCCTCAAAGTCAACATCAGGCCATGTGCCATTGAATGCCGAAGGGCGCGCACCCGAATAGGCTGTAATAACGATTTCGGGTCGCCCGTCTGCCGTAACATCTAGCCATTCCACGGTAGTGAAATTGTGTTTGCAGCCAAAAAATTCCCCTACTGTCTCCTCATTAAGAAATAACTGGCAAAAATCATTGTTATCAGTTGCACTTCGATTATTTTCGGCCGTTATGGTGATCTGGTCGAGTCCATACGTTGCTTCAAGTGAAGCGACTGTTTCGATGATATAGGGTTCACCCATAACGCTTGTTTCGGTTAAGGCAAAAGTAGTGCCATCCCAGATATAAATTTCCTGGGTTGATGTAAATACCTTCAGGGTATCCAGAGGACATTCCAATAGCTTGCGGGTGGCCAATAATAAGAATCATAAATTGAAAAACGTGAGCGATTACTCTCCAAAAGAAGTTGCCCATCCTCTACGTAACGGTCAATCGTGCTCTGAAATAGGGTGAGCCCACCCAGATTATAATCGCTATAAAGAGTGGTTAGTAACTCATTCCAGATAATGGCACACTCATTCGAGTCACAGTGAATGACAAAGGTCTCCCAACCCCAATATCTAACCCCTGTTCCGCCAGAATCACTGCGATAATCAAATATGACCTCTGGCACACCATCATCTGTCCAATCCGCAAAGCTGGTTCGAGAGGCTGGTTCATATTTCCATTCTGAGCCCACAATGACGAACGGCGTCAGATATTCACTATTAGCCCAGAGAAATACAGCCGTCAGCAAAACATCGGTGACGATTAAATCATCCTGTTGATCGCCATTGACATCCTCATATATCAATTCGAGTGCTTCTGAAAACCCACGGTAGTTCTTGAACGTGTTTACGTCGCTGGCGACACTCTCCAAACTGAGATATACCCCATGAAAGTACGCCGTTGGTAGGTTGAGCAGGTAAGCTTTGACCTCTTCAGCGGTTGGTTGCCTTGGTTTGAGAAGCTGTGCGGATTCCAACGTGGGTATCAGGGTTGGGGTGGGCGTGAGCGTTGGGGTTAGCGAAGGGAGACGAGTGATTGTGGCATAAACGCGAGGTGTAGCTGTGCTTGTTGGGTTGGGTGTCGGGCTAGGAACAGTCGTGGAACGGACCGCAACGTTGGTTGCAGTAAGCGCTGGGTCGGTAGTGTGTGTGAGCGTAGGGGTTGTTCCCACAAGCGGTGATCCATCCTGACCTATCGGTGTTTGTTCAGGGAAGGAGTTGGCATTGCAAGCGCATAATACGAGTATCAGAAATAAAACGGTGCCCCAAGAATATTTGTTCATGATTGGTTTCAGCGAGCTGGTATGCTCAAAAACATCAAGAAATCAATAAAGACATCTGGCTCGTTTCTAAACAGTTATCTGACCAGCAACGATGAAGGTTTGAATAGTGAATGCCCCAGACGCGGCCGCAATGTTCGTTGTGAAAGCTTC
>JADJUV010000187.1 GCA_016716885.1 Candidatus Trichofilum aggregatum | reverse complement strand
ACCTGTGACCCGGCTGTGACTTTCACCACCTACACTCCAGCTTAAGAAACAGTCCAACTTGCCGGTTTCGGTGCTACAATAACCGAATCCCACATTTCCAATTGAGGAGCGTCAACCATGAGCAATCACAATTCTGCCCGCGACGCGGTTATCGTCGGCGCGGCCCGCACACCCATGGGCAAATTCATGGGCGCGTTAAGTCCCCTTTCCGCCACCGAGCTAGGGGGCCTGGCTATCCAGGCGGCTCTGGAGCGGTCAGGCGTTGATCCGGAAACGGTGTATGAAGTTATTATGGGGTTGGTGGTCTCGGCCGGGACGGGTCAGGCTCCAGCCCGGCAGGCGGCCCTGAAGAGTGGCCTACCGAATACGGTGGGCGCGGCCGCGATCAACAAAGTTTGTGGCTCCGGTCTCAAAGCCGTGATGATGGCGGCCAACGGCATCCAGGCCCATGAGGCGGATGTATTTGTGGCCGGGGGCATGGAGAGCATGTCTAACGCCCCTTATCTCCTGCCCAAAGCCCGGCAGGGTCTGCGCTACGGCCATGCCCAAATAGAAGATTCGCTCGTTAAAGATGGCCTTTGGTGTGCCATTCAGGATTGGGGCATGGGCAATGCGGCCGATTTTATCGCCCGGCAATTTGAGGTGACCCGTGAAGAAATGGACGCCTTCGCGCTGGGGAGCCATGAGAAAGCGGCCGCGGCCACCGTCAATGGCGGCTTCAAAGAGGAGATCGTGCCGGTTGCCATTAAGGGGCGCAAAGGCGTCACCCTGGTGGACAAAGATGAACCCATCCGGGCGGTTTTCACCAATGGCAGCTACACGCTGGACACCAGCCAAGAGCAATTAGCCAAACTGCCCCCAGCCTTTGATAAGGATGGTCTGGTGACAGCGGGTAATGCGCCCGGACTCAATGATGGCGCGGCCGCGCTCGTTCTCACTGCCCGTGCCGAAGCCGAACGGCAGGGTCTCACCCCTCTGGCCCGCGTCGTCGGTTACACCCATGCCGCCGTAGACCCCCAATGGATTTTCTCCGCCCCGGCCCGCGCCATTCCCCGCCTGCTCAACAAAATTGGCTGGACCATGGCCGATGTCGATTTGTTCGAGGTGAACGAAGCGTTCGCGGCCCAAATTCTGGCTAATGGCGTAGATTTAGAGCGGCAGGGTCTCCCCTGGGATTGGGACAAGGTGAATGTACACGGCGGCGCCGTGGCCCTGGGGCATCCAGTGGGGGCCAGCGGAGCACGGGTGCTGACAACATTGTTGTATGCGCTGAGGCAACGCGGCCGCAAACGGGGCATCGCTTCCCTCTGTTTAGGCGGTGGCGAAGCCGTGGCCCTGGCGATTGAGTTGGAGTAATGAGGGGGAGTTTGGTGTTTTTAATCTCATCTCTGGAGATTACTCGACATTGGCGTTTTTTGAACTGACCTCTGGAGACTAAGAGACTGAGAGATGAGAGATTTCCCAGCAATTCTCAATTCGACAACCAATGAGGGTAGGGGCGGGACGACGCGGGTTCAAGGGGAATGAACCAGAAAACGATCCTTCCGCGTGGTCTCGCGCTTTTACCTTTACGGCTCACAAGAGGGATGGGCAGGTGGGTAACGCCACGAAGTGTAGGTTTCCCGCTTGACCTATCCTGACCCACTTGTCCCACCTGATCTCCAATTGAGAATTGCTGGATTAAATGAGTTAGCTTGACATCTCCCCCTGGCGGGTGAATAATACAGGTGAGGGGAAAACAATAACCTTCTCCAACTTCGTACCCACAATATCAGGTGAAATAATTATGAGCCAATTTAGTGGTTTGACCATGCCGGTTTTCTCTGCCTTTGGATGGGCCGGGCAAGAAACCGCCGTCAAATTTGCCCTCTCACAACTCGAACTTTTTGTGAACCGTCTCCATGTGGCTTTGCCCCAAGAGTTGCAAAGCATTTTCCCCTTCTTCGGGGTAGACAATGATAGCCAGACAACCTATATGGCCAGCAGCCATGCGATGGAGCCAGAGCCGTTTATCACTTTTCATGCGCGGCCGCTTAATTTTGAAATGACTTTGCACATTACGGATGAAATGTACATTGGCAAACTACTCAGTGTCGCTGAACGGCAGTTTGACTCCTGGTATGCCGCCGTACAGCAGCTAGGCGAAGATTGGCACGTCCGCATTCAGCAAATGGAAGTGATTGAAGGAGCACACCCCTCGCACTATCAGGATTTGTACAAAGGGCCGGTAACGGAGTTTGAGCGTGACGCGGCCGCGGAAATTGTCAACCGGGCCATTTATCTGCACGGGGAAGAAAAATGGATAACACCCATGTACTTCACCTTGCGCCTCCACTCTGAGATCGTGGCGGCGATGGGGCCAGCCGTCATTCCGACCTATCGTGAATATATGTCGCAGTTGTGGCCCTTACTCCAATTTATCCATACCCCACGCAAAGGCGCAGGCCAGACACGCGCCCCTAAAACCGCAAAAGCTCGCACGCCCCGCACTCAAACCACCCCTTTGATGCAACCATCCCTCAAACCCGGCAGCGTGGACAAAGCCGTGGCCAGCGACGGCACGAGCGGTGAATTACTATTCCACTACACCTCTGAGCTAAAACCATTGCACCTACGCAAAGGGTTTATCAATCTCCAACCCCAGCATTGGCCCCATTTTGCTGTCAGTACCCGCACAGAAACACGCAAAGTAACCGTGCGTTTCGCCAACAAACGAGATGAAGAAAGTTCCGTCTGGCATCTTGTACCTGATGAACAAACCCGGGTCGTGCTTGGCCCCACCGCCAAAGTCTGGCTAGAAAATAACTTTGGCCCCAATGACACTATTGAAGTCACGGCTTACAAAGTGAAAGACACGGATATCGAGTTGTCCCTTACTGCGGTCAAAGCCTGACCCCGTTTTTCCCGAAACGCCGCCTACCAACACAACCGGGCAAGAAACCAACAGCAGGGGCCATCCTCTGCTGTTTTTTCTTGCCAGAACCGCAAGAGTAACTAGAATCAGCACATGGGGTTTTCCTTTCTTGGTGTCTGGATGGCAAACTGGATCAATCTTTTGAAAGGCTGACTCTTTACACACTGACATCACCGCCCAAAAAACAATCCAGTTCGTTTGTCTGACGACTTTGCTCCCCGTGGGCAACGGTTTTAGACATGACGTAAAACGAGACGAATCATGGCACGTACAAAAATCGTAGCAACTATTGGCCCATCATCTAATAAACCGGAAACCATTCGCAACATGCTTTCTTCGGGGATGAATGTGGCTCGGATCAATTTTTCCCATGGGGATCACGAAGCGCATACCGCCACGGTGAAGATGTTACGCGAGGTCGCGGCCGCGGAAGGCAAAGTCCTGGCTATACTAGGCGACCTTCAGGGGCCTAAACTACGGCTGGGCCACGTCCGACCCAAAGGGATTGATCTCAATGTAGGCGACGAAATTGTCCTGACCGCGCACCCCGGCCAACCAGCCATGATCCACCTGCCCCATCCTGACCTTATCGAAGCCGTCCATCCGGGCGCCCGCCTGGTCATCGGCGACGGTGAAGTCGAACTCCAGGTAGCCCACAAAAAAGCGGATACCCTCTATTGTGTCGTCACCGTCGCCGGTTTACTCGAAGCCCGCAAAGGGGTGAGCGCCCCCGGCACCGACCTGCCCATTTCCGCCATCCCCGAAAAAGATATTCGTGACCTGGATTTAATCTGTCGCCTTGACCTCGATTACGTCGCCCTTTCCTTTGTCCGCACCGCCGAAGACATCTTGGAATTACGCCAAATGATGAAAGAACGAGGTGCCGCTATCCCCATTATCGCCAAAATCGAAAAAAGCGAAGCCATTACCCACCTGGAAGATATTCTGCGTGTGACCGATGGCATGATGGTAGCCCGTGGTGATCTGGGTATTGACATGCCCCCCCAACAAGTCCCTCTCTTGCAAAAACGGATCATTCGTGCCTGCAACAGAGTGGGTAAACCCGTCATCACGGCCACCCAAATGTTGCAATCGATGGTAGAGCATCCCCGGCCCACCCGTGCCGAAGCCAGCGATGTCGCCAACGCAATTCTAGACGGCACAGACGCGGTTATGCTCTCCGGCGAAACTGCTTCGGGCAAGTTTCCCGTGGAAGCAATACAAATGATGCGACACATCGCCGAAATCACCGAGTCTGATTTCCCTTACGACTCCTGGCGTCGTCGCCGACAGGAGACAGAATCAGAAATAGCTACGGTAACAGAGGCTATCAGCGCTTCTAGTTGCGCTATCGCCGAAGAAATTAACGCCCGGGCTATTGTCAGTTCCACCATGTCGGGTTATACATCCCAGCAGATCGCTCGTCATCGCCCTAAGACAGTCGTTTTGGCCGTTTCCCCATTGCCCAAAACACAGCGACGCCTGGCCCTGGTGTGGGGGGTCGATTGTCTACTCGTATCGAAGATGTATATGGCGACAGATGAGATGATCAGTGAAACTGTGGCGGCTTTGCGGCCGCTAGGTCTACGTGAAGGTGAACGATTGGTTATTACGGCTGGTATTCCCTTCAGCCAGGCCGGGCAAACCAATTTAATTCAGGTTTACGAAATCAAAAGCTAAAGCGAGGTAACACAATGTCAACAACTCCGGCAGTTGCCACGACCGAAGTTCAAGAACGCGCCTGGGAACCCCCCTTGATTGATAGCCTTGAAGATACCGGACTCACCGCTGGATTTGTGGCGGACATGGCCCTCAAAATTTTATACCTGCGGGGACAGGTAACAGGCCATGATATTGCCAGCCAAATGAAACTCCCGTTTCAGACCGTGCTCAATCCGGCAATGGATTTTCTAAAACGTGAGCAATTGTGTGAAGTACGGGGCACTACCACGGGTGTCGGGGTTGGCTCGTACCAATTTATTATTACCAACAAAGGCATGGCGCGTGCCCGCGAATTAATGGAACGGACTTCTTACACCGGGGCCGCGCCTGTGCCCTGGGAAGTTTATGTGCGCTCGGTAAAGTCACAAGAACGGAAACGGCTAACCGTGACCCCCGCAGTGATGAACAAAGCGTTGGCGCACATGGTTCTGAACGAACATATTTTTGACAAAATTGGGCCAGCCGTTAATTCCGGTAAATCCATCTTTTTATATGGTCCACCTGGTAATGGCAAAACAACCATTGCTGAGAGCATTGGGCGCTTAATTTTAGGGGATGATATGTATATTCCCTATGCGGTAGAAGCGGATGGTCAAATCATCAAGGTATTTGATGAAATTAACCACAACGTGGTCAAACCAGATTCGTCCCGGGCCAATACAGGGGGGTTATCATCCACCCGTCGCGATGCCCGGTGGATTAAGATTCGGCGCCCGGTGATTATGGTGGGGGGAGAACTGACCCTGGATGGCCTGGACCTGAAACATGATCCTATTAACAATTTTTATGAAGCCCCCTTCCAGATGAAGGCGAATGGTGGCATGTTCCTGATTGATGACTTTGGCCGGCAACAGGTGCGGCCGCGTGATCTGCTCAATCGTTGGGTTGTGCCCATGGAAAAAAATGTGGACTTCCTGGGTCTGCAAACGGGGCGCAAACTAGAAGTACCTTTTTCCCTGCTCCTGGTGTTCTCCACCAATCTGCCCCCCCGCGATCTGGTGGATGAAGCGTTTTTGCGACGTATCCGACACAAGATCGAGATTACCTCACCCAGTTTTGAAGAGTACCGCGAAATTTTCAAGCGCATGTGCCAGCGGCGCAATATCCTGTTTGACGAGCAGGCCATCCGTTATCTATTACAGGAATACTACATCAAGAAAAATCGGCCCCTGCGAGCCAACCATCCGCGTGACATTATCGATCAATTAATTGATGTGGCTTCCTATATGAGTAGTGAACCACGTATGAGCAAAGAGATGCTCGATCTGGCGGCAGAGTCCTATTTTGTGGATTTATAGGGGCTGACTGTTCGCCGCGGGCCATGTGGGTGAAGTTTATGCGCTTCTCTGGTAAGAATGTTTGGTTTAGCCGTTCAGGGCCGTTGATCATCGGTCACCGGGGAGCCAGCGCGGCCGCACCAGAAAACACATTGGCCGCCTTCCGTTTAGCCCAACAGCACGGGGCCGATGGCATTGAGTTTGATGTGCAGCTCTCGGCTGATGGCATCCCGGTGGTAATTCATGATGACACCGTAGACCGAACAACCAACGGTCGCGGCCGCGTGTCCGACCTCACCCTGGCCCAGTTGCAAACCCTCGACGCCGGACAAGGGGAAACCATTCCCACCCTGGCCCAGGTGTTCGCCGAATTCGGCACGACGCTTCTCTACAATCTAGAAATTAAAAACGATGACCAGCTTGATCAAGGGGCCGAAAAGGCGATTGCGGATTGTATCCGCCACGATGGCGTCCAAGAGCAACTCCTCATTTCATCCTTCAACCCGGCCGCATTAGCCCGGATGTATGCCCTACTGGGTGATGCCGTGCCGCTCGGTTTCTTGCACATAGGTATGATAGACCGCTACTCCCCCGACTGGCCTTTCCCCTGCCACGCCGACCACCCCTATTACGAAGCGGTAGACGCCGACTACATGACCTGGGCCAAAGAACAGGCGTATCTCGTCAACATCTGGACCTTGGACGATGCATCTATCGCCCAACAACTTATCAGCCTGGGGGTTCACGGGCTTATTACCAACACACCCGATTGGCTACGGCAAAATCTATGACTATCAAGGTTATTCTCAATCCCTATGCCAATCGTTGGGGGGCTAAAAGGCGTTTGGCTCAGGTAAAACTGGCTCTAACCGAAGCCGGGCTGGATTATGATTTGTTTGTCACCAGCCGGCACCAAGAAGCGACTGCGGTGGCAAAAGAAGCGGCCGCGTCCGGGTCTTATGCCGCTGTGATTGCCGCTGGGGGGGATGGCACGGTCAACGAAGTGGTGAATGGTTTGATCGCGGCCGCGGCCCCCGATCAGCCTACTGTCCCTTTTGGTGTTCTACCCATTGGCACCGGCAACGATTTCAACGACATGGCTGGGCTGCCCCGGCAACTGGCTCAGTGTGCCGAGGTAATCGCCCGCGGCCGCACCCGCCAGGTAGACGCCGGTCAAGTAAACGATTATTACTTTGACAACAATTGTGCGGTAGCCATGGAGCCAATGATCACGATTGAAAACATCAAAATGAAGCGGCTATCAGGCAATATCCGCTACATTGTTGCCCTGATCAAAGGGTTGCTCAAACTCCAGGCCTGGCACATGAACATCCAGTGGGATGGCGGCGAATACGAAGGGCCAACCTTCTTGCTCTCCGTGTGCAACAGTCCACGCACGGGTGGGTTATTTTATATGTCCCCACCCGCCCGCATGGACGATGGCCTATTAGATTTTGTGCTCTTACCAGAAGTTTCCAAACCGGTTGTAGTGGCTCTACTCCCCCGCCTTTTTAAGGGGACACACATTCAGCACCCCCGTGTGTTGCATGGTCGCACGCAGCGTCTCCACCTCACCAGCACCCCCGGAACCCCCATTCATGCGGATGGTGAGGTGATTGCGGACGCGGCCGCGAGCGTTACCTACCAAATCCTGCCGGGTAAAATCACCCTGCTCAGTTAGCCAGTAGTCACCGCTGCCGCTGCCCCCACCAACAACTCATCATACAACCGCCGCAAATTAGCCCGGTGAAGATCCGCTACCAATCCATTGAGCGGTATTCGTGATTTACCGCAACTTTCAATAGAAATCGTATCCAGCATTTCTACCGGTTGCCCGCTGGCGATGACTGTTTCTACCTTTTGTTTGATGTTTTCCAGGTAGCTCAAATCATCTTTAAGCATACCCTCCACTTCCCCACGTAAAATCACTTCCCCATGCCCCTGGACCACATTCGTCGGATCCATATTGCGTATCGTTTTTAGTGACTGCACCAGCGAAAAATAGCTACCGTCAAAAAAAGTGGGCACAGGCATGGAGTTGTCTGAGGCGAACAAAATTCGATCATTCACGACCATGACCCCAATCATATCCAGACTATGACCCGGGAAATGATATAGGCGCAAGGTTTTGCCCCCGATATGAATGTTCATAATGCCTTCGTTGAAAACCATGTCTGGCAAAACAATGCGGGTTGACTGAAACTCTGGCATTTGCGCCTTCATCTGCTCCAACCCTTGACGACCGGTGCTATTGAGGAGCGTGCGACAACGGCCGTGACTGACAACACGTGCCCCCGGAAACATCCACGTACCAGTTGAATGATCGGCGTGATAATGGGTATTGATGACGTAACAGATCGTCAGTCCCAACCGGCCTTCTATGAAATCTTTGATGGCCTGGGTCTCTTCCGGGTAGAAGAGGGTATCAATCAGCACGACGCCCTCTTTGGTGAGGACGGCACCAGCCGTTACCTGTGCGTAACGGCGGCTGGTGAAGACATAAATATCGTCAGCGATGCGCTCACGAATCATACAAGGACTATCCTCTGGTGTGATGAATTGCTTCGATGCAACGTAACTTGTAGGCCATGAATGGGGATTGAGAATAGATGATTCTCTCAACGCTCTCAGGCTCTTTTTAACAAAGAAAAGCCCCTGATACAATCAGAGGCTACCATAAAAATAAGTGGGGAAAGCCCCGCCATACCGTGTGAAACCTGTGAGTTGAACCTGTCAAAGACAGGTGGGAATTTTTTCGTGAAAGCCTCTGCCTGGCCTTTTCGGCTACTACATCCTCTCTACGTATGCCAATTCCCAAGACAAAAAACGTTGGCTCAAGACGAGATATTCATCACGCATACAGCAGGGTCAAGGCGATATTAACACAGTCAGGAGGGCATTGCAAGCATGTTTAACAGTACTAGCAGTGGATTTGATTTCTATGGATTGGACGAGTTGTTGACCCGGGAACAGCGCGAATTGCGCGATAAGGTGCATAGCTATGTGGATGAGGTGGTGCGGCCGCGTATCAATCCATATTGGGAAAAAGCTGAATTCCCCTGGGAAATCGTCCGCTCTCTGCCCATGCTCCCCATTATGGGGGGGAATGCTTCAGGGACATGGTTGTGCCGGGTTGGATGCGTTGCAGTTAGGTTTAGTGCGTTATGGAGTTAGCCAAAGGGGATGGGTCTATCGGCACTTTTTATGGCGTACAATCCGGTCTAGCCATGGGATCAATCGGTTTGCTGGGGTCTGAGGAGCAAAAGAGCCGCTGGCTCCCCGCCCTGGCCCGGCTAGACATAATCGGTGCCTTTGGTCTGACCGAACCACTTCGTGGCTCCGATGCGGCCCATGTGCTGACAACAGCACAACGCCAGGGTGATAGCTATATCTTGAATGGCTCTAAACGATGGATCGGCAACGCCCCTATTGCTGATTGCCTGATTATCTGGGCACGAGATGAGCAGGGGCAGTTTGGGGGATTTGTCATTGAATCGCCACGCCAGACACCAGGTGTCACCATTGAGACGATGACCGGCAAAATAGCCAAACGGGCCGTGCTGAATGGAGATATTCGCCTGGAGAATGTGGTTATTCCGGTGGAGAATCGGCTGGCGGGGGCCAGGTCGTTTGCTGATGTAGCCAGGGTACTGGCTTATACCCGTTATTCGGTGGCCTGGGAAGCGGCAGGTATCGCGGCCGCGTGCCTGGAGTTGGCTCTCACCCATGCCCAAACACGAAAACAATTTGGCCGTCCGTTAGCCGGGTTTCAACTTATCCAACAAAAACTGGTAGAAATGACCGCCAGCGTGACCCAAATGCAACTACTTTGCCTACGCCTGGCCCAACTCATGGAAGCAGGCCAGGCCAATGAGAGTGTCGTCGCGCTAGCCAAATACAACAACGCCCGCCAGGCCCGCCAGGTCGCCCAACTGGCACGAGAAATCCTCGGTGGTGATGGCATCCTCATTGAAAACCACGTCGCCCGTCTTTTCACCGATGCCGAAGCGGTTTATACCTACGAAGGCACAAATGAGATTAATATGCTTATCGTGGGACGAGCCATCACCGGGGTTGGGGCGTTTGTTGGCTAAGGAACGAGAATTTAATAAGTTACAGGAGTCTGGAGACAAGACCATCTTTACGAAAGTCAGATGTATGTTTTTAGGGCACGCCGCCAACTTGGTTTGTCGCCGGAAACCCGCGCCGCTAACGTTCCCCCTTCCCGGGGGGAAGGGGGTCAGGGGGATAGGTCTTCCGACTCAATCCGCCAAAAACCTGGGTAAAGTTGGTCGAGTCTCTCATCTCATTTCCGCAGGTTTTTGATCCTTGTTGCTAAGGGTTTCAGCGCCAGCCCGCTAAAGCGGTCACGACGAACCAAAGAGGGTTTGATCCGCGCAAAAGACTGCACCTGGTTAATTCCGAACGATCCGTTCCTGTTGGCGTGTCGCTAACCCATACAAGAGTAGCAAAACCACAATAAGCGTAACCAGATAAACAGGAATCACTTCCAAGGAAATGCGGCGGGCCAAAACCCCGGCTAACCCCGGCAGAAGAGAGGCCCCCAGGCCCGCTGCCCCAATTTGCATGCCAATGGTATTAGCCGCGTGATGCACACCCACCCGTTGGCTTGTGCCTGAAACCATAGCCGGAAAAATGGGCGCCACGGCAAAACCCGTAATAGCTACACCCAACAGGCCTCCGTGACTCCGTCAGTAAGGTATAAGCCCAATGCCCTAAAGAAAGCTCAATGCCGGTATAAATGAAGAACAACAGAAGACTTAACCAGACACGGGGCTGACGCAACGTTTCACCCAGTGTGGTCTTGTAATCGGTCAGGCGTTGTTCATCCCCTGATTTTCCCCCTTCATCAGCTCGTTGCCACATCTTAGCGGTCAGGGCAAAACAGAGGCCAAGGGTAATCTGGGCCGTACCAACAACCGCATACCCCATGCGCCAGCTATCAAACCGGTTGATCCCGGTGGTCATGATGATAGGCCCTAAGGTGACGCCAATGCCAAAACTGGCATGGAGCCATTGCATAAGCCCTTCGCCGTGGTTGGCGGCAATGTAGGTGTTGATCCCGGCATCTATAGCCCCCGCGCCCAGACCGGCCACGGCACCCAGGGCAACCATCATCCACCAGGTAGGAACCAGGGTGTAACCGATGAGACCAGCGCCTGTGGCCGCACAACTGGCCGCCAACAATCCCCCTACCCCCAGCCAGGCCATGAGTTGTCCACTCAAAAAACTAGAGGTGAGATAACCCAGCATCCCGGCCACGAGCATAAAACCCAGTGAGTCGAGCGGCTGGGAAAAATCAGCCCGGATGGAAGGCCAGGCCACTCCGAGCAAACCGTCCGGTAAACCCAAGGAGATAAAGGCGACATACGCCAGGAAGATCAAACCAATTTTAGAGGTTGTTTTACGGGTGAAGATTGTAGGCATGAGGGTGTTACATTGACTGGCAATAAGGAACTCGACATGGGCGTTTTTTGTGCTGACCTCTGGAGACTGAGAGATTAAGAGATTTCCAGAGGTCGGCCAAATTTTCGCCAGCGTCGAGTAAGGAACAGAATGAACGTGTGTTATCGCACAGAAATAAGCAAAACGGCTTTTGGGGATTTTAGGGCGTTGACACCACATATACGGGCAGGTTGAAAACCTACCCTACAAAATGTGCCGGTTGCCCGTCGAATTCCCGAAGAACCATAAGCAAAACAAGGATGTCTCTATTAAGAGACTACATCTTTCCAAGACTTCGCTTGGAAAAAGGTGTAACACGGATAGGAAGAACACGGATAAAAGCCAAAGCCATCACTGTTTTTCCTATCCGTATACAAAAGATTTCCATTTTTCAAGAACATCGCCAAAAAATTGTCGGTGTTGGGGCATAAGTGCCTACCACTGGCAAGATTTGGGCCTTGGGCAATATTTCGCCCTCAATCGCAACTTGTATTATCCACAACCTTAGCTCGCGCCAGGGATGTCGGCAAAGTGTAAAAACACCTGTTTACCCAGAGCACGCGCCGTGTTGATCATGTCGTCGGCTCCCTGCGATGGCCCGCCAATACGCAAGCAGGCATCACAACGGGACAAGATTTGATGGGAGATGGGATGAAATATTTCGTTAAATGTTTCGTCGCCAATGTGTTGGGAGCCAGCTAATTCAATGAGCGGTAGGGCAAACCATTCGCCCAAGACGGGCAAATGTCCGGCGCGAAATACGCGCAGGGCCATCTCGTTCATGGCCTGAACATTGGCGGCAATAAGGGTAGGATCATCATTGGTTCCTGAACGATAGGGACCAGCGATAAGAATCATTAGGGGGGTCTGATTGGTCATATATTCTCCCAAAACAGTAAACCACAACGGACGTTACGTGACTGAAAACAGATGTTAAGTGAATAGGGCCTGGGTGTGTTTGTTCAGATAGGTCCCTTTGGGATCAAAGCGGCCGCGTAAGGTAACAAAATCATTGTAACGAGGGAAAAGCCGTTCCAGGCGGTCAGCCGTCATGAAGTGGAGTTTGCCCCAATGCGGCCGCCCCTGGAATTCAGCAAACAGGCTATCACAGGCCCGCAAGTAATCCCAATAATCGGTGCCCGGTTGGCCGGAAATGGAGACAACCAGATTGTCGCGCTGGTAATTGGGGCTGAGCCAGGCGTCATCGGCGGCGACATTACGGATTTCCAGGGGGTAGATGCTCAAGGGCAACCAGCGCAGCATGAGCTTACGCATCTCCCGCAATATTTCCTGCGCCTGATCTAGCGGCAGAAAATATTCCATCTCATGGAAATTTGGCTCGTACACCATGGGGAAAACGCGATAGGAGCGGTCTAGCTGTTCGTTGGGGGGAAGATGGGCACGATCTACATCGGGCGCGGGAATTTGGAAAAGGCGTAACGCGCAATCATCGGCTTTGGCGCCACTCAGGCCATATAACTCAGCCGATTTGTCGGTGGGGCACCAAAAGAAGGAGAAGCTGCGGTAGGTATCCAGGTATTCGGTATACCGAGCCATCATTTCGCTAAAGGGCAGGACTTCATGACGGGCGTGAAGTTCGTAGGCGGGAGAAACTTTGATGGTCAGTTGGGTCATGATACCCAGCAAACCGATGGATGTTTGCAGGGCCGCCAGTTCGTCGGGGGTGGATTCGCGGGTTATGTCGAAGATTTGACCGAGACCATCTACGATGCGTGCCCCTTCGAGGGCGGCGGAGAAGTTGGTCAGGTGTTTGCCGGAGCCATGGGTAGCGGTGGCAATAGCTCCGGCGATGGCCTGGGTGTCAATATCGCCCTGATTTGTGAGGGCCAGCCCTTGTGCCCACAGGGGATCACCGAACTCACCGACGGTGGTCATGGGTAAAGCGGTCACCAGACGGTTTGTTGGGTCAATGTGGGTAACACCTTTGAGTTTTTCCAGATTAAGCAGGATGCCGTTGGTCTCGATAATGGGGGTGAAGGAGTGACGAGCGCCATAGGTTCGTACCCCATAACCGTTCGCGGCCGCGTGTGTTACCTGTTCTTGCACCTCTGTTTCTGAGCCAACCTCAATGATGGCTCGGGGGGAGAAGGATTGGTTGCCAACCCAGTTGGTCCAGGTGAGAGGTTGATCTGATTGTGTCATCTTGGTTGTCTCCTCGTAAAGCGTTATCAGCCATCCAATTAGTTGAGAGTGGGTTGCCAATGGGTCAAGTAAGTGCCTGGCACGGGGCGGCCAGTTGCGTTATGCCCAGGTTCATCTGCCCCGTGCCAGGCACTGCATCGAAAATCAACTGTTAAGGGCTAATAAGCTGGCACGCTCTTAGCCTGGCATTCCCGTAGCTGAACCCCTGAGAAGTTGGGTCAGGGGCAGGTTGATAAAGTCAGCAAAGCGGTGCGCGGCCGCAACCATCGCCTCATCTTCCGCTTCGGTTAATGCTCGAAACAGATTGGCCTCAATCGTGACCCCCTTTTTCTGGAGCACCCGCCGAAATGTGCCGACAATCTGACCATCCACCACGATAATATAGGCCAGGGCATTACCCAAGGCAATCAGTTTCGGTCCTACTTCCGCTTCACCGATAGCGCTGCGATCTTTGTAACCGGAAACGTACTCATCATAGACGGATAGTAGATAAGCCTGGGGCGCGGCCGCGGGCGTTATTTGCGCCGTAGGGGGCAACCAGTAAGAACGCCCCTCTATCACTTCCTCTACCAGCAAGTTTTTGACTGCGTCCAGACCATGGCGAGCATCGGCTATGGTCAACCCTGACCATCTGGCAAAATCGGCTACGGTGGCAGGTCCCCGGCTCAGAAAGTAACGACGCGATAGTTCAGCCAGCGCTTCATCCCGCGTAAGTGGGCCAGCCGGTGGAACCCGTTCTTCCAGCAACATATAGGTGAACTGCTTACCCCGGCGCGGCCCACTACAGATAATCCGCTCCAGCTCGGCCCACATCATGATATAAGTAACACGCAACAAATTATCCGTAGCAATCCCCGCTAACCGTAATTTCTCCCGAAGCTCATCACGGGTTAGCTGTTGACCATCTTGTAATTCCTTAACCAACACCCGGTAACACTGTGCAAAAACCGTCTCATCGAGTTCAAGCTGACGATACATCGTGCCATTAACGGCATGAACACGGGGCGCGGTGAGGGTTAACAACCACCGAATGTCAGCCGGGGTAACAAAGTGCCAGGTGGGACGCAAAAGATGGGTACGAAGCAGGGAACCACGATTGAAGGCCTGCTCAATATCAATCTCGTTAGCCTTTTCCATGCGCATACCCACGGCCCATTTCGCGGCCGCATAATCCTGAGCCTGTACTGCCCCTAGCCAACTGACTACATCCTGGGCTGTACTCAGAGTAGGTTGCAACAGATATTGGTTGAACAATCTTTGGTGAGCAATATCAATCTGGGTCATGATTTAGCACCTGGCAAACCAGCTTCCTACCAATGAAGTTTAAAAATTGGGGAACTCCTGAGAAAATAAGTGGCGAGTTTGCGAGTGGCGAGTTCCTACGAAAATAACGAACCGCAGAGACGCAGAGAACGCAGAGAAAAGAAAAATCTGTGAAATCTGTGGTTAAAGTTTTCATTCCTCTTGGTGAGCGCCCCGCTCATGATGAATTCTGGAAATAGCCGTCTTTTTGTGGCCTATGGTTCATGGGTAAGGGTCTGCGGGTTGGGTGATCCTGTAACTAACAACGAATAACCAGTCAGTTTGTGCACGACCATTTTGAGAAGCAATGCGGAACGCCAGAAAGCAACTGCCGCCATCCCGTGAGCCAGCACAGCAAACAAAGGGGGTGTCTCCTGGGTGTAATAGGTCCAACATTGGCGCGTTGTCCCCCAAAACTCCAGAAAATACCCCAAGCCAGCGCCAGCCAGGAAGGTCAGTACAGCCAACCGGTGATTCGTCGGTGTGAGAATGAGACCAGCACACAATCCAATGGCCATCAGGGTAAACGATTTGTCCAGCGTGGGCCAGACAAAGGAGAGCAAAAGTCCAAAAAAGATGGGGAAGATAAGCCAGTACAGCCAGACGAAAGCGGAAGGGGATGAGGGTGGAGCGTGGAGGGTGGAGAGTGGAGGGTGAGTTCTCTGCTTGAGTAATAAATCAAGCACGTAGACCAGGCGATCTATGGTCAGGCTGGCGATGGGCCAGGCGGGAATAATCCAGAGGGGGGGGCGTTCGGCGGTGTAGTAGGTCCAGATTTCTGTCTGCGTGCCCCAACTTTCAATGACCAGGCCACCGACAAAGCCCACAAAAATGATGGTGGCATCACGGCGCAGATCGGCCCCGGCCATGAGCAAAACAGACATAAACAGGAAAATGGCGATGAGTATCCAATCTATCTGGAGCCACCAGCGGCCCTGCCAATTAACCTGGTTGAGGTACTCCTCGGCCAGGGGCCACCAGACGTACCCTAAAACGAACAGGGTCAGGGCAAAGGCGCTCATCAAATATTTGCTGGAGCGGGTAAAACGCAGTTCGGCACGGAGTTGTTGCCAACGATTACTGGTGACCATAGGAGGAATTTAGGATTTACGATTTACGATTTACGATTGGCGATGGGGAGCCAACTTATCGTCAATCTATGGGTTGTTCTTTAACGGCGGCGTAGGGTGATGATGACAAGGCTAAGGGCAAGGGCAACCCCGCCGCCCACAAACCAGAGGCCGATGGTGTTACCCGCGGCCGCGTTTTCTTCATTCCCTTCTCCCTCTGGCACATCAGGAGCGGGGGTCGTTACTTGAACTGTGGTCGCTGTGGGTAGTTGGGCAAGCGTGGTCGCGGCCGCAGTCGCTGTAGCCGTAACCGTAGGCGATGGGCTGGGCGTCCACGTAGCCGTTGGCGTAGCCGAAGGTCTGGGCGTAGATGTATTCCTGGGGGTGGCCGTGGCCGTTGGGGTTATCACCACCGTGGGTGAAGGGGTGGCCGTGATGGCGGCTGTGCCCGTGATAGTTGTGCTGTTGGCAACAGGGGTACCACTTGACGGCGTGGCGCTGGCAACCGGGCCGGGCACAGCCGTGGGCACCGTTTGGGCTGTCACCCCTTCCTCTACCAGAAAAACAGGCGGCCCCCCCATGTAACAATCATCATAACAGCGTGTCCCCTGAAGGGTCAGGTTGTAGACGCCGTTGGTAGCCTGGATAGGAATGGTTTCGCCGGTGGCCTGAACTAACAAAGCCGACGCGGCCAGCGCGGGTACGTTCAAAGTAACACTGCTCTGCCCTCTGGCCCACAGAACACGAGTAACCCCCTGCGGCCGCGAAAAAGTAAAAATGAAGTAGTTGTCCGTGCGCTCCCGCTGCACCGGGAAGGTAAACCCACCCAGATATTGAATGACGGTCTGGTAGGCGAAAAACCCGGGCCGCTTGCTGAAATCATGCGGCCGCACCAATCCCCACGATTCTTCACCCGGGGCAATATTCACGTCCACCAGCTTATACACGGCAATGCGTGAGGCACCCGCGTGGAAACCAATGGCATACGCCTGGACGATAAACCAGGCCTGTTGTTCCAGGTCAATCTCAAAACTTTGTACCTGCACCGGCCAACCAGGGTCCTGGTTGGGTCGGGCGTTGGTTTCGTTGATCCACACGGCCTTGAGCGGGTTGATGCCCGCCTGACTCTGTGCCCCATAGGCGTTGCCTACAATGGTGTAGATGGTTTCCGGGCGGAAATAGATGTGCAGAGAGACAACATCGAAGAAATAGTTGTTCGCGGCCGCGTCCGGGTCAGCCGCAATCGCCCGCAGCAAACGGCCCAGATACCCTTGATCATGCCAATAGGTCATGCCGCCCAGATGAATCGTCGCCCCCGGATCAACCGCTTTGATGGAAAGATAAGCCACTTTGAGTAGTTGCACGTAATCTTCAATGGAGCCGCTAAACTCATGCCCGTACACATCCGGGGCAATGTCTGGTTCGTTCCAGACAATCCAGTTGTGAACCCCTCGTGCGCCATAATAAGTGGCAATCTGTTTGGAGTAATTGGCCCACAGATTAGCGGGATCATCCAGGGGTAGATAAAGGCCCCGGGGTACGCCGGAAGCAAAAACGCCATCGGTGGCCCAGTTGGGGGTGTTTTTGAGCAAACCGACGACGGTGCGGCCGTGGCTATTGGCTTCGTTCAACCACTCTTCGGGCACATGCAGGGTGTTCCAATCGGCAGGGCCACCGGGCTGAATTTCGTTCCAATAGAAAAGGATACGCTCCCAGCCCACCCCCAGTTCGGCGGCCTCATTAGGGGCCCAAAATGACTCAATGGCGCCAAAACGAGGATCAATCGCCCCTTGCGCCTGCGTATCGGCCTCGGGTGCGGCCGCGTAATTGACCAAAACGAATCCCAGTAAAACCAAACAAAATGTCAGTGGTCGAAGCATAATACCTACTTTAAACCAAGAGATAGAGACAGAGGTCGAGAAGCAGAGAGCGGAGATTTAAGGATATTTCGCTTTCTCTGCTGCTCTGTGTCCCCTCTAGCTCTCTGGTTTTTACTCTCGCGCTTTCGCTTATGGCGTCCATTGTTTGAGCCAATGTTCCAGGTCGGCCGGGGTGTTGGCAACCACCGCACTGAAGACGGTTCCGGGATAATGCTCATGGAACCAACCGGCGGTGAGGGGTTCGGGCCAATGGTGCGGGTTAACCGCCAACACCTGCCGTTTTGCCAACAACCCCAGCCCGGCATCGTCGGCAGAAAAGCCGACGGTGTAGCGGCCTGAGAAGCTCCCGCGCGCGGCCGCGACCAGCCATTTTTCGTCAGCCGTAGGCGGCAACAGCACATACACCCGTTGATAAGCGATGCGAGCATCCCCTTTCGGGGGTAACGCGGCCGCTTTACTTAAATCATCGTGGCTCACCTGGAGTAACCGTTGGGCCAACAGCCGCGCCCCCCGGTCCCCAATAAACCGAATATCGTACAACCCTTCTTCGGGCACATGGAACTGGTAACGCCAGTTGTAACGGTCATTTTCCTGGGTCATACCCTGGAAAACGACCAACGCCGCACCCCCATCCGGTTTTTGCACCGTTAATTCCATGAACACCTGATTACGATTTGAGGAGACCTGGGCGGTCATGTTTTCACCGGGCAAAGGTCGTTCGGGGCTAAGGGTAATGTGGGTGTCGCCCGCACCAATGACGGTGACAGTGCGCCGGTAGCGTCCGACCGGGGTCAGCACCGCCGTGCGCCAAAAGACCGTCTGTTGCCGTTTGGGCCGCTCCGGGGCCGATTTCAAAAAGACGGTGATGATAGAAGTTTCGGCTTCAACCGTTAGTTCCAGGGTTTCCCACTTGCCCAGCGGATTGGCTTTTTTGCTCCAGACGATGAGTGGGCTATTGGCATCCAGGCCACCGGTGGGATCAAGGCCAATTTGCAGATCAACATCCCCCGGTTCAACCAGGTTACCCGGCGTTTCGTCTTCGCTGGACCAGGCCATCGCCTCGACGGTAAGTTTGTAGGTGTCACCAGGGGCGGCGGGTAGCTGTTGGAACAAACCGGCGGTGTGGGTAGCCCAGGGAGAGCTAATTTCTTGGGCGGTGATGTCTTCGAGCGCGGCCGCGCGGAACGTAGGTGTTTGGTTTTTCCATTGCGGATCGTTGGCCCGCTGAACAGCCCACCAGGGCGCCCAGGAATGAGCTGTGACGATGCGCTCATCTTTACGATACGCCTGGAAAGCACCGGAAAAGTCGCCGTTGTTGAGGAGATTAGTAGCCATAAGAAGTGCTGAGAGCTGAGTGCTAAGTGCAAAGGGCTGAGGGGCGTGAGTTCCCCAGAGTTCCCCCAAGTTCCTACGAGTTAGGCTGCTCCAGCTTCGGCTGTGGCGGCTGCGGCCGCGGCCCGGCGCACATAATCTTCCACCAGCAACAGGCTTGGCCCGGCATGTTTGATGGTCTGGAGCAGGCTGGTCATGCTAGACACCTCTTCCACCTGTTCATTAACAAACCATTGCAAGAAATTTTCGCTGGTGTGGTCGTTGTTGGCTTTTGCCACCGTGACCAGATTATTGATCTCGTTCGTCACCCGAACTTCTTGTTCCAGCGCATATTGCACGGCATCGGCCGCGCCGGAAAATTCATTGCGTAGTTCAGCGGTGGCGGGGATGGTGGGTCTTACGCCAGCATCCAGCATGAAATGGACAAACTTCATCGCGTGCATCCGCTCTTCTTCAGCCTGGCGGTAGAAAAAACCGGCCAGATCAGGCAGCCCCTCGTCGTCAAAGTAGACGGCAATGGCGACGTACTGGGCTGAGGCACCAAACTCACTCTTGATTTGTTGATTCATCGTTTCGACAATGGCTTGGCTGATGATTTGCATGATAGGACTCCTGTGGAGATAGCTAGTCAGCCTTTTAGCATTTCAGCATTTCAGCATTTCAGCTTCTTGGCTGACTACCAGCTTCTTGGCTGACGAACCGTCAAATGTTGTTTTGTACAAGATGGCGAATCGCCGGTAACAAATCAGGGTGGCTAAAGGTAAATCCTGATTGGACTAATCGCTGGGGAACCTGCCGTTGACTATCCAGAACCAGGCTGGCCGCCTCGCCCAAGAGTAGCTTGAGGGCAAAACCGGGCACAGGCATAAACGAAGGTCGGCTGATGGCCTGGCCGATGGCCCGGCTCATTTGGCGATTGGTGACCGGCTCCGGAGCGCACAGGTTATAGACACCCTGCGCCTGGGAGTTTTCGATAAGGAATTGGATAGCCCGCACTTCATCTTCCAGATGAATCCAGGGCAAATATTGTTTACCACTGCCCATTGGCCCACCAACGAACAGTTTGTGCGGGAGCAGAAGCAACGGGAACGCGCCACCCTGGGTGCTAAGAACAACGCCGGTACGAATGATGACCAGCCGAACCCCTTGTTCGACAACGGGTTGGGCGCTTCTTTCCCAGGCCTGGCACACCTGGGCCAGAAAGTCCTGGCCTGGGCCGGTGGCTTCGCTGAGAGTTTCATCGCCGTGCGGCCCATAGTACCCCACGGCAGAAGATTGCACGACGAGTTCGGGTTTGTTCGCGGCCGCATGTACCGCCGCCACCACCGCCTGCCCCGCTTTGACCCGGCTATCCATAATGAGCTTCTTGCGTTTATCGGTCCAGCGGCTGGGAATGAACCCATCACCGGCAATACTGGCCCCCGCCAAATTGATAATCGCTTTGGCCCCATCGGCCAGATGGCCCCACCCCTCGGCCGTTTGGCCGTCCCATTTCGCCGCTTTGATGCCAGCGGGTAACCCGGTGGTTTTGCCCGGATTGCGGGAGAGGATGATAACGTCATAGTTCGCGGCCGCGAGCCGTTGCGCTAGTTTGGAGCCAATAAGACCGGTTCCCCCGGTGATAATAATACGCATAATCTTTCCTTACGACGTAGGCATGGCTTACGTTTTTGTGACAAGTTTTGTTTTGGTTTGGGGTCAAAAACCCCACTCTAACGGCACTGCCGGGTCTGGTTTGTCTAGCCAGCCTCATTATACCCCGTTATGCGGAGCGGGCTGAAATGATAAAAAATGGACGCGGCAGACTGGTTGCCTCGGATTCTCACCCCTTGTACACTTCCCGCGTGTGCCAGTAAGAAGCTATCAGCTAGTCAGCCAGTAGTCAGCTAATCAGCCAGCAGCCAACCGCCAGCAGCCAGCAGCCAACACCAACGGCTGAAATGCTATTTCCCCAGGAGTTCCCATGAGCGATTCCCCTAGACGTGTAGGTCGTGAAGCCCGTAGAGAACAAGCCAAGACCGCGGCCGCAGTTCATCACATCACCCAACCCGTTCACAATCTGCCTACCTACGAACTGGTCAACCCGGAAGGAGTGGAACTGCTCCACCAGACTTCCATGACCATTCTCTCGGATGTGGGCATTGATTTTTATGACGATGAAGCGCAGGCCATTCTGAAGGAGCATGGCGTTCCGTTTCAGGGGGACACGGCCTTCTTCGACCCCGATCTAGTGATGCAGTATGTGGCGATGGCTCCGCGCCAGTTCACCCAACTGGCCCGTAACCCGGTCAACAACGTCATCATTGGTGGCAACCATATGTGTTTTGCCCCGGTGTATGGGCCACCGTTTGTGTATAGTGTAGATCGCGGCCGCAGAGAAGCCACCCTCGCCGACTTCATCAACTTCGTCAAACTGGCCTACCTCTCCCCCTACATCCACCACTCCGGCGGCACCATCGTCGAACCCACCGACGAACCCACCCACACCCGCCACCTGGACATGGTGTACAGCCACATCAAATACAGCGACAAACCGTTTATGGGGTCGGTCACGTCCGGGAGCAATGCCGAAGACAGTATCAAAATGGTCGAAATCCTGTTTGGGGCTGAGGCCATCCGCGAAAACCCCGCCCTCATCTCCCTCATCAACATCAGCAGTCCCCGCCGCCTGGACGACCGGATGCTGGGTGCGCTCAAAGCCTACGCCAAAGCACGGCAGGCCCTCATCATCACCCCATTCATTCTCTCCGGGGCGATGGCGCCGGTCACGGTAGCCGGAACGGTGGCCCAACTGAACGCAGAAGCCCTGGCTGGTATCATCCTGACGCAAATGATCAACCCCGGCACACCAGTCGTGTATGGCGCGTTCCAGACCAACATTGATTTGCAGAGCGGTGCGCCCGTCTTTGGCTCACCGGAGAGCCAGATCGCCCTGTTTGCCAGTGCCCAGTTGGCCCGGCGTTACGGGCTGCCCTTCCGCAGTGGCGGCATGTTCAGCAGTAGCAAGGTGGGCGATGCGCAAGCGGCGTATGAGTCCGTGATGGTGATGTTGCCGACGGTGCTGGCGCGGGTCAATTTTGTCCTGCACACGGCGGGCTGGTTGGAAGGGGGGCTGACCGCCGGGTACGAGAAGTTTGTCATGGATTGTGAAATGTTGGGGATGTTCCACAAATTTTTGCAGGGGTTGGACTTGTCGGAGAATGGGCTGGCTATGGATGGGATTCGGGCCGTCGTTCCCGGTGGGCATCATTTGGGCACGGATCATACCATGCGTAATTTCCGCACGGCCTTCTACCGCTCGGATTTGTTTGATTACAACTCGTTTGAGCAATGGGCTGAGGAAGGGAGCCTGACAGCGGAGCAGAAGGCGAGCGCGAAGGTTAAGCAGTTACTCCGTTCTTATGAGGCTCCCCCGCTGGATAAGGCAATTGATGAAGAGATGATGGAGTTTGTCCGCGGCCGCAAAACCACCATCAAACCCGAATATTGAGATAACTACGTTTTGTGGATAATGCCACAAGCATAGTCACCATTCAACCAGGCTAGTTGAAATTCATCGTGTGGGATAAGGCGTAATGTTGAGGAAAATGCCGGATCAAGAACCATCACATGCTCTTCATCTAAGCCCACAACAATGAGGGCATGGTTTGTGATTCTTGACCAATAACTGAGTTCACCGGTATCCACAAAGGCAATAACGGGTTCGCCTTTTTGCAGATAATCTTCGGCCAGGATAGTCAGAGTCGCTTCTCGATAGGTAACGTTATAGCCAACCTGCGTCAAATTGACGATATTGCGCCGGGGTGCGCCAATCGGCCAATTTGTAACAAACGCACCAATTGAGCATACGGAAGTGGGCGACCGATGTAGCGCAACAGCATAGTTGCACAAGCCGCCAGACAATCCGACTCGGCTTCTTGTTTATGAAAGGGAACTGGAAGCGGGGGAATAATGGGTAGCTTTTTGCTCGGCATACTCTTGTATCAGGCGAATATCTTCAGGGGTAATGATAAGCTCTCCCGTTTCGACATCAATATCTATGTGACCCACTGGACCAACAATGCCCTGGCTGGGTAAGGTAAGCAACACAGGAACCCGCCAACGTACTCGATCCGCCACAATCAGGGTTGGTTCACCGCCCCGCAACAAATAAGCGATCTCGTTCGCTACAAAGCGACTGACAAGGCGGCGGGCGGCTTCGGCAGAAAAATGGATATTGGTTGAGACTTGAATCGTAAATTCCATTTGTCCTGAACGGGGTATTTGTTCGACAATGGCTTCCATCACGTAATCTCCTATTCTTGCCCCAATAAGGAGCAAACGTTGTTGGTATCATAGTAGCTAAGTGATATGATGACAATACCTAATCCCCTAAAGGTTGCCCTATGACCCAAGACAAACGAACCCGTCGGCCATCCCCCACTCGTCCCACGACCACCACCCCGTCGAACGGCGGACACCGTTGTATGACATCCACGCCCGCGCGGCCGCGAAGATGATTCCCGGCGGTGGTGGTTTTATGTTCCCGTTCTCCTACACCGCCCCCATGGAAGAGCACCTGAACACCCGCACCAATGTGGGGATGCAGGATTTGTCCACGATGGGTGAGGTGGATGTGAAAGGGCCAGGCGCGGAACGGCTCATCAACCGCCTGCTCGTCAACGACATCCGCGACATGCACCCCGGACAGGTGCGTTACTCGACGATGTGCAACGAAGATGGCCTGATTTTGGACGACATCACCGTGTACAAGTTCAGCGAAGAGCATTTTATGGTTGTCACCAGCTCGGGGCCGCGCAAGGCAAGCTACCGCTGGATCGCCGACCATGCGCTGGGAGCCAGTGCTTACGCCACCGATCTAACCGGCGCGATTGCCCTCATTTCGGTGCAGGGGCCACGCTCGCGGGATTTTCTGCTGTCGCTGGTGGAAGGGGCCGACCTGGAGAACTTGCGCTTTTTCTGGTTTACCCCGGCGGTCATCAACGGCACGGAACTGCTCATCTCCCGGTCAGGCTACACGGGGGAGTTGGGGTATGAACTGTATGTACCGGCTGAGGAAGCTCCAATCTGGAACCATCTCCTCGCGCAGGGCAAAGAATTCGGCCTGCTCCCCTACGGCGTTCAGGCCATGCAAAGCCTGCGCATCGAAAAAGCGTTACCTCTTTACGGCCCAGACATGGACGGCTCACAAACGCCGTTCCATGTGGGGTTGAACCGCTGGATTCGGTTCGATAAGCGGGAATTTGTGGGGCGCGAGGCATTACTGCGGGTACAGGACATGGGGCTGGATCAACGCTGGACGGGGCTGGTGCTGGAGAGCGACATCCCAGCCAACAATGGTGATCCGGTCTACAGCATCGCTGACATCAGCACGGTGAAGCAGAAGATGTTCAGCGGCAGTGAAGCGGGGGCCTCGTTTGACCTGGAAACTGTCGGGCAACCCGTTGGCATGGTGACATCCAGCGCCAAGGGGCATAGCGTAGGCAAGATGCTGGCCCTGGCGTACCTGGATGTAACCC
>JADJUV010000186.1 GCA_016716885.1 Candidatus Trichofilum aggregatum | reverse complement strand
TATCATGGGTCATGATTCGCGCATTTAAGAATCAAGGGAGTGAAGACATCATTAACGGTGTCAACTCCAAAGTCGCCCGGCGAACATGCCCGCAATCTGTCTGGCGCATTGCCGCACGAAAATTGGATCTGCTTGATTCGGTTGAGTCACTGCTGGAATTGCGGTTGCCGCCCGGTAATCAGCTGGAATTATTAAGTGGGGATCGTGCTGGACAGCATAGTATTCGCATTAATGATCAATATCGCATCTGCTTTGTCTGGCAAGATAATGAGCCAGATGAGGTAGAGATTGTGGATTATCATTAATCTGCTTATTTGAAGGGGAAAGAAACATGGTTCGTGTACCTACCCATCGCGTGCCCACCCATCCGGGAGAGATGCTGTTAGAGGAATTTCTGAATCCTATGGGACTAAGCCAACGTGATCTGGCAGATGGTATTCATGTGCCTTACCAAAGAATTAATGAAATCGTCAATGGTCGGCGTGGCATGACCCCCAGCACGGCGCTCCGTTTAGCCCGGTTCTTGGGCACATCAGCGGGTTTTTGGATGAATCTCCAGCTCCGTTGGGATTTGTATCAAGCTCAAAAAGCAGAAGCACATGCGCTAAAGAAGTCAGTCATCACGTTTTCCCTCTGGCCGGCCGGGCAGCCAGGAGGATGTTTAAGTAAGCAAGGTTTTCTATGACGACAATTCTTTGGTGAACGGATTACCCGGAATGAAGACCCCCGCCTGCTGACGGGGCGGGCGTTGTTTGTGGATGATGTGGATTTGCCCAATATGGCCCATGTGGCCTTTGTGCGGAGCCAGTATGCCCATGCCCGGATTGTGAGTGTGGATGTCGCCGCGGCCGCAACCCTCCCCGGCGTCATTGCCATCTACACCGCCCACGACCTGGGCGACTACTGGCAACCCGGCCCACTCCTCGTCCCGCCCCCCCCGGTGAAAGATGCCATCTTCCACGCCCGCACCCAGGTTCCCCTGGCCAAAGACAAAGTGCGCTTCGTCGGTGAACCCATCGTCATGGTCATCGCCGAGAGCCGTTATCTGGCCGAGGACGCCGCCGAGCAGGTGTGGGTGGAGTATGACCCCCTCCCGGCCAATGTGGAACTGGAGAAAGCGATGGGGGACGACGCGGCCGCGATTCATGCCGATGTCCCCCACAATATGGCCGCCGACCTGACCCAAAGCAAAGGGGATTACGCCCAGGCCAGAGCCGCCGCTCATCTCCTGCTACAACGCCGCTTCATCTACGACCGTGGCCCCTCGGCGGCCATCGAGAACCGGGGCGTGGTGGCCGAATGGGATCACCGCGCCGGGCGCATGACCATCTGGGACACCACCCAGGCTCCCGTCGTCATTCGCAACGGCATGGCCGCCATGTTGGGGCTGTCCGAAAAACAGGTGCGGGTGATCGCCCCGTTCATCGGCGGCGGTTTTGGCCCCAAAATTATGATGTTCTACCAGGAAGAGGTGCTCGTGCCCTGGGCGGCCATGCGGCTCAACCGCCCCATCAAATGGATCGAAGATCGCGCCGAGAATTTTGTCGCCACCACCCAGGAACGGATGCAAATCCACGACGCCGAAATCGCCTTCGACAGCGAAGGGCATATCCTGGGGGTGCAAGATTCTTTCCTGCACGATACTGGGGCCTATGACCCCTACGGCCTGACTATCCCCATCAACAGCCAATGCACCCTGCTTGGCCCCTACCACATTCCCCATTACCACAGCCGTTTCCGGGCGGTCTTCACCAACAAACCCATCGTCACCCCCTACCGGGGAGCCGGGCGGCAACATGGCGTCTTCGTCATCGAGCGGTTTTTGGACCTGGCGGCCCAGAAGTTGGGGCTGGACAAGGCCGAAATCCGGCGGCGCAACTTCATCCAGCCGGATCAGTTCCCCTACAACAACGAAATCATCTACCAGGATTTTACGGCTCTAACCTACGACAGCGGCCAATACCACCTGGCTCTGGATAAGGCGTTAGAACTGATCGAGTACGATCAGTTTATCCGCGAGGAGCAACCCCGCCTGCGGGCTGAGGGCAAAACGGTGGGCATCGGCATTGTGGCCTATGTCGAAGGGACGGGGATTGGCCCATACGAAGGGGCGCGGGTGCAGGTGCAGGCCAGCGGCCGCGTTTCCGTTGTCACCGGTGTGGGCACACAGGGGCAGGGCCATTACACCGTCTTCGCCCAGATCGTGGCCGATCAGTTGGGCGTGGATGTGCGTAACATTGATGTGGTCACGGGCGATACCGACCAGTTTTATTGGGGGGCCGGCACATTTGCCAGCCGGGGCGCGGTCGTGGCGGGTAATGCCATCAACGAAGCGGCCAAAGACGTGCGGGCCAAAATCCTCAAGCTGGGGGCGGAGATGTTAGAAGCCTCGGCTGAGGATTTAGAGCTGGTGGATAGCACGGTGCGGGTGAAGGGTGTGCCGAGTCGAGCCATCCCGTTGGGGCAGTTGGCCCAGGCGGCCAACCCGTTACGGGGCGCGGTCAAGCCGGGCACGGAGCCGGGCTTAGAAGCGACGAACTATTTTGGCCCGGAGCGGGGGGCAACGGCCAATGGGGCACACGCCGCCATTGTCGAAGTAGACCCGGAGACGTTCGATGTGAAGGTGTTGAAATATGTGGTGGTGCATGATTGCGGCCGCGTCATCAACCCCCTCATTCTCGATGGTCAGGTGCATGGCGGGGTGGCCCAAGGGCTGGGCAACGCCTTCTACGAGCAACTGGTCTGGGACGAAAACGGCCAACTGCTCAACGGCTCCTTCATGGACTTTCTGATCCCCACCTCGCTCGACGTGCCGCCCATCATTACCGGGCACACCGAAACCCCCTCCCCGCTCAACCCTATGGGTGTCAAAGGGGCGGGCGAAGGCGGCGCGATTCCCGTCACAGCCCTGTTTGTCCAGGCCGTCGAAAACGCGCTGAACATTCCAGGACTGGAACTCCTGGAAATTCCCTTGAACCCCAGTAAGTTGTGGCAAACTGTTGCGTTAGTCAAAGAGAAAGCGTTGTAACTGCATTGACCCCAGGCACGTCGGGCAGGATGGCCTGCCACTGCCATTGGCCTATGGGCGAGGCCAGCAGTTCTCCCTGATCTAAAACGGCCAAAAGGGTATCGCCCGCCTGGTAGAACCGCTCCACCATGTTATGAGGCCAGGGGGTGTTGAGACCGGTGTCGGCGGGTTGCCAGGTGCGGCCGCGATGCCAACTTTCCAGAATGCGGCCGCGACGCCCCACATCTTCCGCTGGCCCTATCAGCACGTGGTCGGGGTTTGCCGGGTCCAGCCACAACGCCCGCACATAACAATCGTAGATGAAGTTCCAGGTGGCCCCACCATCCTCAGATTGATACAACCCACCCCCCGTGGCCGCCCAAACCAGATCGGGTGAAGAAGGATGTACCGCTACCGAATGCACATCCGGGTGAACAAACCCCTGCGGTGGCCGACCAAACACGGGCCGACCATGACTTCCCTCAGCCAATGCCCACGTTTCTCCCCCGTCATCAGAACGCAACAGGCCACCCACTTCCACCGCGGCATAAGCCCGTTGGCCGTGAAAGGCGAACCCCCGCACACAACCGGCCCCGGATGAGTAAGGCAAGAACCAGCGAAATTGATCGCGCAGTTCTTCTACTTTGGGCACACCCTGCCAGGTATCACCGCCATCGCGGGAATGAAACAGTCCAGCCGGTTCTGTGCCCACAAACTCCCGGTCGGAGAGGGCCGGGTGGTAGGCCAGCCAGCGGACGTAGGGTTGGGTGAGGCCCTGGCTGGTGTGGGTCCAGGTGCGGCCGCGATCCTCAGACCGCCATACGCCTTCTTTTGTACCCGCCAGGATCACCCCCTCACGAGCAATGACGCTGGTAATTCCCTTGCCATCCAGGCTGTGCCCGGCAACCTGCCAGCCAGAACCATGGGCTTCGGCCCAGACAAAACCGGTGCGAGTCGCGAGAAAGAGGGTTTCAGACATAAGGGACTCCAGAGGGGAACTCGTGGGAACTCAGGGGAACTCTAGGAACTTGGCGTGATGAGCGTTCCTAGAGTTCCTTCAGTTCCTATGAGTTCCCTTCCTATGGCAGTATCAAGTGCAAATCACCAAACTCATGCCAGAGGTAACGTTCCTGGAGCGCGGCCGCGTAGGTGTGATGGAGATGTTCGCGGCCGCAGACCGCTTCCAGCATCATCAAATGGGTGGCGCACGGTTCATGCAGGCCGGTCAGTAGGCCATTCACGGCCCGGACACCACGCTCCGGGGTAATAACCAGGTTGGTATAACCCATACCGCCATAAGTATAACCATTTTCATCGGTTACTGTCTCCAGGGCACGCACGACGGTTGTGCCCACAGCGATGATACGCCGACCAGCAGTACGAGCGGCGTTCACCAGGCGGGCGGTTTCAGCCGATACCCGGTAATACTCCTCATACGGTTTTTCATGCTCTTCTAAACTGGCAACCCCCGTATGCAAAATCAGTGGCGCAATTTGCACCCCTTTAGCTACCAGTTGGGTGATCAGCTCTGGGGTAAATGCCCGCCCCGCCGAGGGCATCTCCGCGCTGCCCGGCTCGTTGGCGTACACCGTCTGGTAATATTCAACGGGCCACGGTTCGGCCACATAGTAATAACGAATCGGCGTACCATACCGGTTCAGATACGCCACGAGTTCCTCTGAGTTCCCCCCCGTTCCCCAGAGTTCCCCTAAATTCAAACTGGCGATCCACAGCCGTTTACTGTCGTTGTAGGGCATGAGTAAGGTCGCCGTTGCGCCATCCGGGAGGGTGTAGGTTTCGTTCGCGGCCGCGTCAAAAAAGGGTCGTGTCGTTTCGCCGGTAATCTGGCGCACTTCTACCGTCCACAAATTGCCCGGCAGACGGGTAGACAGATGGAGCTTCATAGCCGTGCCATCGGCACGGGTAGCAGGTAGGGCGGCATTAAGCGTGCCACTGGTATTAATAACCAGCAGATCACCCGCCTGCAAAAAACGGGCCAAATCATAAAACCGGGTGTGGTGAATGGTGTCATCCCGGTAATGAGACACCATCAGTCGCACCCCATCGCGGGTCAGCCCTCGTGCTTCGGCTGGGGCTGGGGCTTCCAATTCCGGGGGCAGAGTAAAGTTGAGTTCAGTTATCATGGTAATAGCCGTTGACGGCTGGCGGCTTGGCGGCTGGCCGTTAGCAGTCTCTCAGTCTCCAGTCTCTCAGTCTCTCAGTCTCTCAATCTCCCAATTCTCTCGCCACATACCGTCCACTCGGTACTTCTCCTTTCAGCAAGGTGATGAAACCGGGTACACTGGTTTCGGGTTGGGGGCGGTCGGAGATGTCTTCGCCGGGGAAGGCATCCTGGTGCATTTGGGTTTGCATGTCGCCGGGGTCTACCCAGTAGACATGCCAGTGGGGATTTTCTTCGGCCAGAATGGCGGAGAGTTGTTCCAGAGCGGCCTTGCTGGAGCCATAACCACCCCAGCCTTCGTAGGGTTGCGCGGCCGCGTCGCTGGACACATTGATGATGATGGCGTTAGGCTTGAGTTGCGGCCGCAAGGCTTGAATCACCCCCAACGGGGCCAACACATTGTTCCGGTACACATCAGCCAGGGTTTCCAGAGGATAATCTAACAAACTGGGTTGGGGGCTGGGGCCAAGCACACCGGCATTGTTGATGAGGGCATCCACGCCCCCGGCGGCTTCGGCGGCTACAGCCAGGGCACGCCGGTGGGCCGGGTCGGTGACATCACCGGCGATGGTGGTGACACAGGTGAGGGGGAGAGTTCGGCGTGGGCAGATTGAATCGCGGCCGCGCCCCGAGCGTTTATAATCAAATGCCAGCCATCGTGGGCCAGTTGCCGGGCCAACGCCAGACCTAAGCCCCGAGATGCGCCGGTGATGAGAGCGGTTTTGGTAGTCATTAAGAAACTCCTTGGGTGGTACGTGGTGCGTGGTGCGTGTATCAATGTCTGACGCAACACGCAACACGCAACACGTCATACGTTCTTCTATCTTCTTTCAAGGTTAACCGAACTAACTCCGATTCACACCGGGCAAGGGGGCAGGGTGTGGCCCTGGTCTTTGTTATGGTATTCAGGCGAAATTTCATAAGCTAGGCTATAAGAGGTACTAGCCGACGTTTTGTTCTGGCCAACTCAGAAATGTTCTATCATTTATTCTGCCCCCCTTCCCAAACCCCATGACCAATCCCCAACCCACCGTCCAATTTTTTGTCACCTGCCTGCTGGATTCTCCTTCCCGATGTCGCTCAAGATGTGGTCACGGTGTTGCAACGGCAGGGAGTCCGGGTGGAGGTTCCCGCCGGGCAGACCTGTTGTGGACAACCTGCGTTTAATGCCGGATTTTGGCCGGAAGCGCGACATGCGGCCGCGTACACCATCGAACTCCTCGCTCAAACCACCGGGCCAATCGTCATCGCCTCTGGCTCTTGTGCTGCCATGATCGTTCATTACTACGAGGAGTTGTTCCAGGACGATCTGGTTATGCGCGAAAAGGCCAAATCTGTAGCCGAACGAGTCGTTGAGTTCACGCAATATCTGGTAGACCATCTAGGCGTTGCCGATGTGGGGGCCAGCCTGGGGAAAAAAGTTGTCTATCACCCGTCTTGTCACGGCTTACGCGGTCTGGGCCTCACCACTCAACCCCAGGCATTGCTTCAGGCTGTAGCGGGGCTGGAAATCGCCGAACAAGACAAACCGCAGACCTGTTGCGGCTTTGGTGGCCTCTTCGCCATCAAAATGGCCGACATCAGCGGGGCGATGATGAACGAACGGCTGGATGCTTTCCTGGCAACCGGAGCGGAACTGGTGGTGGGGGGAGATGTAAGTTGTCTGATGCACCTGGAAGGGGGTTTACGGAAGCGGGGCTGTGATCTACGAACCTGCCACATTGCCACGGTTTTAGCCAACAAAATTAGCGATTGACGATTAGAGTTGAGTTCACTGAAAGAAGCCACGAATTGCACGAATTAACACGAATTTTTCTCTGGTGACTTGGCGTCCTTTGCGCCTTAGCATGACATAATGTTAATTCCGGTAAGCACTATGGCAGATTATAGGTGGATACCAATCGTAAATCGTAAATCGTAAATCAATCACGAGGAATCATGGACACATCATTAAACGAACGATACCGCGCTCGACAGCAGAAGCTCATGGCGCAAATGGAAAAAGGGATTGCCTTGCTCCAGGCAGGAAGCATGAGCCAGGACCCGCTGTTGCCTGACAAGAACGTGGCTTATCTGACCGGCAACACGAGCCAGGATGCGGTGTTGCTTTTGGCTCCGGGGGGGTGAAGGTAGATTATTTTGAGACGATGCATACGAAGGAAGTGGGCCGCGGCCACGTCGTCCACGCCATCCTCTTCGTCAATATACGCACGGCGGCCCAGGTTTTTATTGACGGGGCCGATGATTCGGCCGAAACGATTCAAGCCACCAGC
>JADJUV010000185.1 GCA_016716885.1 Candidatus Trichofilum aggregatum | reverse complement strand
CAGCAGGTGATGAAACCAGGTACGCTGGTTTCGGGTTGGACGGTCGGAGATGTCTTCGCCAGGGAAGGCGTCCTGGTGCATTTGGGTTTGCATGTCGCCGGGGTCTACCCAGTAGACATGCCATTGGGGATTTTCTTCGGCCAGAATGGCGGAGAGTTGTTCCAGGGCGGCCTTGCTGGACCCATAGCCACCCCAGCCTTCGTAGGGTTGCGCGGCCGCGTCGCTGGACACATTGATGATGATGGCGTTGGGCTTGAGTTGCGGCCGCAAGGCTTGAATCACCCCCAGAGGAGCCAACACATTGTTCCGGTACACATCGGCTAACACATCCAACGGGTAATCTAACAAACTGGGTTGGGGGCTGGGGCCAAGCACACCGGCATTGTTGATGAGGGCATCCACGCCCCCGGCGGCTTCGGCAGCTACAGCCAGGGCACGCCGGTGGGCCGGGTCGGTGACATCACCAGCGATAGTGGTGACACAGGTGAGGGGAGAGTTCAGTGTGGGCAGATTGGAGCGCGGCCGCGCCACGAGCGTTAATAATCAGATGCCAGCCATCCTGGGCCAGTTGCCGGGCCAACGCCAGACCTAAGCCACGAGATGCGCCGGTGATGAGAGCGGTTTTGGTACTCATTAAGAAACTCCTTGGGTGGTACGTGGTGCGTCTGCAATGTCTGACGCAACACGCAACACGCACTACGTCATACGTTCTTTTATCTACTTTCAAGGTTAATAGAACTATCCCCGATTCACATCCGGCAAGGGGGCAGGATGTGGCCCTGGTCTTTGGTACAGGCGAAATTTCAATGTGGTATAATCTGCCGACGTTTGTTCTGGCA
Source organism: Candidatus Trichofilum aggregatum (assembly GCA_016716885.1). Classification (GTDB taxonomy): domain Bacteria; phylum Chloroflexota; class Anaerolineae; order Promineifilales; family Promineifilaceae; genus Trichofilum; species Trichofilum aggregatum. Next base: position 48,098 of record JADJUV010000185.1, on the reverse strand, counting down.
ATCATGACCCCATTAATCCCAAAACCCCATGACCAATCCCCAACCCACCGTCCAATTTTTTGTCACCTGTTTACTGGATTCTCTCTTCCCTGAGGTGGCTCAGGATGTGGTAACCGTCCTGCAACGGCAGGGCGTCCGGGTGGAAGTTCCTGGCGGGCAGACCTGTTGTGGACAGCCTGCGTTTAATGCGGGATTTTGGCCGGAAGCACGGCGTGCGGCCGCGTACACCATCGAACGCCTCGCCCAAACTACCGGCCCCGTGGTCATCGCCTCTGGCTCCTGTGCCGCCATGATCAAGCACGATTATGAAGAACTGTTCCGCGACGACCCGGTTATGCGTGAGAAGGCACACGCCCTGGCTCAACGCGTCGTCGAGTTCAGCGAATATCTGGTTGATTATCTCGGCATCACCGATGTCGGCGCGAAGTTGGACAAGAAAATCGTTTATCACCCTTCTTGTCATGGCTTGCGGGGGCTGGGTCTTCGGACTCAGCCGCAAGCATTGCTGGGGGCGGTCGAGGGGTTGGAGATTGCCTCACAAGACAAACCCCAGACCTGTTGCGGTTTTGGTGGCCTTTTCGCCATCAAAATGGCCGACATCAGCGGGGCCATGATGAACGAACGGCTGGATGCGTTCCTGGCAACAGATGCCGAGTTGGTCATAGGCGGGGATGTGAGCTGTTTGATGCACCTGGAAGGGGGTCTACGGAAGCGGGGCTGTGATCTGCGAACCTGCCACCTTGCCACGGTTTTAGCCAATAGACTGAGCGATTAACGATTAGAGTTGAGTCGATTGCAGGTTGATGCCAATCGTAAATCGTCAATCGTAAATCAATCACGAGGAATCATGGACATATCATTAAATGACCGATACCGCGCCCGGCAACAGAAGCTTATGGCGCAAATGGAAAAAGGGATGGCCTTGCTCCAGGCAGGCAGCATGAGCCAGGACCCGCTGTTGCCTGACAAGAACGTGGCCTATCTAACCGGCAACACGAGCCAGGAAGCGGTGTTGCTTTTGGCTCCGGGTGGGGTGAAGGTAGATTATTTTGAGACGATGCATACGAAGGAAGTGGGCCGCGGCCGCGTCGTCCATTCCATCCTCTTCGTCAATATACGCACAGCGGCCCAGGTTTTTATTGACGGGGCCGATGATTCGGCCGAAACGATTCAGGCCACCAGCGGCGTAGACCGCGTGTTGGGGCTGGACAAGTTGAACGAAACGCTGAACCGCAACCTGATGCGTGAATCCGTTCTCTGGCTGAACACCCCTGGCACACCCCAATTGGGCAAAGCCCTGACTACCCAGCAACTATTCATCAATCAATTGCGCGAACGGTTTTACTGGCTGGAATACCGCAACATCGCCCCGCTGGTTCACAAAATGCGCTACGTGAAAGATGAGTACGAGATTGAATGTTTGCGCCAGGCGTTCACCATCCATGCCGAAGTCTTCACCCAGATTATGGGGGCGCTCAAACCAGGCACGAATGAATCACTGGGGCAGGCCATTTTTGAGTATGAGATACGCACGCGGCCGCGGCATGTCACCGTTGGCATGGGCAATTACGACAGCAGCATTATCGTCGGGGCGGGCAAAAACGCCGTCATCGGCCACTACATGGCGAACGATCAGGACATTCAAGATGGCGATCTCGTGCTCATTGATGCGGGCGTCAGTTACAACGGCTACTTCTCCGACATCACCTCAACCTTCCCGGCCAATGGAACCTTCAGCCCGCGCCAACGGGAGTTGTATGCCATCGTACTAGAAGCCCAAAAACAGGCCATCGCCACCATGCGCCCCGGCGTCACCGAACAAGAAGTGCATCAGGCGGCGTATGTGGTGTTTGAGGCGCACGGGCTGGCCCAATATGGCTATGGCCGTTGCGGACATTCGGTGGGCCTGAGCATCCACGATGTGTACGAATATCCTGATCCACCCCTGGAACCAGGCGTGGTGGTGGTTATTGAACCCTTCCTCATGCTCCCCGACGAGGGCATCGGCATCCGCCTGGAAGTGGGTGTGCTCATCACCGAAACCGGGCACGAAATTTTGCCCCATCCCCCCCAGGAGATTGAGGCCGTCGAAGCCGCCTGTCGGCGAAATTAAGACGGGGTGCGTGGTGCGTGTTTTATCCTGACGCACCACGCACCACACACCACGCCCTTATGCACCGATTTTTTGTCCCCGGCTCCTGGCAAATTGGCGATGAGGTGGTTCTGGAAGAGGCGCAGGCCCACCAGATCAGCCAGGTATTACGTCTGCGGCCGCAAACCCTCATCACCCTGCTCGACAACATGGGCTGGGCCTACACCGTAACCCTCACCGAAGTCAACAAACGGCAGGTTCGCGGCCGCGTCACGGAACGCACCCCGGCAACAGGTGAACCCACCACATCCCTCACACTTTACCAGGGGTTACTCAAAGCAGATAAGTTTGAATGGGTCTTGCAAAAGGGAACCGAAATCGGCGTGGCTTGTTTTGTGCCCCTGATCACCGAACGCAGTGTGGTGCAAGAGGTCAGCACCAACAAACTGGCCCGATGGCAACGCATCCTCGTCGAAGCCGCCGAACAATCCGGCCGCGGCCGCGTGCCCCAACTCCTAACTCCCACCCCGTTCGCCTCAGCCCTAACCAGCTTATTACCAGACACCCTGGCTCTCATCCCCTACGAACAAGAAAAAGCCACCTCGCTACGAACATCCCTCGCCGCATCGCCCTCTCGCCCCCTCGCCCTCTTCATCGGCCCGGAAGGGGGCTGGAGCGAAGCCGAAATCCGGCTGGCCCAGGCATCTGGGGTGATGCCGATTACCCTGGGGCCACGCATTTTGCGGGCCGAGACGGCGGCGGTGGTTGCGGCCGCGCTCACGCTCTACGAACGCGGTGAACTCGAAACGTCATGATTAATTTGTATCTGAAACGACTATTCGCCGGAACCCTCGCGGCCGCAATCCTCTTCACCCTCATCTGCACCATCCAGGTGTTAGCGTATGCCCAAAAAGATGAAACCCGCCCTGCTGATGCGGCCATTGTGTTGGGCGCGGCCGCGTATGGCGACCGCCCTTCTCCCATTTTCCGCGAACGGATTAACCACGCTATCAGCCTGTACCACCAGGGAACCGTACACACCCTCATCTTCACCGGCGGCCGCAACCCCAACGACCCCCTCTCCGAAGCCGAAGTCGCCCGCAACTATGCCCTGGCTCAGGGTGTGCCTACCCACGCCATTTTAATAGAAACCACATCCACCAATACCCAGGAAAACTTACGTAACGCTCAAGAGGTCGCGGCCGCGCACAATCTGCACACCTTCCTCATCGTCAGCACCCCCTACCACCAAAAACGCGCCCTGAGCCTGGCTGACGACCTGGGGCTAGAGGCATATAGCTCCCCCACCCGCACCACCCGCTGGATAAGTTGGTTGAGTCGCGGCCGCAACTACCTGCGTGAGGTTGTGGCTTACATGGGGTACGTCGTTGGTCTTTAGCCCACAGACTTAATTTCCCTGTTTGACAAAAAGGTCCCTCTCTAGTATTTTTATACACATCATGAAACACGTCACCACCTTTTCTCACCTGCAAAACCCCATCCCTAGCGGCCCCGTTGGACGCGGGGGGGTTTCGTTGGCTGGGTGAGGTGTGATAGTGTGACAGAAGGGCCGTAACCGCGGCCGCGACCTGACCTTGACGAACGAAACGCCCCAATGACCAACGGGGCGTTTTTTGTTGCTCATCACGTGTTGCGTGTTGCGTGTTTCGTTTACCAACGATTCCACGCAACACGCACCACGCAGTACGTCTTAACACCAATTATTTCTCTCCTACGAGGTGCTTTATGCGAATGTCTAAACGGTTTGGCCTGACCCTCCGCGAGGCCCCAGCCGATGTCGAGGTGAAAAGTCACCAGCTACTCATGCGGGCCGGTTTTATCCGTCCCCTGGCCGCCGGGATTTTTAGCTACCTGCCCCTGGCGAAACGCTCCATCACCAAAATCGAAAACATCATGCGTGATGAGATGAACGCCATCGGCGGGCAAGAGTTGACCATGCCCGTTGTCCATCCGGCCGACATCTGGAAAGAGACCAAACGCTGGTACGAAATCGGCTCCGAGATGGGCCGGTTCCTGGACAAGAATGAGCGGGATATGGTGCTGGCGATGACCCACGAAGAAGTGGTCGCCGACCTGATCCGGCGGGAAATCCAATCGTACCGGCAACTACCCCAGATGATTTACCATATCCAGACCAAATGGCGCGACGATCCGCGGCCGCGGGCCGGGCTGATCCGGGTGCGTGAGTTCACCATGCTGGACAGCTACACCCTGGACGCCAACGAAACCAGCCTGGACGAACAATACCGCGCCCATTATCAGGCCTACTTCAACATCTTCAACCGGGCGGGCATCAAAGCCATCGCCGTGGCCTCAGATGTGGGCATGATGGGGGTTCGATGGCCCATGAGTACATGTACCTGACCCCCATCGGTGAGGATACGCTGGTGCTGTGTGACAACTGTGGTTATCACGCCAACCGGCAAATTGCTACGTTTAAGAAAAAGGCCGCGGCCGCGGAAGCCATTCTCGCTACCGAAAAAGTCGCCACGCCCCACGTTGCCACCATCGAAGCCCTGGCTGAATTCCTGGGTGTGCCCAAAGCCAAAACCGCCAAAGCGGTATTCATGATCGCCACCATGCGCGAGATGGGTCAGGAAACCGAGAAGTTTGTCTTCGCCATTGTGCGGGGCGATATGGATGTGAACGAAACCAAACTGACCAACGCCCTCAAAGCCCACGAACTGCGCCCGGCACATATTGAGGAAATCAAGGCGATTGGGGCCGTGGCGGGTTACGCTTCACCCGTCGGTCTGCCAACGAGCAACAACATCATCATCATCGTAGATGATGCCATTCCCACCTCGCCCAACCTGGTAGCCGGGGCCAATGAAGAAGGTTACCACCTGCGTAACGTCAATTATGGCCGGGATTACAGGCGACGATGGTGGCTGACATCGCGGCCGCGCAAGAAGGGGATGGTTGTCCCCGCTGTGGCACACCCGTCTACCTCTCCCGTGGCGTCGAAGTGGGTAACATCTTCAAGCTAGGTACAAAATATACCTCAGCCTTGGGTGGCAACTTTGTGGATGAAGATGGACAACTCAAACCGGTCATCATGGGATCGTATGGCATCGGCGTGGGTCGGTTGCTCGCCTGCTCGGCTGAAGAAAACAACGACGACAAAGGGCTGACCTTGCCCATCAGCATCGCGCCGTACCATGTGCATCTGGTGGGCATGGCTAAAATGGAAAATGAGGCTGATCAGGTGTATGAGCAACTGGTCGCCGCCGGGATCGAGGTTCTGTACGATGATCGGGGCGAAAGCGCGGGCGTAAAATTCAACGATGCCGACCTCATCGGCCTGCCCATCCGCCTGACCGTAGGGTCGCGGGCCTGGAAGGAAGGCGGTGTGGAGATGAAACTGCGCCGCAGTGACGACCGCACGGTCCTGCCGCTGGACAATTTAGTCGGTGGTGTCAAAGCCCAGATTGATGCCCTCTTCGCCGAAATCCAGGCCACCCTCATTCCCGTCCCCTTTGAAGCGTAAGATTTTTTTGTACACGGATTACGCGGATAAACACGGATGAATCTTATCCGTGAAATCCGTGAAATCCGTGTACCACTCTCTGTATGAAAATAGTCTCTATTGTGGGAGCGCGGCGCAATTCATCAAAGCTGCGCCCGTCAGTGCCACCCTACGCCAGCAGTTCACCGAAATCCTGGTTCACACCGGCCAACATTACGATCACGGCATGTCGGCCGTCTTTTTCCAGGAGCTAGGCATCCCGGAACCCGCCTACAACCTGGGCATTGGTTCGGGCACGCACGGCCAGCAGACGGGGCAGATGTTAGCCGCCATTGAGGCGGTGTTGCTCCAGGAAAAACCGGACTGGTTGCTGGTCTATGGGGATACCAACTCCACACTGGCGGGGGCGCTCGCGGCCGCGAAACTCCACATCCCCATTGCCCACATCGAAGCCGGTCTACGTAGCTTCAACCGGGCCATGCCCGAAGAGATCAACCGGGTCCTCACCGACCATTGCGCCGATTTACTCTTTTGCCCCACCCAAACCGCCGTAGATAACCTGGCAACCGAGGGCATTCACAAGGGCGTGCATCTGGTAGGCGACGTGATGGTAGATGCACTCACCTACTTCCTGCCCAAAGCCGAGAACGCCCCTATTTTGCAGGTTTTGCGCCAGCATCAGATCAAACCCCATGAGTACATTCTGGCGACCATTCACCGGGCCAGTAACACCGACAGTGCCGAGGCTTTGACCCAGGTGCTGGCCTGCCTGGAGCAAAGCCAATGGCCGGTTGTCTGGCCGATTCATCCGCGCACCGCGGCCGCACTACAACGCTTCGCCCTCACCCCGCCAGCCAACGTCCACCTTATGCCCCCGGTGGGCTACCTGGAGATGCTGGCTCTGGAGAAAAACGCCCGCTTCATCCTCACCGACTCCGGCGGGGTGCAAAAAGAGGCGTACATTTTGGCCGTGCCCTGTATCACTTTGCGCGAAGAGACGGAGTGGGTGGAGACAGTTGAGCAAGGCTGGAACATCTTGACGGGGTCGGATGCGACAAGGTGAAAGAGGCATTGGCGCGGCCGCGACCCAGCACAACGCCCCCACCCCTTTTTGGCGACGGCGCGGCCGCGGCCCAAATCGCCCAATGGCTAACCCAGGGCCTTTCCCAAGTCAACGAGATAGGGCGTTGAGCGCAATCAGAAATGCCTGACCCCCAACCCATTCGTGTCATTTTTCGAGGGCGTCTGCCCTCGAAAAATGACACCTGAAAAAGTTCCCCGCCCCCGGGGACGGGGTTAGGGGTGGGGGAAAGTGACCCACACGGGCTAAAAAATCGTCCTTTAGCCAAGCCATCAAGGGTGAACCAGCTTTCCTGGTATGCTACAATCCCGACACCATGACCCTTTCACTCCTCTGGCCGTCCCATGTGCCACCCCAGGCGCAAACCCACAAACCTACGCTGGGCGATTTGTCCAGCCGAGACCTGGGGCTGGATAAAATCGTGGCCGCTCTGGCCCCGGAGCGGAAGCATCAACCCTTCATCGAAGCCATTCTGCGCCACCTCACCACCGACGCCGATATTATCCGGTATCGGCAGGCGGTTCTGGCTGATTTGTTAGCCCACCCCTCTCTGGCCCAAAAGCTGACTGACCTTTTGCCCACCATTGACGAACTGGCCTCTTTTGGCGGCGATCCCTTTTTCCCCGAAAAAACGGTTTTGCATGAGGTAAGTTGGCGACTCGGCGAATTGGAAAACCTGGTGATTTGTGTGACTGAATTGAGCCGGGCGTTAAAGTCAGGGGGAGGGAATTTGCGGGCGGAAGGGTGGCAACAGTTGCGGGACGCGGCCGCAAAAATGGAACAAGACCCATCCTTTCGCCAACTCGTCCAGGAACTGCCCGGCATCCTGGAAAAACTCCGCGCCGTCGGCAGTATCACCATTGGCGTTAATCTGGATAATCTGCTGCGCCCCGTTGAGGCTACCCTCGTCGCCATCAACGCCGAAAAGTTCAAAACGTCGAATCTTTTGCAAAAATTACTGGGGCGGACAGAAGATGGGTGGCAGGGTATGGCCGAATTGCACACAGCCATCAACCGCAACGCGCCCATGAACCCGGTGACGAGCGACCAACGCCATGCGGCCAGTAACCCCCTGCTCATCCCCCTTTTCCGCGATCTGGCCGACATCCTGGACAAAACGAGCAAACCGATTGCCCGCACGCTTAGCCAGTTCAGCCAATTAAATGGTCAATTTCTCACCCGCCTGCGCCACGAACTTCATTTTTATCTGGGGGCAGTCAATTTGGTCCGCCGTTTTCAGGCTCTAGGTTTGCCGCTGTGCCAGCCGGAAATTGCCCCGATTGAAGAGCGATGTTGTGAGGTTGAGGCCAGTTACAACTTTAATCTGGCTTTGCATTTACAATGGGAAAAGGATGTTGCCCAACGGATTGTGCGGAATGAGGTGTCGTTGGGAGACCGCGGCCGCATTGCCATTCTCACTGGCCCCAATCAAGGGGGCAAGACCACCTACCTGCAAGCCATCGGCCTGACCTTCGTGCTGGCTCAGGCCGGTTTACCTGTGCCCGGAACCAAAGCCCGGCTCAGCCCGGTGGATGGCCTGTTTACCCATTATCCGGTTGAGGAAGCGTTGGAGAAGGGCACGGGGCGGTTGGGGGATGAGGCGAAACGGCTCCATGACGTTTTTGGCCGGGCCACCCGCCATAGCCTGATTTTGTTGAATGAAACGTTTGCCACCACCAGTGCAGGCGAGAGTTTTTATCTGGCTCAGGATGTGGTGCGGGTTTTACAGTTGATGGGGGTGAGGGCCGTTTTTGCTACCCATTTGCATGATCTCGCGGCCGCGGCCGACGAATTAAACGCCACTACCACCGGAGATAGCCAGGTCATCAGTCTGGTGGCGTCTCCTATTGCCACAGGGGGTGACGGCGGTCATCGCTCCTACATCGTTCAGCCAGGGCCACCGTTGGGGCGCAGCTACGCCCAAGAAATCGCCACCCGCTACGGCGTCAGCCTGGAGCAATTAACTGATTTGTTGCAAAAAAGAGGCGTGCTTCTGTCTTGAAATTAGTACACAAGTTTTTTTCTTTTTGGGGTGGGCGTGTGGGGGGGGGGGGTGGGGGGGGGGGTGGTGCGTTAATCTGGGGGTGCGCGGGGGGGTGTTGGGGGGGCTTGGTTCTTAGGGAATGTAAAAAAGCCGGTCGTGATATTCCTCTGCTTCTGAAGCTGCCCAAACAAGATAAAGCGTTTCCACAATTTGCCCCAGGCTGGTGCCGCGTCTGATTAATAAGACGCCCGGTACATGCCCGCCATCTTCAAAATGCTCGGTGAGGTGGTTGGGTATGGTGCGTTTGTCCCAGGACACCAAAATGTAATTGTTTTCTTCGATCCATTTCAAGATCAGGGAGTCTGAGGCGCGTAGGGGGGTACCAGGATCACCAACAGCCAAAACTTCGAGCTTAATTCTCGGCGGCGCAACTGCCTTTGCACAACTAAATCAACATTTTCGTCTAACAAAAACGCGGTTTCATAGGAGGGCAATAAGCGATCTTCTTCAACCATGGTTTGATATTGTGTTTCTAGACGTTCCGCAGTACTTTGTCAGGAAGGTTGCCCCGATTGCACTCAACCTTATCTTCCCTCTGCAGTTGCCGCATATAGGCTTTCACCTGTTCTTGATTGGCTAAATAATAGGTGATGGTAGCATAAACCTCTTCCAGGGATAAAGCCCGATAGCGCAAGGCGATTTCTTCCGGAGTTGCCCCAGCTCATACGCCTCCACGATTTGCTCCAGACCAATCCGGGTTCCGCAATCCGAATACCACCATTGACCCATTCAAGGTATTGGCTTAATTCTAATGGCTCTAAAGAGGTTGTTAGTTTCCATATTCGTCACCTGAATTGGCTGCGCTTAGTCCCGCCGAAAACATTTTGGCACTAATCTTGGCGCAGGTCAAGCCGCAGGTGATCTTGACCGGTATCGGTGAGGATGCGGGTTCCGGTCATGGGATCGTATAAACCAAATACCGCGGCCGCGCCCCCCATCCCCTCTGGCAGAATATGTTGTTGTAACCACCGGTCTCCCGGGTACAGTGTTACCGGGTCCACCCACAAGCCATCATCCCCCGTCAAAAAATTCCCGGCGGCATCCACCAGGTGGGCAAACACGAACAGGCGCGGCCCGGCATACACCCCCGGCGGCGGCGGGTTGCTGATGAGGGGGATGACGGGTAAATCAAGCGGCCGCGACACCTCCCAGCCCAATTCCAACACCCCCGACGCATAACCGGCCCACACCAAACACAGCCCATTTTGGAAACAGGCAGGCGTTTGCCATTCCCGCTCCGCTTGCACCTGGGTTAAACGATATTGCCCAGCCGTTTCGCCCGGTACAGGCATCATGTCCAATTGATAGCTGTCTGGGTTAATGGGATAACCGGTAAAACTAACCGCTGGCTGACCCCCCAGGTGTGTGATGAGGGCACGTTCAGGGTTGTACCATCGCGGCCGCAACACCCCTTCCCCGCCATACTCCACTTCTAGCGCCAGCCGATCCCACGGCCCGGCTAAAAACCCCGTCAGGCCAAAATCGGTCAGGTCAGGATGCGCCTTCAGATAATCCGCCACATCGCCAATATCAGCCCGGTATAAAAAGCGCGTCATCCCCCGCTCCGGCCAATGCGTAAAATAATCAGGCAAATCTCGCCCGGCAATTAACAGGACAAAGCTGAGAGCAATGAGGATGGGCAGGGCGTGGAGATTGAGAGATTGAGAGACTGAGCGACTGTGGACGGGGTGTTTTGCACCTGAAACCTGAAACTTGAAACCTGAAACTCGAACCCATCGCCTCACCGCCCACACCGGCAAGGCCGCCAGGATGTAGGTGGCGGGTTGGGCCACAATGGTGTGCCCCAGGCTGGCTGCGGGCACACTGAGAAAGCCGGGCAGGATGCCCGCCCCCCACCAGAAGAGAAGGAACAGGGAGGAGAGGGGAGGGTGAAGAGGGGGAGGGGATGGGTTTTTACGCCGCCATATGCCATATAACATCGTCAACACTTGCCAGATAGCAATAGCGACTCCCGACCAGAAAAAAAGTGCCCCAATAGGGCTAAAGAGGGGACGAAACGGGATGTTATAAAGCCATTCATCGTCGCCCGTGGCGTGAAACATGCCCAGTGTATTAAGGCCATACTCAATCACCAGGGAAAAATCCCCTTCCAGGGCCTTGTTCAACGGCACACCCACTTCGGTGACGCGGGCCTCGGCTGAGGGTTGTTGGCCGAGCACAATGAACAGGGGGGTGATGACCAGGGCGGTGGTCACAAACATCAGTAATAAACCAGGCCAGATGCGGCGCAGTCGCGGCCGCGCTACTACCCCCATCGCTCCGGCAAAAGCCAGCACAATAATCGGCACCCCCCGCGAGGCAAAATACACATAAAACCCCAGCCCCAAGAAAATCCCTGCCCCCAACCAATCGTAAATCGTCAATCGTAAATCATCAAAGGCCCTTCGTGGTGCGTGGTGCGTGGTGCGTGTTAGAGCACGCCAAAAACAGATGAACGCCAGCATCGCCAGCAAGGGAGTCATGATCTGGCGCAGGGCAAAACGGGAATACATGAGGGACCAGAAGCTGACGGTGAGCGCCGCGGCCGCGAGCAAACCCACATTCTCATCATACAGCCGCTTACCCAACACATACACCGCCGGAATACCCAACGTGCCTAAAATAACCGAAAGCCCCCGCATCCCCCACGCCGTAGCCCCAAAAAGGCCGTACATCAAGGCGTTAAGCACATGGTACAACCCTTCATTCCCCGACGCATCGGCATAATAAAGCTGAATATCGCCATCGAGCGCCTTTTGCGAAATAACCAGCACATCAATCAATTCATCATCGCGCCAGCCTGGCGGAACCGCATCAAGCCGCCAGACACGCAGAAAAAAGGCTACGAGTATTAACAAAATGAGGAGAAACCGCCGGGGCGAAAAAGCGAAACGTGAGGAATCATTCATGAGTAAACAGACCAACCGGGATGGAATTGGGCTAGATTAGCACAGGAACCAGGGAAGTCAATGCAACTATGCTGACGGGTGAATTTTTCCTACTCCATTGCTACGGTATAATTCGGGCACGAGGAAGCACTGTGGCAAAACGAAGCAATCAACAATGGCTCAAAGACCTGCAATCGACTGGTCAGGCACGGGAAGCGGCTCTAGCCGACCTTCATACCATCCTGGTTCGTGGTTTACAGCAGGGTCTTCTTCACCAAATCAATACCAACTCCCCTGAATTTGAAGCGTTGGCCGAAGATTTTGCCCAGGAAGCCAGCATCAAAATCTTGGATCAACTGCATACCTTCGCCGGGCGCAGCCAGTTCACCACCTGGGCGCATAAGATCACGCTCCATGTGGCACTGACCGAGCTACGCCGCAAACGCTGGCAAGATCAATCGCTAGATGGGTTATTGGAGACGGATGAAGGGGAATACACCCCCCTGATTGTGGCCTCATCAACCCCTGGCCCGGCTGAACAGACCGAACGGGCTGACCTGTTGGCGAAAGTGCAGCATGTGTTGTTGCATGGCCTCACCGAAAAACAGCGCACGGCCCTCATCGCCTTGGTGATCAACGGCACCTCACCGGAGCAAATTGCCGAACAGATGGAGATGAAAACAAATGCCGTCTACAAATTGTTGCACGATGCCCGCTTGCGTTTACGCACCCTCTTGGGTAAAGAAGGGCTAACACCAGAGGCGGTGTTGGAAGCGTTTGAGCAATAGAAGTAAGAACTCATACGAATGCCCCATCAGAAAATAGAGACCATAGAACCCGATGTGCAACTTTGTTTTCACCGGAGAGGTGTTGGCATCTGAGAATGCGCCATCCCCCACTAAATCAGGTAAACGGTTGCATATTGTGTACCATAGAATAAAGAGGAAGTCTGGCAATGTCTGAGGCAATAGGGGAAGAGGTTGTACAACGTTTGATGCGTCATCTCGTCCACATCAAGGCGGGAAGTTTATCTTGTGCGGATGCGTTTTCCTTGCTCGATGAATATACCGATCTGGCCTATAGTCATGAGCAGGCCGAACAATTGATGCCCCTGGTTCACGAACATCTAGAACTCTGCCCTGGTTGTCGGGATTTCTATGAAACATTAATTCATCTATTACAACTTTCTGAAGGAGTATCTCGTGATTAAAGCGGTATGGCATGGCGTCGTTTTGGCGCAAAGTGACAAGACTGTCGTGGTGGAAGGGAATCATTACTTCCCCCGTGAAGCCGTTAATTGGGAATATTTTGTTCCCAGTGAAACCCACACGACCTGTCCCTGGAAAGGGGTAGCCAGTTATTACACGGTGCAGATCAACGGCCAGACTAATCGGGATGCAGCCTGGCATTACCCGGAACCGAAAACCGCGGCCGCAAACATTAAGGACCTCATCGCTTTCTGGCGTGGTGTACGGGTTGAAGGCTAACGTCATGGCCGCCCCTCGTATCGAGGTTTTGCCCGATTTAGACGCCTTAAGCCTCGCGGCCGCGAACCAATTTGCCTCTTTAGCCCAACAAACCCACACAACCCATCAGCCGTTCACGGTAGCCCTCAATGGTGGGGGCACACCGGAACGGCTTTTTACTTTATTGGGCCAACCCCCTTTTCAGGCGCAAGTAGACTGGTCAAGGGTTCATATTTTCTGGGGGGATGAACGCTGTGTGCCGCCTGACACACCGGGCAGCAACTACCAGCAGGCGTGGTCAGCCTGGTTACAGCATGTGCCCATCCCAGCAGAAAACATTCATCGGGTGCAGGGTGAGTTAGAACCGGTTGCGGCCGCGGCTGATTATGCCCAGCAACTCGCCTCATTTGCCCACCCTTTCCCCCACTTTGACCTGGTGCTCCTGGGTATGGGTGAAGATGGGCACACCGCCTCGCTCTTTCCCGGCCCCATTTCAATGGCTGAACAAACCCAAACCGTTATTCCCGTGGTCGCCACTTACGAAGACCGCCCCGCCCAACGCATTTCTTTGACTCCGCTTGTGTTCAACCAGGCCCAGCACGTTTGGGTCATGGCTACAGGCGCGAAAAAGGCCCGCACCGTGGCGGCAGCCATTCATGGCCCCCGGCAACCGGAACAGTTGCCTATTCAGCGTATTCGGCCAACTTCTGGGGAGATAGTGTGGTGGTTGGATGTCGCGGCCGCGGCCGATTTGCAGTAGGCCAGGCACTCGGCCATCCGCTGGATAACCTGCTCATCGGGCTGACCGGCATCCAGGGTGTCGGGGTTGACTTCCAGGGTGACAGCATGAGGGTAGTTTGCGGCCGCGAGCCGTTGCAACAACACATCTAGCCGCAACTCCCCCGTTTGCGGCCGCTGATGCTCCTTCCCCCCAGCAAAATTACTCAAATGAACATGCTGAACCCGCTCACCCCACTGAGCATAAATCGTGGCCGGGTCCAGCCCCCAGGTTCCCAAATGCGTGGTATCCATCGTCAGCGCCGGAAACCGCACAATCTCAGCTGGCCGATTCCAATAGCAATAATGCCAACGCCGCCCTAAACGCCGGTAAGCGGGCATGTTCTCGATGCACAACTTGACCGTCGTGTGGGCTTGAAAAGCGGCGTACTCTCGCTCCAGCCATCGTTTGTAACCCGCTTCAAAGTTATATCCCGGCACAAACAGGGCAATGGTGCGGCTACCCGCCATCAGCCAGAAACAGGCCAGGCGCGTGGGTAAATGATGCACCACAACCTGCGCCCCCACGGTTTCAGCCAATTCCACGGTATGTTGCAACCGCCCCACCGGATCATCCGGCCAACCGGGCACAAAAAACCAGATGGGGCTGTGCATCGCCACAATGGGTATCTGGTATTGGGTCATGTACTGCTGAAGGAGTTCCGGCTGACGGGTTTCCCGGCGGGCATCTACCATGACCTCAAGGCCATCAAAGCCCGCGGCCGCGGCAAAGGCAAAACAGCGTTCAACACTATAATCCCACAGGGAACCCGTCGAGAAGAGAAATTTCATGAGCGGATTTAGGATTGACGATTGGGAGCAATCTGAAATCGTCATTCGTCAATGGTCAATCCCAACAGTTGCTCTAGCCGATCCACGTATCCTGCCAGCACGGCAAAGGTCGTTTCCACCGCTTCAGGGGTGGTCAAATCGGCCCCGGCCATTTTTAGCGCCTCAAGGGGATACATCGAACCACCCGCCTTGAGGAAATTGTGATACGCCGCTACCGAGCCAGGTTTGTCCGCCAGAATACCTTCGGCCAGGGCGTGTGCCCCGGAGATGCCGGTAGCGTACTGGTAGACATAGAAATTAGCATACAGATGTTGGAATTGGGCCCAGGTGATGCCCACTCGCTCCCGATCAACCGTCACATCGGGGCCAAACCCTTCACTAAACAAGTCTGCGGTCAAGTTAATCATGTCATCGGCCGTCAGCGCCTGCCCTCGTTCGGCTCGTTCGTGCATTTCCAGCTCAAACCGGGCCAAATTGGGCATGATGAAGAAGTAGCGATGGAAGTTGGACATCGCTTCTTCAATGAGGGCAATTTGTAATTGAGGATCGGGGTTCGTCTTTAGCAGATGGTCACGCACGAGGGCCTGATTAAAGTTAGAAGCTACCTCGGCCACAAAAAGCCCATAACCAGAATAGGCATAAGGCTGGTTTTGACGACTGTAATAGGAATGGAGGGAATGGCCTAACTCATGAGCCAGGGTACTGAGGCTGAACAGATTGTCGTTATAGCTCATGAGAATAAACGGGTTGGTGTCATGGGAACCGCTAGAGAACGCACCCATCCGTTTGCCCTGGTTGGGATACACATCTACCCACCGTCCCGCCAGACACCCGTGCCGCAAAACATCCACATAGTCGTCACCTAGCGGCCGCATCCCTGCCGCGATCCATTCTACCGCTTGTTCATACGGGATGTGTTTTTCTGTTTGCGTAAGGGGGGCTTTCACATCATAGGCGTGAAACTGCTCATAACCCAGGGCCTGTTTGCGCAGACGCCAGTAACGATGCCAGGTGGGCAGGTGGGCCTTATACGTGGCGATGAGGTTGTGGAACACCTCAGCGGGGATGAAATTGCTGGTGAGCGCGGCATCAAGCGAGGAGCGGTAGCCCCGGATACGGGCGCTAAACACATCTCGTTTGATGGCCCCAGCCAGACTGGTGGAGAGGGTGTTTTTGTAGGCCAGGTGGGCATCGGCATAATGTTCAAAGGCAGTACGCCGCACTTCCCGGTCATTATGGGTTACCAGGGCGTCAATGGTTCCCTGGGTTAACTCATGGGTGGTGCCATCGGCGGCTACCGCGGCCGCAAACTTCAGGTCAGCGTTTACCAGGACACCCCCCACAGAGGTGGCCGTGCCAATCATATCCTGGGCCAAACCCAACACCTGCTCCACTTCGGCACTGCGGACATGAGTTTGTTGTTTCTCCAGCCGGTCCAGATAATGCTCCAGGTGGGCCAGACGGGGTTCGCTGGTGCGCCATTGGTTGAGGGTATCAAAGCCAAGGGCGATAAGTTCGGGCCGCACGAAGGCGGTCATGGCCTGGACTTTGCCCAGGAGACCCCGCGCCCGATCATATTTCGCGGCCGCGGCCTGATCCCCCGTGTCTACCGATTGAAACATCATAGCGTAGATGAGGATTTTGCTGGCATTGCGGGCCGCCTGTTCCACGGCGTCGATGGCTTCAGCCAGGGTAACAGGGCCTTCGGTGAGACGACCTTTGTACGCGGCCGCGGTCTGCAACTGCGTTTCTAAGGTGAGAATGGCTTCTTCCCAGGCTTCATCAGAGGGAAAAATACTATAGGCATTCCAGGTATACGCCAAGGGGATTTCATTTCGGGAGGGGACGGTTGACATAATGACTCCTTGAATTAAGTTGCGCACGAATATATTTCACACTTCAGGCAATGGTCATAGAGTGCCTGGCACGGGGCGATCGATCGGCAAGCCTGATCGATCGCCCCGTGCCAGGCACTGATTCTACTCATTTGGGCACACTTCCCATTTACTCCGCATCTTTGCGAAAGGTGCACTCTGCGAGTCTTGGTATCGGTTTGTCGCCGAAACCCCCCGAAGGGAGCAGGGTCTACCCAAGGCTTCTCAAAGCGGCTAGATTATCCCCCGCCACTTGGGTAACGCAACCCACTCATTTGCATTTAATCAGAGGGCAATGTTTTCTAATTAAAATAAAACAGATTATCATTAAACTGCTTGCAGATAGACGTAAAATGATGGGCTATCGGGTCAATCTTGAAGGATTGACCTACTTTTAACCATAAACTGCTTGAGGAGAAACCATAATGTTCTTTGATCCGTTATATCTGATCATTGCCTTACCGGCGCTGTTGTTGGGCATGTACGCTCAGGCACGGGTAAAGAGCAATTTCAACAAATATGCCCAGGTACGCACCTCACGTGGTTTCACCGGAGCACAGGTGGCTAAAGCTCTACTCAATTCACAGGGGCTGTATGATGTGCAAGTGGAAGAGACACAAGGCTTTTTAAGCGACCATTATGATCCACGTTCTAAAACGTTACGCCTCAGCCCGGAAGTGTACCGCACCCCCAGCGTCGCGGCCGCGGGCATTGCCGCCCACGAAATGGGTCACGCTTTGCAACATGCCAGTGCCTATATGCCGTTGCAGATTCGCAGCGCCCTGGTTCCGGCGGTGCAGTTTAGCAGTAACCTGGCCCCCTGGATCATTATCGGGGGTATGCTTTTGCAGTGGACCTCATTAGCCTGGTTGGGAGTTATTCTCTTCGGGGCAGCGGTGGTTTTCTCGCTGATTACCCTGCCGGTGGAGTTTGATGCCAGCCGCCGGGCTAAACAGCTATTGGTGAGTGAAGGCGTGCTTTCGATACAGGAAACCGAAGGGGTAAACAAGGTATTGGACGCGGCCGCGCTAACTTATGTTGCGGCCGCAATCGCCGCCGTGGGTCAGTTAATCTATTGGGTTCTGCGTCTTTCCGGGGCCTCGCGCAGGGATTAAGGGGGAGCAGAGTTGCAGAGTTGCAGAGTTGCAGAGTTGCAGAGTTGCAGAGTTGCACGAAACGATTTTACTTTGCCACATTGCCACTCTGCAACCTGCCTCACCTTTCCCGTTGAGCCAGGGCCATAGACCCCAAAACACCGGCTAGATTCCCCAAACCCGGCGGCACAATGTATTGCTCAATCCCCTGCAAAATGGCCGGGTGCTGAACATAACCATTTAGTAAAACCTGCACCTGTTCCCGTACCAAAGCAAAAATATGGGGCTGACTCATCACCCCACCCCACAAAATAATCCGCTGTGGTGACAATGTGACAATCAGGTTGGTCAGACCCTGAGCAATATAGCTAGCTTCGAGCACCCAGGCCGGATGGTCTGGTGGCAAGGTCTCGGCAGGTTGCCCCCAACGCTCATTGATAGCCGGGCCAGACGCTAACCCTTCCCAACAATCACCATGAAAAGGACAGCGGCCGCGATACGGATCTGCTTCAACATCGTGGCGAATAAGCAGATGGCCTATCTCCGGGTGGACGAGGCCATGGATGAGTTGGCCGTTGACCAAACCACCCCCGCCAATACCCGTGCCAATGGTCAAGTAAAGAAACGTGTCCAGCCCTTGCGCTGCCCCCCAACAATATTCACCGTACGCGGCCGCGTTCACATCCGTATCAAACGCCACCGGCACGGCCAGAGCCTGCTGTATCTGCCCGACCAGGTTGGTGTTCGCCCAACCCGGCTTCGGCGTCGTCGTGATGTAACCAAACGTGGACGAGTTCACCGCCGGATCAAGTGGGCCAAATGAACCAATACCAATAGCCGCTACTGGCTCCTGCCGCTGAAAAAAGGCAATGGCCTGGCCAATCGTTTCCTCTGGTGTAGTAGTGGGAAAACGCACCGAATCACGAATATCATCTGGCCCTGTGCCCACGGCACAGACAAACTTTGTCCCCCCCGCTTCAATCCCGCCAATGAGTGTGGTCATGCTGAACTCCTGTAAAAATAGCTTATCAGCCATCAGCTTGTCAGCCTGGCCGAAAAATTAAAATTACAGGGTCGTTTTTCGCGGGCAAACGCCCACGAAAACGACCCGAATTTATTTTCCTTTCGTATTTATACAGGTGTCCGAACTTATTCCCACGCTCTGCGTGGGAATACCATCCGGGACGCTCTGCGTCCTACACGACGCAGAGCGTCGCAGCGAGCATTCCACGCAGAGCGTGGAACGAGCACCTGAATAGATACTTCCTTTCAAGAATATGCGCATACCCTAAAACAATAGGGATAATGACATGTGTTTACCGTAGAGCGGATTATAATTCAGGAAATTAAAAAGGGAGAACGATATGCGTCAATGGACATTGGGCCTGTTTTTATTGTTTTTATGGATAATGTTGGGGGGTAACGCGGCCGCGCAAACAGCCCCCACCGTCACCTTCAGCTCCACCGAAACCGTCAACAATTTTCCCACCAGCCTCACCTTCCGGGTCGGGGTAACGATTGACGCGGGACAGATTACCAGCGCCCAACTACGCCTGCGTAATAGCAACTTCATCAACCTCTCCAGCGGTACGACCATCGTAGACATAGAGATGAACCCTGGAGCTACCGTCAACCTGGAGTATATCTGGGCCATCACCACCGTTCCCAGCACCCCATTTTATTACGCCTGGGAAGTGACCGATTCCGCGGGCAATGTGGTGCGTAGCCCGGAAGCGTTAGTCTATTACGATGATACCCGTTACGATTGGCAAATTCTGGCTGATGAGAACCTGGAAGTGTGGTGGCATGATCGACCCGCATCCTTTGGGGATCAGGTATTTGAGATTGCCGGGCGGGCCTTCGCCGCCCAACAAGCCCTCTTCCAAACTGAACTGGAATTCCCCATCAAAATCATCGTTTACAACGATTTTGATGAGTTTGCCGAGTGGCAGGGTGGCTTGGTGGATTTCATTGGTGGACAGGCATTCCCCAACATTGGTGTCACCACCCAGATTGTGTCCGCCTTTGGCTCCCAGAATCAATGGCTAAATGATGTCATTCCCCACGAGATTTCCCATCTCTATCTGGCCCAGGCCAGTTATAACCCCACTGCTCCCGTACCTACCTGGTTAGACGAAGGGGTGGCCCAATACAATGAGTTCAGTGATCCCAGTTTTACTCTGACATTGGTAGAACGCGCGGCCGCGGACGGTGATCTCATCTCCCTGTCCACCTTGCGTTATGGTTTTGGCTTCCAAAACAGTGAAGAACGCACCCGCCTGGCCTACGCTGAAGGGCTGAGCGCCGTCACCTATCTGGTCGAAACTTACGGAACCCAGGGGCTGGCTGATTTACTAGCCGCTTACAAAGCAGGTCGCGGCACCGAAGATGCCTTCCTCATCGCTCTGGGTGTCACCCCCGGGGAATTTGAAGCCGGGTGGGCTGTCTGGCTGGGGCTAGAGCCAGGCCAATTTGCTACCCCCACCCCCTGGCCTTTGCCGACGGCTCGCCCTTCACCTACCCTAATGAGTTTTGCCACCCGTACACCAACCGCAGAGACAACGGCGGAAGTCGCGGCCGCGTCACCATCTCCTGTGACCTCAGTTACCCCACCACCCGCCACCACCGTGGCTCAGGCTCCCGTGACCGTGGTTGTACAAACGCCCACCCCTGGCAATACCCCCACCCGCAGCGATGCGGCCGCAGTCAGCGGCTCATCGGGACTTTGTAGTGGCCTGGGCCTTATTGTTCTACCCCTGCTCGTTCTGGGTTTCCCCTCCCGACGCAAACGAACTTGAAACAAAAACGCGGCCGCAAATCTGGATTGCGGCCGCGTTTTTCTGATAACTTAACGTTCTTGGTGTGCGTTTAACCAGTTAC
Organism: Candidatus Trichofilum aggregatum; assembly: GCA_016716885.1. Taxonomy (GTDB): domain Bacteria; phylum Chloroflexota; class Anaerolineae; order Promineifilales; family Promineifilaceae; genus Trichofilum; species Trichofilum aggregatum. Next base: position 27,620 of record JADJUV010000185.1, on the reverse strand, counting down.
CGGCAAGCCATTCAGCGGCACACTCAACGTCACCAACCAGGCATAAATCCACCCCGTTGTGCCATCCGCCAGGCGCACCTGCACCCATTCCGAGGTGTGATTGCGCCCCAACAGTGTCAACACTTTGCCGGGATAAACCCCCGCCAGCACATAATAACCCGTGCCCGGCCCGGAGCGAACATTCGCCGCTGTGGTTACAGTCGCCGTTGCTCCTGATGCCGGTGGGGGAACCGTACCCGTACCGCCGCTGTCAAGCACGGGCAAACTGCTCACAGCCACACTCGTGGTCAGCAGTGAAGCGTTGACCCAGCCTTCCGTACCACCCACCAGGCGGATTTTGACCCAACTACTATTGCTATTTCGTCCCAACAAGGTCACATAATTACCCTGTTGAATGGCCGTAATGACCCCATAACTCACCCCCGGACCATAACGCACGTTAAGCGCACCGGTGGCGACTGTGCCACTGGCGGTGGTTGAGGGCGTTGAGCCATCTAAAACGGCCAGGGTGGAAATAGCGACCGATGGCGTAATGAGCGAGCCATTGACCCAACCTTCGGTGCCACTGCTCAGGCGGATTTTCACCCAACTGCCATCCCCGTTGCGCCCCAACAGGGTAAACGTTGTACCTCGGTAGACGGCGGTTAGCGTGCCATAACCAATCCCCGGGCCGGAACGCACATTCAGCGCCCCAGTTGCCACCGTGCCCGTGGCGGTACTGCTGGGCGGTGGACTGGTCGTGCCATCGGCCAGGGGTAAACTGGCAATAGCCACACTGGGCACAATGTAAGGGGCGCTAACCCAACCCTCATGGCCTGTGGACAGGCGAATTTTGACCCAACTGTTGTTGCTATTACGGCCAATCATGGTCACAACCTGACCGTAGGTGCAGACGGTGACAACGCCGTAACCCATACCAGGGCCGGAACGGACATTCAGCGCACCCGTGCCAATGGTAGCGGTAGACCCACTTTGTTGGGTGGCTGAGGCGGCTGGCGCGGCCGCGGCCAATGGCATCGTCGCGCCTAACAAAAACAGGGCCAAGAAAAGGAGCAAGAAGGAGCGGGAAACAGAGTTCTTGAGCATGATGATCACCTTTATTTGGGTTTGTTTGGGGCAGGTGTGGCAGTGGTTGTGCTCCCCTGGTCTCTTACCACCATCACCTGACACAGAATCTTAATCAACAATTAATTCAGTATAGATTACACGAGCCATCCCTTTCAAGAGGCAATTGCTTCTCTACTTCTCTTATTTATTCGTTTTAACTCACCGGAATATAACAGCCAAACAAAAAATGGCTGTCACCCTGGGCGGGGACAGCCATTTTACTGGTCTAGAGACCTGACAAGTTTTCGGAAACTTGTCAGGTCTCGATGAAATTCACTCTCTGGCAAACCTTTAGGGCAGAACGTTATCGGTGTCCAGAGTAAAGGTAGCCTCAACGCCGTTCACTATCACCGAATATTCGCCCGCCAGCAGACCGTGAATGTCTACCGAAACGTTTTCTGCAAACGGCACCAACGCCTGCGTACACATCATATCAGCCGGGCGGGTGGTTTCTACGGTGATGGTGATGATGTTCTCTACGCGCTCTTGTGTCACTGTGCCCAACCCGGTACAGCCGTCGGGATAATTGCCGGTGATGTGCGCCGTCATTTGCAGGGGAAAGCTCTCTAATAGGAGCAGGTCCACACTGTCAATCATGGCCGTGCCGGTAATAACTTCGCCCACTGGTTCTGGTTCCATAGTTGGATCATCCGAACTGACGGGGGTGTCGGGATCAGTGGTCGGCGTCGCGGCCGCGTTTCCGCCATCATTCTCTGTCGGTGTACAGGCCACAATCAAGCCCACCATCAGGGCCAAAATTAGGATAAGCAATGTCTTCTGGGTTCTACGATACATGGTTGTCTCCTTTTTTATGACCGGCATATTTCCGCCAGTCGAGTTACAACCATCAAACGCCTATTCCCCCGATTTTGTTCCCAGAACTAATATTTGGCCTTGGGCATCACCAACCAGAGCACCAGATAAGGCAATAAACCGGGCAAACCACCGGGAATCAGTAAGAGGAAGAAGATGAGCCGTACCAGGAAAACGCTCATGCCCGTATAGGCAGCAATCCCGCCACAAACCCCGGCAATCATGCCATTTTGTCGTTCTAAAGCGTGTTGTTTTGTCATGTTGACCATCCTTTTGTGCGCCAACAGCGGCGCTTATGGGTTTTTTTTATCACAAAAAGTATACGGTCAACCAGGATCAAGAGTTGCAAGGAGTAAAGAGATTTACACGGGATGAACTTTAGTACAGTTTTACGAAAGGTGGACGTATGTTTTATGACAAGTCTCACCATTCGTTTAGCATCCGGAATCCCCCACCCTAACCCCGCCCCAGGGGCGGGGGGATGGGTCTTCCGACTAAACCGGCTAGGGAGTTATGTAAAGCTATACTAAAAACTTATTCAGCCATCCGTACCCGTCATCTGTTGCATGGGGTCACAGAACGATTAAATCATTGCGATGGACGGCCACCGCTCCGTAGGTGTACCCGAGAACGGATTCTATTTTTTCCGATTGGCATCGGGCAATGCGTTGTAAATCGTCGTTGCCATATTGAACAATACCACGGGCGAACTCCCTTCCATCTGGCGTTTGAATCATCACCGTATCGCCGCGCTGGAACATCCCTGTTACACCCATGACACCGGCGGGCAATAAGGAGCGGCCGCGATCCAACACCGCCTCTTTAGCCCCTTCATCCACATAAATCGTTCCCTGCGGCCGCGGCCCTGCCAGAATCCATTTTTTGCGGCTCTCCAGGCGGCTTTGGGTAGCCGGAAAGCGAGTGCCTACCGCTTCTCCTTCAGCTACCCGCAAAATGACATCCGGCACTTGTCCCGAAGCGATAACCACATCTACCCCAGCCAGACGAGCAGTCGCGGCCGCTTGCAATTTCGTCGCCATACCCCCCACCCCCAGGCCGCTCACACTGCCCCCAGCCAACTGCCGCAGAGCGTCATCAATCAACCCCACTTCAGGAATGAGTTGCGCCGATGGGTCGGTGCGGGGATCGGCGGTGTATAGGCCTGGTTGATCGGTCAACAGGATGAGCAAATCGGCCTCAGCCAGCGTGGCTACCAGGGCCGAGAGGTTGTCATTGTCGCCCACGCGGATTTCTTCGGTGGCAACGGCGTCGTTTTCATTGATGATGGGGATGATCTGGTTTTCTAGCAGGGTGTGTAAGGTGGCGCGGGCGTTGAGGTAGCGGCCGCGACGCTCCACATCGGCGCGGGTGAGCAACATCTGCCCCACATGCAGGCCATAAATGGTAAAAAACTGCTCCCACAAGGCCATGAGGGTGGTTTGCCCCACAGCGGCCAACATCTGTTTGTGGGCCAGGGTCGGGGATGGGCCAGGCTGGTTGAGCTGTTCACGCCCGGCGGCGATGGCCCCGGAGGTAACAAGGATGAGTTTGCGGCCGCGATGATGCAGTTCGGCACATTGGCGGGCCAGGTTCACCATTTGGGGACGGTGCAGGCGAGGTGTCCCGACCGTCAAGACGCTGGTACCAAATTTGACCACAATCCGTTGGTACATAATGCGCTATCCTACCAACTGATAGGCCGACCACAACAGGGTTTTGACCTCAGCGTCAATCTCATCGAGCGAGGTAAGGCTAATTTTGTGGGTGATGGAGCCGCCGCCGATGTTTTTGGCTTCGGTGATGCGGCCTCCCAATGGCGAGTCCAACCCCTTCAGCCGCAAACCCAGGTCCAGCCGTGTTTTGGTCGTCGGAGCGATGGCCGCAAACTGCTTGCCCCGCGTCAGCGCCACATAACTCTGGCGCACATTCAGGGTTACATCTTCCCCTAGCGCCATTCCCAGCTCAACCAGTTTGTCCGCGATAGGGCGCAAATGTTCCTTGCCACCGGCATATTGGGCTTCAAACTGGCTTTCCGGGGTCTCATGCTCGGCTCGTTTCCAGCGCAAGGCCGTCCAGGTGTCATCAAGGGCGATACTGGCGACACCGGTTAGGCCCAGTGGTTCAATGACTTTCCAACCCTCATCACGGGTCAGGTCTGTTTTGAGGCTGGATGTCTTTTTGGGGTAAGCAATCCAGAGAATGCCGGTGGGGTTGAGGGCGGAGAGGGTTGCGGCCGCGTCACGTTTCAGCACGGTGCTATCTTGAGCAAATAACAGGGCCACATCCAGGTCTGGCTCCACCCCCATGATTAACGTTACACCTTCCGGCAAGGTCCCTAACGCGGCCGCGAAACCAACCGGGGCATTCATCATCCCCACCTTGTTTCCCGGCTTTATTTGCAATTTTTTTACCAACCCTTTGTCAGTCATGTTTACTCCTCATCGGTCACGCACCCTTCTGAGGCGGATTTGACGGTGCGGATGTAACGAGCCAAGGCGCCCCGCGTGGCTTTGTAGGGCGGTTGCACCCACTCAGCCCGTCGCCGTTCCATCTCCGTGGGGGCAACTTCTACGGAAAGCATATTCTTCTTGGCATTAATATGAATCATGTCCCCCTCCTGCACCAGGGCCAGGGGACCACCTTCCTGCGCTTCCGGGGTGACATGCCCCACGATAAACCCGTGCGACCCCCCAGAAAACCGGCCATCGGTGATAAGGGCGACATCCTGACCCAACCCCGCACCCATCAACGCCGAAGTCGGCGTCAACATCTCCGGCATACCTGGCCCGCCCTTTGGCCCTTCATAACGGATGATGATGGCGTCCCCTTTGGCAATTTGCCCCTGCTCTAAAGCGGCCAACATCGCTTCTTCACCATCAAACACTTTGGCTGGCCCTTTGAAATTTAACCCTTCTTTGCCCGTAATTTTGGCGACGGCCCCATCGGGAGCCAGGTTGCCGCGCAGGATGTGAATGTGACCCGTGGGTTTGATGGGTTTGGACAGCGGCCGCACCACAACCTGCCCCGGTGTAAATTCCGGTAGCCCCGCCACGTTTTCGGCGATAGTCTGCCCGGTTACCGTCAGGCAATCACCATTGAGCAAACCCACCGCCAGCAAATATTTCATCAGGGCCGGTGTGCCGCCCACTTTGTGCAAATCTTCCTGACGGAAGCGGCCGCTGGGTTTTAGATCGGCCAACATGGGCACACGGTTACTCACCGCCTGGAAATCATCAATGGTTAAGGGCACATCCACCGAACGAGCCATCGCCAGCAAGTGCAACACCGCATTGGTGGAACCCCCCAACACCATCACCACCACCATGGCGTTCTCAAAGGCGGCGCGGGTCATAATGTCACGCGGTTTAAGATCGCGCTCCAGCAAAGACAAAATGGCCGACCCAGCCAGGGCACATTCTGCCTCTTTTTCGGGGGATTCGGCAGGGGCGGTGGCGCTGTAGGGCAAGGACATGCCCAGGGCTTCAATGGCTGAGGCCATGGTGTTGGCAGTGTACATGCCGCCACACGCGCCGGGGCCAGGGCAGCTATGGCGAACCACCGCTTCCAGCCGTGCCCGGTCAATGGTTCCCGCCAGATATTGCCCATACGCTTCAAAGGCTGAGACAATATCCAACTCCTGATCACCCAGGCAACCAGGGTGAATGGTGCCCCCATAGAGCATGAGGGCGGGCCGATTGAGCCGCCCCATAGCCATGAGGCAACCGGGCATGTTTTTGTCGCAACCGGGAATGGCGATGAGGGCGTCGTAATAGTGTGCCCCCATCGTGGTTTCGATGGAGTCGGCGATGAGGTCGCGGGAGGGCAGGGAGTAGCTCATGCCATCGGTTCCCATGGAGATGCCGTCACTGACGCCGATGGTGTTGAAGCGCATACCGACCAGCCCCGCGGCCGCGACCCCCTTTTTCACCTTGGCCGACAAATCATTCAGATGGATGTTACAGGTGTTCCCCTCATACCACATGCTACCAATGCCTACCTGAGCCTTCTGCATATCCTCTGGCGTCAACCCCGTGCCATACAACATGGCCTGCGAGCCGGGCTGGGCCGTTACCTGGGTCAAACGGGAACTGTATTTGTTTAGGGTACTCATCTCTCACCTGTGGAATTTACGATTTACGATTTACGATTTACGATTAAAGGCGCCTTATGGGTTTCTCTGTACTCTTCTATTTGATTGCGCCGAGGGCGGCGAAACAACTGGTTTTGTGCAAAATCTCAACCTGGGAGAAACCAACCTGGCGGAGAAGATCGGTCTGGAAAAGTAAGGAGCGAGGTGTGTCTTCGGCTTGGATGTAACCAAACACGGTATCCCGATAGGCCTCATTCTTGAGTTCGGTCAGGTATTCGCCGTAGGTAGCCCACATAACCTCGTGAACCGAGGGGAAATCATGGCTGATGAGGTCAGAAATCCAGAGGGAACCCCCGGGTTTGAGGGCGGCGTGGCATTTGCGAAACACCATTGCCCATTCGTCGTCGGTGCGCAGGTGGTGAAACACCGCGGCCGCGACCATCACCTCGTATTTCCCCACCCCCAATTCCACGTCCCGAATATCCCCCTGCACCGCCTCAACCTGCCCCCGGGTGGCCGATGCTACTCGTTGTACAGCCCGATCCAGCATAGGGCGGCTCAGGTCAACGAGCGTCACATTCATGTCTGGCAACTGGGCCAGTAGTTTGAGGCTGTAATTGCCCGCACCGCAACCAATGTCAAGCAGAGAAGTCGCCTGTGGGTTGGCCGCGGCCGCGCACCGGGCAATTAATTCCAACACCAGGGGCGCATCCACCGTCGCTGATTGGCCGGTTTCCAGATTAGCAAACCGTTCTACATCATTATCAAACCGCGCTCTGATTTCGGCTACCGATGATTTCATCGCATAGACTCAATCACACTGGTCAAAATCTCATCCAGCGAACGAGTCGGTTGCCAGCCCAACAGGCCATCCACCCGGCTGATATCGGGTACACGACGACGCATATCCTCAAACCCAGGGGCATACGCCTGATCATACGGGATGGTAACAATGGGTGAGTTGCTGTTGGTGAGCGTTTTGATCCGCTCCGCCAGTTGCCGAATGGTCACTTCCTCGGTGCCGCCAATGTTGTAGACCCGCCCCGGTGAATCGGGGTGCAGGGCCAGACCAATGACCGCCTGCACCACGTCACGCACATCACAGAAACAGCGACTCTGCTCCCCATCACCAAACAGTTCCATGGCTTCACCGGCTAAAGCCCGCCCCACAAAGCGGGGAATGACCATGCCATAATGCCCGACCTGGCGTGGCCCGACGGTGTTAAAAAAGCGCAACAGAATCGTTTCCAGACCATATTCGTGATGATAGGCCAGTCCCAGAAACTCATCTACCATCTTGCTGGCGGCGTAGGCCCAGCGGTTTTTGTTAGTTGCCCCCAGGAGCACGTCATCGTCTTCGCTGAACGGTAGGCGGCTTCCTTTGCCATACACCTCTGAGGTACTGGCGATGAGGGTGCGACAACCGTAACGCAGAGCCGATTTGAGGACATACTCTGTGCCCATGACGTTGGTTTCGATGGTTTGCACAGGGCGTTCAACGATAAGTTTGACCCCGACCGCGGCCGCGAGGTGAATAATCACATCCGCCTCTGAGGCCAACCGGTCCATGACAATGGCGTTGGTAATCTCCGCCCGCGCAAAGTGGAAATGGGGATGGCCTAACAAATGGCTGATATTGGCCATCCGCCCGGTTGACAGGTTATCCAGGGCTGACACCCGGTAGCCCATCTGCAAAAGGTTTTCACACAAATGGGAGCCGATAAAACCGGCTCCCCCGGTCACAAAAAAAGTTTTTTCAGGTTTTTGATTTGTCATAGTGAAAGGTACTTCCTCATCCATGTATGAGAGACTCTATCGTTTCACAAAAGGTCTCGATTTCTGGTTCGCTGTTGTAATAATGAACAGAGGCCCGGACGAGGCCGGGTAATTGGCGGGCGTCCATATCCAGGCGGGCCGAGAAGGGGGTGGAGATGGAGACGTTGATCTGTTGTTCCGCCAGGCGTTGTTTGACCGCGGCCGCGTCCCACCCATCTACCGTCAACGTCACAATACCACCCTGCCGCTCCCCCAGATCATGCACTGTCACACCGGGGATGCCCGCTAACTTCTGGCGCAGATTTTCCGCCAACGTACACAGCCGGGCCGAGGTTTCTTCAATCCCCAGTTCTAGCAAATAGTCGAGGGCGACGCCCAAACCGATGCGCCCAGCCACGTTGCTTTCCCAGGTTTCAAAACGGCGGGCGTTGTCTTTCAGGCGGTACGCATCAGCCGATACCCAATCCGCGGCCTGCAAATCCACCATCGGTGGCTCCAACTGGCTGATGCGCTCCTGATACACGTATAGAAAACCCACCCCTCGTGGCCCGCGCAGATATTTACGGCTGGTGGCACTCAGAAAATCACAACCAATCTCCTCCACGTACACCGGTATCTGGCCGATGGATTGGCAGGCATCGAGCAGGTACAACACCCCTGCCTCTCGCGCCACTTGCCCGATCTCTTCTGCCGGGTTGATGAGACCGCCGTTGGTGGGGATGTGGTTGATGGCGATCAGCTTGACCTTCTCGTCCATCATCTCTTGCAGTTTCCAGACCGAGATTTGACCGTGTTGGTCATTGGGAATGACCTCGACGACGGCTCCGGTGCGCCGGGCAACCTGCAAAAAGGCCATGTAGTTGCTGGCGTATTCACTGGTGCAGGTGAGGATGCGGTCTCCCGGTTGGAACGGGATGCTGTAGAAGGCCATGTCCCAGGCACGGGTGGCGTTTTCGGTAAGGGCGATTTCGTCAGGGGAGCAACCGATAAGGCTCGCGGCCGCGTCGTATGCCCTTTCTACTTTGCCCTGGTTGGCCGCGGCCGCTTCGTACCCCCCTATCTGTGACTCCAGGTACAGGTGGCCGACGGTAGCCGCAATGACCGGGTTGGGCATGAGGGCCGCCCCGGCATTGTTGAAGTGGATGACATTGTCACAACCGGGGGTGTCCATGCGGGCGCGTGTGAGTGAAAACATAAGGATTGACGATTGACGATTGTAGATTGACGATTGGATAAGCGGCCGCAATCGTAAATCGTAAATCGTAAATCGTCAATCAACCAGGGCTGTCAACCTTTGTCGCATCTGCCGGATATGCTCTGGCCCGGTGCGGCAACAGCCGCCAATGAGGCTGGCCCCGGCAGAGAACCAGGTTTGGCTCGCGGCCGCGAACTCAGCCGCTGAACTTATCCCTGACCAGCACCTTTGTCCGGCGTCATACGTCTCGCCAGAGTTGGGGTAAACCACAATAGGTTTGTCTGTGACCGCCTTGAGGTGGGTGATGAGGCGGGCAATATGGGATGGAGCCGTGCAGTTAACCCCCAAGGCTACGACTTGCGGTAAGTCCAGAAGCGGCGCGGCCGCGGCCGCCAGCAACGTGCCATCATTAATTTGCTCCCCATTCCGGCAACTAAAACTCACCCATACCGGTGTGTCTGGTGTTTCTTGGGCCAATCGGGCCAAGGCCCTGGCTTCTATGGCCGAAGGGATAGTCTCGCAAGCTAACAAATCGGCCCCAGACTCAGCCAGGATATGCCAGCGTTCCCGGTGGAAGGTAAGCAGGCCAGTTTCATCCAGGTCATAATCGCCGGTGTATTCGGCCCCGTTGGCCAGATAGGCTCCGTAGGGACCAATGCTGGCGGCAATTTGCGGCCGCGGCCGCCCTACCCGGTTCACTTCATCGGCCCAGAACACATCCCGCACCCCCAGCGCCAATTCCACCGACCGCCGCATAAGGGCCACGGACTGCTCTCGGCTCAAACCCCGCTGTTGAAAACCGACTACCGTGGCCTGGTAACTGGCTGTAAGCAAACAATCCGCCCCCGCCTGCAAATAATCCTGATGAACTTGCTGAATTGCCTCCGGGTTCTCTAACAAGAGCCGCGCCGACCACAGGGGATCATTCAGATCATGCCCCTGCTTCTCCAACTCCGTCGCCAACCCCCCATCTAACAACAAAAAACCCTGACCCACTAAAAAAGGAGTCAGGGGGTTGTTCTTATACATGATGTTTACTCCTGAGGAAAAAAGTGGCAGAGGGGCAAAGTGGCAAAGTGGCGTGGCGAGTCTGCGAGTTCCCAGAGTTCCCCTGAGTTCCTACAGTTCCCCTCCCATCCTACTTCACCGGCAACCAGATAGTAAACTTGCTCCCTTCACCAAACTTAGATGAAACGCCGATGTCACCGCCGTGTGCCCGCACCAACCGTTGGGCAATGGGCAAACCCACGCCCAAACCCCCATAAACATGGTCGGTATCCTTATCCACATGGTAAAACCGTTCAAAAATATGGGGCAGATGTTTGGCATCAATACCAATCCCTTCATCCTGAATACTTAAATGAACATGCCCATTTTCTGAGCCTACGCGCACCAACACATCACCCCCATGAGGGCTATATTTCACGGCATTGTCAACCAGAGCCATAACGGCTCTTGTCAGCGCGTTTTGATCCCCCTTGATGGTAGGAATATGATCGCTGGCTTCCAACTGAAGATTGATCCCTGTGTTAAGGCTGCGGGGTTTATACAGATTCAACACATCCTGGGTTAGCTCCACCAGATCAATTTGATCACTGCGTTCAACAACCAGCTCAATTTCCTGCAAAAACATCAGGTCATTGACATGACCGGTAATCGTTTCCACATTTTCCTGGATACGCGCCAACACTTCGTTCAACTTAGCGGCAGGGATCATGCCCGCGTTAACGAGATGCAGATAACCACGGGCTGAGGTGAGTGGGGTACGCAATTCATGGGCTACGGTACTCAAAAACTGCGTCTTCATCTCTTCCTGACGATGAAGTTCATTATTTGCGCCAATGGAGCGGTTCTGTTCAGCCAATAGATCCGATAAGGCTCCCGCCACCCAGGCCACCATGAAAAAGATGATCATGGCAATGACCAATACGATGAGGCCGATACCCGGATTGTCGTGTAAGTTGATGGCGGTTCCCCAAATGGGTACGGGGGTATAGATTTGGTAGATTTCCAGCATAGCGGCCAGAGCATGTAAACACAGGCTGATGGTAGCCATGCCCAGCGCGGCTTTTAACCCCAATAAGATGGCGACGGCCAAAATGATGGGTGTGTAGGCATAGGGTAAAACGGAAGCAATGCCCCCAAATAAAAGGGTGGCTAACATGACGGTGAGAGCTAAGAGGGTAAAGGTGATAAAAGTGAGCTGGCGGGCGTAACCACTTTCTTCGGCTCGCCGCATGAGGAACCAGGATATGCCAATGGTAACAAAACCGACGCCGGCACTTACCAGGGCTGGCGGGGTGAGCGGTACGGTGAACAGGTCTAGGGCATCGGCAAAAATGCCGGCCATAGCCAATGACAGGATCATCGCGGCCGCAATAATTAACGCAGTTCTGGTACTTTGGATGAGATATTTACGCCAGTCTTCCATAACAATTTCATGAAACGTGGAGGAACAACATTAAGGTGTATCACCCTTTGGTGATCAGGCTCATCTTAACAGGAGACCAGAGGTAAACCAATACAGAGATCGTGAATTTTGGTTCGCGGCCGCGGACCACCCCATACCATTGAGACTCCGATCCGTTACCTGTGTGTGATTCTCAGTATAACATAGTTGGCGGCAGGCAAAACGAGCCGCTTGTTTTTCCTAACTCTGTCTCAAAAATGAACCAACACCCCCAATAATTACGAGGACGATGACATAGTCGGGCTTCCCCCACCCCTAACCCCGCCCCCAGGGGCGGGGAACTTTTTAAGGGCCGTTTTTCGCGGCTTCCCGGCGGAACCCTGGCGGGAAGGGAGAACCCGATCTGTGGGTAAAATGGGCGAGGTCGCCCATTTTGCCCACTTTAGAAAACACCCTGTCCTTGGGGCGGGCGTAAACCCAGCAGGCAATCGCCTTAAATGATTCTCCTTTTCAATGGTTCATACCCTGTTCGGCAAGGTAGAATAGAATCTGAGCATCCAGACAATAAAATATCGGGTGCTTGTGTAAAGCAAAACCCGGTCGTAAACTTGGTCCAGGCCAGTTTTACAAAGGGCCTGAGATCATAAGCCTGTGCCCCAGGCGAAAAACTGACGGAAATAATGAACAATAAAACAAATCGCAGTAAAGAGATAGGCCGTTATCTAGGCCAGGTGGTTTTAATCATCGTGGGGGTGGTGGTGCTTACCGTGGTGGTTTGCCAGGTCATTGGCTGGCGTGATGGCTCTGGTTATGCGTTGGGTTTACTCATTGGGGGTGGGTTGACCAGCTTGGTAGGCGCTATATTGGCTTCTGAACCATTTCCGGGGCGGGCGGGGCGCGGCCGCAGAGCGTTGGAACAAATGGATGCCGCCCGGCGTGAAGAACATCGTCAGGACCGGGCCTATGATAGAAACTTTTTTGACCTTTTTGGCGTAGCCGGGGTGCTCGTTATGGGGTTAGGCTTCTTTATTTATCTCACCTTTGGATAATAAAAAAGCACGTCGGGGGAATAAGCATAATGGAAGCGATTTTAGATGCCCATCAAGAGGAATTGTTAAAACTGACGCGCAACACTCTGGGAGAGTTGCGTGATGTGTTGGCAACCAGTTCCGCCACAGCCGATGACCGGCTCGCTCTGGCTGAGTCGTTGCGCCAGCTAGACGAACTGTTTTTATTGGTGATTGCCGGAGAGTTTAACTCCGGTAAATCTTCTTTTATCAATGCCCTGTTGGGACAGTCTGGTTTGCTGGCCGAAGGCATTACCCCCACCACCAGCCAGATTCATCTGCTAAAACATGGCGAAACGGTGGAACAAACCGCGCGGGAAAAAGGCATTTGGGTGCATACGGCCCCCATCTCTCTGCTAAAAAACATCAACATTGTAGACACACCGGGAACCAATGCCATTTTGCGCGAACATGAGGCGCTAACGGTGGATTTTATTCCCCGCAGTGATCTGGTTCTGTTTCTCACCTCAGCGGATCGCCCCTTTACGGAAAGTGAACGCGCCTTCCTGGAACGCATCCGTGACTGGGGCAAAAAGATTGTCCTGATCATCAACAAAGTGGATATTTTGGCGAATGAAGCGGAAGTGGCGCAAATTGTGGAGTTTGTGCGTGATGCGGGTAAGCGGTTGATTGGCGAAATCGGGGCTATTTTCCCCGTGTCGGCCCGGTTGGCCCAAAAAGCCAAAGCCGGAGAACCTCGATTTTGGCAACCGAGTGGTTTTGAACCACTGGAAAAGTTTATTGAAGAGACGTTGGATGATCGCGGCCGCTTCCGGCTCAAACTCCTTAACCCCCTCGGCGTGGGCCAAAAGCTGGTCAAAAAACAGATGGGCTTCGTGCAGGCCGACCTTGCCGGGTTAGCCGAAGACAGTACCCTACTCCACGACATCGAAACCCAACAACGTTACCACCAGGACGATATGCAACGGCAGTTCACGGCCCGCCTGAGTGAGGTGGACAACCTGCTGTTTGGTATGGAAAAACGAGGCAATGCTTTTTTTGATGAAACCATCCGCCTGGGGCGCATCACTGATCTCATCCAGACGAGTAAGATCAAACAACAGTATGAAGACCAGGTGATTGGTAATACCGCCCAGCAGATTGAATCACGGGTAGGTGAGTTGGTGGACTGGATGGTAGAGCAAGATTTGCGCCAGTGGTCGGCGGTGGCGGAGCATCTGGCCCAACGGCGCCAGGAACACGATGACCGGATTGTAGGCCAGGGTGGCCCGCGTGAAGGGACGCTGGCTTATGACCGGCAACGACTGGTGGATTCCATCGGTAAGTCGGTGCAGTCGGCCATTGAGCATTATGATAATGAGGGGGAAGCGACCCGCCTGGCCGATAGTGCCCGTATGGCCGTGGTGGAAGCGGGTTTGGCCGGGGTAGGGGTAGGCGTGGGTATTGCCATCGCCGTGGCGGTGCAGGTGGTGTGGGTGGATGTGACGGGGATAGTGACGGGCCTCGCGGCCGCGACCCTCGGCCTATTGGTTCTGCCCATGCGCCGCCGCAAAGCCAAACAGGAGCTAGAAACCAAACTCAACGACCTGCGCCGTCAGCTTGTCACCAGCCTCACCGAACAGTTTAACCGGGAAATGCGCCGGGCCGTGCAACGCATTGATGACACCGTGGCCCCCTTCTCCCGCTTCGTGCGGGCTGAAAAAGCGCGGCTAGAGCAACAAGAAAGCCAACTGGCCGATCTAGAAACGCATATTCTGGGGTTAAAGAGCCAGCTATAGCTGTTCAGATAATCATTTGGGGTCTTGGTTCGTAGTGACCGCTTTAGCGGGCTGGTGCTAGCCCGCTAAAGCGGTCACTACAAACAAAATCTTTTTCTTGAAAGCTATAGATATTAGAGATGTAAGGTGTGTTACGTAGGGGCGGGGCAGGTGGGCCAGGATCAGGATGTAACGGCAAGACAAGCTTCCCACCTGCCTCGTCCCCTCTTACGAGACGCATATTGCCCCAACCAGGGTGAGGCAACCGGGAAATTTCTTATCTCGTTATTCTATCTTTCGCCCCGGTTGCCCCACCCCTACCCGCCTTTGCCGATGACATGATGGTAGGGGCGGGGCAGGTGGGCCAGGATCAAGATGCAACGGTGAGACAAGCTTCCCACCTGCCTCGCCCCCTCTTACGAGACGGATATTGCCCAACCAGGGTGAGGCAACCGGGAAATTTCTCGTTCTGTTGTTCCATCTTTCCCCGGTTGCCCCCACCCCTACGCGTCCTTACACCACATCATTTCCCCGGTTGTGTTACAATTCGTCCATGCCCAACCGCTACGATCCATACAAACATCACCGCCGTTCTACCCGGTTGCGCGATTGGGATTACCGTTCTGCCGGTATCTACTTCATCACCATTTGCACCCACCAACGGGAAACCCTTTTCGATAACCCCGTCTGGCATGAACTGGTGGAAAACGGGTGGCCAACATCACCCATCACCCTCACGCCCAACATATCGTCATGGATGAATGGATCGTCATGCCCAACCATCTGCATGGTATCCTCATTATTATTCGTGCCACCATCCTACCCCAACTGGAAACTTCGCCACAACCCGGCCTGCAAAACGCCGAATCAGGTTCCGTTGGGGCTGTCATTGGTAATTTCAAATCGTTAATGACCCGGCGCATCAATAATCTGAGACAGACACCAGATGGTAGGGTGTGGCAACGGGGTTATTACGACCGCATTATCCGTAACGAACGGGAATTAAACGCCACGCGGCAATACATTCAGAACAACCCTATCCGTTGGGCCGAAGACAAGGAGAACCTGGATGAATTGTTAACCAAGATGCGTTACGTTGATATGGCGTAATATGGACGTAGGGGCAGGGCAGGTGGGCCAGGATCAGGATGTAACGGCAAGACAAATTTCCCACCTGCCTTGCCCCCTCTTGTTGTGCAACCAGGGTGAGGGTGAGGCAACCGGGAAATTTCTCATTCCGTTGTTCCATCTTTCGCCCCGGTTGCCCCACCCCTACCAACTCGAACCCTATGCCCCCCACCTGGCCCCGCGCCGTTCTTCACCTCGACATGGACGCCTTCTACGTCAATGTTCACCTGCTGGATCATCCGGAGCATCGTTCGCGGCCGCTAGTCGTTGGCGGCAAACCCAACGAACGCGGCGTGGTCGCTTCGGCCAGTTATGAGGCCCGCAAACTGGGCATTCGCTCGGCTATGCCTACCAGCCAGGCGGTGCGCCTGTGCCGAGATTTGCTCATTGTGCCCGCCGATTGGCCGCGCATCCGGGCCTGTTCCCGCTCGATTATGGACATTCTGGCCGAGTATGGCCCGGTGGAGCAGATGAGTGTGGATGAGGCGTATGTGGATTTGAGTGGGCATGGGGAAGTGGAACAGCTCGCGGCCGCGATCCAAAAACACGTCTTCTCGGCCACCCAATTACCCGCCTCCGTAGGCTTAGCCAGCAACAAGCTAGTGGCAAAAGTCGCCTCAGATTTTCGCAAACCGCAAGGGTATATGGTGGTTCCCCCCGGCGAAGAGGCGATCTTTCTGGCCCCACAACCGGTACGGGCCATCTGGGGAATTGGGCCACGCACAGCGGAGCGGTTACAAGGGTTGCGGATTGAGACGTGTGGTGAGCTTGCGGCCGCGGACCTTACCTTGCTCAAACCGCTCTTCAAAAACCAGGCCGAAAGCCTGTGCCAACGCGCTCAGGGGCAAGACAATCGTCCCGTGATAGCCGAACGAGGTCTGAGTAAGAGTATCAGCCAGGAGTGGACGTTCAATCAGGACATCAACAACGCGGATCTGCTCCGAGAAAAATTAAGCCAGATGTGTACCAGCGTAACCCAGTCATTACAGCAAGAGAACCTGCTGGCCCACACCGTCACGGTCAAATTTCGCTGGAGTGACTTCACCACCTTCACCCGCCAAAAATCGCTGGAAGTGGGGGCAGATGATCTGGAAACGATTTTGGCGCTGGCTGAGGCTATCTGGCGGGAACATTGGTCGCCGGGGCAGCGGTTACGGCTGTTGGGGGTGGGGGTAAGTAATTTGCAGATGGGGCAGGGCAGGCAGTTACGGTTGGCGTTTTAACCAAGACCCTCACCCCTTAGCAAAGTAACACAGACACCCCCGGAGGGCCAAGGGGCACAAAAAAACAAAAAAAAATTTTTTCTCTCTTTTTCTTTTTTTTCCCTCTTTGGGCCCTCTTCCGCGTCGGGAGAGGACCGGGGTGAGGGGTTTTACCCTATTTGTTCTTTTTCATAAGCGGCCGCAAGTTCACGGTGGGTGAGGACGTGGGTGAGGAAGGAGTGGCGCATGGTTTCATCGCTGATTTTGGTGGCCCGCTCCTGGAGAATGGCATAACCCGTCTTGAGAATGTCGCGGCCGCGTTCCCCTTCCCCACTCGCGCTGAGTACCTCATAACCAACCAGATACACCTTCAATGGCTCATACAACCCGTCCAAACTGTGCCCCATATCCCAAAAAGCCAATACTGGCTCAAACGCCTGCCGGGCCAACGGGATTTTCCCCTGAAGGAAATAGGTGTGAGCCACACCTGTTCTTGGTTCCATCTCAAAAATGGGCAACTCCCCTTCCCAACCAGCCAGGGCCTGTTCATACGCCGAAAGCGCCGCCCCCCACTCTTTCAGCCCCAACAAACTATGTCCCCGGCACAGCCAGGCATAATTGATCATGGCCTGATCATTGAGTGCTTCGGCCAGGGCCATGAGCTGATCACAGGCTGACAACGCGGCCGCGTACTCGCCCAAATGGCCCAAAAACATGGCCTGCATCTGGCGGGTCAACCCTTCCAGCCGCCGGTTACCCGTTTCCTGGCACAAGGTCAACGATTCGGTGTAATAACGGCCTGCCGCTTCATAAATCCCCTGATCATGATAATTGATCCCCAGGTTGATGAGGGCCATGCCTTCCACATACCGATCCCCAATCTGGCGACTGATGCTCAACGCCTGTTGGGAATAAACAATCGCCTGGCTCACATCCCCCCGATCACTGGCTAAGGCTCCCAAATTGTTGTATGTCAGGGCCATCCCCTGCCGATAACCAATCGCTTCCCGCGCTGTAAGAGCCTGCTCATAATATTGTTGAGCGGTGGCAAATTCGGCCATCCGCCGCATCATCAGCCCCAGATTGTGCAAAACCGTACTTTCACTGAGCAAATCATTCGCCTGCTGGTAAATGGCTAAGGCGGCTTCAAAGAGCGGTTTGCCTTTATCACTTTCACCTAATTCAATATGGATACCGGCTTGCAAACGTAACCCTTCGGCCTGCAATAAGAAAAGCCCTTCGGCTTGGGCCTGCTGGATGACGATATCTGCCTGTTGGCGCGCGGCCGCGTACTCTCCCTGCCGCCACAACGCCCGTCCCAGTTCCAGGTGGGCATTGGTTGTGAGGGGGTAAACAGGCCGTTCAGGTGTGTCACCCTTCATAACGGCGACGGACGGTTTATCGAGTAAGGCTTGTTGGGCTATCTGAATAGCCTGGCTGTAAAGGGCCTGTTCATTAAGGAAGCGGGCCTGTTCGCAGAGCATGAGCGCACGGAGCGTCCGCACTGCCGGTTGGCCGAGCAAAGCTTCCGCGGCCGCGCTAAAAAACCGTTCCCCTTCCTGAAACAATCCCCGCAGAAGGCAATAACGAGAGAGACCCCACGCGGCCGCGGCCAACGCCTCACCATCCTTCCTGGCCACCGCCCAACGCCAGGCCGCCCGAATATTGTCCATCTGTCCATCCAGATAATGGGCGGCCTGTTTGATTTCTCGGCCAAACAGGGCTGGCTCTTGTTGTTGGAGCAGATGGGTGTAATAACGAGAATGGTGCTGTTGGGCGGTTGCGGCCGCGCCGGGGACATCGGCCAGCTTTTCCGCTCCATATTGCCGCAGGAGTTCATGCACCTGATACCGCTCTCCCGGTTCAGGGCGCACCATCGTCTTATCAATCAGCCAGAGAATATCCTGCCGGGTGGCTCCCACCACCGCCTGGGCCGCTTCCAGCGAAAAAAAGCCCCGAAAAACGGATAGCTGACGAAAAATCGCCTGCTCTCGCTCGGTTAGCAGTTGCCAGGAGTAGCTAAACACCGCCCGTAAACTGCGATGCCGGTCAGCCTGTTCTGGGGCGTGATGCACCAAGAAATCCAGGTTGCGCCTGATCTCTTCGGCAATGCGCCGGACGGGATAAAAAGCCACCGCCGCGGCCGCAAGTTCCACCCCCAACGGCACACCCTGTACCAGGCGACAAATGGCCGCCACATCCGGGGCCGTTTCCGCTGTCAGGGCAAACGTGGGTTGTTTGGCCTCGGCGCGTAGCGCGAATAGTTGCACCGCTTCATTGGCAACCAACTGCGCCAATTCTGCCTGGGGTGGCGGCAGGGGCAATCCTAGCAAGTGGCACACCTGCTCGGCCGCTACATTAAAGCGATCACGCGAAGTCGCCAGGATTTTCACCTGGGGCGCTTGCTGCAAGATGTCTAATACCAAATCCAGGCTACCGCTCAGGGCGGTGCTGGTAAGTGTTTCGCTGTTATCTAGCACCAGCAAAAGCTCTTTTTGGCGCAGGTAGTTGAGCAGTTGTTGGCGGGGCGGCTGTGCTCCGCTGAAGGAGAATCCCAACGCGGCCGCGAGGGTGGGCACCAATTCATCCAGATTAACGACCCCCACCATCGAGGCAAACGTCACGCCATGCAAATAATCTACCTGCCGGTCCGCGGCCGCGACCTGCGCCAATGTCGTTTTGCCCACCCCACCTGGCCCCGTTATCGTTAACAAGCGGCAAGCCGGATCATCCAACCATTGGTTGATCAACATCAACTCCTGTTCCCGACCTACAAAATGAACCGGGGGGGGTGGTAGTTGATTGGCTTGCCCCGAAACGGTTTGAATCCGTTCGGCTAACGCCTGAGTTTCGGCGGTGGGGGCAATGCCTAATTGCGTTAACAGCAGGGCCTGGAACTGTTGGTATTGATGCAGTGCCTCGGTGATATGCCCCTGGCGGGCCAGCAAAAGCATGACAAGCCTTTGGGCCTGCTCGCTTAGTGGTTCAATTTCATATAGGCGACGGGCATAAACCAATCCCTGCCCGTATTGGCGACGATGCAGGCAGGTTTGCGCCACTGTGCGTAAAGCCTGACTGAATTGATGATGCCAGCGCTCTCGGGCTAACGCGGCCCAGCTTTCAAACTCCGGGCTATCTGGTAAATGAAAATCCGCCAGGAATGCCCCTTGATACAGGCGAATGGCGACTTCCAGCGCGGCCAACGTGCCATCACCGGATGAGAGAAGTTGCTGAAACGCGGCCGCGTCCAGCCAATGGGATTTTTCGCTATTAAAGGTGATCGTCTGCCGGGTAATGTGCAAATAATCGGCCAGAGAGGCGGGCAACTCAGTCAGGAGCTTGCGCAAATTTGCCAGCGCCTGCTCCTGACTACTCTCATCCCAAAACATGGTCGCTAACGTTTCACGAGCATGGGGGCGGGGCTGGCACACCAGATAAGCAACCAACGCTTCGGCCTTGCGTGACTTGAAGCCTGCTAACGGCTCTCCCTGCCAGGTCAGTTGAAACCCACCCAACAACCGGATGATCAGTGCGGCCTGGGGTCTGGCCGAACGTAGCAACATAGGTGACAGGTCGTCCAGTTGAATCTGCTCGTCCCCATCTAACGAACTGGCATCAGGCCAAAGGGAATGGGTAGCCTTGATTGATTCGGGTGTGTGTGCCGGGTTGGCCTGGTTTTCGGCCAGTTGGGCGGCTATTTGGCGCGGGGTGAAGGCGCGAATGGTCGCGGCCGCGCGTTCCAGTTCACGCGGCAACCCAGCCACCAGTTGGCAAATATGACGCACATCATGGGTATTTTCCGGGGTAAGGGCAAAATCCAGCCGGACTCGGCGGGCCTGCTGTAAAAACAACTGACCGGCGGGAAAAAGGGCTATATCCGCGTCCGAATCTGGGGGCGGGTAGGACAGGCCAGCCAGCGGTAACACCTGTTCGCCGGGCAGACCGGTTGGTTGGTGGGTGATGAGGATGAGTTTGAGGGCGTTCGTTTGCTGGAGCAGGCCAGTGACAAATAATAGGGCCTCTGGGGTTGGTCGCCAATCATCGAGAATGAGGAGCCGTTCGCGGCCGCGTAAGGCCAGTGCCAGTTGGTTAATCGTGTTTGTTTCTGGTAAGGCCAAAACCTGACTCACCGCGGCCAGCCACGGACTGGCGGTGGCTGAAATAAGATAAACGCCATGCTGAAAATCGCTGGTATGAATCGCGGTCGCTTCCGCGGCCAGACGGGTTTTGCCACTCCCTGGCACACCGGTTATCGTTACCAGCCGCCCCGTTTCCAGGGCCTGACTCATCTGAGTCAACTCCTTCTCACGGCCAATGAGCGGGGTGAAGGCAGGTGATATAAATAGCGGCTGTTGGGGGGCAAAACGAATTCGGTCGGCCAGAGCCAGCGTCGTGGCTGTGGGTTCTACGCCTAACTCATCGGCCAGGGTGTTCTGACAGGTGGCAAATTGGGCCAGAGCCAGGTTACGTTGACCGCGCCGGGCATACAGGCGCATCATCAGCCGGTGCGCCGTTTCATTGAACGGATCAAGGTTGAGCCAACGGGTGGCCTGGGCTACGCCCAAATCATAACGCCGACTGTGCAAACAATGCGTAACAAGCTGGCTCAAAGCCGAAAGGGCCAACAGGCGCCAGCGTTCCCGTGCCAGCGAAGCCCATTCATCAAAGGCCAGGTTTTCCCGCAGGAAGAACCCGGCCAGAAAATCGCCCTGGTAGAAGGTGAGGGCTTGTTCCAGGTCGCGCCAGTTGTTGTGGTGGGCGTTTTTGAGGAGATGTTGGAACGCGGCCGCGTCCAGCCACCAATCACATTCCGGGTTAAGGCTGATCTCATCCCGGTTGATGAGCAGGAAATCGCCCAGGTTTTGGCGCAGATCAGAGAGGGTTTTACGCAGGTTGGCCCCGGCCTGGTTGGGGTCACTGCCTTCCCATAACAGGTTGGCGAGATGGTCACGGGTTTGCGGCCGCGGCTGACAGGCCAGATAAACCAACATGGCCTCGGCCTTACGCGACTTAAACCCCGTTACCAGCCGCCCATCGACACGAATGGTCAGCCCATCTAACACCATAATCGTCAACTTCCCCATACCAGCCGATTATATCCCCCTCCAAAGAGGCAAACAGCGTCAAATAGTCCTCATATCAGTAGCACGATAGTTTACAAATCAGCCGCACCATAAAATATCGTCAAAACGAAGGACATCAGGTATTGTTATGCCGTTCCGTCCCAGCTTTAGCGAAGACAGTTTCCCTTTTTATCCCATATTCTGGCAACTTCATTCAGGCATATATGGGCTTACCGGTTTATCTTGTACTGTTCTTAAGGAGGACAAACAGTGAAACTCAAACGACAGCTATGGCCTTTATTATTCGTTCTGTTCTTGTTACCCGCACTAGCTTGCGGGGGTGGTGGTAACAGCGGCAATAATAACGGTGGGGAAGACGTGGCAACACCCGTGGCTGACACACCCACTCAACCCCCTGCCCCTACAAATCCCCCTGAACCTACCCCCACAGAAGTAAGTCTGGCGGTTAACAATCTGCAAGATGTGAAAAAAGCCGTCATCCAAATCATTGCTGAAGGAACCTTCCGTGACCCGGCTGAAGGTTTTCAATACAACGCGGCGGGTGCTGGTTCTGGTTTCATTATTGATCCGGCGGGTATCGCCGTCACCAATAACCATGTTGTAACCGGGGCCGCTTTCCTGCAAGTTTATATTGAGGGTGAAGATCAGCCCCGTAATGCCCGTGTCTTAGGTGTTTCCGAATGCTCTGACCTGGCCGTTATTGATATTGATGGTGAGGGTTTCCCCTATATGGAATGGTATGCCGGGCCAATTGATGTGGGATTGGATGTATATACCGCTGGGTTCCCTCTTGGTGATCCGGAATATACACTTACCCGGGGCATTGTTTCCAAAGCACGCGCCAGTGGTGAAACCTCGTGGGCTTCGGTAGATTATGTCCTTGAGCATGATGCCACCATTAACCCGGGTAATTCCGGTGGACCGTTGGTAGATGCCAATGGCAAAATCGTGGGTGTAAATTATGCGGGGGCTAACAGCCTGAACCAATATTTCGCCATTGCTCGTGACGAAGCCATTCGGGTGATTGATCAACTCCGTCAGGCTCAGGATGTCACCTCCATTGGGGTGAATGGCACCGCCGTAAGTGATGGGGAAGGTCTGACGGGTATCTGGGTAGCTTCCGTAAAATCTGGCTCCCCGGCCGATAACGCAGGCATTGAACCGGGCGACATCATTCTTTCCCTGGAAGATTTGATTCTGGGTACGGATGGCTCCATGGCGGATTATTGTGATATTCTGCGGGGTCATAGCCCTACGGATGTGTTGAACGTGGAAGTGCTTCGTTTTGATACCGAAGAAGTCTTGGAAGGGCAGTTGAATGGGCAGGCGTTAGAGCAATCGTTCTCGTTCGCGGCCGCGGTCGGTAGCGAAGTTGAAGGCAATACCGGTACGACCGGCAGTAGCACCACCTACGAATACACCACCATCTCCGATGACTCCGGCCTGCTGCTCGTCGAAGTACCCACAACCTGGAGCGACATTGACGGTAGTATATGGGGTGATGCCAGCGATCCCCTCGGTCTGGCTGTGCGGGCCGCCCCGGATCTACAAGCCTGGGCCGACACCTGGACTACTCCTGGCATCTTCTTTGGTGCTTCCGTAGACATATTGGAAGGTCTAACTGATGCCGAACGTCTGGCCATGCCGGATGATGTCCTGGACCTGGATTCCTTCGACTATTCAGCTTCCTGCGCTTATGATGGGCGTTTTGAATACAGCGATCCGGTCTATGCCGGTAAATACGACCTCTGGACAGATTGTGATGGTAGCGGTTCCATTTATGTCGTATTAGCCGTTCTGCCTGAAGACCTCAGCTATTTTGTTTTGGTTAACGTACTCGCTGTCACCGAAGCCGACCTGGATGCGCTCGATCGCATTCTGAATAGCTTTATTGTCAGTGAGGAATAATCGCCTCGTAGACTCTGCTAAACCATAAAAGAAAGAGAGACGGGACTGAACCCCTCTCTCTTTTTTATTTGACTTGCAATCCGGGCAGATTTGTTGTATTATCTCAACAATTGATTGGTTGTATTGTCCCGCATTGGCTCAATTTGGTTTACGACTAGGTGTAATTTCACCTATTGAGCAAAAATACACGTTATGCACCAGCCGAACGGCACACTCGTCAATATCAAAGGGATTCGTGATGGATTGCTCTTCACTTTAGGACAGGGTGAGGATCAGGCCGTCTTGTCCGCCCTGGCGAGTGAGTTAGTGACGAAGCGTGATTTTCTCAAGGGCAGCAAAGTCACGCTGGATGTAGGTACGCGGCCGCTGAGTCGCATCCAATTATCCCGCTTACTCAAACAATTTACCGAGGATGGCCTGGAGCTGTGGGCGGTGCTGGCGGAGCGAGAAAGCACCCGAGACGCCGCCCGACAACTGGGTCTGGCCACAAGGATCGCAGGTAGTGCCACAGACCTGGATGGCAATTTTTGGCAGGAGACAAATAATCAGGACCGGCCCGCGGCCGCGGCCCATACCACGCCTTGTTTACTCCTAAAAGAGACAATCCGTAGCGGCCGCGCCATCCAACACGAGGGTGATGTCGTTATCATTGGTGATGTCAACCCCGGAGCCGAGATCATCGCTAGCGGCAACGTCATCGTTTGGGGGCGGCTACGTGGTTTAGTCCACGCCGGGGCCTACGGCGATCACACCGCTATCATTTGCGCCCTCGAACTAAACCCCACCCAACTGCGCATTGCCGACCAGATCGCCGTCGCCCCCGAAGGCAAACGCAAAAACTCCCTTCCCGAACAGGCCGCCATTCGCAGTGGCCATATCGTCGCCGAAGCCTGGCCCACACGTGGCTAACGTGTACTTGGTGTGTGTTTAGGTGTTAGGGGTCTGCCGTTCAATCACCCCCAACGCCTGGCCTAAAGGAAATATAAATGAGCGGAAAAGTTATCACCGTTACCTCTGGTAAAGGGGGTGTAGGCAAAACCACCGTCACGGCCAACCTGGCCGTAGCCCTGGCCTCACTGGGCAAAAAAGTGGTCGCCATAGACAGCGACATTGGTTTGCGTAACCTTGATATTGTCATGGGGCTAGAAAATCGTATCGTCTACGATCTGGTAGATGTCATCGAAGGACGTTGTCGTTTGCGCCAGGCCATGATACGTGACAAGCGTCTGCCTGAGCTATACCTCATCCCAGCCGCTCAAACACGAGACAAAATGGCCGTCAGCCCCACCGACATGATCGTCGTCTGCGACCAACTACGCGCCGAAGTCGATTACATCCTGATTGACTGCCCCGCAGGCATCGAACGCGGTTTCCGCAACGCCATCGCCCCCGCCAACCAGGTTCTCATTGTCAGCAACCCTGAAGTGTCTTCCGTACGCGACGCAGACCGCATCATTGGTCTGGTCGAAGCGGAAGAAAAAGGACCTGCCCGACTCATCATCAACCGCCTAAAACCGGCTATGGTGGCCCGCCAGGAAATGCTCTCGGTACAAGACGTGCTGGATATTCTCAATATTGAGTTGATTGGTATCGTACCAGAAGATGAAGCCGTCGTTATTTCCACCAATCGGGGTCAGCCATTGGTACTCAACGGCCAAAATGGAACCAGTGCCGGACAGGCGTTTCGCAATATTGCCCGGCGACTAGATGGACATGATGTGCCCTTTATTGATGTGAGCCACAAAGAAACGTTCTTGGACCGCGTGAAAAATTGGGTGAATAGTCTCAACTAGGTTGACTCATTACGCACAACTCCCTTTATCTGCGTCTCATATAGGCTCATCTGCATTCAACGATTCATCAGGAGAAACATCATGACCTGGCTGACAAAACTCTTTGGGCAAAAAGAAAAAAGTGGCTCACTTGCCAAAAGCCGGTTACAAATGGTGCTAGTGCACGACCGAAGTCAAATTTCGCCGGGACTACTGGAGCAAATCAAGGATGACATCATCGAAGTGATTGCCCGCCATCTGGCGATTGACCCT
This sequence comes from Candidatus Trichofilum aggregatum, assembly GCA_016716885.1. Classification (GTDB taxonomy): domain Bacteria; phylum Chloroflexota; class Anaerolineae; order Promineifilales; family Promineifilaceae; genus Trichofilum; species Trichofilum aggregatum. Next base: position 2,077 of record JADJUV010000185.1, on the reverse strand, counting down.
GACAACGTTGAGGTCAATCTCACCAGTACCCAGACCGAAAGCCGTCTGGTGGCCGAAATCCCGCTCCGTCCCAATGGGCGACGTCAAACAACGACTTACTCGCTAGAATAAACCGTATCCCAGTAGGAATGGGCTATAAATTTCGCCCTATGGGATACCCACCCTTTAACTGAATATGCTCTCACGCTCTTCGGTATGGCGGCACTTTGACCTTTGGTTATTGGCCGCCGTTTTAGTTTTAACCGCCTATGGCGTTCTCATGATCCACAGTGCCATCACCGGTGCACCGGAATTTGAGGGGCTGGATTTGCGCCAGACCCAATTTGCATTGGTGGGTCTGGTGCTAATGATAGTCGTGGCTGCGGTAGATTATCGTTACCTCACGGCCCTGCATTGGTATCTTTACATTGCTTTTATTGGCTCACTTATTTATGTGGCCCTGGCTGGGGTTATTGGCAACGAGGTGCAGTTGTGGATTCAGGTCACCTCGACCATTCGCATTCAGCCCACGGAGTTTGGCCGTATCGCCATTGCCATCACCTTTGCCGAATTTCTCCGCCAACACCAACATGAGATGCACCGCTTTAGCAACACCATTCGGGGGCTTATTTATATTGGTGTGCCTATTGTGTTTATCTTTCTGCAACCAGACCTGGGGATGACCATCATGTTCGCCGTGGTCTGGTTTGTCATGATCTGGATGGCAGGCTTACCGTTATCCCACTTTGCTATTTTGTCTATCAGCGGGGTTGCTGGCATTGTGGCAATCTTCCCCTTTTTGGCCGAGTACCAAAAATTACGCCTGCTTTCTTTCGTGACACCGAATGCCGAATCTGAGATTGTGCGGGAGCAAGTCTTTAATGTGGAACAGGCTTTGATCAGTGTCGGTTCGGGGAGTTGGTGGGGCAAGGGTTATTTGCAGGGCACACAAAGCCAGCTTGGGTTTTTGCGGGTGCAACATACAGACTTTATTTTTTCGATGTTAACCGAAGAAATGGGCTTTTTCTTTGGTTCCCTGGTGGTCCTGTTTTTGTTAGGGTTTATTATGTGGCGTATTTTGCAGACAGCCATGATTACGCCGGATCCGGCAGGCAAATTTATCTGTGTGGGAATTGCCGGGGCGTTTTTCTTTCAGACGATAGTGAATGTGGGCATGAATATGCGTCTGCTGCCAGTGACGGGGTTGACATTGCCGTTTGTGAGTTATGGGGGTAGCTCACTCTGGTCGCTAATGGCGGCGATTGGGGTGGTGCAGTCGGTGCGGATGCGGCATCGGAAGCAGGAGTTTGGTTAGTACAGCTTCACAGAAGTCTTAGGCAAATTTAGTCTGAAGCCCCCCCCCTCCCAGGAACTCCGTTTTCGCCCGCCAAACCGCCCCGGGCCCCCACGCCGCCAGCTAATTCCAGACAGGCTTCGGTGGCGAGCCAGAATAGTTTCTCGCGCAAGCTGGTTTGCTTTTGCCAGTGACGGGAATCCCACTGGTCGCTACTGACATCATCACCACCGTAGAGGATTTGCCCGAACTGCACACCACGATATTGAGCCACAGCCAGAAACGCGGCCGCTTCCATTTCCACCATTAAACACCCTTCCGCCCGTCTTAACTGAACCATCGCTGGGGTTTCGCGGTAGATGGCATCGGTAGTCCAGGTTTTCCCCAACAGGTATTCCACATTATCCCGTTGTAACACTTTTACCAGGGCGGCCACGGCGGCGGGGTTGACCTGTACTTCGCGGCTGGGTGGCAGGTAATGGTAAGATGTGCCTTCGTCGCGCACGGCAGCCGTGGGAATCATGAGGTGGCCCATGGTGATGGTTCTATCCAACACCCCGGCTCCGCCACAGGCCATGATTTTGCGGCCGCCGAGGGCAATAAGTTCTTCCAGGAACGCGGCCGCGGCCGCCGCCCCCACCGCTGCATGAAACACCAACACCGGTCGCCCATCCACCTTTAACTCATAAACTGGAGCTTCCCCCATCTCTGAGCCTAACGCATACACCTGCTTCAGACCATGTTCCGCTTTCAACGTTTCGATAACGTCACGGAAAAAACAGATAACCACATGTTCAGAGATAC
>JADJUV010000184.1 GCA_016716885.1 Candidatus Trichofilum aggregatum | reverse complement strand
ATTGTGTGGCTGGGTTTGGTGAGGGGACAGATTGGTATCGTAATGTGAAGGCCAACCCGGATGTGGAAGTGTGGCTACCCGATGGTGGTTGGGCCGGTATCGTTGAGGAAATAACGAACGCGGCCGCGTCATTGCCCATCCTACGCCAGGTGTTAATCAACAGTGGGTTTGCCGCCCACCTGGCCGGGTTGTCGCCGCAAACGATGAGTGATACTGACCTCGCGGCCGCGACCCAATCGTATCGCCTGCTCCACATCTACCGCACCCAGCCCCGCCCCCCCCCCACAACTGCCCCTCGGCCCCCATCATCGCCATCACCCTGGGGTTAGTTAGTCTTGAGATTTTCATGGTGGAAAAGCAGCGCAATAAATAATGGCTACCCTAACCTGGACAAGCAGGAACACAGAGGGTCAAAGAGAAGGCACAGAGAAACACAGAGGCTTAAAATAGCCTGCTTTTCTCTGTGAATCTCTGTGTCTTCTCCTCTGTGTTCTCTGTGTAACCTCTTTCTTAACTCTTGAGGTAAACCTATGTCTGAACAACCTGTAGCGATTATCACCGGGGCGGCCAGTGGCATTGGCAAACATTGGGCGGCCGCGTTAATGCGAGATGGGTATCGCCTGGTATTGGGCGATGTGAACACAGAAGCACTCGCGGCCGCGTTCCCCCCCCGTGGCCTCCCCGACTATGTGCTTATCCAGACCCTCGACATCACCAGTGTAGATAGCTGGGTAGACATCTTCCAGGTCGCCGTCAATGCTTACGGACAGGTAGATTACCTCTTCAACATTGCTGGTGTCATCACCCCCGGCTTCATCCACGAAACCGATGTAGACCTGATTGATCACCACCTGGCCGTCAACGCCAAGGGCACGATGGTCGGCACCAAACTGGCTGCTGAACTGATGATCGAGCAAAAACACGGCCACATCATCAACGTATCTTCGTTGGCGGGCATTGCCCCCGTGCCCGGCCTCAGCCTGTACGCCGCATCCAAGGCCGCCGTGCGTAGCTTTTCCCTTTCGGTAGCCAATGAGTTGGTGGATAAAGGGGTGTATGTGACGGTGATTTCCCCTGACCTGGTGGATACGCCGATGCTGGATTTACAACTGGAATACCCCGCGGCCGCGCTCACCTTTTCGGGTAGTTCGCGGCCGCTGACCGTGCAAGACATGGAAAAAGCGTTCCGCCAGGCCATGCAAGACAAACCGCTGGAAATAACCCTGCCCTCATCACGCGGCCTGCTCTCCAAAATCGCCAGCCTCTTCCCCGCCACCAATCAATGGCTAAGAGGAACGCTTACCCGCAAAGGGATCAGACAACAGAAGAAGTTGCGCCAAAAACGAACCCGGAAATGAGGATGAAAATAATTAATTGTTGAATGGGTGAATTGTTGAACGATTAATGAAAGGGGGAACACTCTCCGTTAACCATTCACGAATTCAACAATTCACCCATTAATTATTCAACCTCTCGTCCCACGTCCTCACTTCTGCCGCCAATCCATCCGCTTCGACACCAGCCACAAACTAACCACGGTGAAGAGAAGCATCATCACCACATCCAGCCACAGCCGGGCCGTCACCGGGCCAAGAATCACCTGCCGCAAAGCCGAGGCCGCATAACTGGCCGGACTTATCCAGCCCAGCGTCAATAACCAGTCCGGCAGACGGTCGGGCGGAATCATCACCGGCCCCAGCCCCAGAAAGATCAGCGTAACCACCTGATTAATCGCCATCGAATCTTCCGGGCGGTGAGTGAGCGTGCCAATATACGCCCCCAATCCGGCCAATGGGGCCGAGACCAGGGGAATCACCAGCAAGGCCAACGGATGAATGTGCAATGTCAGCCCCAACAACCATTGCCCCGCCGCCACCGTCACCACCAGCGAAGGCAGAAACAGGATAAAAAAGGCGATCAGCGTGCCCAAAATGAGGCTCACACTATAAATCGGCAGGGTGGCAAAATAATCCAACGTGCCCGCCGTGCGCATGTAGGCAAAATTGCTAGCCACGCGCCCCTGGTGCGAAAAAAGCAACGCCAGGACCAAATTACCAATAAACACATAACTCAGCGCCTCCTCATCATCCTTCCCAGCAAACGAGCTAAGCGCCACCATCGAAATCAGCGGCACAATTTTGCTGATCACAATGGTGTTACGCTAGCTCCAGCGCCAGTTAGAAAGCTGGATAAGCGTCAGATCGAAGAGTTGGGTGAGGAAGGGTTGGGGTTGTCGGGGCATGGGTGGGGAGTTGCAGAGTTGCAGAGTTGCAGAGTTGCAGAGTTGCAGAGTTGCAGAGTTGCAGAGTTGCAGAGTTGCAGAGTTGCAGAGTTGCAGAGTTGCAGAGTTGCAGAGTTGCACGAAACGATTTTACTTTGCCACCTTGCCACCTTGCCACCTTACCACTTTGCCACCTTGCCACCTGCCACCCTTGCCACCCTGCCACCTTCCCCCCCCGCCCCCCCCCACCCTGCCCTTTGCCACTTTGCCACCTTGCCACCGGTAATTGATTGACGACTGGGCTACGGCGTGGGTTATAATCCAACTATCCAATTCCCCAAGAGAGGTTACCCATGTTTGATGCTCAAAAACTGCGCGAAGAAGAGTTTCCCTATAGCTTAAACCAGCATTTTTTTAATTCGGCTAGCATTTCCCTGCTGCCCCGGCGGGTGCAGAGGCAAATGACCCTATCCGGTGAGCGGCTCATGGATGATCCCTTCAGCCATTGGCGTGATGAGATCATGCCTATGTTCACCCAGATGAACGAATCTATCGCTCGCCTGATCAATGCCGCCAAAACCGAAGAGATCGCCCCCATTACCAGCACTTCTTATGGCATGAATGCCGTGGCCCAAAGTATTCCCTGGCAGCCAGGTGATAACGTCGTGATGTGTAATGTGGAGTTCCCGGCCAACGTGTATCCCTGGATGAGTCTGGCGCGGGATGGCGTCGAGGCCCGCCTCATCCCGGCTCGTAATGGCGGTCCGGCGGTGGCCGCCCCTGGCCGAAGCGGTAGACAAACGGACACGGGTGGTGACAGTCAGTCTGCTCCAGTTTTTCACGGGTCATCGCTCCGACCTGATGGCGCTGGGGCAGTTCTGCCACGAGCGCGGGATTATGTTCGTGGTAGATGTTATTCATGCTGTTGGGCATATTCCGCTGGATGTCAGGCGATGCACATTGATGCCCTGGTGACAGGCGGACAAAAATCGTTGATGGCCGCACCGGGAACGGGGTTTTATGTATGCGTGATGAGGTGTGTGAGACGTTGCGGCCGCGGTTCATCGGCGGCAACGGCACCAAAGATTATCTCTTCTGGTTAGATTACGACCTGACGCCGCTACCGGGGCCAGCCGCTTTGGCATGGGCACCCCAACATCTTGGGCCTGGTGGGCATGGCCAAAAGCGTGGAACTACTTGCGGCGAATTGCGCCACCAGCCATTGACGAACACACATCAGCCATTGCCCGCTGTGCCATGGATATGCTGGAACGGCAAGGCTACGAGGTAATCACCCCCGTGACGCGCATGGCAGTATCGTGACGTTTGTTAGCGGCCGCGATTCCCTCGCCACCGACACCTTCATCAACGATCTGAAAGCTCACCAGATAACCGCTGTAAAACATCTTGATGCGGCGGGCAGAGCCTACATCCGTTTTTCCTTCCACTGCTACAACACCATTGAAGAAATCGCCCAAGTAGAACCGATTTTGCAGAAACTGCGTTGATAAGTAATTGGCGTCCCCTGGGCAAAGTTCCCGCACCTTTCAGGGCCGGGGGGGGATCGCCGGCGGGGGGTCGGTGAACGGCGCCAACCTATATCCAGGATATAGTTGAATATTTGGCAACTCGTGGGAAGTAGTCACATTTACAGGTACATTGTGGCTATTTCCGTTGAATTGGACGATGGAATGGACTATACTGTTCGCAAGTTAACCTAACCAACTAGAGGAAAACAATGCCGTTGCCGAGGCGGTCTGGACGAGGCAAAGCCCTGCGGTCAAAGGACACAGCCAACCACGCAGTGAAAAACAAAGAAGGCAAGGTTAACCATGACTTCCTTTTTCAAAAGCCCAGGCGCGCTAATCGGCCTGGGCTTTTGCTTAGCCTGGGACTCAGAGGAACTTGGGGAACTCAGGGAACTTGGCAACTTCTCCACTCTCCAATCTCTCAGTCTCCAGTCTCCAGTCTCTACCTCCCCACAACCAACCCCCACCTCTTCCGTATAGAAAGCAGTTGCCGGTTTAGGGAACCGGTATCGGCTGGGGAGGTCAACGAGATGGACAATCTTCAAGCTTTAAGGACGCTGAAAGAACCGAGATGCAGAAGGGAACAGCAGTTGCCAACAACAAAACTGGTCGTTTCCTTAATTCTTATTTTATTAAGAAGCATTGTTTTTGCTGGTAACCTGAACATTCTGGTTCACCACACTGGCAAGGGCTTTGTTTTTCTGGTTGCCCGCCATTGTCAGCCTGGAGAAAGCGTGGAGGGGGGAGGGTTGGCGAGGCCCGCGGCCGCGTGGCCCGTGGCGTGCGTCGTCATCTCGTCGTTCGCGGCCATTTGGGGTTGGTAGGAACCGTCTTTTTGTTTGGCCTTAGCTGGGGGCTGATCTGGCCCGTGCTGCTCGTGTTTGGGGGTGTCGGGCCCTGTTGCAGAGTGTGAAGCAGGCGTAAGTTCCGGGGGAGCATCGTCTGTTCCTGCCCCCACCGGAGGCAAAACCACAGTTCACGAAGTCGGGCGGCGCGTCGCAGATGCTCCACCGGCGGCCGCAAATCCCACACAAAAAAGGAACCAGCCGTTCGGCGGAATATGCGCCCATTATTCTCTAACTCTTATTCCCCGGCAAAAACGCCTGCACAATCTCCGTCGGCACAGCAGACCAAATCCCCGCAACTTGGCTGATCCAGCCAGATTAAGCCCCCGCTAATCAGCCACCTGCTGGCTGGTCATATCCACCACCGGTGCACCACTCATACCGTTCGCCACCTCTTTGCTATCCAGTTGTAAAAGATAAACCGGTTTCATCTTGCACGCGTACCTGTCAGTTCCCTTTCCTTTTCACCTTGTATCGTTCCAACCAAAGGGTAACCAAAGGTGACAAAAGAGCGGTCAGTCAGGCTGGAGACCAGGGCCAGGGTGAGGAAGGAAAAAGTGTAGAAGGAAAATCATTTTCGCGGCCTGGAATCGCCCATCCTTCTGCCCGGCGGCTTTGGGTTGTGTGGATGACAACGCCCTACATCGAAAGTCAGATAGGATTGTTGGTGGGTATGCGGCCGCACCGTTACCGGCCCCGCTATCTTAAAAACCACATGAGCGCAGGTCACAATCAACGGCCCGGCCACTACAAAACCCGTGCCCGCGATCTTGCCTTCAGCCGAAAGAATGGCGACGATACTGTTTTCCAGGTTGAAGGGGTTGGCGGAAACGCGCGAGGTGAGGATGGGTGCGTTGGGATCACGCCAGGAGATTGCGGCAACTCACCCCACATCGCTTCAAATCTACTAAACTGCGTACGCCGCTGGCAATAGGCAATCAACTCCCTGGCCTTACCATTCTTCCCTTCCCCTCCTAAATTCTCAAAATCAATCCCTGAATCAGCAC
>JADJUV010000183.1 GCA_016716885.1 Candidatus Trichofilum aggregatum | reverse complement strand
TTTTCTCTGTGAATCTCTGTGTCTTCTCCTCTGTGTTCTCTGTGTAACCTCTTTCTTAACTCTTGAAAGTGGCTCTATGTCTGAATTAACCTGAAGCGATTATCACCGGGGCGGCCAGTGGCATAGGCAAACATTGGGCGGCCCGTTGTTCAGAGATGGCTACCGCCTGGTGTTGGGCGATGTCAACGCGGAAGCACTCGCGGCCGCGTTTCCCCCGTGTCCCCTGCCCGACTACGTTCTTATCCGGCCCCTCGACATGACCCAGTGTGGAAAGCTGGCCGTGCCATCTTCCAGACTCGCCGTCAACCTTTTTGGACAGGTGATTACCTGTTCAACGTCGCTGGTATCATCACCCCGGCTTCATCCACGAAACCGATATGGTCCAAATTGGATCGCCACCTCACCGTCAACGCCAAAGGGACGATGGATGGTACCAAACTGGCTGCTGAACTGATGATCGAACAGAAACACGGCCACATCATCAACGTATCTTCGTTGGCGGGCATTGCCCCGTACCCGGCCTCAGCCTGTACGCCGCGTCCAAAGCCGCTGTGCGCGTAGCTTCCCTTTCGGTAGCCAATGAGTTGGTGGACAAAGGGGTGTATGTGACGGTAATTTGCCCTGACCTGGTCGATACCCCGATGCTAGATTTGCAACTGGAATACCCCGCGGCCGCGCTCACTTTTTCGGGCAGTTCGCGGCCGCTGACCGTGCGTGACATGGAAAAAGCGTTCCGCCAGGCCATGCAGGACAAACCCCTGGAGATCGCCCTACCCTCATCACGCGGCTTCCTCTCCAAAATCGCCAGCCTCTTCCCCCACCAACCAGTGGCTGAGGGGCCCTCACCCGCAAAAGGCCCGCAATTGCAGAAGAAGTTGCGCCAAAAAGAACCCGGAAATGAGGAAGAAAATAATGATGTGAACGATTAGAAAGAACGCCCCGTAACCATTCACGAATTCAACAATTTCACCCATGGTTACTTATTCAACCTCCGTCCCCGGTCCCCTGTCGCCAATCCATCCGCTTCGACACCAGCCATAAACTCACGACGGTAAAGAGCAGCATCGCGGCCGCGTCCAACCACAACCGACTCGTCACCGGGCCAAGAATCACCTGGCGCAAGGCTGAGGCGGCATAATTGGCCGGGCTGAACCAGCCCAACGTCAACAACCACCCCGGCAAGCGATCCGGCGGCATCATCACCGGCCCCATCCCCAAAAAAACCAGCGTAATCACCTGGTTAATAGACATCGAATCTTCCGGGTGGCGGGTCAATGTGCCGATATATGCCCCCAACCCAGCCAACGGGGCCGAAACCAGGGGCAAAATCAACAAAGCCAGCGGGTGCAGGTGCAATTCCAGCCCCAACAACCATTGCCCGGCAAACATCGTCACCAGCAATGAGGGCAAAAACAGGACAAAAAAGGCAGCTAACGTGCCCAGAATCAGGCTGACATTGTGGATGGGCAGGGTGGCGAAATAATCTAACGTACCGGCCTGGCGCATATAGGCAAAGTTACTGGCAACCCGTCCCTGGTGGGAAAAGAGCAAGGCCAACACCAGATTGCCAATGAAGACGTAGGTCAGAGCTTCCTCGTCCTGCTTGCCGGCAAAGGAACTGAGGGCCACCATCGAGATGAGCGGCACAATCATGCCGATGACAATGGTGTTGCGCCAGCTCCAGCGCCAGTTAGAAAGCTGGATGAGCGTCAGGTCGAAGAGTTGGGTGAGGAAGGGTTGGGGTTGTCGGGGCATGGGTTCGAGTTTCGAGTTTCGAGTTTCGAGTTTCGAGTTTCGTGAGTTGCGGTTGCGTGGTGCGAGTTGCGGGTTGCGGGTTTGCTGGGTGGGGCGGCTGCCACTTTGCCAATGATGATTGACTTTACGGCAGGTTGCGGCGCTGACACCTTATCCACTTTGCCACCTTGCCACACGCCGGGCCACGTTCCCCTAGTTCGCCCTGGTTACTTGGGCACCGGTAATTGAATGACGACTGGGATCCGGCTGTTTTTCATCCCATCCATCTCATGCCCCAGGAGAAGTTCCCCATGTTTGATGCTCAAAAGTTGCGCCAAGAAGAATTTCCGTATAGCTTAAACCAGCATTTTTTTAATTCGGCTAGCATTTCCCTGCTGCCCAGGCGGGTGCAGAGGCAAATGACCCTATTCCGGCGAACGGCTCATGGATGATCCTTTCAGCCATTGGCGTGATGAAGTCATGCCCATGTTCACCCAGATGAACGAATCTATTGCTCGCCTGATCAATGCCGCCAAAACAGAAGAGATCGCTCCCATCACCAGCACTTCTTACGGCATGAATGCCGTGGCCCAGAGCATTCCCTGGCAGGCGGGCGACAACGTGGTGATGTGTAATGTGGAGTTCCCGGCCAACGTGTATCCCTGGATGAGTCTGGCGCGGGATGGCGTCAGGCTCGCTTCATCCCCGCCGTAATGGCGGTCTGACGGTGGACGCCCTGGCCGAGGCCGTGGACAAACGGACGCGGGTGGTGACGGTCAGCCTGCTCCAGTTTTTCACTGGGCATCGCTCCGACCTGATGGCGTTGGGACAATTCTGCCATGAACACGGGATTATGTTCGTGGTGGATGCGATTCAGGCCGTTGGGCATATTCCGCTGGATGTGCAGGCGATGCACATTGATGCCCTGGTGACGGGCGGACAAAAATCGTTGATGGCCGCACCGGGAACGGGGTTTATGTATGTGCGTGATGAGGTGTGTGAGACGTTGCGGCCGCGGTTCATCGGCGGCAATGGCACCAAAGATTATCTCTTCTGGTTAGATTACGACCTGACGCCGCTACCGGGGCCAGCCCGCTTTGGCATGGGCACACCCAACATGCTGGGCCTGGTGGGCATGGCCAAAAGCGTGGAACTCCTTGGCGAATTAGGCATACCAGCCATTGACGAACACACATCAGCCATTGCCCGCTGTGCCATGGATATGCTGGAACGGCAAGGCTACGAGGTGATCACCCCCCGTGACGCGCATGGCAGTATCGTGACGTTTGTTAGCGGCCGCGATTCCCTCGCCACCGACACCTTCATCAACGATCTGAAAGCTCACCAGATAACCGCAGTAAAACATCTTGATGCGGCAGGCAGAGCCTACATCCGTTTTTCCTTCCACTGCTACAACACCATTGAAGAAATCGCCCAGGTAGAACCGATTTTGCAGAAACTGCGTTGATAAGTAATCCCGGCAAAGTTCCCACACCCCTTCCACCAACATATATCCAGGATATAGTTGAATATTTGGCAACTCGTGGGAAGTAGTCACATTTACAGGTACATTGTGGCTATTTCCGTTGAATTGGACGATGGAATGGACTATACTGTTCGCAAGTTAACCTAACCAACTAGAGGAAAACAATGCCGTTGCGAGGCGGTCTGGACGAGGCGAAAGCCTGCGGTCAAAGGACACAGCCAACCACGCAGTGAAAAATAAAAGGCAAGGTTAACATGACTTTCATACCCCTCTAAAAAGCCCAGGCGCGCTAATCGGCCTGGGCTTTTGCTTTGGGAGACTCAGAGGAACTTGGGGGAACTCGGGGGAACTTGTCAACTTGTCAACTCTCTCAATCTCTCAGTCTCCAGTCTCCAGTCTCTCACTCTCCCGCAACCAACCCCCACCTCTTCCGTATAGAAACGCAGTTGCCGGTTTGGGAACCGGTATCAGCTGTGGAGGTCAACGAGATGGACGATATTCAAGCTTTGAAGGACGCCGAAAAAGAACAAGATGCCGAAGGGAACAACAGTTGCCAGCAACAAAACTGGTCGTTTCCCTTAATCCTTATTTTATTAGGCATTGTTTTTTTGCTGAGTAACCTGAACATTCTGGTTCTGCACAACTGGTGGGCTTTGTTTTTCTGGTTGCCCGCGATTGGTAGCCTGGAGAAAGCGTGGGGGAAGTGGCAGGCCCGCGGCCGCGTGACCCGGGGTGTGCGTCGTCATCTCATCGGTGCGGCCATTTGGGGGTTGGTAGGAACCGTCTTTTTGTTTGGCCTTAGCTGGGGGCTGATCTGGCCCGTGCTGCTCATTGTTTGGGGGGTGTCGGCCCTGTTGCAGAGTGTGGAGCAGGCGTAAGTTCCGGGGGGAGCATCGTCTGTTCCTGCCCACACCAGGGGCAAAACCACAGTTCACGGTCGGTCGGCGCGTCGCCAATGCTCCACCAGCGGCCGCAAATCCCACACCGAAAATGGACAAGCCGTTCAACGGAATATATGCCCATTATTCCTCTAACTCTTATTCCCCGGCAAAAACGCCTGCACAATCTCCGTCGGCACAGCCAAGACTAAATCCCGCAACTTGGCTGATCCAGCCAGATTAAGCCCCCCGCTGATCATCCCTACCACCTGCTGACTGGCCGTATCCACCACTGGCGCGCCACTCATGCCGTTCGCCACCTCTTTGCTATCCAGTTGTAAAAAAGATAAACCGGTTTCATCTTGCACGCGGCCGCGCAGTTCCCCTTTCGCCCTCACCCCTTGTATCGTTCCAACCAAAGGGTAACCAAAGGTGACAAAAGAGCGGTCAGTCAGGCTGAGACCGGGGGCCAGGGTGAGAGGAAAAAGTGTAGAAGGAAAATCGGTTCGCGGCCGCAAAATCGCCACATCCTTCTGCCCAGCGGCTTTGGGTTGTGTGGATGATAAGGCCACAATGTCAGTTAAATAGGATTGTTGGTGGGTATGCGGCCGCACCGTTATCGGCCCCGCCATCTTATACATCACATGAGCGCAGGTCACAATCAACGGCCCGGCCACTACAAAACCCGTGCCCGCGATCTTGCCTTCAGCCGAAAGAATGGCGACGATACTGTTTTCCAGGCTGAAGGGAGTTGGCGGGGGAAACGAGCCGGGTGAGGGAATGGGGGCATTGGGATCACGCCAGGGAAATAGCGGCCGCAACTCCCCACATCGCCCTACCAAATCTGCTAACTGCGTACGCCGCTGGCAATAGGCAATCAACTCCCTGGCCTTACCATCTTTCCCTTCCCCTCCTAAATTCTCAAAATCAATCCCTGAATCAGCATAGCTTGCTAGTTCATCTAACTTAAAGTGCTTACTTAATCCATTTCGTAAATGGGTGAGGTATTGAGAAATACTTGTCAATTGCCTTCATAAGTTGAAGCCTTAGTGGGTAACAACAAGTTCATTTTGTCGCATTTGAGGGAATTGGAGGAAAGGGGGGGGGGGGTGGTTAGGTGGTTAATGTTAGTGGGGTGTTAGGGCGGACAAAACAAAAACCACTGGTCGAAACTAAGCTTGACATGAAAATGACGGAAAGTAACGCAAAAACACAGGCACCCTCGAACAAACGGCCCAAAAATCCTAAGGACTAGATGCTAAAATCAGCAAACGAGAAGGACGATACCGGACTAAGTAGGCAGTGATGAGATTAATTCTCCCAATTGTTCTTCTATGTTTGAGTTAAGCTGAAAGAAATAGGTTAAGATTGCCAAATCTCTAAGTAATCCAGTTTCATCTGTGGCATAAAAAGGTGAAACCTTGTTCATCCGGAAAGTTGAGAATGATAAGAAACTGCTGATGGTGTCACATTTGAACTCGATTACCACATATCCAAGTTGGGGTTGTCGTAAGCTTTCCTGTAACTGTTTCAAACGACGATAACTTTCTTTGCAGCTTGAGCCCCCTCTATTATCAATTCAACTCTTGAGCAAAATTTCAGCCCTCAAAGAATCCTCATTCAGCCAAAGATTCTTTAACCGGTCAGTTCCATAACAAAAAGGCTTCAGTCAGATATCCTTTGAAAGCCATAATCTAAAAAGGCCACTAGCTATGTCCCAGCTAAATGCATCACATTGATAGATGCACAATGGCTGATTAACTACTCTGCGCTCTCATCGGTCATCTTTTATCTATTCGTGGCCGAGAGGATGAAATGGGTCAGGTCATCCTTGAGCCGTTTCAGCGAAGGAATGTGGATGTACATCATGTGCCCGGCTTCGTAATAGGCCATCGAGACATTGCCATGCAACGAAGGGTCTAGTCCCAAATGGGCCACGGTGTAATCGGTGGCAAAATAAGGGGTCGCCAGGTCGTAATACCCGTTGGCAATAAACACCTTAAGGAACGGGTTTTGGGTCATAGCCGAGCGCAACGTCTCGGCCACATTGACAAATTGATTCTGGTGTTTGTCGAACTTCCAGGCCGAATTGACCTTCATAGACACGATTTCATACGGCAGATCACTCTCAAAGTTGAGATCACGGCGCAAATAATCGTTTAAGGCTCCGGTGTACGCTCCCAGTATCCCACTGTAGCTGGGATCATACTCGAACATTTCCCCCACCCCATCCCGGTCCATGCCGATGAAACGGCTATCCAGGCGACCAACCGTGCGGCGTTGCGGCCGCAACAACTCCTTACAAAACCGCATAATGTCTATACGCAGGTTACTCCGCTCAATATATTCCTGCGACAACCCGGTGTAACGGGCCAACTTGGCCGCAATCGTATCCCGTTCACTGGCGGTGAGTTTGTCCCCCTTCATAAGCGCCAAGGTGTACTCATTCATGGCCAACGCTTCCGCCTCGTTTAGCGTGCGTTGTAAATCTTCCTGCAAATCCTGGTTCAACTGCTGGTGATACCAGGCCGTAGCCGCATACACCGGCAGATAAAGGATGTAAGGCAAATCATTGCCGGGCATCATGTCCAGGGTCTGGAAATTCAGCACCGCTGAAACGAGCATGATACCATTCAAATACATACCCCGTTCTTGCAAATGACCAGCCAACCCCCCAGCACGGGTGGTGCCATAACTCTCCCCCACCAAAAATTTGGGCGACCCCCAGCGTTTATAGCGGGTTACATACAGGCGGATAAACTCACCCACCGATTTGATGTCTTCGTCGAAGGTGTGGAATTGCTCCGCCTTTTCGCCGGGAACGGAGCGGCTAAAACCGGTTCCTACCGGATCAATAAACACCAGATCGGTGTGATCGAGCAAAGAATATTCGTTATCAACCAGGCGGGCGGGCGGCGGCAAGGGCATCCCGTCGTCGTCGAGCAACACCCGGCGCGGCCCCAGCACCCCCAAATGCAACCAGACCGAAGATGAACCAGGGCCACCGTTGAAGGAGAAAGTTAGCGGCCGCGAACCCACATCCTCGACCCCATCCTTCGTATACGCCACAAAAAAGACCATCGCTTTGGCCTTTTCCCCCTTCTCCTCATCTTCTACCTTCAGCACAATAGTTCCCGTGGTCACGGTATAAGCAATCGCCTCATCACCAATGGTCACGCTATGTTGAGTCTGGACAATTTTTTCCACCGGTTCTGGCAGATTATCAGGTTTTTTATCTTTGTTTTCGTTGGTTTCAGACACGATATTGCTCCTTGGGTTAAGCTGAGGGGATTTTATCAGATTTTGGTCTGACTGCTTCGTTCTTCGTTTGTGTTATATGATGTTCAGATAATCATTAGGGTTTGGGTTCGTAGTGACCGCTTGACCGCTTTTGAGGAGTAGGCCCCCGTGGCGGGGGGGGAACCAACACGCTGAACGACTAAAGCCACACCTCAACCTTTTCTTGAACGCTATAATATAGACTTCAAGATAATGATGGGGGGCGGCCTTGTGCCAGCCCCTCCTACGACCACTTTTGTTATAGTGCTAGCTCACTCCGGCCACGCACGACGCACCACGTTCCCCCGATCAATTTGTTCGTTCGTAAGCCAGAATCAGGTAAGATAAAGCCATGATGGACAATGCCCTACGCATCTACGAAGTTGGCCCGCGTGATGGTCTACAAAATGAGGCCCGACCCTTCACCACTGAGGACAAAAAAATCCTCATTGATGGGCTGGTTGCCGCTGGCCTCAACGAAATCGAGGTCGCCAGCTTCGTCCATCCCAAACTAGTGCCCCAAATGGCCGATGGGGATGAGGTGGCTCAGTGGGCCATGAACAAACATGGACAACCCTGGCCGCCTCGCCGCCTGGTGGGGCTGGTACTCAACGAAAAAGGGTATGATCGCGCCCTGGCCGCTGGCTGTAATGCCGTGGCTCTAGGGGTTTCTGTCAGCGAAACCTTCAGCCAACGCAATACCAACATGTCCAGCCAACGCGCCCTGGAAATCGCCCAAACCCTGGTTAAACGTGCCCGCACCGATGGCCTTTGGGTGCGTGTCTACCTGATGACGTCCTGGGTTTGCCCGTTTGAGGGCAACATCAACCCCTGGAAAACCATCGCCTTTGCCGAAAAAATATGGGAACTCGGCATAGACGAGCTGGCCGTAGCCGACACCATCGGCCATGCCAACCCGTTTGATGTGGGCGACCTGATGGGCGAATTGGGGCGGCGGTTGGATATGCGTAAGCTGGCGGTTCACCTGCACGATACGCTGGCCTTTGGTCTGGCTAACACCTCGGCGGCCCTTTCGGCGGGCGTGCGTATCGTGGATACCAGCATTGGCGGGTTGGGCGGTTGCCCCTTTGCCCCTGGGGCCGCTGGCAACCTGGCGACCGAGGATTTGGTCATGCTGGCGTACAAGATGGGGCTGGGCACGGGGGTGGATTTTAATGCCCTGTGGCCGGTGGTCTATCATGCCGAAAAAATGGTGGGCCGACGCATCGGCGGCCGCATCCGCGCCTGGTGGGAAGCCGAATGCCGTAACGAACCGGTGGTGGCGGCCCCCTGAGAAGTTTCGAGTTCGGAGTTTCGAGTTTCGAGTATCAACTCGAAACTCTGAACTCGAAACTAAAAACTTGCATCTTATGAAACAACTCCCTGAACATGGCCCTTGTTTTGTTTGTGGCACGGCTAATCCGCGTAGCCTGGGCGTGCGCTGGTTTGTGCAGGATGATGGCACGATTGTCGGTGAAGTGACTCTGGATATTCACCAACAAGGGCCACCGGGGCACGGGCACGGTGGAGCTTCGGCGGCTTTGCTGGATGAGGCGATGGGTTCGGCGGTGTGGACGGCGGGTTACATGGTGCTGGCGGCTAACCTGAATGTGGATTTCCGCCGCCCGGTGCCGCTGGGTGTACCCCTGAAAATAACGGCCAATGTGGTAGACAAAAGCGGCCGCAAAGTTTACACCCGCGCCGAGTTGCTCCTACCCGACGGCCAGGTCGCCGTTAAGGCCAACGGCATCTTCGTCGAAGCGCCCCATTTGTTTACCCGTGTGGAGAATCATTTCACCAACTTGCTGCCTGATGCCTAAACGTGGTGCGTATTGCGTGTTGCGTTTAATCCTCTAGCTAACGCACCACGCACCACGCACCACGCACCCTACCATGACCGACCTCTCCATCATCATCGTCTCCTACAATACTCGCCAGTTGTTGGCTGATTGTTTAGAAACTGTGTTCGCGGCCGCGGCTCCCCCTGGTGGCCTGGATGTGTGGGTGGTAGATAACGCCTCGCGTGATGGCAGTGCCGACATGGTGGCCGAGGTTTATCCCCAGGTGCATCTTATCCGCAACCAGAATAATGTGGGGTTTGCTACGGCGAATAATCAGGCGGGGAAATTGGCTCGCGGCCGCGGCATCCTCTTCCTCAACTCCGACACCCGCATCAGCCCGGACGCCCTGGTCAAACCGTTGGCCTACCTCGACCAACATCCCCAGGTAGGCGGCCTGACTGTGCGCCTGGTTCTGCCCAACGGCCAGCTAGACCCCGACAACCATCGCGGATTCCCCACCCCCTGGGCATCGTTATGCCACTTCACCGGCCTCAACCGTCTTTTCCCCCACAGCCCCCGCTTCAACCAATATTTTCAATCCTACCAGGATTTCAGCCAGACCCACCGCATAGATGTAACCGCCGGATCATACCTGCTCATGCCCATAAGCTTGTATCGGCAGTTAGGCGGCTGGGACGAACAATATTTCTTCTACGGCGAAGACATTGATCTCTGTTATCGCATTAACGAAGCCGGGTATGAGATTGTGTACTTTCCAGAGGTGGAAGTGATTCACTACAAAGGGGCCAGTTCCGGCTTCAAGAAGGAGTCGGCCGGTTTAGTGCCCCGTCCCCCCAGAGAAACTCGGGTCAAAGTCGCCAAAGAGTCGGCGCGGGCGATGAAAATTTTCTACGGCAAATTTTACCGCCAAAAATACAACCCCGTCGTTACATCCCTCGTTCTCCTGGCTATTCAGCTACAGGGCTGGCTTCGCATCCTCAAACACCGCCTCACCTGAACCCAGGGCTCCCCGTTGGTAGTGACCGCTTTAGCGGGCTAACGGAGCCGGCTAAAGCCGTCACTACGAACGAAGAGTTGACCTATGTTCCCCGTTAAAGAGATTCTAGAAACTCACGAACGGCGTCGTTGAATTATTCGGGCTGTTCCAGGTTCATGAGGTGACCAGCGTCGGGGATGATGATGAGTTGGGAGTCGGCGATACCCTGGTGCATGGCTTCAGCCTCGCTTACGGGGATGATCTGGTCGGCGGCTCCGTGGATGATGAGAGTAGGCACGTCTATGTCGGCCAATGTGGGCGTAGAGTCGGGACGCTCACGCATGGCGGCAATAGCTCCCAAAGCCCCCTCGACGGATGTTTCTAGCATCATGTTACGCACAAACTCAACCAGTTCGGGGTTTTCGGTGGCGGTGGTAGGGGCCATCAGTTTGGGAAGCATCTGCGCAACCAGGGCGGATATACCTTGCTCACGAACAAGGTTCGCGGCCGCGTCCCGGCCCTTCTTCCCCTCTTCATTATCCGGCGTGGCCTTCGTGCCCGCCAAGATCAGACCCGCCACCATGCCCGGATATTGCCGGTAAACCTCAAACGCCACATACCCACCCATCGAAAGCCCCGCCACCACAAAGGGGCGATTAATACCAATGTCATCCAGCAGATTGACACAATCAATCGCCAGTTGCTCCATCGTGTACGGTGGCGGCGTAGCCATGCTATTGCCATGCCCACGCAAATCCGGGGCAATCAGGCGGCCCACGTCTGCCAGATCATCAATTTGTAGCTCCCACATACTACTCGCTAGAGGAAACCCGTGAATCAACAAAACGGGAACACCCCCGGCACTATCCTGATAACTAATGAGAAATTCCGGCTCTTCCGGTAATGTGTCGTTCATTTTAACTCCTTGCCTAAGACGGCGAGAGGGGAAACAGGAGCTAGAGTAAGAGCGAGAGGATGACAATACAGCCAACTTTCGCTCCAACTCAAAACTCCGAACTCGAAACTCGAAACTCACCCCTAGTATGCCCCAACTGACGCAATCTTACACAAAGGGATGCAACAATACTCAATTTGAACGTTGTGCCGATTTCGCCAACGGCTAATGAATGTTCACTAATGAGTTCACTGAAAGAAGCCACGAATTGCAGGAATTAACACGAATTTTTCTCTGGTTACTTAGCGTTCTTGGCGCCTTTGCGTGCGTTATTTCAGTAGACTCACGAATTAACACGAATTTTTCTCTGGTGGCTTGGCGTCCTTTGCGTGCATTTTTTCAGTAGACTCACTAATTGATTCGGTAATAGACCAAACGCCTGAAATGTGATTCTGACGAGTCTGCGAGGAAGAATCCCTACCAGATAGGTGAACGGGATGCTTCGGCGGACCTCAGCATGACAGGCTTTCTATTACCACTTTAATTCCACAACTGTTCCATACAGGTGTCAGAACTTATTCCTACGCTCTGCGTGGGAATACCATTCGGGACGCTCTGCGTCCTACACGACGCAGAGCGTTGAAGGGAGCATTCCACGCGGAGCGTGAAACGAGAACGTGAATAGATAACCTTGTTTTAACACGTTTTTGCTAACCATCTGGGAATTTATTCCCTGGCGCTCAAACCAAACTAAGAATTGCTACATAATTTCGTAACCGTTCAGTCCAGAGACTATACTGTGCCGCTTTTAGTTACATCAACGGATTTAGAAAGGAACGGATTAAAGACGACCTCTGGAAAATCCGTTTATTTCTTCATCCGTTGATGTAACCCGACTGAACGCTTACATAATTTCTGTTTCATTCGTTCATTCCTTGAACTGATTTACGAACACAACCTTACTGTGCCAGGAGAGGCAAGTAAACCATGTTGGCCGCTGCAAAGGCATAAACCGCACCCGCATTACCGGCACTATTATTGGTTTGATTCCCATTCACACCGGTAGCATTGCTATCTTCAGAATAGGCACCCACCACAATGATTTCGTCTGAGACAGCCACGGAAATACCAAAATAATCCCCCATATCCGTATTAGAGGCTTTCAAGTAATCTGGTTGATTCCAAGAACTCCCACTACGGGTGAAGGTGTACGCCGCTCCGGCAAACATGCTACTGTTATTGGCCCCATCGCCATTAATCCCGGTAGCATTGCTATCTTCATCGCTGGCCCCAACGGCAATCAAATCACCAGAGATAGCCACCGCTTTACCGAAGCCATCGCTGGCTCCCGTATTGGATGCTTTCAAATAAGCCTGCTGGCTCCAGGTGACGCCGTTACGGGTGAAAACATAGGCGGCCCCAGAGTCTGGAGCGGCCACATTGGTTTGATCGCCATTGACCCCTACTGAGCCGCTCGATTCTCTGGGAGAGCCAACCACCACTGTGTTGCCGGAGATAGCCACGGCATGACCAAAATAGTAATAGGCCACGGTATTAGAGGCTTTTAGATAAGCCTGCTGACTCCAGGTGATGCCGTTACGGACAAAAATATAAACCGCACCCGAGTCATAGGCAGTATCGTCGTCCTGATTGCCATTAACGCCAATAGCGTTACTGTCTTCAAATTTTGCGCCCACCACAACCGTATCCCCCGAAACAGCCACGCTATGGCCAAATTGATCCAACATATCGGTGTTGGAGGCTTTTAAGTAGGCTTGCTGGCTCCAGGTATTGCCA
Source organism: Candidatus Trichofilum aggregatum (assembly GCA_016716885.1). Taxonomy (GTDB): domain Bacteria; phylum Chloroflexota; class Anaerolineae; order Promineifilales; family Promineifilaceae; genus Trichofilum; species Trichofilum aggregatum. The sequence continues at coordinate 28,269 of JADJUV010000183.1, read as the reverse complement.
TTACGCACAAAAATATAGGCGGCTCCAGCCTGCCCCAAGGTGTTGTTGGCCTGATCGCCGTTGACCCCAGTGGCGTTGCTATCTTCAAAACTGGCTCCGACGGCAATGGTGTCATGGGAAACAGCGACGGAGAGGCCAAAAAAGTCGCCTTCGTTACTGTTTGAAGCTTTCAGATAAGCCTGTTGGCTCCAGGTAACACCGTTGCGGACATAGACGTAGGCCGCCCCAGCGTTGGACGCACCATTGTTTGACTGATTGCCGTTGATGGTGGTGGCGTTGCTATCTTCAAAGGCCGCTCCGACAACAATCGTATCGCCTGAGATAGCCACAGCATAGCCAAAACGATCATCCGCTTCGGTATTAGAGGCTTTCAGGTAGGCTTGTTGGGTCCAGGTAGAGCCACTACGCACAAAGACATAAGCGGCACCAGCGTGATCGGCATCATTGTTGGCCTGGTTGCCGTTGATCCCGGTGGCATTACTATCTTCTTCTTCAGCCCCAATGACGACGGTGTTGCCAGACATAGCCACCGAAACACCGAAATAATCGCTTTGATCCGTGTTCGAGGCTTTGAAGTAAGCCTGCTGAATGAGAGGAGTGCCCAGCAACGAGGTGGCAGGGGTATAGACATGGGATGGTAATTGAGCGGTGATCTGTTGCCAATCGGTTGCGCTGAGGCCAGCGGGATGTGTATTGCCAGTCTGTTGTGGCTGGGCTGAGGTTGGCATGACGGATCCAAGGAGCAAAGTCAGCAGGAAAAGAAGAAACCATTTTGTCAGTGAGGTTGAAATTTTCATGGGATTTGAGGCTGGTTCAGACCCTAAACGTTTAGGGTTTGAATGAACAGTTAGTTTATCTGTAATAGGGCTGTGCCCTGAAAAATGATGGTCAACGCGGCCGCGAACTCGGCATGTTTGTGGTCATCGTCCAGGCTCAGGGCAATATCAAACCCGGTGATATCGGTTAATGCGCCAAGCGGCCGCGATAAATCAATATGCATCAGAACCGCTTTGCCCGCCACATCCGTGACCGTCATCTTGGGTGTAGCCGACATAAGAGCAAAAGTAAGTGTGAGTGGGTAATTTTGCATACATATCCTCGTGATTAATTGAATAAAAGAATGTACGGATAGGATAAGCGGAGATAGGACATAAAGTCACTATCCTTTTCGTATACAGAATAGATATACTTTAAAACCATGTCTGCTGATACTGGTTCACTCCCATTCCCTTTATGGCTTAAACGACGCCGGGGTGCCCTTGGATGGACCCAAGCTACCCTGGCTCACCAGATTAACTGTGCTCTGGTAACAGTAAAACGGATCGAAGCGGGCAGCCTGGTTCCTTCAACCCAATTAGGGACACTTCTGGCCCACAAACTGGCCGTGCCCTCGGAGCAGCACCCGGCATTTGTCACCTTTAGTCGGGACCCGGAAGCCACCGTAGCCGAAATGTCTTTTTGGCCCAGGTCTGCGCCTGCGGCGATGACCCATTCCGTCTCGCTACCCGCTTTGCTAACGGCCACCATTGGGCGGGAGCGAGAAGTGCAGGCGGCCTGCCAGCTTCTGCGCCGCCCCGACGTGCGGCTGGTAACCCTAACTGGCCCCCCCGGAACGGGCAAAACGCGGCTAAGTATTGAAGTCGCCCAGGCCATGTCAGGAGATTTCGCCGATGGGCTTTGTTTTGTGCCGTTGGCTCCGGTGCGTGATGAGGCGGCCGTTTTTGCGGCGATGGCCCAGGCGTTGGCCTTGCCGGAAGGGCGAGGGCAATCAGCCGAGGATACGGTGCGGCATTATTTAGCCGGTAGACGGTTCCTTCTCATTTTGGATAACTTTGAGCAGGTTGTCGCGGCCGCGCCCCACCTCACCACCCTGCTCATCCATGTCCCCGGCCTGAAAATCCTCGTCTCCAGCCGGGAATGGCTCAACTGCTACGGCGAACACGAATTCCCCGTCCCCCCGCTGGTGATTCCTGATGTCCACCATTTGCCCCCCCTGGAAGCTCTGGCCGGTTACTCTGCCATTGACTTATTTGTGTCTCGCGCCCAGGCGGTTAATCCTCGTTTTGTGTTGGATGCCAGCAATGGCCCGGCGATTGCCCAGATTTGTGCCTGGTTAGATGGTCTGCCCCTGGCGATTGAAATGGCCTCTGCCCGTGTCCGCCGTTTCACCCCGGCCCAGTTATTGAGCCAATTGACCAGCCGCCTGCAAACCCTGGTGGACGGCCCCCGTAACCTGTCGCCCCGCCAGCAGACGTTGCGCGGGGCGATTGATTGGAGTTATGACCTTCTGCGTGACGAGGAAAAGAGTTTGTTCGCCCATGCGTCGTTGTTTGTGGAGGGCACAACCGAGGATTTGGCCGCCATCTGGCCCACCCCAACGGACGCGGTGACGGTGCAAAACATGGTTTATGCCCTGGCCGATAAGAGTCTTTTACGCCTCAACGCCACCGGAGAGCCGCCCCGGTTTCACATGTTGGAGACGTTGCGTGAGTATGGGCTGGAGCGGTTGCAGGTGTGGGGTATCTTCGCGGCCGCGCAGGAGCGATTTGCCCTTTATTTTCTGCAACGGGTGGAAGCGTTGGCCCCACGACTTCAGGCGGGGGCGGAACAGCAGTTGGCGACGCTGGCGGTGATGGACCAGGAGTATGCTAATTATCTAACGGCCTTAAATTGGGCCACGTCTGCGGCCGCGGACGAAACCATCGGTCTCCGGTTTTGTCTGGCCTTGTACACCTATTGGGAAACACGTGGCTACTATGGGGAAGCGATTCGCCGCCAGTTGGCAGTTTTGGCGCGAGCTACCACACCCGCGACCATCCGAGCCACGCTTTTGGCTAATACCAGCCAGATGTTGCGCTGGACCGGTGATCCCGATAGGGCGTTGGCTTTGTTGACTGAGGCGATTGCTCTGTGTGAACAGTTGGAGGATGAGGTGGGGCTGGCGACGGCTTTGCACCATTTGGGGCAACATTATGGTCATTTGTTTGAGTACGGGAACGCGGCCGCGCAGTTCCGTCACTCCCTGGAAATTTACCGTCGCCAGGACAAACAAGCCGCTGTCGCCAGAGTTTTAGGGAGCCTGGGTCTGGCCTTGATGCGGCAGGGATTGTATGACGAAGCGGAAGCGGCTTACCGCGAGGCTTTGGGCATTCGCCAACAACTCAACGATCAACACGGTCAATCACATGGGTTTCATGGGTTGGGGCAATGTGCCTTTGCCCGTGGGGATTTAGAGCAGGCCGAGACCATGCTCCGTGAGGCGTTACGCCTGCGTTGGCGTTGGGGGCATCGCCGCCATCTGGCGAATACGTTGGATTTGCTAGGCAAAGTATACATTGAAAAAGGGTATGTACCGGATGGGGTACGTCTATTGGGTCTGTCGGGGAAAATGTTGCGGGAGATGGCGGTGCAGATGCCGAACCGTGACCCAGATCGGTATATGATCACGGCTCAAGCCACGTTGGGGCCAGAAATGCTGGCCCAGCACCTGGCCGAAGGGGGAAATATGTCGCTGGCGCAGGGGTTGGGGCTGTTGGGGATGGAAGGGGATGCGTGAGAGGCTGAGAGATTGTGATTAATACGCTAAACACAGATATGCTGATATTTTAGTACTGTTCTATCATGAACGGTGATACCGGAGTCTGAGAAAATTGTGCCCCGGCTCAAGTCTATTGGGTCGCTATTTACCGTTTCCCCTGTCGTTTGGCACATTGACCTTTGCCACATCGCAAAACAGCCTGTTATCACGCCGTAATTGGTCTGGTAACATCCCCCCCATGTACCATTTACGCCCTCGAGCGTGCCTGATAGCATCCCCCGCAATTGTAGAAAAAGCCATCTATATTGTGTGCTTCGATATACAGATACCAACATAAGAGTTAAACCAGGAGAAGAGAGAATGAAAAAGCAGTTTGTCATACTGTCAGTTATGGTCGCACTGATTTTATTGGTTGTGGGTTGTGGGAGTGGGGCTGTTACGGTTACCTCCACGACTCCGCCATCCGAACCCACGTCCGAACCCACGATCCAACCTACCAACCCGCCCGCCGTTACCCCCACTTCCGAACCCACTACCGAACCCACGATCGAACCTACCGCTGATGCCCGATCCAGCATTGCAAGCGTCGTGGAAGAGTTGATGACAGCATTGAAGGACAAGGATTATGACAAAGTTTACGGGCTGCTATCCTCTGACGCGCTTCAATTCGAAGCAGGCGGCGATGTTGCGGGCTTAGAGACATGGGCACAAGACAACGCCGTTTTCCCGCTTAGTTGGACGGCTGGCGATATTACCATTACGGGTGATTCGGCCAACTTAGTCATGACAGTGGCATGGGAAGATCAAACTGACTGGCTTATGGTGGTTGATTTGATACTCGATAATGGCCAGTGGCTTATAGACGTAATTGATTTTACTCTGCCATCCGAACCCACGATCGAACCTACCACTGATGCCCAATCCACCATTGAAAGCGTCGCCGATGCGGATGTGGTGGTATTGCCCCTCTCGGCTTATGTGGATGGTTATGGTTACTACCATGTGGTGGGCGCGGTTCAAAACAACAGTGAGGATGCCATCGCAAACGTGGAATTGTCCCTCACGCTGGTGGATGACGCTGGTGAATCCGTATTGACAGAAGGGGACACACCCGTGGCGGCTGTTACATTCTTCCCTCACCTCTACACGCTGGCAACGGGGGAGAGTTCCCCCTTTGACTTCATCTTCTTTCCTGGCGAAGGCGTTGGAACCGAAGGTTTGACACCCTCTGTCACCATCACCAGCTTGGAAAGCGTTGAGGCCAACTCCGCCAGCGTGCGGGTGGAAAATCAGAAACTGGTGGTGGACGCCGAAGGCAACTTCTACCTGACTGGCGAAATCATCAACGAAGAAGATAACGGGGTCATCTTGGATGGTATTGCCGGTGCGATGTTAGACAACGATGGCAACATTGTTGGTGCGGCCCAAGGGTTTGGGTATGCCTACTACCTCTACCCGGCCAGCGATGACACTGGTAGTGGTAGCCGCACGCCCTACATTGTGCGGGTGGACGGCCCCATTGAAACTGCCGACTCCGCGCTGATTTACTTTGATGTGAAGATTGCCAGCGCCAGCGATGAGCCTGCTGATGTGAATTTGACGCTTCAAGACACAGCCAAGAACAACTATTACATAGATGAATATGGCTCGGCCTACCTGGTTACTGCAGTCACCAACAATGGTAGCACCCCTGTCGCGGTGCGATTGGTGGCGGGCCTCTACGCTGAAAACGGCGAGGTCTTGGATGCCGATGCCTACTTCAGTCCCATCTACATCCAGCCCGGCGAAACCATCCCGGTCAGCTCCAATTACTTTACCAGCGTCAGCTCAAACGCCGAAGTGTCGGATGCTGTTTCCAGCTACACCATCCAGATAGACCCGCATCCGTCCTCGACGTATGAAGAAACGAGCTTCGCCCCGCTCAACCTGCCTGCCGAAGAAGCGGTCACCGATAGTAGCGCCAGTATCTCAGATGACAGCTGGACCGTCAGTGGCACCTTCACCAATTCCAGCGATCGGCATTTGAGCAGTGCCGTAGTCTTGGTGGTCTTCTATGACAAAGAATCGGGCAACATCATGGCTACCGCATATATCAATATTTACCCCGATAGCGACGTGCTCGCGCCGGGCGATACCCAGGAGTTTGAAATCTACATCCAGCTTGACCCCGGGGTGGACGCAGCCAGCCTCTATGAATACGACTTCATTGTCCAAGGTTATCCCATAGAGTAGAGTGAGAGTGGTTTGCGCTTCGCTTGTGGTAGCCCCCTGAGCGGAAACACGGAACGTTATCCGCTGATGCCGAGTCGTTGAACCGACATGGCTCGCACGCAACGAATTCGGAATGAAACGGAGTTGGCCAAGGGAAGGTCCCTTGGCCAACTCCGTCTTGCCTTCCAGGATGAGACGCTGGCCACGGGTTGCTCGTGAACACCATCCCGTCCCCCCCGAGGAAGAAAACAATTAATCGGTGAATTTGTGAATGGTTAAATGATTAACGAAGCCAGCGTCTACCACTTCATTAACCGTTCAACCATTCACCTGTTCAGCAATTAATTATTCAGCTTCCGCGGCTGCCCCCTACACCCGCTTCCCCGTTTATTCCTGGTCATCCCAGTAGGTAAACAAATCGCCAATGGATTGACGGTGATAATTTTTGAGGATGGCGTTGCCGAAAACGGGGGCTACGGAGAGGCTAACTAGGTTAGGCATTTCTCGTTCTGGTGGTCGCAACACCGTGTCCGTTGTCACCACTTCCACGATTTCCGGGATAGACTGGAGCCGTTCGACGGCTTTGCCCAGAAACAGCCCGTGGGTACAGGCCAGGATAATTTCTTGGACGCCAAACTGGAGCAGGTGCTGGCTTAGCTCTACCACCGAACCACCCGTAGCGATTTCGTCATCATGAATGATGGCCCGTTTAAAACCCTGCACCTGTCGCCCAACCATGCCGCCAATTTCCACTTTGGTATCCGAGATGCGTGTTTTGCTCGCGGCCGCGACGGGTAAACCGAGCATATCGCCAAACCGCTCCCCGGCTTTGGCACTGCCCACATCCGGTGCAACGATGACTGTATCTTCAGCGGTATACCCCCGGTTACGGAAATGGTCGGCCAGCAACCAACGCGCCGTGAGCGGGTCGGTGGGTACGCCAAAGAACCCATGCACTTGCGGCGAATGGAGCGTCATGGTCATCACGTGTTTCGCCCCTGCCGTCTGAAGCAGGTCAGCCACCAGCCGGGCGGTGATGGAGATGCGAGGTTTGTCTTTTTTGTCGGAACGGGCGTAAGAGAAGTAAGGAATGACGGCGTGAATCTCTTTCGCGGCCGCGCCCTTAGCAATGTCCAGCATCATCAACAGTCCCATGAGGTGATCACTAACCGGCGGGGTGAGCGATTGCACGATGTAGACGACGCGGCCGCGGACGCTGGCCCCTAACTGAACAAATAAATTGTCATTACTAAAACGAGAAAAGTGAGCTGGCTCAAGCGGTACACCAACATGGTGGGCGATTTTCTCGGCCAGGGGTCGGTTAGAGCGGCCGCTGAAAAAGCGAACTTCTTGGGCATTTAGTGTTTGAGTCATCAGATAACATCTCCTGAGGCAATAAGTGGCGAGTGGCGAGTGGCGAGTAGCGAGTGAACGCAAACTCGCTACTCGCCAACTCCCGCATAATGCAGGTAAAGGTCTTCCAGGGTCACGGAGTAAAGGCGAAAATCATCAATCTCGGACAAATTGAGGCTGTTGAGGGTGGGGTTGACTTCTTCACGATGCAGGTAGACAAGCCAGCGGCCGCGGTCTAGTTCATGAATGTGTAAATGAGGGGGGAGTTGCGGCCGCGTGCCCTCACTAAAAAACAGTTCCAGCCGTAACTGATGGGCAATCTGCTGTTTCAACTCACTGGGCCGCCCCAAAGCCACCAAACGCCCCTGCCACATGATCCCCACCCGCTGGATAATTTTCTCCGCCTCAATAGCATCATGGGTAATAAAAATAATCGTTGTCCCCTGCTCCCGATTGAGCTGACGTAAATTGTGCCACACTTGCTGCCGCCGTTGCGGAGCCAGATCATTCGTCGGTTCATCCAAAAGCAGCACCGGCGGTGAACCTACCATGGCTGTAGCCAACACCACCAGCCGCCGCTCCCCCCCAGAAAGGCGCGAAGCGGGTTTATGCCGCAACGGCTCAATCTGCCACAGGTCAATAAGCCTATCCCGCTCTTGCTTAGCCTGATTCCGCGGGAGGCCACGCAAATGACCCGTAAAATAAAGCGCTTCTCCTACCGTCAACATATTCAGGGCCGCTCCATCCTGGGGCATATAGCCCACCTGCATCGGCACAAACAACGAATCACGCCCGACTTCCTGCCCCCACAACCTGATCGTGCCAGCCGATGGGTGAAGCAAATTTGCCATTTGCCGCACAAGGGTAGATTTGCCCGCACCGTTATCACCCAGCAAACCGAAAATTTCTCCGGGCCTGATTTGCAGGTTGATGTGATCGTTGGCCGGATGGGGTTGGCCGGGATAGATTTTGCTCAGGCCCTGGATGTCGTAGACGAGGGGATTCATGGCAGAGGGGTGTCAAACATGGGCAAGATAACAATAACAAGGACGGGTTTGCCACCAGCCAGGTGACAATTGGCAACGATTATACCGGGGGTTGCGAAAAGGGGTTAAACGAAACGGGGTGGTTTGCGGCCGCGGCTTTCCCTTGCCTCACAGCCACCCATCAAATGCAGGCCGTCAGCGTCTCACCAGCGATCCGCGGGGCCACGGATAACCAGGGCTGAGAACGCTTCTCCTTCATTTTCTGGTTCGCCTGATGAATATGTTGCAGGGCTACCAGCCGGAGTCCACCATCGGATTCTGGCAAAAGGGCGACCGTGCGCCGGTAAAAAGCCAGCGCACGGGCAAACAGCCCTATTTGCTGATAAATGGAACCCAGGCAATCTAGTAACGCGGCCGCCATTTGGGGTGTACCCCACTCTTCTACAACTTCCAGGGCCAACAAATAATCAGCAATGGCACGATGATGTTGCTGTTGTTGCAAATGGGCTTCGGCTTGATGACATAACTGCTGAACTTTAAGGAGTCGGTTCTCCCGGACTGAGATCATTTGGTACCCCCGATTAAATGTATTGACGGACGATTAAATGTATTGGCGGACAAGATTCATTCTTTAGTCGCTCCGTATAGGACAAAAGTCACGTCAAAAAACGCCAATACCTTACTCGACTTTGGCGAAAATTAGCCCCGCCTCGGGAAATCTCCCAATCTCTCAGTTGCTTAGTCTCCAGAGGTCAGCACAATGAACGCCAAACTACAGTACCTTATTAAACGGCACCAAAGCCTCAATTCCATTATCCCCACACCAACCAGCGTTCCGGCGTTACGACCAACAAAAGTCCATAAGCCGAATCGGTAACAATATCCCAATCATATTTTTGCTGGAAAAGCTGGCGCACGGCTTCTGGCCAGGGTGGCGTCACAGTCTGAGCCATTCCCTCGCAGATGACCGGCTGATTGCCATTTTCGAGCGAAAGGGTAATACGCGGATTGGTGCGTAGATTACGCGCCTTAACGCTTTCTGGCTGAATGCACAGGTAAACCTGCTCGTTATGCCACACAAACCAGACGGGCACCAAATGCGGCCGCGAATCACTCCGCACCGTAGCCATCCATACATTGGCCTCTTTTTCAAGCCGGGGTACAACCTGCTCAGGGGGGTGGTTTTTATAAACAGTCATAGGAACTCCTACGAAAATAAGTTTCAGGTTTCAGGTTTCAGGTTTCAAGTTGTGAGTTCCCACTCGCTACTCGCTACTCGCAAACTCGTTGTTTTCATCCCTCTTGGTGCGCCGTAGGCCCATGGGAACTCCTACGAAAATAACGACCCCCCCCCCGAAGAAAACGGAAATCTGTGGTTAAAATTTTCATTCCTCTTGGTGAGCGCCCCACTCAGGGGGAACTCCTGGGGAATTGGCTCACGCCAAATAGTATGATAATAAAAAAGACCAGATTTCTGGTGAGAAACCTGGTCTTGGTTGACTAAAAAGAATTGCGGCCGCACTATCTCTGCTGCTCACGATCTTCCTGGCGGCGCTGCGGTATAGGCACTGGCGCACGTTTTTTCCCGGCAAGGCGCTCATAACCACGCATAAGTTGTTCCACTATATCGCGAAAACCCGCTTCCCACGCTTCGTTTAACCGATTCATTACGCGTCTGCCGTGCCTGATAATATTTTTCATGGTAAGGTTGACTCCATTCTTATAAATCAGATAGCATTGTGCTACCAACCTCAACAATAGGTAGATTGTAGAATCTTTTTCTTACGGTAGCAATAAAGATACAGGGAAATTCTAAGGATTGGGAAAAATGGGTGCTGTTCGCTGGGGCTTACTTTCAACTGCAAACATCAATCGCCGGGTCATTCCGGCCATTCGGGCATCACGGCGCGGCCATCTGGTCGGTATCGCCAGCCGCTCACTGGCATCGGCAGAGCATTACGCGGCCCACTGGGAAATTCCTCGTGCTTTTGAGAGCTACGAGGCCATGTTGGCCTCAGATGAGGTGGACGCTGTCTACATTAGCCTGCCCAACCATCTCCACGCTGAGTGGACGATCAATGCGTTACAAGCGGGCAAACATGTCATGTGCGAAAAACCGTTTGCCCTGAGTTTGGCCGATGTGGATGCGATGATCGCGGCCGCGCACCAGTGCGGCCGCGTTCTGGCCGAAGCATTCATGTATCGTCATCATCCTCAAACCAAAATCGTGGGCGAATGGGTGCGCAGTGGACGCCTGGGCCAGATCAGTCTGGTACGCAGCCTGTTCAACTTTAACATGGGCACTCGTGACAACGTGCGCCTGGTGCCAGAATGGGGTGGCGGCTGCTTGTGGGATGTGGGTGTGTACCCGCTCAGTTTTGCCCAATATGTTATGGGCGGACCACCAGAATGGGTATCTGGCTCCCAATGGCTCGGCGAAAGCGGGGTAGACGAATCCTTTGTCGGGCAAATGGCTTATGCAGGCGGTCGCCTGGCACAAATCAGTTCGGCCTTTCGTACCCCTTTCCTCACCCAGGCCGAAATTATCGGCACAGAAGGCCGATTACTTTTAAATCGCCCTTTCACTATGTTGGATGAAACCCGCGAATTACTCTTTTTCCGCCATGAAGGTCAGCCGGAACATATCTCGGTGCCGGAACAAGAGTTATACCGGGGCGAAATTGCTGATATGCACGCGGCTATTTTGGACGGGGAACGGCCCTATCTGACGTTACAGGAAACCCGTAACCATGTAAAAACAGTGCTGGCTCTGTACGCGGCCGCAAACGAGCAACGTGTCGTCTACCTCTCAGAAATGGAGCCAGCCCCAACAACTAATATGAATGATCCGGGGGAATAGGCAATCGGGGTTGTCGCCTTACAGGCACAGGTATCGGCTTAGGGGGTGGCGGGTAAAGGGTATCTGCCACACTTCGCAGCAATCCTTCTAATCTTTGGCGGGCATATTGGAGCCGTTTTTTGACCGTGGTCAGAGGTAAATGGAGTAAATTGGCAATTTCTTGTTGTGAATATCCATTCAAATAAAAGAGCCGGGTTACTTCTTGTTCATGTTCCGGCAAAGCTTGAATAGCGTTCAGGATGTTACGTTTAAGTTCATGGGCTTCCGCGGCCGCGACCGGATCCATCTCCCGAGTAGGTGCATCAATCAGCAAAGGCGCTTCTTCAACCTCTTCCCCCCGCACCAACCGGTGTGCCTGCGTCCAGACAATTTGCTTAAACCAGCCAGGAAACGCCTTCGGCTCCCGCAATTGATCCAAGTTCTGGAAAGCCGTTACAAAGGACTCTTGTACCGCATCTTGGGAAATAACCATATCACCCAAAACCGTATAAGCGACGCGCAACGCCATTTCCTGAAAGCGCGTCACCAGCTCCCCAAAGGCTTCGTGCCGTTCTTGTCGGGTCCCATTGCTCGCTCTTGCTCTAATAACCAACGATTCCACTAACATTTTTTTGCCTCAAATTAGTATTGACCAAAGTGTAGCACAAAAAGTAATAGATTTCCGTTGGCGCACATGGTAGAAAATGGGCCTGCTCAGTTCCTTCACAAAGATTAGCTGTCAACCTTTGTTTGGTATGAGTCCCCCAGAATATAGACTGCATGAGTGAAATATGACCAGAAAACAAAAAGGCCCATCCAAATGGATGGGCCTTTTTCAAAAGTAAAGCTTAGATGATTAGCCAGCCAGGGTATTGCGGATGGTGCTGAAAACAACACCGATCTGGGGGCCGAGCAAGGCCAAAATGGCGATGACGACGATGGAAACGAGCACCAGCACGAGGGCGTACTCTACTAAACCTTGGCCTTTTTCTTTGGGTAAGTATAACATGATGTTTGATCTCCGTATGATAGATAAAGAACAGTAAATTGGTCAGATGTTGCTAATTATAAAGGAGTATTTCACAAACACCATAGCAATTGAGTACCATTTTGCATTTTCGTCCCGTTCCGCTAAATAACGCTATTTTCTGGCATGGTGGGCTTCAGCCCCTTGTGCATGCCGTCACCCCGTATTACCGCATTAATTCTTTGGGGTCTTTTGGATTTCGCGGGATGATCGACCTGTAGGAGCTACCTGACCACATAGGGCATCAACCCCCTGAATTCCCACAGAGCCATTCTTTGACTTTCATAAGCCGCACTTGCAAACGAAAACTTTTTTCTTAGCTCTACTAAACCTTCCCAAGGTTGATTTTATTGGTTAGCACCCCGGAGAAACAAAAAGGCCCATCCAAATGGATGGGCCTTTTTCAAAATTAAAGCTTAGATGATTAGCCAGCCAGGGTATTGCGGATGGTGCTGAAAACAACACCGATCTGGGGGCCGAGCAAGGCCAAAATGGCGATGACGACGATAGAAACGAGCACAAGCACGAGGGCGTACTCTACTAAACCTTGGCCTTTTTCTTTGGGTAAGTATAACATGATGTTTGATCTCCGTATGATAGATAAAGAACAGTAAATTGGTCAGATGTTGCTCATTATAGAGAATTTTTCGGGAAACGCCATAGTAGATGAGTACTGTTTTGTTTTTTGATAGAAAGCCCTTGCAACAGGCATTTGCCTGATAATGCCTGGGGTTTGTTCCCCATCTCTAACACAACGCACTCATTATCTGGACTATCAACTTGCCAATGGGATCGAGTAAGAATGAGTTTCTTCCGTTGTTTCGGTTTGCCATAGCTCTTGCATGTCGGCGCAACGGTCGAGTAACTCATCGATAGAGCCTTCATCTATCATCTGCCCATCGCGCAAAATGATAATGTGATCAGCTCGGCGCAGTACCGAAGGTCGGTGGGAGATAACCAGACAAGTAGGCCCGGAAGATCGCAGGCTGTTTTTGCCCGCGGCCGCGAACACTCTTTCCCACAACAATTGCTCCGTCTCCACATCCAGGGCGCTGGAGAGATCATCAAACACCAGCAGTTCAGGTTGGCGCACAAACATACGCGCGGCCGCGCTCCGTTGCACCTGCCCACCCGACAAACGCATTCCCCGTGGTCCCACTACCGTATCTAACCCCTTCTCCATCCCGGCTACATCTCTTTCCAACACGGCCTGATAAACGGATCCGGCCAAATCCACCTGCCCTTCAGGCAAACCCAGCAATAGATTATCCCGCAGCGATTCGCTGAACAAGCGGGGCACCTGGCTGGTATAGGCCGCGTGAGGTGGCACAAAGAAGCGAGCCAGATCAGGGATCGGCTGATTGTTCCATAAAATTTCCCCGCTTTGGGGGGGCAAAATGCCCAGCAACACCCGCAGAAGGGTACTTTTTCCCGAGCCAATTCGTCCTGTGATGACAGTAATAGTTCCGGGCGTCAACTTCAGGTTGATTTGTTGAACCCCTTTGTTAGAACCCGGGTGTTGGTAACTCAAACCCCGCACAGTCAATGTTTGTAACGCTTCTTGGGTGTTGCGTTGGGGCAGAGAAAGGTGGGTAATCGCCTCGTTCGTGCATGTCCGCGGCCGCAGCCAACGCCCCAGGTTCCGCCATCGGCATCAAAGCCCGCAACCGCTCAAACGAAATCCCCGGCCTTTTTGTAACCCGCCCACAGTTCACCCGTCACACTCATCAGTTGGGTGATGGGCCAGATAAAGTTGACGAACAAGGCCAGATCACCCACCGTAAATGTGCCTCGACGAAAGGACGCGGCCGCGAGCACCAATATCATACCCGTACCAATCGTGACCATGTTGCTACTAAGCGACCAGATAAGCCGTAACAACACCGCATCGCGAATAGCTGCCTCTTGGCGTTGTTGATTAAGCTGGCGCAAATGGGCAATCACCCGGCTTTCGGCATTGGCAATCTGAATAGCCTGCACCGCGCCAAAGATTTCCCCAATGGCCCCACTGACACGCTCCGTCGCTATCCGGTTGGCCCGGCGATACCGCTCAATCCGTTCACTCAAGGCATTTACCAGCCAGACAACCCCCGCCAGCGGCACAAACGTACCCAGCGTGATCCACGGGTCAACCCTCAACATAATGGTCGCACCCACCAACGCCGTGATGATCAAACCAATCTGATCCCCAAATATGACCATCATCAAAGCCGGTTCAGCGGTGTCATCACGCAGGCGGTTAATCACTTCGCCGGTGCTGATAGGCTCATTGGCGTCAGTCGTGGGCAGAGCGATACCAGCAGGGCGACCCAGGATATGGTGTAATACATTGCGCCCCAAGAGTAATGTGGCCCGAATTTCGTAAAGACCACTCAAGCGCACGGCCATAAATAAGGTTATGACTCGTCCGGTAGCCAAACCTACCAGGAACGCTAACAAGCTGTTCAGGTTCCAACCGGCTGAGGCAGAGTCAGTAAGGTAGTCAAAATAGGCGCGAATGATCAACCCATTCAGACCGATAAGCAGGTAGAACAGGGTGATCATGGTGGAATCGCCCAGGAACGCCCAGGGACGAGCGCGTAGAAGTTTCCAGAAGGTTTGATAAGGTGACATTTTGTCTTCTCCGAAAATAAATTATGAACCGCAGAGACGCAGAAAACGCAGAGAAAAGAAAACTGGTGTTTTACGCCTCGCGCATAACGTCTTCCAAACCAGCTTGTAAAAGTTGGGCAAACCGGGATGAGGGGTCATTGATGAGTTGGATACGGGGAGCATGTTCCAGCACGCGGCCGCGCTCCAGCACCATAATCTCATCAGCCCGTTGCACCGTGCCCAGCCGGTGGGCAATAATGATGGCCGTGCGCCCCTGCACCAACCGGGCCATCGCCCCTTCCAGCAAACGCTCAGTAGCCGGGTCTAACCGGGATGAGGCTTCATCCAAAATGACCAGCCCCGGATCGGCCAAAAACACCCGCGCCAGCGTCAACAATTGCGCTTCACCCGCTGAAAAGCCCCGCCCATTCCCCTGTACCATCGTATCTAACCCATCCGCCAATTGCCCGAACCAGCTTTGTAACCCCAACTCATGCAAGACGGCCACAATCCGTTCATCAGCGATAGTTGGGTCAAACAAGGTGATATTTTCTCGCAAGGTGGCCTGGAACAGTTGCACTTCCTGACTGACCAAAGCGACTCGCTGGCGCAACGTGCTCAGGTGGGTGTGCCGCAGGTCTACGCCCCCCAGACAAACCGCACCCGCTGTGGGATCATACAGGCGCAGCAGAAGGCGAATGAGGGTGCTTTTGCCACTGCCTGTTCGCCCTAACAATCCCAACACCCGGCCCGGTTGAAGGTGAAAGTTCACTGTATCGAGAATGGCGGTAGCCAGATCGTCTTCGTAATGGAAAGAAACATGATCGAATGTTACCGTGAGTGGCCCGGCGGGTAATGGTTTATCCCCTTCTGCCAGGAGTTGACTTTTTTCAGTGAGCAGGGCCTGGATGCGTTGGAAGCTGGCTCGTGCTTTTTGTAGATCACTGACCTGTTGCACAATCGTCCACAACGGTTCGCTGAGAATTTCGATGTAATTGAACATGAGGTAGATCGTTCCCAGAGTCACGGTTCCGGCACGAAACAGGGTGTTACCGAGAATGAACGCGGCCGCGTACGCCAGGGCAAACAAAACAATGGGCTGCACAATGATCAGGCCATTGGCCGTGCGTGCCCTGAGGTTGGTATGCAACCGCTCATTCGCCACAGCATAAAAACGGTTGAGGGTATACGCGGCCGCGCCGCTGGTCTGAATATCTTCCAAACCGCCCAGCCGCTCTTCCAAAAAGCTGAAATAACCCGCATCGGCGGCCCGCGATTTAGCCCACATTGGCGTGATGAAGATTTGTAAGGTGAACAAAATAACCAAGCCCACCAGACTAATAACGGCCATCGCGATACCCATGCGCGCATCTATGCGGGCCATCATCACAATAACGCCAATCCAAAGGAGCGCATTGCCAGCAATCTGGATGATGAACTGGGAAAAACGTTTGCCAGTTGATTCACATCCCCATCCAGCCGCTCGATCATTTCGCCCGGGGTGTGTTTTTTGTGAAAGCTCAGATCCAGGCGCAAACAATGTTCGGCCAGGTCGGCGCGCAGCCAGTTGGTGGCCGTCCAGGCCACGGTTTCGCTGGCATAGGTGGCTCCCAGGCCAATGAGTTGCTGGCACAAGGAAACAACCACGTAGATCGCGGCCGCGGCCAGCACCACATTCAGCCCTGCCCCACCGGTCGCCTGGTCAATAAAGTTGGCGACCAACTGGGGGCCAAGCAGTTGCAGACCAATGCTGGTTAACAGGAACAGGGCTAACAAAAAAACACGCCCTTTTTGCGGCCGCAGATAGGTGAAAAGAAGGTTGAGATAAGTGGGCATAAAACGCTCCGTGGAAATCATGACAAAACGCCAAACAAAAAGGCCACCGGAACCTTGTGGTACCCGGTGGCCTTCTATTTTTCAATAAAACATATAGACAAATGTCTATGTGACCCGGTGTACCTCTTTGGCAAATAGGGCATTCCCAGCTAAGCAGCGCCGAAAGGTTACTTTACACATAGACAGTTACTCAAAAAAAGCTGTGCCAAGTTTAGCCACTTACAAACGTAATTGCCAACAAAAAAGCGCATCGGTTAACCAATACGCTCTATTGTGGGGTCACAAACTCACAACCCGTCCTCTAAAAATCATCATCATCACTATATTCGTAAATGCGTTCGGATCGATCAGAATCGTATTCGTCCCGATTACGGGTATCTCCACCCCGACTTACCGGCTCATCAAACGCCCAACTTAGTTTGATGGGAACCTCACGGATGACTTCAGCCATGGTACTACATTCCGGACAAGTAACCAGATCGCCGAGTTCCGGCTGTTTACGGAAGCTGATCTGGGCATGGCATTCCGGACAAGAACCTATCAACCGGACAGCCTGTTTATTCATAGGTTGCCTCCTCAAGCAGGAGTATACCAGGTGTACTCCTGCAATGTGATGAGTGGGATGCTTGTTTGGTGCATCCCGAATACCTGAGGTTTAATTATCTGCGATGGCAACCGGTTTTACAAGGAGTAAATTATGGACATGAGTTTGAACGAGATGCAGGCAACTGTTGACGCGTGGGTACGCACGATTGGGGTGCGCTATTATTCAGAGTTGACAAATATGGCTATTTTGACGGAAGAGGTGGGGGAAGTCGCCCGGCTGATGTCCCGTTTGTATGGGGATCAGAGCTTCAAAAAAACGGATGAAGCGCATGACCTGGCGGATGAGTTGGCTGATGTGTTGTTTGTACTGGTATGCATCGCTAATCAAACCGGCGTTAATCTCACGGAAGCAATGGCGCGTAATCTGGAAAAGAAAACGCAACGGGATCGGGATCGCCACCAGCAGAATGAAAAGTTGCGCTAAATAACGCATTTAGATTGGTTCATTCTCAGAGAATGAACCAATCTTCAACGTTCTCGTTTAAGGCAAGATCAGAAGGTCTTTGCCACGGAGGCGTTCTTCGATGCGTTGCCAGATTAAGTCGAGGTGATCTTCGTATTGCACATAGTCCAGGTTGTTGGTGTTGATGGTCAGGACGGGGCTGAGGGTAAAATGAGTCACCCATTCGTCGTATAAGATGTTCAGTTGGCCCAGATAATCGTCGCCGATAGTTTGTTCGTAGTCGCGGCCGCGTTGCTGAATACGCCGACGCAATACCGGCACATCTGCCTGCAAATAAATGATGAGATGGGGCGGCCGCAACAAGGTTGTCAGGGTACGATAGAGGTCAAAATAGGTGGCCCACTCTCGCTCACTCAGCAACCCCTGCACCGATAAGTTACGCGCAAAAATCTCGGCGTCTTCATACACACTGCGATCCTGAATAATCGCCGTATCCCGTTGCAGAAGTTCATAATGTTGTTGCAGGCGGCGAGAGAGGAAAAAAACCTGGGAATGAAAGCTCCAGCGGCGCATGTCCTGGTAAAAATCAGCCAGATACGGGTTTTCTTCCACCGCTTCAAATACCGGCTCCCAACTGAGCCGCTCCGCCAATAGTTTTACCAGGGTAGACTTGCCTACCCCAATATTACCGGCAATGGTAATGAAAAAATGGGTCATGATGATTCCCCATGAAATTGGGGGCCGTAGCCGCCATGGGATTAACGCAGATTCTTTAATCAGCGAAAATCGCGTTAATCTGCGGATAAATTTTCTGGTTTATCTCGGTTAGGATGTGCCCAGGAGAAGGTGACCACTCAGGGCCAGAATATAAAAGCGGATGGATTTGCCTAACGCGGCCGCGAGCAGAAATTTCCAGGCTGGCATCCTCAACGCGCCAGCCACCATCCCCCCCACATCAAAAATTGGGTTGGGAATCACCGCCAAAATAAACACCGCCAACATGCCATGCTCTTGCATCCACCCGGCTAACCGCTGATACAACTGACGATCTTCAAACACCCCCCGACCGCCCACACCAGCCAGGTAACCGGTCATTTCGCCAATGGCGGCCCCCACCCCGGCCGATATGCCTACGCTTAACGGCTCCAAAGCCCCACCAACAGCAAAAACGATGGCAAAACTAGGAGCCGGGAAAATAACGGTGGCATTGCCTAAAAGGCTGATGAGAAAAACACCCGAATAACCGTATACGCCTAATTGGGCAATCTGTTTGCGGAGTACGACCAGGGTGATCGTAATAAGAATAGCCAGAAGCGCGGCCGCGATCTGGACTATCTGCTTCCGGCGTTTGTGGGTTGAAGGGGCCTCATCAGGTGAATTCATGGTTACTCTAGCCGTTAAAACAAAACGTCAGAGACCCATACGATCTCTGACGTTAAATGACGCATGATGCCCCAACCGACCAATCCGCTACAGTTGATAAAGTGCTCCAAATTTGGTGCGTAAATAAGTGATGTAAGGGGCAATGGTCAGAGGGCCACCCGTCACCCGTTGCACCAACTCCTCGGCGGTATATTTGCTACCGTGCTGGTAAATATTATCCTTCAGCCAGGTATGGAGCGTGCCAAACTGCCCTTGCCGCATCTCAGCCGTGATTTCCGGGTGCGCCGCGAGCGCCTGCCCGTAGAACAAGCCACCCATAATGTTGCCCAGCGTGTACCCCTGGAAGACACCGCCAATAAGACCACCATACCAATGAACATCCTGCAATACCCCATCACGATGATCCGGCGCTTGCAGCCCCAGGTCAGATTGATAACGGGCGTGCCAGGCGTCAGGCAAATCTTTGATGGCTAATGAGCCATCCAGGAGTTGCATTTCCAGGTCAAAACGAATCATCACATGCAGGTTGTAAGTCACCTCATCCGCATCGGTGCGGATGAGTGAGCGTTGCACTTTGTTGATGGCCCGGTAGAAGGTGTCTAACGAAACGTTGTTCAGTTGGGTCGGGAAGGTGGCCTGGAGTTGGGGATAATAATGCTCCCAAAAGGGCAAACTGCGGCCTACCAGGTTTTCCCATAAGCGGGATTGGCTTTCATGTACCCCGGATGAGGTGCCGCCATCCAGCGAACCCCCTTCAAGTTCGGGGCGCACCCCTTGTTCGTACATGGCATGGCCGGATTCGTGCAAGGTGCTGAACAGGCCATCACCCAGGTCGTTTTCTTTGAAGCGGGTGGTAATACGCACATCACCCCAGCCGAATTTGGTGGCGAAGGGGTGATGGGTTTTGTCCTGGCGGCCGCGTTGAAAATCATAGCCATAATCGCGGATGACCTTTTCGCCAAAGGCTTGTTGGTCTTTTTCCGGGTAATGCTCATGCAGGCAACTGTCATCGGTGGGTTCCTGGCTGGTAATGGTGGTAACCAGGGGCACAAGGGCTTGCCGTAGCTCAGCAAAAATCGCCCGGACGGAGCTAGCTTTCATGCCATAATCTTGAAAGTCAATGAGGGGATCGGCGATGTGATCGTAACCGGGGAAGCAGTTAGCCAGACGGCGGCTGAGTTCCAGGGTTTTTTCCAGATAGGGTTGCACGGCCGCGAAATCATTTTTAGGCCGGGCTTCAATCCAGGCTCCGTAGGACACGGCCGCGTTTTCATTCAGTTCACCCACCAGCGATGGCGGCACTTTGGTGGATTTTTCGTAATTGCGCCGGGCCACGCGGATAAACCGGGCGTCATCCGAATCGGGATCGAGGCTTTCGGCATACGGTTCCAGGCTGTCTAGTAGTTTGCCGATGGCCGGATCAATGTCCTTCTCTTGGGCGATTTTGCCCAACGTAGCCAGATGACGCCCCCGGGAAGCGGCCCCCTGAGGGGGCATGTAAACTTGTTGATCCCAACCAAGCACGGCCGCGGCCGCGTTCAGATCACTTACTTCCAGTAGCCGCTGTTTCAATTCGGCTAATTTCTTCTCCATAACACACGCTCCAATGGGCCGGTTTTCGTCAAAGGGATGTAGGATTAGGCTGTTGGCGGATGCCATTTTGACCCGGCAGGATTTTATAAAGCGGGCAAAGTATACCCCAGGCGCAGCCATTCTTGCCACCACCGCCCGAAAAAATGGCGCGATTCGTGCCTGGCACGGGGCGGCAGGTTGGGCCGTAAGAAATCTGTCGTTGGGAAGAGGTATTCGTGCCTGGCACGGGGCGGCAGGTTGGGCCGTGAAGAAATCTATCTGCCCCGTGCCAGGCACGGTTGAGGAGAAAGCAAAACGGGTCAAGGCGAGGAAAAGCCGATTTGATCCAGGTAGATGGCGCCCCCCTGGCTTCGGTTGAACTGAAAACGGATGGTTTGTAAGGAGGCTGGCTCAAAAGCAGGGTTCGCGGCCGCAAACGCACCCAGCTCCAATTGGAATGTCTGCAACACCGGCTCACTCTCATTCTTATAACGGGCCTTTTCATAGAGCGGCCAGCGGGTATGCTCCACTGGCAACTGGGGCAACAAGGTAGCAAACTGGCTCAAGGGCAGGCTGACCAGCGTGCCGCTTTCATCCATGAGCGTAAGGGTGAAATCGAGGGGTTGTTTACGGGTAGCGGTGTCCGCGGCCGCGAACACCAGCATATGTTCACTGGTTAAACCTTCAGCATAACCATCCGGCAGAGTCAGTTCATACCAACCATTCCCCCCACCCCACCCCAACCGCACCACCTGATTTTCCTGCTCCGTGCCGTTCCGAAAGGTCAACCCTTCTTCGCGCCAACTACTCAACCCCCAGCCATCAAGCGTTGCCCCGGCCACCGAAGCCGTCGTCACATCCACATCTTCCTCAAAATCGGCCAGCCGGTGGAAGTGGGCGTCTTCGTATTGGTTGATGTAGAAGGTATCGGGCAGCCACGCGGCCGCGTAGCGCCAATCTTGAAACAGCGGTTTGTAGCCTATCTCCCCCCGCAAACTCACTTCCAGAAACGCCGTCAGCATCACCTTAGCAATTTGCTCCTGCTCCGCACCGGCAAGAAGAGCTTCTGTGTTCAAATAAAGGCGGCGCGGCCAACTCAAATCAGTCGCCCCCCACACCGTGTTAAATTGACCATGATTCGCCCGGTAAATATACAACCCCGCCTTGAACCAATCGCCCGTTCCCCCAAACTGAACCCGTTGGTACTGGCGCAGGCCGTTGTAAGTCGCCACATCACTATCATGCGACCCCTGTAGCACCAAATAGTTGATGTCTGTTAAAGGCAACGGGGTATCGGCAGGTTTATACTGTTGGTCGGTGGGGGCGATGGCGACGATGGCGCGGATGCCGTAGTTAAACCCCAGCCGGATGCTGGCGTTGTCGGGGTAATGTTCCAGGCGATTGAACGCGGCCGCGACCGCCACCGCTTCCCCCCCCCGTGAATGGCCCATCAGCGCAATCGCCTCCATATCCACCTGCCCGCTAAAAAGATGGCCCGGCGTCGTCTGCCATGCCTGCCACAACTCCAGATGCTTGAGCAGCATCCAGGCGCGGGCATCATTCTCCCCCCCCACCGAACCCGTCAGATAACCATTGAAAAAGTTGGCGTCTACCGAAACAAAGATGTAACCATGCGAAGCCAGGTGTTCGCCCAAATAGGCGTAGCCGGTGTCCGAAAACTCGGCCATGTTGTGGTTGCCGTGCATCATCAGCACCAACGGAAATGGCCCCGCACCCACCGGATACCACACCCGGCCATTACGCGGGAAGGCCGACACCCCAAACCCCCAAAACCATTCCCGGCTTTCCTCTTTTAGCCCTTCTTCTACACCCATCAACTGGCTCACGCTGATCGAATCGGTTTGGATATCAACTTCCCCGGCAAACTCTGGCCGGTGTAAGTCGGTGCCGCTGCCATAGGTCAGGGTTTGGACGGCGTATGGGCCGGGTTGCCCCGGATCAGGCAGGTTCAGGTTGAAGCCGGAAGGCTCCGGCAGTTCCAGGTCTAACAAATGCTCATCGGTGCCTGCATGAGCCAGGGCGTACATGAAGGCGATGTTTAGCCCCACCGCCCCCAGCAAAAGGGGCCAAAGCCACCACCGCCGCCGCCAGATGACCTGCCCCCAGGCCCACCCCGTCAACAATACGATGAACAGTCCGGCCAACCAGATGGGGTAGATTTGTTCCAGGCTGAGATGAAGGGCCTGGGAGAAGGCGACCGCGGCCGCGACCAGACTCCCAACCAGCTTCCAGGGTAAACGGGGCACCACGAAACCCACCAACCAGGCCACCAGCCCACTGGCGGCTAATCCGGCCAGCCCCAACCCCAACCCGGCCAGGATATCTACCCCCACCCCCAGGCCAGAACGGAAGCTAAACCCCCCGAACGCGGCCGCGAGCAACGTCAAAATTACCAGCCCCCAGGTCATGCCCCGCTGGGCTTCCGGGCCAGGCCACCACCGTTTCAACCCATTCCCTAAACGATTCATCACGATGTCACACTAAAACGCCTGGGCATAATTTTTCAGCCAGCCCATTATTGCACGATAATTTGCACATAAAACGACACATTGGCATTCGCCCCCAGACCAAAGAATGATCCCTGCTCATTACTCAACTGCCAATCGCTCCGGTACGTGCCGGGCGTGTTGGGGGCGGTAAGGGTGACACTTATCTCGGCTTCCTGCCCTGGCTCAACTGGGGTCGTAAGCAACTGGGAACCCGTAAAACCCATCGCATCCCCTTCCACAAACTCTAAGGCATAACCGGTTGTCCAGGCACAATCGCCATCGTTGCGTAAGCGCCAGGTTTTGACAAACTCCTGCCCCGGAGCCAACACGGTGTTATCCGGGATGGTGACGTCGGCGACGTAGGTGACACGATTGGCGCAGTCGGCGGCCGCGGCGCGCCGCGAGCTGATAATCCCAGCCAAAATTCACATCCGTCCTGACTTCACCCGGCGTTAGCTCCACCGTATTGTTCATGCTCACCTCACCCACACGAGGGAAAGTCCAGACCCCGGGGGGCAAAATACCAATATTGATGTCACTAAACGCGTTGATAGAAACACAATGCGGTCCCGCGGGCAACCCGCCAAAGAGAAAAGCCCCGTTGCCATCGGTGCGGGCGGTCGTAAAAATCACCTCACTGGCCGGTGAACCATCCGGCGGACAAACACCAGGACTCAGCCACACGTCCACCCCGATAATGGGAGATTCTCCTTCAGCCAACAGACCATCGGCCCGGTAACTGCCATCACCGGCATCAACACAGCCCTCGGTGGGTGAACTATCGGCCAACAGATCGCAATAATCATGCCAGATGGAACCCCGAATCACCGCCCCGCCCGAGCCACTTCCATCAGGCAAACCCACATCCCCCAGAATAAAAGAGGTCGTTTGGTCCTCTACTTGAATGGTGTAGATACCATCGGGCAGGCCAGCCACTTCCATGGCCAGGGTTTCGCTAAAAGGGATGAGGGCCTCGGTGCAAACCTCTTGCTCCTGGATACTGGTTTGTATCTGCACCGTGAAGGTGGTGTCTTGCCGGGTCTGGCTAAAACCGTCCAACAGGGTGCAACCATTCGGTAAGTTACCGTTGATGGTTAAATCTACCTGGACAGGATCGGATTGCAGGACGAGGGTACGCAGGCTGTCAATGATGACGGGAGCCGGGCTGGCGGCCTCTGTGGGCACCGCGGCCGCAGAGGTAGCCTCAGCCGTCGCGGATGGCTGGTTGTTATTGTTGGTGCACGCGGCCGCGAACACCATCACCCCTAACAGAACCAAAACAGTGAGCCGATTTTGTTTCATTTTGTCACTCCTTCAGAAAATTTTACCAACACCCTGGCTTGCCATGCTTTTTAGCCAATAAAAAACCCCGCTCTTTTTATCACTAAAAGCGGGGTTTCCCAAAAACCAATCGCGGGCGATGGTTGTGTTGTTGTTATTTCAGGGTGTAGCTAAAGGGAAAGAGTGCCACCGGAATCAGCTTAAAATGTTGTTTGCCGAACGGAATGCCGATGATGGTCACCATAAAAATCAGACCGGCGATGGCATGGGCTACGGCGATCTCCCAACCAAACAAGACAATCCAGATGATGTCAAACACCATTCGCAGCAACCCATCACCGTGTGGTTCCGGTACGACTTCTTTGCCAAAGGGGGCAAAAGAGGCCATGCCCAGGTTAATGGATTGAATGCCAAAGGGAATGCCCACGATTGTCAGGCACATAGCCAATCCACCCAAAATATAACCTAACCCGGTGAGCAAACCACCAAAAACAAGCCAGACCAGATTACCCATTAAACTCATGATATACCTCCATTTTTCGTAATGATTCAGCCCTCGTGAAACTGAATCAGGTTTTTTGTCACATTCACCCCGGTACTACAGACGAATGTCCTACATTTTTCCAAGACCCGCTTGGAAAAGAAACACGGATAAGAAGAACGATAAAGCAAAGACATCCGTGTTCCCTATCGTCGTTTTCCATTTCAAGAACACCGACAATTTGGGTTGGCGCTTTGTAAGCGTGAACTGTTAACGCTCGATAATCATTGAGCTGTTTTATTCGCAGGTTTTAGCGGCTGGTTGCAATCGGTTGTCTACTCTGGCAATTTGTCACCTGAACACAAGGTAGGATCAGCAGGTTGCAAGAATGAGGCCCTATGTTAACCGTTGTACCACAATCCGAACCCCCTGAGGTCGTTAATCTACACCGTTGCCCCCATTTTGGGGCGGCTGATGATCCGGGAACGGCGACTTTATTCCCCTCACCCATCGGCCATTGTTACCGGGTAACGGTTCATGAAGCGATTGATCTTGATCATCAGGCGAGTTATTGTTTAGCCGCGGCGTAGCAAACTTGCCCTGTTTTGACGCAAGCCCAAACCGAACGTTTGCCGAAGGCTTTGCGACGGAAGGGTAATTATGATTATGCGACGGAACCGGCACAGAGTTGGGGCCATCAACTGGGCACGTGGCTCTTGTGGGGGGTTGTGGGGTTGCTGATCATTTTGTTTGGTCGGACGTTGGTGTTGGTGCCGGGAGATGAGGAACCGCTCGCGGCCGCGAACCCACCCACCTTCACCGTTACCCACACCACTACCCCAACCCACACCTTCACCCATACCCCCTCGGCCACCCCGCGCCCCAGCCAAACACCACTTGCAGCCACCTTACCCGTCACCTTTACCCCGCTGGCCCTCGCCACGGTGACACCGTTACCCTCGCGCACCCCCACGGCCACGCCTGATGAAACGATAATAACAGCCAACGTCGCGGCCGCGGGGATCAATGTGCATAGTGGGCCTCATCCGTCCTACCCCGTCGTCTGGCAAATTGCCACAGTGGCCCAAATTCTCACCGTTACCGGCCAAAGCGAAGATGGTCTCTGGTTGCAGGTCTGTTGTACGGACGGTTTGGGCGGTTGGTTAACCGCAGAAGCCGTGGTGGTAAACGGTGATTTGGCTCACGTACCCGTCATTCCCAAGATGGAGCCGCACATCACCATCTTGCCCGTTCGCCTCAATGTACGGAGTGGACCAGGGGTGATATACCCCGTTTTGGCTGTTGTCGAACAGGGCGTTGAGTACGAGATTGTGGCGAGTTATCAAGATGGTTTATGGTGGCAGATTTGCTGTATTAACAATCGCAACGGCTGGGTTATTGGCGAATCCGTTACCGTTTATGGAGACACCAGCACTATCCCACAGGCCGTAAACATCCCACCCACCCCCACGTTTACCCCCCAACCCATTATCTTATCTACCGCTACCCCGATAAGTAATGAACCGTAGTCTTCAGTTCTGAGTTTTGAGACATCAGGTATACCTGAAGACACTACAAAGAAGGAACTTTTTCTCATGTTATCTTTTACCGCTTTTCAACAGCGTCAGGAAAAAATTGCCGTTATCGGCCTTGGTTATGTCGGTTTACCGCTGGCCGTACACTTTGCCGAGCATTTTACTGTGGTTGGTTTTGATATTGCGACCAACCGCATCGCCGAGTTAAGGGCCGGGCATGATCGTACCCGTGAGGTAGAGGATGTGCGTCTGCAAAAGGCGGACATTCATTACACCAGTAATCCGGCGGACATGGCTGATTGCAAGTTGTTTATTGTGGCTGTACCCACCCCCATAGACGAGTACCGCATTCCTGATCTGCGGCCGCTCATCTCTTCTTCTACCAGCGTCGGCCAGGTGATGGGGCCTGGTTCTTGTGTTGTCTATGAATCTACGGTTTACCCTGGCCTCACCGAAGAAGTATGTCAACCCATTTTAGAGCGCGAATCCGGGTTAAAGTTGGGGCAAGGTTTCACTCTGGGTTACTCCCCGGAACGCATCAACCCCGGCGACAAACTGCATACCCTGGACCAAATCGCCAAAGTGGTTTCTGGCTCCGATGCGGCAACCTTAGATTTTTTGGCCCAAATTTATGGGCAGGTGGTGAAGGCGGGCATTCACAAAGCCCCCACGATCAAGGTAGCCGAAGCGGCGAAGGTCATTGAAAACACGCAACGGGACCTGAATATTGCTCTGATGAATGAGTTGGCCCTGATTTTTGATCACATGGGGATTGATACGGTGGCGGTGCTGGCCGCGGCCGCGACCAAATGGAACTTCCTCCCCTTCCGCCCCGGTCTGGTAGGCGGGCATTGCATCGGCGTTGATCCCTATTACCTCACCTTCAAAGCCCAATCCCTCGGTTATCACCCGGCCATGATCCTCTCCGGGCGGCGTATCAACGATGGCATGGCGAAATTTATTGCCGAAAAAACGGTGAAGCTACTCATTCAGGCGGGCAAGCAGGTCCGGGGAGCCAAAGTGGCGATTCTGGGCATCACCTTCAAGGAAAATGTGCCTGATCTGCGCAACACCAAAGTGGTAGACATCATCACCGAACTGCAAGATTATCAAATTGAGGTGCTGGTGCATGATCCTATCGCTGATGTGGCTGAAGCGCAGGAACATTATGCCGTGGCCTTACAACCCCTGGACTCCATCCGGCACGCGGAAGCTATTATTGTGGCGGTGAGTCATGCCGAATATGAGGCTATGGGGCTGGCAGGGTTACGGGCGCTGGGGAATGAGGCCGACCCGGTGCTGGTGGATGTGAAGGCGATGTTTAATGAGGAGACCGCGGCCGCGCACGGGTTTACGTATTGGCGGCTGTGAGAGAGGAGTGCTGAGTACGGAGTACTGAGTGCCAAGTCTCTCAGTACTCAGCACTCAGCTCTCAGCACTTGGCTTTAATTACCCGTTGTTGATTTCGGCAAAATCCCGTGGCGCACGACCAGCCACAACCCGAAACCGATGAGGATGAGCGGCCACAATGTGCCGGCCCAGGAAAGGATGGTAAGTAAGACACCACCAAAGGTCGCGGCCGCGGCAATCGCCCACATAATCCCCGTCACAATCAGCGCCCACCATTGTGTCTCATCCGTGAACAGCGCCGAAGCCAGGGTAATAAGCAACCAACCCGCCCCAAACCCAAAGAGGAAGATAGCCTCATTGGCCTCAGGGAAAAGCACCTTTATCAACAAAATGCCCAGGCCAATGCCCATAAAGATACCCCCCGGGATAATCGGGCCTGCATGACGCACCAGGATGCCCCACCCTAAAAACATGATCCCGGCCACCAAGGGAATAAACAAACCAAAATTGTCAGGCAACCATTGCCCCATAAAAAAGGTCAGACCCAATAAAACCAAAACCCCACCCCCAATCATCTCACCCCGATTGTTCGATTTTAACTCGTTCATTTGATTGCTCCTGTGACTGATGGGGCGAACTCATTAACAAGTTCACCCCGAAGATTTCCTTGATTCAATGGTTGGTAGTGTAATCTTCACGCGGTCACTTTGGATGTGCCAGAAGTCATGCTCAGGTCATGCGCCGGGTCACATTAGCGGAGAGGAAA
>JADJUV010000182.1 GCA_016716885.1 Candidatus Trichofilum aggregatum | reverse complement strand
AATACCGCCGCACCACCTCGGCCCTCTGCCCGTTCCCCCCATCCAAGAGGCTCAAATTAGTAAAATTTGGGCCGCCCGGATCAATAACCGCGGCTATATTGAAGCAAAACCAATATCACCCGTCTTCGGACTAATGAGCCATAACTATTTTGCGCTTATTACGACTTAATTATCACTGTTGCTTAAACAAGTTGATCCTGAAAAATATCGACTTCCCCCAATACACCCCAATAATCCCAAATTTACTCCCTGTTGTCTGGCAAGACGTAGTAGAGCATCCAGAGGTTTACCTATGTCAAGAAATGTTCTTTGGACACTTTTTGTTTCCTCTACTCCCGGTTGGTATAGCCGCGTCCTTTTTCGCCCCTGGCAACCCCGCCGCACACATGGCTCCCCCGCTGACTGTGCCGGTCTCGTGGCCGTTGACCTCACTGACCGCATCGCCCGTCAGACTATGATTGCCCAGGTGTACTGGGACACTACCTTCTGGCCTGAGGTGAACCCCCAACCCAAACCGGCCCTGAATGAGGTGCTTCCCGCGGCCGCGATAGCCTTAGTAGACAGTCTCGCCCCAATCGGTGGCGTTGGAGACGATGTGGCAGCAGCTCATCAACGGGGCCATGTTTCAGGCCGAGATGGAACGGATGGCGACGCACACCCAAACCCTTGAGTAATTGCGAGCTTTGTTTGCGGCCCCGGGAAATGATCCCGCCAAAATTGCCGAGGCCTGGTGCGGCCGAAACTGGCTGAACGCCTCATCCGGGCAGCAATTCCGGTTATGATGCCCAACGCCATGCCGACACCCGGCAGCAAGCTCTACCACGCTCTGGACCATGTGGCTGGTGGCCGAACTGATTGCGCTCCCCAATGCCCAACCCCTCATGTGGGTCGTGGGCGATCCCAAAACGGAAACCCTTGTTGACGGTCTCGTACTGAAGCGGATGTTTGGCACAGCGGGTGCAGGAATTGCGCCAGGTATTTACCCTGTTCGCCGATGAACCACCGCCCCTCAACCAGATCAGTGCCTTGCAAGAAGACGAAACCCGTTTCTATGTGGTGACTATCCTGGAGCAGAGCGAAGATCGCCTACAGTTGGTTTATGCCGAATGGCCGAAACAACGTGGCACGACCTGGTGGCAGGCCAACCAGAGCCAGTTTGACGTGGCGGAATTCCAGCAGCCGGGTGACAGCTATGCCCTGCCTGCGGTGAACGCGGCCGCGGCTCGCAACCCCGAAAGTGATACCCGGCAATACATGCCCGCCATGCCCTGGCACACGACAACCAGCCGCTCCGTCTTCGACGGGCAGCGCCATGCTCTGGGGTGGTGGATACATCTACCAACGGCTACCGTTACGATCCCATCTTAGACGATTGGCGTCCCGTCACCACCCTAGATGCGCCCATGCCCGCCACAGCTTCACCGCCATCTGGACGGGCACGGAGATGATCGCCGTTCATGGCGGCTGCAACGGTGGCTCCGAATTTTGTACCGATGGCAGCGGAGGCTGCCACAACCCCGCCACCGACACCCGGGGCACCCATCGCCTCAACGGGACGGGCCTGACGGCAGCATGTGGCGGTCTGGTCGGGCAGCGACAGTTGGTGGCTGCCGCGAAAATTCCAACGGCAACTGTGAATTGCAGCATCCTGGTGACACAAGGGGCACGTTATAACCCGGCCACCGATGCCTGGACGCCCATGATCCTGGATAATGCCCCGGCTGGTATGCGTAACCCTCGTGCCGTCTGGGCGACGATCAGATGATTATCTGAATGGCACGGGGGCGTGAATGGGCGTTACTTCCCGGCCACCGATAGCTGGCAAACGATTAGCACAACGAGTGCGCCCCCGGCCCTACTGCCTTCATTGGTCTGGACGGGCACGGAGATGATTGCCTGGGTGGCTGCACCGGCGCTGGTTTGTGCAACATCTCCTACAACGATGGCGGTCGCTACAACCCTGCCACCGATACCTGGGCACCCACCAGCCTGACTAACGCCCCTTCACCCCGCCTGGGTCATACAGCGCCTGACTCGCAACGATGATTGTGTGGGGTGGCGATAGCAGCATTGGCAACTTTTTGGGGATGGCGGCGCCAATCCCGTTAGCGATAGCTGGACACCCCTCAGTCTCACCAATGCCCCGGCGGCACGTACTGGGCCATTATGCCCATTGGACAGGGCAAGCCGCGATTGTCTGGGGTGGCTCCAGTAATGGCGATGAACGCAGTGGCGGCCAGCTACAACCCCACAACCAATAGTTGGACGCCCACAACGACCAACGACCCGTACCCGCCGTGCCGTCTACCATGCTTCGATTTGGAATGGGACACACATGGATTAGTTGGGGGCGAAGGGAACAATTCATTGACCCGTTCTACTAGCGGGCGCGGCTCTACGATCCTACGACAGATACCTGGAGCATGAGCAGCCGCAATGATGACCTGAATTACCTCTGGTGCCGTCGGCGGTCTGGACGGGTACAGAGATGATTGTCTGGGGCGGGCAGTACGGTTCCGACATCTTCAACTTGGGCGCGCGTTACAATCCACCGACCGATACCCGACGGCCACCAGCCTGACAGATGCCCCGAAGGGCGCGGCGATCACAGTGCGGTCTGGACAGGCACGGAATTGATCGTGGGGGCGGCCTCGACGGGAATTGGCGTATGAAAGAACCGCGGCCGCTATAACCCGGCGACCAACAGTTGGCGGCAGGCGACAACATTGACGAATGCGCCCAGCGCCGCAATCTGCATCAGGCTGTGGACAGGTGATGAGATGATTGTGTGGGGCGGTCGCATAGATGCTGGTTATGCCAATGACGGCAGCCGTTACAACCCCACTACCAACACCTGACACCCATGAGCTTGACCAACACCCCGAAGCGCGTGTCATGTTTACCAGCGTCTGGACGGGCGAAGAATTTATTGTCTGGGGTGGCGGTGTACTGACGGGCTGGACTTATTACCAGACCGGCGGCCGCTATGATCCGGCAACCGATACCTGGACGCCCACCAGCCTCATCAACGCCCCTGAAGAGCGGGCACGCTTTGCCTCCGTGGACGGGAAGAGATGATAGTTTGGGGTGGCTGCCAAGAACATGAATGCCGGATCAACACTCATACGGGCGGTCGCTACAATCCCAGCACCGATAGTTGGACGGCTACCAGTACTGCCGGTGTCATCGAGGCGGGAATCTCCATACGATGGTGGACAGGCAATGAGATCATCGTGTGGGGTGGGCAGACGGCCGAGAATGGTTACACGCACATTGGCGGCCGCCACGGTTCCCAGCCTGGTAACAACGCCCCCAGGCCAACGCCGACAGCTACAGCCTGCAACAGAACAGCACCCTGACCATCACGGCACCTGGCGTTCTGCTCAATGACTTCGATGTAGACAATGATCCTTTGACGGCCACGCTGGTGATTACCCCACCACAGGCAGCCTCTCACCTTCAACCCGGATGGTTCCTTCGTTTACACACCGGAAGCGGGTTATGTGGGCACGGTTTCTTTCCGTTACCGTGTCACCGATGGCATAGCCTATAGCAACACGGCTCAGGTCAGTTTGCAGGTGTTAGCCAATCCCAATCAGGGGCCGGTCGCCACGAGTGATGCTTACACAACGCCGTGCGAAACCACGCTAACGGTCATAGCACCCGGCGTAATTGAGCAACGATCGCGACCCCGATGGGCAAGATTTACAGGCTCTTTGTTGGTGGGGCCAGCACACGGGCAGCTTACGCTGGGGCACGAACGGGCCAGATTGATTATGTGCCGGATGCTGGTTACAGCGGTGATAGTTTCACTTATCCCAAGCCGCATCCTATACAAAGCCAGAGAGCCAATCACCACACCCCCGGTAACAAACGATACCGCACCCGTCCGGCATATTCGCGGTAGCCGAGCAATCCGTCTTGTAAGGTTCTATCTTCCCAGGCGGTGCGGATGATCAAAACAATCGTGAGAAAGTAACCGTTCAGATGGGTGACATCAACAGATTAAGAAATAACGGGATTTTCCAGAGGCCGCTCTTAATCCGTTCCTTTCAAAATCCGTTGATGTAACTAAAAATGGCGCAATAGAGTCTCTGGACTGAACGGTTACCCTCACCAATTAAGTGTCAATCCCCTGAATTCCTCAAAAGTCACGGCACATTGAGAGAAGCCAGGATCGTCTCGCCCACTTGCTGGACAGTGCCGCTCAGACTGTAACCAGTTTCGCAGTGAGTGGCAGCCGTGAAGATAAAGCCAAACTCCAGATCGCCGCGTGTGATATTGGGCTGGCCCTCGCCCTGGTGGTACCAGATCGCCGTGACCTCACCGGTCGGGCAGACCAGGAGCACACGCTGTGCTGGCTGACCCGCCATATCGAGCGCCCCTTGCGTAACAAACTCACCTTGCCCTACGCCCGTCGGCCAGAGCAGTGTCTCTTCGCCCACACGGCGGAAGGTCAGGCGGATGTTCTCTTTACTCGTGACATCCTGAGGATGAAGATTGAGCAAATGACCGCCCAGGAGCGGGTCAGTCGCGGCGATCTCTTCTACGATCCAATCTTCAGGGAGCATGATCGAGAATCCATAGACGGCGTGCGTGTAGGTCCACCAACCCTGATAGAGGGAGGGGTCAATCGGGAGCGCCGTTGGTATTACCGTTGGTGACGGTGTGTTTCCGTTTTGACTGGTAGGGCCACACTCGCCGCGGTAATAAGCCCATTCATCACATTCACTGCCATCGGGAAAGATACAGACGCCATATTGGCTGCCGTCTGTAGCCGTGCGGATTTCGGATTGATAACCCTGTTCCTGGCAAAAGGCCGAAGCCGGATTGGGCATATCCGCCACGGGGGCTGGCGTCTCAGTTGGTGTTGAGATATCTCCGTTTTGACTGGCAGGGCCACACTCGCCGCGGTAATAAGCCCATTCATCACATTCACTGCCGTCGGGGAAGATACAGACGCCATATTGGCTGCCGTCCGCGGCCGCACGAATCTCAGATACAAAACCCTGTTCGACGCAGGCTGCGGCCGCGGGGTTGGGCATATCGGCTTGAGGGGTATCTGGGACCACAGACTCTTGAACCGCGCTGAAGGTGGGCGACGGTTGATTTTGCGGCCCGGCGCAGGCTGTTAAGGCAAAAAAAGTCAAGATAAGCCACATTCGTCCTCTGTTTTTTGTGTTCATGGCTACCTCTTTACTCCGGGGGCTAAACCCCACAGATGATATATTCATCACGGTCATAAAGTGACATTTGGTTTGAGGATTAGAGACTGGAGACTGGTGAGTCTCTAATCTCTAGTCTCTTCTTTTTGTTGCCAGATCAAGTGGGCCTAATCACCCATAAAAGCATATATATGCACCCTTGGGGACAAACGGGTAGTGACAAACGATATAAAAAAGCCGTGACAAACCTCATGTTTTTCAACCACAAAGATCACTAGGAGTGCCCTTGGTTCACTTTTACAATGTAAAAAGCGATTGGAAGGTATCTCTACAGGTGTTATTCACGCCTGCGGTATGCCGCAATGATGGGAGCCTGATCGCTTATGAAGAACGAACGTGATTCTTTAAGCTATCTCATGGGTGGGATAGGTCGTTTTATTTTCTTGGGGACGGCCCTTTTAATGGGTTGCGGCCGCGCTAACTTGCCCACTATCACGCCAACATCACAGATAACAACCAACTCCCCAGGCGTCACGCCCACCTCTCTTACAACAACGCCAACGGTGCGTTATGCCACCACCAAAGAAGTGCGTTTTGATCATATCTCTCTGGAACAGGGGCTTTCCCAGAGCGTGATCCTGGATATGTTGCAAGACAGCCAGGGTTTTATGTGGTTTGCTACCCAGGATGGTCTTAACCGGTACGATGGGTATGAGTTCAGGGTGTTTAAACATGACCAAACCGCTTTTAATAGCCTCAGCACCGACTTCATCAACGCTCTGGCCGAGGATCAGAACGGTTATATCTGGATAGGTACGAACGGCCACGGCCTTGACCGGTATGACCGGACCAGTGGACAGTTCATTCATTACCAACACAACCCGGCCGATGTGAACAGCCTCACTGACGACATCATCAATGATCTTCTGGTAGACCGGAACAACACCGTTTGGGTGGGTACAGCCAATGGCGGTCTGTGCCGTCTTGACTCTGGCCGGTTCACCTGTTACACCAACGATCCGAAGAATTCCGCCAGTCTCAGTCACAACAATGTTCAGTCCCTTTATAAAGATGACAGTGGCGTGCTCTGGGTTGGCACACTCGATGGCGGGCTGAACCGGTTTGACCGCGGCCGCGAACAGTTCACGCGCTACCAGACTAACCCCAACGATCCGTTCAGCCTGAGTAGTAACCATGTGCAGGTGGTGTCTGGCGACGGCCGCGGCCGCATCTGGGTGGGAACAGCCGATGCGGGGCTGATCCAGTTCGATGCCCACACTGAACAATTCACCCGGGTTCAATCCCATCCCGATGCGCGATGTACTCTGACCGAGGATAAGATCTCAGCTTTGATGGTCGATCATAGCGGCATCCTCTGGGTGGGCACGGATGGCGCCGGAGTAAAGCGGGTTGATTCTCTGACCGGGCAATTGGACTGCTACCAAAACAACCCCACGGATTCCGCTGGCATCAATAACAATCAGGTGTGGTCAATCTATGAAGATGCGGCCGGTGTCTTCTGGTTTGGCACCTTTGGGGGCGGCCTCAACAAATATGACCCTGCCCGGCAAAAGTTCTCCCTTTTCCGACCAGCCCCTGGGGCGCTGAGTAGCAGTCAGATATGGGCTTTCACGGAAGACAAACAGGGTAACTTATGGGTGGGTAGCAGTGGTGGTGGGCTAGACCGTTATGATCCCGACACCGGCCAATGGCAAAATTATCGTTTTGCCGCCAATGAGCCTCATAGCCTGGCCGGTGATTGGGTAATGGCCTTGCGCGAGGACGCTGAGGGGTATCTGTGGGCAGGTGCGTTTGGCGCCAGTCTGAGTCGCCTGGACCCCCACACCCAGCAGTTTACCCACTATGAATCCGCGCCCAGCGTCGCCACCATTTATGAAGATGACACGGGACAGCTCTGGATAGGTGGTTACGGTATTGGTCTGGGCAAATATGACCGCGGCCGCGATACGTTCACCTTCTACCTGAATGACCCGGCGGATCCATTCAGCCTGAGCGACAATAGTGTGGTAGCTATTGCGGCCGCGCCGGATGGCGATTTGTGGCTGGGAACGTTTACCGGGGGGCTGAACCGCTTCGATCCGGAAAGTGAACGGTTCAGCCGCTACCAACACAAAGCACGAGACGAGACCAGCCTGACAAACAACACCATCTTATCTCTCCACCCAGCGAGCAGCGGCTTTCTTTGGGTGGGTACAATGAGTGGTCTGGAAAAATTTGATCCCCATAGCCAAACCTTCAGCCACTACACCGAAGCCAAAGGGCTGCTAAACGATACCATCTACGCCATTCTGGAAGATGCCCGCGGTCACCTCTGGTTCAGTACCAACATGGGTCTCACGCGTTTCGACCCCCAAGCTGAAACATTCACCCACTTCGGCCAGCGCGACGGGTTGCAAAGCAACGAATTTAACCAGAGCGCGGCTTACCAAACGCGTAGCGGCGAAATGTTGTTTGGCGGCATCAACGGCTTCAACGCCTTTCACCCCGACCTGGTCGAAAACAGAACGTATCACGTGCCGGTCGTCATCACCGATTTTCAACTATTTAATGAACCGGTACTGCCCGGCGACGATTCGCCTCTCGCCCAAACCATCGAGACGACACACGAAATTGAACTGGATCACCGGGCTGATTTCTTCTCCTTTTCCTTCGCCGCCTTAGACTATTCGGTCCCGGAAGAGAACCAGTACGCCTACATCCTGGAGGGGCTGGATAAGGATTGGAACGAGGTTGGCCCACGGCGTTATGCCAGTTACACCAATGTACCCCCCGGAGAATATACCTTTCGCGTGAAAGGCAGTAACAGTGACGGGGTGTGGAACGAAACCGGGGCGACTATCCATATCGTTATTCCGCCACCCTTCTGGCAGAGAGGTTGGTTTCAAGCCATCGTGGGGCTGGGCGTGGTGGCCCTTGTTGTCGGGGGCGTTACCTGGCGGGTGCGTGCCCTTGAAGGGCAGCGACGGCAACTAGAGACTCTGGTAAACGAACGCACGGGTGAACTCCGCACTACCCTCGTCGAGTTGGAACAGGCCAGAGATGCGGCCGAAGCCGCTAACCGGGCCAAGAGCACCTTCCTGGCCAACATCAGCCACGAGCTACGTACACCGCTAAACGCCATCATTGGTTTCAGTCAGTTGATGAGCCGATCAGTCCACACCGGACAGGATGGGCAACTAACAGACGAGCAGAAGGAAAATCTCAAGATCATTCAGCGCAGTGCGGAACATTTGTTGAGCCTGATTAACGATGTGCTGGAAATGTCCAAGATCGAGGCCGGTCGCACCCGGCTGAACGAACAAGCTTTTGACCTGCACCGGCTGCTGGCGGGGTTGGAATCTATGTTTGGTTTACGGGCTGTGGAGAAAGGCTTGGCCCTGTTTTTTGAAAAAGGGCCGGATTTGCCTCGCCTGCTCACCGCCGATGCGGGCAAGCTGCGGCAGATTTTGATGAATCTGTTGAGTAACGCCATCAAGTTTACGACTGCTGGTTCCGTGGTAGCACGGATTAGTGCCGTGAAGAACGGCGCAGAACCGGCCCTGTGGTTGCACGTTGCCGTAACAGACACCGGGCCTGGCATCGCGGCCGCGGAACTGGAACAAATCTTCACGCCCTTCGTTCAGGCCACGACCGGGCTGGCTGCCCAAGAAGGGACCGGCCTGGGTCTGGCCATCAGCCGCCAGTTCGCCCGCCTGATGGGCGGTAGCCTGACAGCAGTAAGCGAACCGGGTCAGGGCAGTACCTTCACTCTGAAGATACCGGTTGTTCGATTGCCGGATGCGGCCGCAAGCGAGGAACCGCAACGACTGGTAGTTGGTCTGGTTCCCGGCCAACCGGTTTACCGGCTGTTGGTGGTAGACGACAGTGCCATCAACCGCCAACTGCTGGTACGGCTTTTGCGGCCGCTGGGTTTTGCGGTGCATGAGGCCGCCAACGGCCAGGAAGCAATTGACATCTGGCAAACCTGGTCGCCCCATTTGATCTGGATGGACATGCGAATGCCGGTGCTGGATGGCTACGAAGCGACGCGGCGCATCAAGGCCACAACGCAGGGGCAGGCGACGGTCATTGTCGCGCTTACAGCCAGTGCCCTGGAAGAAGACCGCCAGGTGATTCTCTCTGAAGGGTGTGACGATTATGTGCGTAAGCCTTTCCGTGAAGCAGAGTTGTTTGACGTGCTGGCCCGCCATTTGGGGGTGTCTTTTGTGTATGCGGACGAAGCGGCCGCGACCCCAGAGACAAATGGGTATCAGAGCGGTGGGTCAACCCCGGAAAGCGAACGGCTCACCAGAATGACCGGCCTACCCCCGGAATCAGTTACGAAGCTAGAACAGGCCACCCTTTTAGGTGATGTAACCTCGATTGAAGCCAACATCAACCAGATAAAACAGCACGACGCGGTGTTAGCGGCCGCGTTGGCAATGTGGGCACACGATTTTGAGTACGAGCGAATTTTGGGCCTCATTCGGCAGGCCAGGCAGGGTAAACATGAGCCTCAAACTGTCTGATCCTCGGGCTAATATTCTGATCGTAGATGATACGCCGGACAATCTTCGTCTTCTGACCCAAATTCTGGGCGAACATTGTTACCAGGTGCGGGTCGCCACGAGCGGTGAGCGTGCCCTGGCATCCATCAAATTGGCACCCCCAGACCTGATTTTGTTAGACATCAAAATGCCAGGTATGGACGGCTTCGCTGTGTGCCAGGCTTTGAAGGCAGACAGTGCAGCGCGGGATATTCCCGTCATCTTCATCAGTGCCCTCGATGACGTGAGTGACAAGGTGCGGGCCTTTGCCACCGGCGGAGTGGATTACGTGACCAAACCGTTCCAGGGAGAAGAGGTGCTGGCACGAGTGGAGACGCATCTGACCCTACGCAATTTGCAGAAACAGCTTGAGCGGGCGAATCAAAAGATGATTCAGGAATTAGCCCTGGCTGGTCAGGTTCAGGCCAGTTTCCTGCCCGATAAACTGCCTGACGTTCCGGGGTGGCAGTTTTCGGTATCACTGCTACCGGCACGAGAGACCTCGGGTGATTTCTACGATGCCTTTCTCCTGCCAGACGGCCGCCTGGGTATCCTCGTGGCCGATGTGGTAGACAAAGGCGTCTGTGCTGCCCTGTTCATGTCTCTCGTCTATGCTCTTTTTCGTACCCATGCTTTAGAAGAGTGCCAGGAACCAGCCTGTGTATTCCGGGCCATGAATGAGCGTATTCTGCATGACACCCATGGCAATCAATTTGTTACGGCCTTCTACGGCATTCTTGATCCGAAAACGGGCCAGATGGTATACAGCAATGCTGGACATTGTCCTGCGCTCATCCTGAAGACAAACGATGCCGCTCATACAACCTGGTTATGCCACACCGGGGTACCGCTGGGTGCATTAGAGGATATGTCGTGGGGACAGGAAAAAGCGTATTTTGCGCCAGGGGACGTCCTCGTGCTTTATTCGGATGGCCTCATTGAAGCGGAGAATGGGGTCCGGGAATTGTTTGGTCGGCAGGGATTATTGGCTTGTGCCAAAGCCAGAGTGGGACATACCGCCGCGCAGATCAAAGAAGGCATCATCAACGACGTGCAGCAGTTCACGGGTGATGTTCATTTACTCGATGATCTGGTGCTCCTGGTGGGTTCCCGTGCGCTGGAAAATGATCTGGGTGTCAACAACATTATGCTCAGGTGAAACGGAGTGTGCATGATGACTGAACGTAGGGCCTGGAAAACAGTTCTCATGGAATACACCTATAACGGCAAAACTTGGGCTGAGGTGGAACAGAAAGGGCAGCCTAGCAAATGGGTTACGCTGCGGGCTTTGCGTGTGCTGTGCAGGTTTTAATAAAGGATGGTCATCCCAGAATCGTGCTGCCTTAAGCTGGCAATCACCGAAAGAGAAATTTACCCCTGACCAGCAAGCACTTGACCAGCAAGCACTCAAGACAAATAAAGGGTGACTGTTATGAGTAAACAAGCAACGATCCCCGAATTACTCTTTCCCACCTGGTGGAAAAATTGGCTAAGCAAACTTATCCATCTCCCTGTCCCCTGGTGGGGAGATTGTTTTGCTCTATGGTTGACCGTTCTCCTCATTCTTAGTGGGGTTGGTTTATGGAGTACGCGAGTTCTGGAACCTGGCGAAGGCATTCCCCCCAACCTGGGTGTAGCGGCTGACTCGATTCCGGGTATTTGGGCGCGCTGGGATTCCAGTTACTACCTGACAGTGGCAACAAACGGTTATCAGAATGCGCTTGAGGAGCATACATTAGGTTTTTTCCCCCTCTATCCACTCCTCATCAACGGACTTGCTCATTTGACCCATCTCAAACCGGCCGTCGCCGGAATGGTGATTGCTCAATTTAGTTATCTGGTGGCTATTCTACTTTTCTACAAGGTAGCTCGTCTCATCCGGGATGATCATCAATATGCCATGCGTTGCACGTTGTTCCTGGTTCTCTTTCCCACTTCCTTTTTTTATCTGGCGATCTATGCTGAATCGCTTTATCTGGCTCTGGCGATTCTAACCGTTTATTTGTTACTGCGGCCGCGGCCGCGTTTTATCCTCAGCGGGATCACTTGTGGGTTAGCCTCACTGGCTCGTCCCGTAGGCTGGTTGTTTAACCTCGTTACCCTGGTCGAATGGAGCCGCGGCCGCCTCTTCCGATGGCGCACTCTGCTCATTGTAGGGGTCGCATTATCCCTCTCCGTCGTTGGGGTCGTGCTCTATGTGATTTATGCGTATACCCTGACTGGCTCCTGGCTGGCAATTCCTGAAACGCAAGCCTTGTGGCAACGCCAATGGCAACTTCCCTGGCAAACCTATGGGCAAAGCATCGCCTATGCTTTATGGGGTAACGGCATCGCTAACGACTGGTTTTTGTACGCCATTAACTGGGTAGACCTTTGTTTTACAACCCTGGCCATAGGTCTGACTATCGCGGCCGCGTGGCAGGCCTATCGCCATAAGAGATTCCTGGAGTCTGGTGGTTTACCTTGCCGTTTCCATCCTGTTTCTGTTAGCCCAGCGCGGCCCTGATGTCGTTCCCCTCTGGGGAATGGCTCGTTGGGTTGGTGCTCTTTTTCCCCTTTATCTTGTCCTGGGTAATACGATTCACAACAAAACCATTCAAGTTCTGAGCCTGCTTGCCTCTGGTGGTTTGCTCATTGTGGCGACTTTGTGGTGGACAAGCGGCCGCTGGGTAGGTTAAAAAACATGAATAAACTCACACGTCGTCAATTCCTGAAATGGGCGGGGGCAGCGGGATTAGTCACACTGCCCACCATAGGGGGGTATCGGCTTTATCGCCAGGTAAAAGGGGAACAACCACCCTACCTTTCTCCTTATGTGGCCTCGGAGTTGACCTCAGAGATACGGCCCGGTTTGCCTATCTTGATCCTGGTGGACGAACAGGCCGCGAATCCTTTTGGTATCTATCTGGCCGAAATTTTGCGGGCTGAGGGGCTGAACTGTTTCCAGGTGACTCCCCTCTCTGCCCTACAGGCGGATTTGTTGGCGGCCTTTGATCTGATCATCCTGACCGAAGTCACGCTGAACATCAGCCAGATGGAGCAATTAACCGGGTTTGTCCATCAGGGGGGGGCGCTGGTTGCCATGCGGCCGCAACCAGAATTTGCGCCTCTCTTTGGGTTGGAAATGGCTATTGGACAAAGTGAGGCAGGGTATGTGCAGGTTGTTGCCAATCACCCCATAAGCCGCGGCATTACCCCAGAGGCATTGCAGTTTCATGGGATAGCTGCTCATTATCATCTGGCTGGCGCTGAAACCGTTGCCTGGTTAACCAACCGTAAGGCTGAGGCGACATCCTTCCCGGCGGTGACGATTTATCCCGCAGGTAAAGGGATTGCGGCCGCGTGGGCCTTCGACCTGGCGCGGAGCATCGTCTACACCCGGCAGGGCAATCCCCACCAGTCTGGGCCATCTGCCACGGGGGATCAACTGATTCGCCCGGTTGACCTGTTTACGGGCTGGCTGGATATGGATCGCATTGCCATCCCCCAGGCTGATGAGCAACAACGGTTCCTGGTCAATCTACTGACCATCATAAGTCAGAGTATGCGGCCGCTACCCCGCCTCTGGTACTTCCCTGGCGCAGCTCAAACCCTTTTGGTAACTACCTCTGATTCTCATCAAGACCCTGGTACGGCGTTAGCAGAGCTATTACACCGTGTGGAGAAATACGAAGGCCATGCTTCTGTCTACTATTTACCCCCTCTCTACAATGAATGGCGCGGTTTATCCCAATTGGCTCGTTGGCAGTTAGCCGACCTCTCCCTGATGGACCCGGCTTACTTACCCTCACCTGAACAAGTGACGGCCTGGCGGGAGCGTGGTCATGAATTTACGTTACATCCCCTGATTGAAACAGACCTGGAGACCAGTTGGACGCGTTACTGGCAACATTTCACCGCCCTGGATTACGGTCCGCTTTCGGCGACAGCCCGCACCCATCTGGTGCATTGGCATCCCTGGGTTGAGACAGCGCGGGTTCAGGCTTCTTATGGCATACGCCTGAACCTCGATTTTTATCATTATGGGACGTCCCTCAAGGATGAAGAAGGGGTATGGCGTTATGGGCACTTTACCGGCAGTGGCCGTCCGATGCGCTTCATGGATGAGCAGGGTCGCCTTCTGAACATTTACCAACAACTGACCCACCTGGCCGATGATCATTTGTTAACAATGGCCTGGGGCAATGTGGTCGGCCTGGCGCCGAAGGAAGCGATATCTGTATCGCAGACGCTGCTGCGCCAAAGTCTGGATGGGTTTTACAGTGCCATCACGGCCATT
This sequence comes from Candidatus Trichofilum aggregatum, assembly GCA_016716885.1. GTDB lineage: Bacteria > Chloroflexota > Anaerolineae > Promineifilales > Promineifilaceae > Trichofilum > Trichofilum aggregatum. The sequence goes on along the minus strand of JADJUV010000182.1, from coordinate 25,114 downwards.
TTTTCATGCGGACATGTTTCGGGAAGGAGCCGTGGTCTGGTTATGAAGCGGAATGGCTGGATGGAACGCTGGCGTACGCGGCCGCGCACCACATCCCCATTTGGTCGGCCGAAGCCTGGTTACACTTCAACGAGCAACGGAATGGTACGGTTATCGAACAGGTTGCCTGGCATCCTGAAACAGGGCAACTTTCTTTTCGTATCACCATACCCGACGGTTCTGAAACGGCTTTAACTCTATTGATTCCTACGATTCATCAGGAGAGCCATCTAATACAAGTGAGGCTTGATGAACAGGCAGTGAAAGCTCAGAGACAAGAGGTGGGGGGCCTTAACTACGGTTTGATCAGCGTTCACACTGGCTCCCATCAGATTATGGCGTTGTATGAGTAACTGATCATATGGTTATACCGACTTCAACCGCAGTAAAACAGCCGTAGGGTACAAAACTGTCTTGTCCTGAAATATGTTTACAGGTAACCCGTAAGGTCGCAAACTGCAACCACCACCTCTTCTGCCCGTTCCCCGCGCCCCCTTTACGTCGCAGGTCTTCTAGCCCGAGATGATGCGGCCGCGAGTAGCCAATACCATTTTGATCGTTGCGCGGCCGCATCCCATCCCACGCCACTCCCCATTTCCCTCTCATCGGTTCACCACACACAGTCATCCCTCTCTTTCAAGGATCATCTATCTCCCCTTAAAACCCCCGCAACTCCATTCCGCCCGCTCACACCGGCTCCTCCATCACCCACCACAACACCACGCCGCGCCCCTTCTTCCCCAGCCCATAGACTGGCATGCGGCCGCGTCTCCACCACCTCTTCTCTGCTTCACATCCATCGGCGAATTATCGCCATACCCTCAGAATTGAGCGGCAGTCCAACGCACCGCTTCCGCCATCGTGGGATACGGCAACATCGTTTCAGCCATCATCTTAGCCGTTAGACCGAAGCGCATGGCGTAAACGACAGGCACAATCAGTTCCCCCGCATTCGCGCCGAGGATATGTCCACCGAGGATCTCGCCATCCGCATTCGCCAGGAGTTTTACACTGCCCAACGTCTGATGGTTGGCGATGGCACGATCAAGTTTGCTGAAATTTGTACGCCGCACCTGGTACGCGATCTTGGCTTCTTGCAAGTCTGACTCCGACAAACCGACCCGGGCGAGTTCGGGGTCGGTGAATGTCACCCAGGGGATGATTCCGTCATCGAACGCTTGCGGCTCTTGGGCAAACACGTTCTGGGCGACCAGGTGGCCTTGACCAGACGCGACATGCGTGAATTGATAGGGGGCTGGTAATGTCACCAGCAGCCCAGATGTGTGGCACATTCGTACGCAAGGTCGTGTCGGTCTGAATGCCTTCTTCGGTATAGTGAACACCAGCCGCCTCAAGATGAAGCGCGTCCAACGCCGGTCGCCGCCCCACCGCCACCAATAACTGATCGGCCACCAGGTCCTCAACTTTGCCTTCTTCGCCGTGAATGTGGATATGTTTGCCACGCTCATTAACTGCACCACAGCGCATCTCGGTGCCAAATTCCAGGCGAATCCCTTCAGCACGAAGCTGTGAACAGAGGTCCATGGCCAGCTCGTGATCTTCGCGCGGCAAGGGTTGTTTGCCCCGCTCGATGACCACCACCTGTGTGCCGAAGCGACTGAACATCTGCGCGAACTCCAGGCCGATGGGACCCCCGCCAATCACCACCAGACGCTTCGGTCGTTCGGGCAATGACACGGCTTCCACATTGGGATGTATCCTGCCCCTGCCAGCCCCTCTATCCCGGAATGAACGCCACTGTGCCCGTCGCAATGACAAATCGTTTACTACGTAGGGTCTCACCGTTCACGCGGATTTCGTGCGGTGACGTGAACATTGCTTCGCCCATGAACAGGTCAATGCCTTGCGCCGCGATGCTTGCCCGAGCCTCTTCGAGTGTGCCACCACGAATAGTTGCCTGTACCTGTCGTACATGCGCCTGTATCTCGGCCCAATCGGCTTCAGCCTGGGGGATACGTAAACCCAACGCAGAGGCGTGCTGTGCCTGCTAAAGTAGGTGGGCGGTGTGCAAAGTGTTTTGGTCGGATCACAGCCATAAGTAAGACAGGTACCGCCTAGTTTGCCCCGCTCAATCAAGGCAATACGTTTTCCCATACTGGCCGCTTCAGTGGCCGCGGTGCCTACCTGCGCCGCCAGCGCCGATTACAATCAAGTCATATTCGTTTTCGGCCATAAATTCATCCCCTTTACGCTTTATCCTTTTCCCATCATAAAACGTATGTCAATCCGAAAATCACCTTTACAAAGCATTGGGTTCGTTCTCTTCAACCTTGGCCAAATTTTTGCTGGCCGGCCCATGGATGACCTGTCCATCCTTGGCGAAGCGCGACCCATGACAGGGGCAGTCCCAACTCTTTTCCGCCGGGTTCCACGCACGAAGCAGCCCATGTGCGTACAAATCGGGGAAAGCACACTCACGGTGCCATCTTCCGCCTTGTACATAGCTACCTTGCCGTTTTCTGTCTTCACGATTTTTCCTTCACCGGGAACGATACTGTCGGGTGTCTCGTCCGTCATCCGGTCGCCGACAAAATGACGCGCAATGTCAACTGTATGGTTTATCAATGGTGGGACGCTGGTGAGGTTGACCCGGTTCGGGTCATAAACATCGGCCCAGGGGTTATCTCGCCCCAATATCAGGTCGCGCAAAAGCATTCCGGCGGCAGTTCCGTTCGTCATACCCCAGCCGCCAAAGCCGGTCGCTACATAAACGTGTTTAGACAGTGGTGTTGCTTGACCAATGTAGGGTATACGGTCAAGCGTTTTATTGTCTTGTGTAGACCAGCGATATTCTACGGATTGGACGGCGAAGCGTTGACGCGCCCACTGTTCGATCCGTTGATAACGAGCCACCGTATCACCGCCCTGCCCGGCTGTGTGCCCCTCACCGCCCACCAGAAGCAAATCGCCGCCTGCCACCGGATGACTACGCATCGTGTGGGATGGTTTGGTGCTGATAAACATACCGTGTGGCACTGGCCCGGCGAGACGAACAGCCAAAACGTAGGAGCGATGCGGCTGTAAACGAGAGGCGTACAGCACTTTATCATCGAACGGAAAATGGCTGGCGATGATGACCGCCTGAGCCGCAATCGTGCCTTGTTCGGTTGTGACAACGCATGGCTCCCTTCGTCAAATTTTACCACCCGTGTTTCCTCAAAAATGAAACTCCCCTCGCCGGGGATTTGCTGGGCTAAAGCCAGTAAGTATTTACGTGGGTGGAACTGCGCCTGATGGTCAAAGCGTACAGCGGCTTTCACGGGAAAAGGTAATGGCGTCTCGGTCACGAAGGTGGCTGGAAGTCCCAATTTCAAGGCCGCTGCCACTTCATCTCGGAGCAGGTCTATTTCGTCGTCGGATTCGGTGTAGGTGTAAGCCTCGGTGCGGGTGAAATCACAATCTATTTGTTTTTCATGAACGAGGTCAGCAATCTGCTCGATGGCGGCTTGATTGGCATTGGCATAGGCCCGTGCTTTTTCTTCCCCAAAATGGCCCATCAGATAGTCATAAATCAGAGAGTGCAACGAGGTCACTTTAGCGGTGGTGTAGCCAGTCACACCCTGCACAATACGATTTGCCTCTAGCACCCTGCACTGTTTTCCCTCAGCTTTGAGAAGCGTCGCGGCTGTCAGCCCAACAAGCCCCCCACCGATGATGATCACATCCACCATCAGGCCACTTTGCAGAGAGGGGAAATTCGGTTCCGTTGTTGTGGCCAGCCACAGTGAAGTCGCTTTGCCGGGCAGAGAATCATAATTATTGAACATTGTATGTTTTGCCAGAGTACTCTGACACTCCTTCTTTTGTGTATTTAGGCTTGTTGTGGGTTGCTGTGAATCAGTCTGGACTGAACCTGGAATTCGGAAGACCGCTTCCTGCGTTCTCAGTGCGCCAGTGCCTGACTCAGATAATTGTCGGTTTTTCTTTGGGATCGCCTGGTAACGATCCTTCAAACTGGGGACAAAGCGAGTATTTCACAGCGCGGCCGCGAAGGTGGATTAGAAAATGCTCGGATTGTACGTTGATACTAACAGCTACATGCCCTGGAAACATCAGCCAGTCAGGTCATATGAAGCTCCGCCAGTTGGGGGATTCATGATTGGAGATGGGGTGATGAGTACAAATACTTTTGGCTCTTTGGGAATTCAGGGTTTGAAACTAAAATGTAGGTGCGCTTCCTGGTCGCCTCGACTGGGCGGGTATAAGGCCAGCTGCTACAGTACGATCACCCCGCGAAATCCCAAAGACCCACATAAGGTTAGTCCCACCACTGGTCGATATCCCGCGAATTCCGAAAGAACCTGGCAATTTCCTGTTCCGGGCTGTGCTCCATCAACAAACATCAACAACTTTTTATCGATATTGACGCCGTTAGTGCCTACTGTTCCTATACCCATTCGTCATCCAGCGTCAACAAGCCGTAGCCTTCCCATGATCTACCCGTCATGTCCTGCGCCCCCTCATGGTTTATCCTATTCTCATACGATTCAATTGGATGTTTTTAGATGGCGGTATGCACAAAGAATGCACCATCTGAGGCAGTATGAGGATAAAGATCATGAAACGCCCACTCATTGCCCTGTCCCTCGTGCTATTTTTTACTTTGTTTGTGGTTGTGGTCGTCCGCGGCCGCGAACCTCTGTCCACCGATACCCCACTCCAGGTTAGCCTGGTTGACCCAACTGCTACCTCTACACCAACGGCCACCGCCACCACCGACCATACCAACCGCTTCGCCAACACCCCGGCCACACCGACCGTCACCCCAGCCGGTTTGCCGCCTCGCCTCGTCCAATTCCAACCGATCAACGATCCTCACTAGCCGCTTTCAACCCATTACCCTGACCTTTAGCCAGAACATGGATCAGACCAGCGTTGCGGCTGCGCTCACCTTTAGCCCCACTGTCCCCTTCACCCTCACCTGGACCACCGCCAAGACAGTGATCATCAACCCGACAGCCCCCTGGCCTGCCGGAACCGACCTCAGCCTGAACCTGGAGCCAACGGTGCACAATGAGGCGGGGCAACGGGTCGCGGCCGCGATTCACAAACCATTCCATACCGGGAGCGTTGTCACCCTGGTCTACGTAGCCCACACCAGGGATGGTCTTGACCCGGTGAAAATTAACTTTGGTTATGACATGGATCGGGCCAGCGTCGCGGCCGCGATCCAGTTTGATCCCCCCATCAACGCCACGCTCTCTTGGGGAAAACAGTCGCACCGCCACCTTACCCCCGGACGATTGGCTGGCCCAACCGAATACACCCATCGTTCACGGCCGTTTTAACCGACGCCTCCGGTGACACCCTAGCTCTGCCTGCGGCAACCACCTTTGTTCCACCCTTCCTTCTGGAACATACACCGGGGAAAAATGCCACCAATGTTTCTCCGGCCATCTCCCTGGTTTTCAACTTTGACCGTCCTATTGATCCGACCAGTGTGCAAGCCGCCATTACGATAACTCCCACCATAACCGGAGCGTTTACCCTGGAAGGCAATTCGCTGATCTTTGTCCCCAGCGAAGGGTATCTGCATCCCAGTACCACCTACCGGGTTAAATTAGCCACCACCGCCCTGTCTGCCGAAGGCAAACCTCTGCTACTTACCCCCTATCGTTTCTCCTTCACGACCGGTGAGCTAAAAAGTGAGGTCAACTTCGGCTGGGGAACCCATGTGCAGGTGGTGGATAGCGAGGGTCGCCGCGCCCTTCAATTCCAGACATCCCTGCACAATGGTGATCTCACGCTAGAACTGGCTGCCCTCAACCAGAGCCAGTTTATGGCCTTCTATCCCCAGGCTCTATACGAGAACCTCTATGGTGACCCCCTGCTTCTGGAGACCGATCTGCCAGTGACGTATCACTGGGACATGACGCTCGACGCGGCTCAACTGAATCAGTACGACGGCATCGGCGAACTGCTGATTCCCGCCGATATTCCCCCCGGACTTTATCTGCTGACGATTCGGCGGGGTTATGAACACGATCAAATCCTGGTGGCTCTCAGTCAGAATGCCCTGGTAGTCAAAAAGGGGATGCGGCAGATGACCGCCTGGGTCAGAATCCAATGATCAGCCCGTCACTGAAGCCGAAGTCCAAATTTTTGACGAAGAAGGGAATGTGCTGGTCAGCGGCCGCACCAATGCCCTCGGTATCTTCAAAACACCCCTCGATCCGGCCAGCCCCGCTCCCTACCTGATCATGGCCCGGCAAGGGGCAGATATTGTCATCACCGGTCTGGATTACGACTGGTACAACTACAGTCAGGTCAGTTACAACAACAGCACCAGCGGATTGGGCGATAGCACGCTCCCTTACGCCAGCACCATCTACACTGACCGCCCCATCTACCGCCCCGGCCACACCGTCTACTACAAAGCCATCATTCGCCGTGACAATGATGCCATCCTCGACATGATCCCCGCCGGAACCGCCGTGCAAGTAAGGGTGGCCGACAGTCGCAACAACACCATCCGCGAAGAAACGCTCCTCACCAATAGTTTCGGCACTATCAACGGCAGTTTCACCCTGGCCGAAGGAGCAATGCTGGGACCGTATCGGCTTGTCATCAGTCTGGGTGAGTACCACAAGAGCCAGAACTTCAAGGTTGAAGATTATCGCAAACCGGAGTACGAGGTGACGCTCACCACCGATAGCCCTTGCTTACACCAACGGCGACACCGTTACCATCGAGGTCGCTACCAACTACTATTTTGGCGAACCGGTCGCCAACGCCGCCGTCACGCTCAACTTTTATGAACCGTACACCTACTACGATTATTACGACGAATCCGGTTACGCTCCCCAAAACACAAGCTGGGAGACAAGTTGGAGCCAAGACCCCATCCAACAGACCACCAACGCCGATGGCACAACTAGTTTCCACCTGGACAGCCAGTTTCCAGCGACAATGATTCCGGCACGAATTGGGGTAGTAATCTGCGTTCTAAGGCGTTTGGCCTGGAAGTGACCGTAGATGATGGCAACGGCCAGCCGGTCAGTTCGCTGGTGGTGATTCGGGTTTACAACCGGCAAGAGCGTATCCGCGTGCCACAATACCGCTTCCTCTACGCCCCCGGCGAAACCTTCTCGGTTGAAGCCATCGTGGAAACGATTGACGGGGAACCGGTCCGCGGCCGCACCCTCACCGCCGATCTCAGCCGTTACAACCGCACCACCCACAGTTATGACACACTTTACACCGCCAGCGGGCTCACAACTGACGAACGCGGCCGCGCCACGCACTCAACCTCACTCTCGATACCCCCGGTTACTACTACCTCACCCTGCGCGGTCAGGACAGTAAAGGCAGAGCCATTACCCTGCGCCGCTGGATATACATTTACCGTCCCGGCGTGAGCAATTGGGCCGAAAACGACAACGCCATCTCCATCCAGGCCAACGCCGAGCAGTACGCCCCTGGCGACACCGCTCAACTGACCATCGAATCCGGGTTTGCCGGGCCAGCCCTGCTGACCTTCGAGCGAGCCACTACCCGCCGGGAAATGATGATTGAACTCACGCCACCGCTGACCATCGTCGAGATTCCTATCCAGGCCGATGATGTGCCCAATATTTTTGTCACCGTCAACGCCTGACGTCCGCAAGACACCCAACTGGTTGAAGAGATGGCTGAGAGCAAACCGGACAGCCATCTGCTTCAGGCGTCCGTCAACTTGAGCGCGCCCGCCACGGACAAAACGCTCAATGTGACGGATCACCCCGATCGGACAACGACCGCTCCGGGCGAAGAACTCAACCTGACCGTCCGTGTTACCAACCAGCAGGGTATTCCCGTTTCGGCGGAGCTTTCCCTGGCGATGGTAGACGAAGCCATTTTTGCTCTGAGTGCCGACCTGTCTGGCCCGCTGTACGATGCCTTCTACTTCCAACGGCGCAAGGCCATCCGGGACCTGAACTAGCTACGAACCCACCCGTTCCCTCTGGGATGGAGGTGGGATGGGCGGGGGTGGTGGCGGTGGGGATGGTACAGGTTCGCCCCGCTCTGATTTCCGCGACACCGCTTATTGGTTCCCGGCGCTCTACACCGACGCCAACGGCGAAGTGACCGTAACCATTACCCTGCCCGACAACCTGACAAGCTGGCGGTTCACAGCCCGCGCCGTGACGGCTGATACTCAGGTGGGGGAGACCCTGATCAATGTCATCACGCGGCAGGATGTGATGGTGCGGCCGCAACTGCCTCGTAGTCTCACTACCGGCGACACCCTCACCTTATCCGCCCTGGTGCAAAACTTCAGCGACCAGCCACAAACCCTCACCGTCGGCATCATGGTTCCTCGCCCTCTGCCAGAGGCCGGAACCCCCATCACCTTCACCGGAACCATCACCCAGGTCATTACCCTGGCCCCCAATGAAACTCTGCATCGTTGGTTGGCAGGCGGGCGACAGGTATCGGCACGGCTGAACTGATTTTCTACGCCCAAAACGAGGCTGGCCCCGGGGATGCCATCATGTTGATGATTCCGGTGCGGCCGCTGGCTATCCCTGATGTTACTTCTACCATCGGCCAGTTCACCACCAGTAGCACCACCACCCTTCTCTGGCCGGAGAACCCCTTGCCCAACAGCACCGTGCGCGTCGAACTCAGCCGCTCCATTGCCGGAAGCATGGTCAACGGCCTGGAATACCTCACCGGTTATCCCTATGGCTGTGTCGAACAGACGATGAGCCGTGCCCTACCCACCGCCGTCGTCGCCCGCGCCTTCAACCAGTTGGGTATCGGCACACCCGCTCTGCAAGCTGACCTGACGGCCAAACTTGAGGCCAGCATCCAGCGACTTTACGGCTTCCAGCATGACGATGGCGGTTGGGGTTGGTGGCATGACGATGACAGCCACGACTACCAGACCGCCTGGGTCATCTTCGGCCTGACGACCATGGCCGATGCCGGTTACACGATTGATCCGGCGGTTATCAGCCGGGGGGCAGAATGGCTCAATGACAATCTGGCAACGATGGATGTGCAGACCCGCACCTATGCCCTTTACAGTCTGGCCGTCGCCGGACAAGGCAACCGGCCCCAAACACTATCTCTGGTTAATCAGGTGGAATCACTTGATCCGTTCAGCCAGGCCGGGTGGCCTTGTGGCAGTTGGGTGAAACGGCCGAAGCCCGGATGGTAGTGAACCGGCTGACCGAGTCGGCCGTTATCAACGGCAGTATGGTTCACTGGCAAGGGACAACAGGTGATGGCTATTACGACCACAAAACGATGGCTTCGGACACCCGTTCAACCGCCCTGGTGCTGAGTGCCTTGGTTCAAATCGAGCCGGGTCATAACCTGGAAGCGGGCACAGTACGCTGGCTGATGGCCCAACGGCGGGCAACGGGTTGGGGGACAACCAACGAAACCAGCTACGCCATTCTGGGCCTGACCGACCATTTGCTGGCGGTGCAGGCGGCGGGTAACAGTAACCCGACGACCTACACGGTGGAATTGGATGGCACGGTGGTGGAGCAGGGGGTATTGGCCGCGGCGTTAGGCACCACGCTCCGAACTCCCCCGCCGACCTCTTCCAACCGGGCGAAAATACTTTCGTCTCAGGTCATACCGGCCCCGGCCTCATCTATTACCCCATCGTACAACGCACCTACATACCGCTCAACCAGCCATTAGCGCCGCTGGGTCCGTCACGGTTAGCCGTCGTTACCTGGATCCGCAGAGTAATTTGCCCGTGGAAAATTTGCAGGTAGGGGATTTGGTAAAAGTGGAATTGCGCTACACCCTGGACGATACCGCTTTTTACCTGATGGTAGAAGATCAGTTGCCGGGAGGTCTGGAAGCGTTGAATGAACGACTCAATACCACCAGTTATGAAGCGATGGCATATGGACAACAACGATCATCATACTGGCGGGAGTACGGGTATAACTACAAAGAGGTGCGCGGGGAGAGAGTAACTTTCTTCATTACGGAAGCAGGTCAGGGAGTACATACCATTACCTACCTGGCCCGTGTTACTCAGAGCGGCACGTTCAATGCCTTACCGGTAGAACTTTCAGCGATGTATGATGCCGCTACCTGGGGGCGTTCAGCCAGTGACGAGTTACTCTTTCGGTCATATAACGAACAGTAGACGCAAATGGCTTTTTTCCGGCAGATTTAGTCTGAATACCGAAGACACAAAGATCTTGAGACTTATCAGGAAAATTTGATTTGAACTACTTCCGTAATTTTTTATTCATCAATTGTGTAATAATAGAGAACAAACCCAAGCCGCAGATAAAAGGACGTTTTCGCTCGAATAAGGTAAGCTCTGGGCTTTCCGAACCAAAAGGAGTGACTATGTCCGTCGCACATGTGGAACCGTTGTTACAAGAGCTGGTACGTATCAACTCCATCAACCCTGACCTCGTACCAGATGCGCCAGGGGAGTTGGAGATAGCCCGTTTTATCGCCCGGTGGCTGGAACAGGTCGGGTTGGAAGTGCATTGGCATGAGGTTGTACCCAACCGGCCCAATGTCGTCGGTATCTTGCGCGGGAGGGGTGGGGGGAAATCTCTCATCCTCAACGGCCATATAGACACAGTGGGCGTGGCTGGGATGACGAACCCGCACCAGCCCTATCAGTATGAGGGGCGGTTGTATGGGCGTGGGGCGTATGACATGAAAGGGGGAGTGGCGGCCTGTATGGTAGCCATCGCGGCCGCAAAACAAACCCCGTTGCGTGGCGACCTCATCTTCACCGCGGTCATGGATGAGGAGTATGCTGGCCTGGGCACGATGGCTATCGCCGAACGCTACCAGGCCGATGCGGCCCTCATTGCCGAGCCAACCGAACAACAACTGGTTATCGCGCACAAAGGGTTTGTCTGGCTGGATGTGACAACGCGTGGCATGGCGGCGCATGGCTCGCGGCCTGATTTAGGGGTGGATGCCATCACCCACATGGGGCGTTTCCTGGGGGAGCTAGAACGCCTCAGCGAGCAATTGGCCGGGCGAATGGCTCATCCGCTCCTGGGTCATGGTTCACTGCACGCCTCACTCATTCAAGGGGCAGGAGTTATCCAGTTACCCGGCTCGTTGTCGTCTCTCCATTGAACGGCGGACACTGCCCGGTGAGACCCTCACCTCAGTAGAAGCCGAGTTTGAGGCAATCCTGGCCCGCCTCAACCTGGCCGATCCTGCCTTTCAAGCCACGCTTCATACGACTCTGGCGCGAACACCTCTGGAAACACCCCTCGATTCCCTCATCGTGCAGGCGGTGCAGAACGCGGCCGCGACCCGGCTCGCCCAACCCTGTCCAATCGCTGGTGTGCCTTACTGGACCGATGCGGCCACGCTCGCATACCAGCGGGGGCATCCCTACCGTCTTGTTTGGCCCGGTGGGGGCAGGTGCTCATGCTGAGGAAGAATGGGTTGATCTGGCCAGCGTAAAAGCGTGCGCGGAGATTTACCTGGCGACGGCTCAGGCGTTTTGCCAATAAAACTGGCCTGGCTTAACCATTGGTGCGGCCGCGTCCCTATTTGAGGGTGAGCAGTTGGAAACTTTTTAACCAGGCGGCATAGCAAACTGCGGGTCCAGCCATTCACTGTAGAGCAGAGCAAAGCGGTCATTTTCAGGAATCTGTGAGTCATCCCAACTTAATTCCTTTCCCTCCAACCAGCCTTCCTGTACCTGAATAGCCTTGGCCATTTCCGCCCATATAGCCACCCCAAAACGTATGATGGGTGGGCTTAACAATCACGGCACCGGCCCTTTCGGCTTGTGCCATGACAGCGTCTACCTCTGCTTTAGATGAGACGTTATGCCCCAATGTCATTTTCGTGGGGCTTGCGGGGCTTAAGGCAAGCCCCGTGTCATGGGCAATGCTCTTTTGCGGCCATAAGGCGAGACGCAGACCTGGCTGGAGTTGAATAAACACGACCGCCCCATACGCAAACTCTTGGCCGATAATGCCTTCGGTTGGAAAGCCCAAGCCGTCACGGTAGAAACGCCATGATTCTTCCAGGTCGCTGACCCCAAGCGTGATGACCGTAATTCGTGGGTTCATGGGTTCGCGCCTCCCTTCAGGCCTACCGGTTCGCGTCAGCCGCGTTATAGAGTGCCGCTCGCCGCATCCCGTTGTTAGCCACGAATTTGGCTCTCTTTCGTTTACTTCCCCTCATACGCCCGCTGCAACGTAGCCAGGTCAAACTTCTTCATTTTGAGGAATGCCTCAGTCACTCGCTCCATTTGCTCCTTCGTGCCGCTTCGCATCATTTCGTCCATAGCCGTGGGCGAGATCTGCCACGAAACACCATATTTGTCCTTGAGCCACCCGCACTGCTCGGCCTCAGGCACTGCCGAGAGATGTTCCCAATAGGAATCAATTTCCTCTTGGTCGTCGCAGTTCACGATAAAGGAGATGGCTTCGTTGAAAGCAAAATTGTGCTCGTGGGCACTGTCCATGGCCACAAACCAGTTATTCTCCAGCATAAAGTCGGCGAACATGATCGTGCCTTCTTTGTCCGGCTCTTGTCCAGCGCTGTAACGAATCAGGGTTCCCTGCCTGGTGTTCTTGAATACCGACAGGTAAAAGTTAATGGCTTCTTCCGCCTGACCACAGTTTTCACCCACAAACATGATGGACGGCATGATCGGCGGCCGCGGATCACCTTCCGGGTTGGTAAGAATCAACTGCCACGATAGACCATATTTATCCTGAATCCAGCCATACCGCGGGCTAAACGGGTACTCGGCCATCGGCATAAGCACCGTGCCACCTTCAGACAACTTCTCCCAGACCTCATCTATTTTTTCTCTCGCCGCCTCTTCACGTGATGGCGACGGATCGAACAATAAGGGATCGAAATTGACCATAAATGACACCGATGGGTTGAACTTGAAAAGCGGCCCGGCACTGATTGCCATAAACGCCTGCCCCCATAGCTCAAACGAGACGATATCCGTGTCGCCTGACGGCGTGTCATAGATCGTCGTTATATGGGTAACGACTGAGTCCGGAAAAACAGAGGTATAAAACTCAGCCGCTTCTTGGGCTTCTTTGTCATACCACAGATGAGGAACGATTCTTGGTTTGGTTACGGCCATCATGTTTCTCCCTATAAGCATATAGTTAACGGCGCGGACAGCGGCCCACTGTGCCATTAGACATCATACGCGCACCACACCTGTCGCCTGGGTTCACTTGCACCGGGTTTGTCTCGGCGGCGACAACCAGCGTCAACTTTGCCGCCCTACTGAGCGCGTATTTGAGCACTCCTGTTCGATAAAATAGAGGTTGCTACACCAACCTATTTAACCGAACAGGAGAAGGGAATTGTCAACCAAACACAAAATCTATACAAGTGACTTGACCGATGAACAATGGCAAATCATCAATCCGTTGTTGCCCATTCACGGGGCACGACGGGGACACCCCCATAGAACTAGATATGCGTCGCGTTCTTGATGCTTGTTTGTACCTTTGACCGCACGGGATGCCAGTGGCAGAACTTGCCGAGTGACTATCCCAATGCCAACAGTGTTTATTACCATTGGCGCAAATGGTGTCACGATGGGACATGGCAACGCATCAATGAAGAGTTGAGACACCGAGAACGTGAGCGACAAGGGCGTCAAGCTGAACCCAGCGCCGCAATGGTGGACAGTCAAAGTGTCAAGACAACTGAAGCAGGGGGTGAACGAGACTACGATGCAGACAAGCTTGTCCTGGCCAAGTTGTCTCAAATCACCCAAGAAGCTTTAAAGAAAATCTGGGCTGAGGGCGGTTATCGCGGTCAATTGATTGAATGGGTGCATGAACATTTGGATACAGTTCTAGAAATCGTCGAACGAGATGCTCAGCAAAAAGGTTTTCAATTGTTGCCGCGTCGTTGGGTTGTTGAACGGACTTTTGCTTGGCTCGGTCGCTATCGTCGCCTGAGTAAAGATTACGAACGAAATACCAAACACAGCGAAGGCATGATTTATCTGGCTTCGATTCACACCCTACTCAAGCGACTTGCTCCAACCACTTAGCACATTAATTCTAAAATATGTTCTAAGACGAAATCATCTAGATTTGCATCACTCATGGCTATGTAGGTTCGCCAACAACATCCATAAAACGCGGGAGAACCACTTTTCGATTGACAAAAACAGTCGCCGCCCAGACCTATGACGTGTTGACATTTGATGAAGCTGGTAACAGTGAGGTTAATGCCAGTTACCCTGGTGAGTAACAGAAAGGTCAAACTTTATGTGTCCCGAGTTTTCAGTCAATGGTTGGCGAGGCATTAACGCATCGTGACGGATCCTACGACAATATGGACATTCAGGGTGATGCGGTTGGGGCTGTCTTCGTAGCCCGCGGTCTGCCAGACATCGCTTGTGCCGACGCGCTGTAAAGCACCGTTTTGATCATCAAACCCACCCAACGCCTGATCAACTTTAACCTGGGCTTCCATGCCTGGGGGCAGGTTTAGGGTAACGGAACCCGCGTTTACCTGTAGTTCAATGGTGTGTTGACCGTCGGCAGGTAGGGTCATGGTGGTCGCGGCCGCGTTCGTTTCCATACCTACATCATAATCCCCATCAGGCAGGAATACCGTCACCTCGCTGGCGGCCAGTTCAAGGGCGAGGTCCTGTAAGATTAACCCGCGCAAATCAAGATGGGAAACGCCTGCGGCCGCAATCAGGTCTAGCGACATGGGTACATTCGGATTTAGCCCCAGGTCCCAACGCGGTTCATCACCCAGATCATCCCACTGTTCCGGCCGCCACACCCAGGTTTCCGTATCACGTGGGATCAACGTCACCGTCGCCTGACCCCCCCTGCTCTGGGTATCGAATTGTAGGTCACTCTGGTACGTGACCGTTCCGACGATGAGATCACGACTGTCTTCCAGAGCATACAGATTGGCTCCGGGTGGCCCAATCTGGAGATTCATAACCGCCGATGTCACCCCGTCCGCCGAAAACGAGATATCTTCGGTTTGCCAATCTTCCCATTGGCTGTCTCTGCCAGCGGTTCCCGGTAAACCTACCAGCAGGATGTAACCAAACACCGCTACTGCCAGCAAAGCCACGACACCACTGAGAAGCGTGCCCAGCGGCCGCGGAGCTTGTTCTACCAGAATGTTTAGCCCCAGAAAGACCAGAAACAAAGGCCAAACTCGTAACACATCCCCCCAATGAAAATCCGTCAGTAGGTTCAGTTGGTTAAACAAGAAAAACAGCCCAATGGCGATCAAAACGATAGGGCCAAACAGAGATGACCGCTTTCGTTGATCATGGGTTATCGTAGACATGATGTACCTCCGTGACAGGCGTGTCACCCGGTTCAGGTTTAGGCTTTGCGCCAACTGCTGATTAGATTACGAGCAAAGAGGAAAATCCCCAGCCCAATGAGCAAAAGGGGCCAGCCGAAACGACCCAAGCCAAAACCACTGACGCCGATGATAAGCTCAAAGAAGACAGCGGCGACAATGAAGATGCCGAGGCCCACTTTGGCCACGTCCCAGCCTTTCTGGCGTAGTTCTGACTTGTGTTTTAGCCAGCCGTAAGCCAACAAACCCAGCCCTAGGGAAGTTGGGGCTACCAATGCCCAGGCATAGGACCAACTGGCCCAAAAACCAGTCACATTCTGGAAGAACAAAATCAGTCCTACCATCGTGACCAATCCACCCACAGAAGCCAGGGCCTGGCCCGTATCATCGTCAAAGGCCAAAGCCAACAGAAACAAGGCGATGCCTGGCCCGACGACAAAGAAGGGCCAGATAAAGTGCCCCAGGCGAATGTTGAGCAATTCGCCAATCAGGAAAACAACGCCCAATAGAATCAACAGACCACCGAGTACAAAATTACCAGCGTGCAAACCGTGAGTTCCTATTTGTTTGTTCATTTCTTTCACCCTACGATCTCAGTTTGGGTTGGTGCATGTTATCGTACAAGAGCCAGATACCGATGACGATGAGGGCAATAGGCCAACTGTTTTCCAGGATGGAACCCAGAGCCAGGGTCACGACCGCGGCCGCAAGCAAGCCCACCGTCGGATATTTCGCCCAGGCTGTGGGGTACACATCGTGCCGCCACCAGAGCCAGGCAAAGGGAACCGCACACCCCAGAAAGAAGAACGCCCCGATGAGTCGTCCGGTCAGGTTGTTGCTCTCAGCCGCGGCCGCGAACGGGACCATCAAGGCTGTTGTCACGAAGAACCCGGCCGGGATAATGGCCCACCACTGCCCTTTGACGAAGAAGAAGACAGCCAGGAACGGCAAAGCCATCATCAACAAGACGAACGTGCCCACAACCTCTTCCGCACTCTGGCTGGACAGCAACACCACGACCCCCATGCCACCCATGATGAACCCCGGAATCAACGCCCACCAATGTTCCCGGTTGCGGAAATAAACCACAATGAAGGGCAGGGCGATGCTCCACATCACAATCGCTCCAACCGTTTCTCCGGCCCATTGCTCGGAAACGAGGATGATGAGGGTGAGAACGGCTGTGACCCAACCTGGAATGAGTGCCCACCAGTTGTCCTGTCGGTTAAACAGGAAGATGATCCAGAACGGAGCGGAGATACAGGCCATGAACAAGGCCCCGATCCAGATGGGATTGAGGCTGGTGAAACTGAGTGCGGCCGCGAGCGACAATCCACCCGTGATAAAAATCGGGAAAAGCCAGCCCCAATGCGCTTTGCCGCCGTAAACATAGACAGCGACAAAGAAAAGGCAGGCCAGCCCCAAACTCACGGCCCAAAAAGTCTGGGAAAATTCTGGGATGAGACCCAGCGTTTGTATCAGAAACAGCCCGCCCAAAACGATGAGAACAACACCCCATATCAATTTGTTTCGTTGGTCAGACATGATTTTCCTCCTCCCGCCAGGTCACTCAACGACCTGACATTGTTCAAGATTAACTTACGACAAACGCGGCCGCGACATCATCTATCTAAAGTTATGACCGTGGTTATGTTTTGGCCTTTGTAAGGGAATATCAGGTCAAGGCAAGCCGATTTTGCCATACATCCAGCGTCTTTTTCGGTCACGCGCCGTGTAGGCTGGCGACGGACCAATGAGGAACGAGGATGCCCCAGAGCAGAAAGGCATCAATGAGGATGGGCAAGATGGCCCCCTTTTCTCTATGATCATGAAATGCCCGGTTAGTTTTTCCCTTATGGCTGAGAGGAACCAAGTTGCTCTGCCAATTGAGACTGCAACCTACGATTGCGTGCTTCAGCTCTTAAAAAGGCAATCAGTAAAACCAGGGCCACAATTCCCAGGAAAACAGAGCCAATGGTTTCGTTGGCGTGAACATTGACTGGACTGTATGCACCCGGTTGTGGCCCAGGTGTTTTTTCTTCAAAAGCATGATTTTCATTTTCACCTGTTGACATTGGGAATCTCCTTTAAGCGGGAAGCAGGACAACCGACTGGGTTTCCACATTTTTCAGCAATAGGATGGCCGTAATCAGATTAAGTAGAGTCAAGATCAGGAACGGAATGAGAATGCCCAGGCTGTCCGGTACCCCTTGTAAAGCCATGTTGATGCCCATGGCACTGACCCCTAACGCCATCGTCAGTCCCTTGAGCACGGCAATTGAAGCCAAGAGATAGCCCGAGGCAGTACGGCGCAAGAGTAAGATACCCGCCAGAATCGCTAATGGCGCGATCAAGGTCAGATCCATCGCCTGAATCACCAATGTGGTTGTGTTTTCCAGGGCGGGTGTCTGGCCTTGCAGAAGGGGTGAGCCAATACGCCCCAGCCAGGCTAAAGCCAGGAAGCCACCAACGGCAAACAACACGCCCGCAATCCAGCCGTGTGGCAGGTGGGGGGAGAAATGTTGGGGTAATGAGGCCACATCAATCGCCATCAGGCTCAAGATAAAGGCGTACAGGCTCAGGGTGAAGAGGACGACATACACCAGGAACAGGGCGTTATAAGCCGTGAGCATGGACATGGACATGTAGGTGTAGAGGAAAAAGCCCAGTGTGCCGATGAGGAGCAAGCGGCCGCGTAACGACCCCCGAAACGCTAACCAGGCAGAAATTGCCAGGAGTGGCAGTCCCACCACCAGGGTAATCAAATCATTACCCTGCATTTGGGCGGCGGTGCTGACCGTATCGTAATAGTACAGCCCGTGCCCGTTGATCATCACTGTCTCGCCCCGGTGGTTGGTGTAATCATAGGGTTCGCCAGCGGTGTCGTAGAACAGCCCCGCACTGGCGGCTACCAGAGCCAGAATGAAGATAGATGGAATAAGCCACTTTAGGGTAGATTGAAATTTCATCGTTTTTCTCCAGGTAAATCAGGCCACTATTTTGCTTGCTGGATGCTTGCTCAACGACCCCCCCGGGGCGGGGCCCCCCGGCCCCCCCCCCCCGCCCCGGGGGGGGGGGGTGGGGTTGGGGTTTCCCCCCCCCCGCGCCCCCCCCCAGGGAGGAGTTTTTAGGGGGGGGGTTTTCCCCCAGGAAAAGGGGCCAACCAGTGCGGCATGGGCCGTTCTATCCGTGGCTATCAGGTACGCGGCCGCATACCTGATAGTCACGGATAGTCATCACCAGCCAGAGGGCGATCAACCCTAATCCTCGTTGACGGAGAAAGTACCGGTCAGTCCAGCGATAACCGTGCCCTGCTCATCCTGCGCCCATACCGTCCAACTGTAATGACCAGGCAGGAGTGGCGGGTCAACCGTGAACATGGTTTCGGTGACGAACTGATCGAACACAACCTGGGGTGGGTAGGCCCCATCATTTAAGACGATGACGTGATAGTTGACCGCACCAGGGAAGCTTTGCCACTGCAAAACAGGCTGGCTGTTCACAATCTCTTCGTTGCCCGGCGATATGCTTTCGATAACCGGAAGGTCCAGGGTGCCGGAGACGGAAAGCGAGTTGATGAGTGTGTCGAGGGCAATCAGGTCTGGGGTGAAGCTTGCGGCCGCTGACTCATTTAGCAGTTGGGTTGTCTGCGTCAGATACCCCAACCAATCTTCCACCAGGGCGGTTAACGCCTCGTCGCTCATCTCTGGCGAGTCGGGCAAGGCGGGCAGTGTGACCGGGAAATAGGCGGCCACATACAGCGCGCCGTCATCCGTCAATCCCTGGAAGGTGTAAAACAGTTCCTGGTTGCTGACCGGCACTGGCCCCTGGCTGAGTTGGGTCAGGTAACGCACGCCGCGGCCGCCGACGAAGGTCAGGTACTCCACCTGGGCGCGGAACGGTTGCCGGGCGTTGCTGGGCGGCAACAGGGTCAGGCCCGGCAAGAAACTGTCCTGTCCCAACGAAATGGCTTCGAGCGCGGCCGCGTCGGGTGGTTCAGCCAGCAGTTGGCGCAAACCATCTACCACCGGTTGTACTTCGGCATTCAGACCAGTTATAGGGTAAACATGAATCTGGGCTTCGGCTGGGAGATACTGCCCCAGTGGGGCATGATTCTGCGCCCCAGCGGCATTAGCCAGGGTGAAAACAATATGTTGAGATGGCGCCCACACCATGCCTGGCCCTGGTTCGGCCGGTTGTGCCGGAACCAACTCCAGCCATACACTATCGGCGATCATGTGATCAAAGGTGAACACAGCCCCCAGATAGTTCACAATCTGTTGACCATTTTCTCCAGGGAAGATCGTGCCTTCGAGTTGGTTGCCCCACAAACGATGGTGGGCAACCTGATACAGAGCCGACGGAACCGTTCCGGTCAATTGGTTGAAGGACAGGTCTAATTCGGTGAGGGTGGGTAGTTCACCCAGGTCAAAGGGAATCGAGCCGGTGATGGCATTGTGGTGCAGGTCGAGGACGCGCAAATGGGTGAGGTCAGCCAACGTTGCGGGAAGCTCGCCTTGCAAGTTATTAGAGGCAAGAGCCAGCCCATCCACATGGTTATCTACACAAGTCACACCCGTCCAACTACAAGGGGTGGTTGTTGTCAGCCAGCCGCTGTTATCTTGCCAGGTTGGGCCACCCGTTGCTTCAAAGAGTATCACCAACGCCTGGCATTCGGCGGCAGGAATCTCACTAACGAGATCACAGGAGAAGTTAGCCGTAGCAGTTGCCGATGGAGCGGCCGTTATAATAGGGGCAGTAGGTGTGGTTACGACAGCGGTTGCCGGTGCGGTGGTGGATGTGGCTGTATCCTCTGGCCCACTCGCCACCGGTTCCCCTTCTGTTGAGGTTGCGCCGCTACAAGCGGAAACAGCCAGCAACAACAGTAACATCAACAATCTTTTTAATGTGAAAGTGAAACGAGACATAGTAACCTCCCAGACAGATCAAATAAACCATCTAAAGGAAAGCGAAACTTTCCTCTTGTAACCATTGCCTGCATTGCTCTAACCGGGCCAGCCGAGTGGCGGCCAACTCCCTGGCAACGGGTAAGGTAAACCGATCTTTTATCAGTTCGCGTCGCTTTAGAACCTGGTTATAGGCGGTTATCAACTCTTTAGGCCCACGCGCATATTCACGCACCAGACCAATGATGCCCAGAAAGTCGAGAAAATCGGCTTCGCGCAAAAGCACGGCTTCAACAGATGTCACCGGACGTTGATCGCGATAATCGTGATATTCAATCGTTTCCAGGATGATGCCCACCTCTGTTTCGGTCAGATTCAGGCGCGGCAATATCATTGTTTCGGCAACCTGGCGGGAGCGCAGGGCGTGTTCAACACCGGCTTGTTGGTAACGGGGATAGGCGCCCCAGTCGTGCAGATAGGTGGCAATGGTGAGAGCCGTTTCGTTGTAGGTCAGCCCTGCACCAATCAAGGCAATCAGCTTGAGCAACCGCTGGATATGGGAATAAGCCAATGGACCACCATCGGCACAGGTGAGTTGATCCAGATCGGCTATCGTTAGCGGGCAATTATCCAAGAGGTTCGTTCCGGTCATGGTTCTGTCTCCAGTTAGACAATTTCCGTCGTAGATGAATGGTTACCGCTGGTTTACAGTGCCCAGACCGGTAATTTCTTGTGTCACTGCTGGATCACCGATGTATTCCACCGATCCCAGGCCACTGATGTTGACATCAAGCGTGTCACTGACTTGCACGACGGCCATGCCCGCCCCGCTATGTTCTACAGAAGCGTTTTGGCTGGACAGGTCTTCGGCATTGTAACTCCCCGCTCCACTGATCACGATGGTCTGTGTATCTACCTGACCGGAAACGGTGATATTCCCGGCCCCAGACAGGTTGACAGACCACGATTCGCCATCCAGGTGAAGCATTTCAACATCGCCCGCCCCGCTGAGTTCCAGGTTGTCCAGTGTTGCTACCGTCACATGGTAGGTCAGGTCGGTGATGTTGGTGAAGGTGGTGTCTTCTTGCATACGGATGATGAGTTCGCGGCCGCGGACTTCCGTCTCAATGTAGGGGCAGAAAATTATCATCCCCGGTGATGCTCAACGATTCACTGCCGGTTTGGTCAATGATCAGCTCGCCCCAACCTTGCAGCAAGATAGAGGTAAAGTCACTCACTTCGCGCTCTTCCGTCACGATATTGCCCGAACCACGCACCGTCTCAGCATCGCCATTGCCCGATGTCACTGTACAGGCGATTGATACGCTGATCAGGGCGAAAATTAGCCAAAACATAGATTTAGTGTGCATGATTTTTTCCTTGACTTACTTGTTGTTATATGTTTCTGGCAGAACTGTTTCCACCATGATTTGTTGGAAAGCCTCAAATTGCTCAAAGGCCGTCGCATGAGCCGCGTTCTCAAAGGTGTACATGCGCTTGATCGGTGCATCAAGCAGGTCAAACCATTCCAGGGCCAGGTCACGGCGGGCCGAGAGTTCGGCCGCTCCATCCAGGACGTAAATGGCCGTTTCCAGTCGCGGCACATCCTGGCGGAAATCTATCGCCTGTAACTGGGGATAGAGGATAGAAGCCACATCCAGAAAGCCCCGAAACACATTGATTTTTTCGACAAAGTTGTATTCACTTCCCAGGACGTTCCAGGGACCTAGATTAGCCTGCGTTCCTTTTTCAACATAGGCTGGGGGCAAGGTGTACGGTTTGTACAGGGCTTCGTAATACCCCATGACGAAGGCATAAGCGTACATGTCTTCGTAGGGTGGTTCGCCAAAGGTCTGCATCTGCTTGGCCAGAGCCTCGTTGTCGGTACGGGTAGCATAATCGAGCACATCGTCATACAGCCGCCGATCCGTTTCGCGCTGGCTGACCATCTGCCCACTGCTGATAATGGCGTGATAGAGATCGGGTCGTTGCTGGGCGGCTAAGACGGCTAATGTTGTCCCCCATGACTCACCGAGAGGATAGATTTTTTCTTCGTCAAAACGCTCCCGTAGATAGTTGGTCACGTCAATCGTGTCAGCCACGACCTGATCCAGCGTCAAGGCCGAGGTCGGATCGAGAGCCGACGTAGGATTTGCCTGTGCCCCGTTGATCCCAGGCCACCAGGACAAAATCGTGCGTCAGTTCTTCAAATAACACGCGGGGCCAGGGCAGGCTACTTTGGCCCGGCCCGCCGCTCAGGTAAAGAAGAACCGGTTTGTTGGCATCATAGGCGCGAATCATGAGGGCTTGATCCTGTCCACCGACGGGAATGGTGATCAGTTCGGCGATACTGCCTGGTATCGGTTTACCGTCTGCGCCCAGAATGGGGGGTGTGCTGGCGGGCAAAAGGATGAGAACGGCCAGGGTCAGCAAAAGCAGGCTGACGATGGCGGTGGGTGTCCAGCGGGCTAGGTTGCGTAACGGGCTGGCTGAAGGGGCTGTCACGCGGCCGCATATCCTCTCCGCCCCCGCCATCCCCAACCCCACTCCTGGTATCAAGGGTAGTAAACCAACCAGGCCATGAAACCCCCTGCCCAGAATGAAAGCCAGGATGCCAAAGGTGTTGTCCAGACGAAGCGCGTCCACCGTTGGCCCGACCGCATCCAATCGCCCCAGTTCCGCGGCCGCGATGTACACCAGCCCGGTTAGCACCACAGCCCAACGGCTCCGCACCACCAGCCCGGCGATTATCCCCAGGGCCAGACCCGTCACCATCACCGTTAGGGCTTGCCCGGCGGTGGCTGGCCCATGGGGCATGATGAGCGTAATCACAAAACCAACGAGAGAAGAGAGTGCGGCCGCGATTCCCACCCCCAACCAACGGTTCTGCCACACAAATGTTAAGGGGTGGAGTTCTCCTGATCTGCTTTCTGGAACACTTTTCAGAGCAATATTTCCCATGATGACATTCCTTGCCTTTCCTTTGGGCAGTCGGTTATCGCCACGCTGAAAGCACGTCACTATCCTCTGCCATCTTTGCGGCACATGCCCGGTTTATGGTTTGAGGATAGGGGAGAAGCGGTGGGAGCGTCGTCTAACCTAAGTTATAGACGAGGTTATATTCTTGTACCTATACAGGTGGTAGAACTTATTCCTACGCTCTGCGTGGGAATACCATCCGGGACGCTCTGCGTCCTACGCGACACAGAACGTCGCAGGGAGCATTTCACGCGGAGCGTGGAATGAACACCTGTATAGATACAAAAGAAGACAGCAAGGCTTGAAATATGTTTGCCGTAATTCTCATTTTGACAGCCCATGGATGGTAGGGGCGGGGCGACGTGGGTTCAATAGGCGCAAAGCCCGCAGAGGTTTTCTCTTGGCGTCCTTGGCGTGAGATTTCCTATTGCCGATAGCTTCTATCCACGAAAAACATAACCCCAGGTGTAACTTAGGTTAGAGGTTTTTCCGCTCATTTTTCCTGTATCCTGACTCTGTTGTGAAAAGAGCATCAGGAGCAAACCATGAAAAAAATAGCCCATTTTCTCGCTTTTCTGGCCGCAGGGTTAAGTGCGTTTTATTTCTTTCGCGTCCGGTCAGCCAGAGATATTGGCCTGGCTTTCCCTAAACTAATTGCCGGAGCCATCTCCCCTTTTATGGCCGTATTAGGGCTTTTAGGGGCGGTGCTAGGATTCTTGACTCACGCACCTTTGGCCCTGGCGGCCGGTCTATTTGGCTTGTGGAGTTCAGCCCGTCATGTATGGAGAGTGGTGTCCGCGGCCGCGGATTTTGCCCCCGCTTTTGGTCCTGACTGGGCAGAGCGCATTCCCCTGACTCGCCAGACCCACATGCTGAAAGGGCGATGGACCTGGAACCCACCGACTCTCCCGGAACCTTGCCTGGAGAAAGATATTCCCTTCTGGACGATTCCCGATACAGAACGGCAACTGTTGTGCGACATCTGGCAACCAGCCGATGACATTCCCCGTTCGGGGCTGGCCCTGATTTACCTGCATGGTAGTGGCTGGCACTACCTGGACAAAGACATGGGCACGCGGCCGCTGTTCCGTCACCTGGCAGCCCGGGGCATGTGATTATGGACGTGGCCTATCGCCTCTGCCCGGAAACCGACTGGCGGGGATGCAGGCCGACGCCAAACGAGCCATTGCCTGGTTGAAAGCAAACGGCTCGCGTTACGGCGTCAGGACGGGGCAAATCGTCGTTGCTGGGGTTCAGCAGGTGGACATCTGGCTTTATTGGCCGCTTATACGGCTCAGGCTCCTGATCTGCGCCCGGCTGATGTAGGCGACGCTGATCTGACGGTGCGTGGCGTCATCTCCTGGTACGGTCCAACGGATATGAATGTCTATTACAACTATGCAGGCAATGTTTTCAGCGCAGTGGTAGGTCAAAGCGACAAAAGAGCACAGACGAGACTAACCAGTGGGTTGCCGAAAAGTTGGGGATTGACACAACACCTATGACTGCCTGGCAACCTGGTGTTACTGTCCAGGACAACATGATGCGGGCC
Source organism: Candidatus Trichofilum aggregatum (assembly GCA_016716885.1). Lineage (GTDB taxonomy): Bacteria > Chloroflexota > Anaerolineae > Promineifilales > Promineifilaceae > Trichofilum > Trichofilum aggregatum. Next base: position 340 of record JADJUV010000182.1, on the reverse strand, counting down.
TTATTTGGCGGCACACCAACCGAAGTGCCGGATGAATATCGCCTGGGTTCAGCTATCACCCATGTCAGCCCGGATTGTCCGCCCACATTGCTCCTTCAAGGAGCTGATGATTTTATTGTTTCCGCCACCGCTGTGCGTACTCTGGCTGAAACATTAAGCCGCCATGGTGTGCCGGTCGTGCATGTGGAATATCCGCAAACAGACCACGCTTTTGACCTGATCCTGCCCCCGTCTTTCACCTTCTGCCCAGGCGTCACTGTATGAAACAGAACGTTTCCTGGCGTTGCTGGCCGCCGGTTAACCTGCCCATCCGCGCCAACCAGATGAAACGATTGTTCTA
>JADJUV010000181.1 GCA_016716885.1 Candidatus Trichofilum aggregatum | reverse complement strand
CTGTTAGTAAGTCCGCTGGCACACGCCCGCCAAATGCATGGGCTGTACAGATGACCCGCAACAAATCGATGCGGACCGGAGAAAGGTGGGCGGCACGATCAACCTGTTGGCGCAATACCTCTTCTATGCGCTTACCTTGGGTAAGGATATGGGTGTATTCCATGAGAAGAGCTTGTTTCATCCGTCTTACTAGCTTCGTAAGCTTCTCGCCAATCAGGATAATCTGGGGAGTTGTCCCAGTTCTTGAAGTTTTCTGAGTCCGTCGAGCGGTATCCTCAGAAAGGGTTGGATACACATACTGACATTCATCCCAGCGGCGAGAAAGTCGTGCCACTCGTCTTCTCGTGTGGTGGCAATGATATAAACGTTATCCAGTTCGAGAATAGGTTGCACGAGTTTCTGCCACCCACGCTTTTCGGGACGTGAAATATCATCGATTAACAACAGAACGGGCGTGTGGGCGGACGGTTGTAAAGATTTAATGTAACGTTCGCAGGCAGTAGCTATCGCCTCAGATCCCCCCTCCAAATGGCGCAACTGGTAAATGGAGAAAGCGTGTCGATTTCCATAAGCGAAACGATACATCAGAGTGGTTTTCCCGGTACCAGAGGGAGATCGTAAGATGCAAAAATTACGCTGTACCAATTTGGCCGCTAATTCATCCATTAGCTCTGGACGATGAATATCCTGATTGGCCAGGATATGGCTCATATTTGCAGAGACACCAAGATAGTAATTGGGGTCCGGCTGTGCTGACTGAATTCCGTCTGTGGTGAAAGTAATAAGCTCCAGATTGCCCTGGTGTAAGGGGTGGGCTAGTGCATCCACATCCACCGTAGCCACCACTTCGTGCAAAATACGCTCTAGTTCAGCCCTAGAAAGGGCTTTACTATCGTCGCCCTTTTTATCTGCTTCGGCCAGGGTATGAATTTTATAGAATAAAGCTTCGTAATAGCGAGCCGCTGCCGCTTTCGGGCTTCCAGTGAAAGCGGCCAGCCTTTCGATAATTTCGTCATCGAGGTTTCTGGCTTTGACTGCGAAGTGGACACGCTTCTTCAAAAGAATCAATCTCGGAACCTCATGAGAAGTGATTTCATGATTCCACTGATCTTATCCCAGAACATTGCGAAATAGAATGGTCTTTATCGAAAGCCCATAGGTTTGAGTAATCCAAAACGTCGGTAAGGGTTGTCTGCTCGCCAAAATGATAATCCGTGATGAAAAGAAAATTGGCTGTTGGGTCTTCACAATGGACTTCGGCAAAACTGTTCAAAACAGTCTTTAACTGGCTCACAGACCAGGCTGGCTGTCCTTCATCCCGGCTTTTGGCCTGAACGTACATCCGTACTGGTAAAATCGTGGGTGAAGTCAGAATTGTTTGTTCATTATAATAAACGTCAAAGTCTTCTATACCTTCCACCTCAATACGAACGATGCCGTTTTTGCCTTCCAGCATTTCTAGCATGTATAAGATGGTAGTTCTAACGCCATATCCAGCGCCTCGATACATGTATGTGCCATGAACCCGTTCAGCCCATATTTGTTGTAATCTTTGTTGTTGTTCATCTCCAACGACTTGGGAGACACTTGATAAAGCAAAGAATCGAGTTCGTCTTCGTTTGAGGTTTCTAATGCTTCTAAGAGCTTTCTTGGCTGTGCGAGCAGTGAGGATAAACTGTCTGAGGCAGCAGAGAGTTCGATGTGTGTCCGCGGCAAGAGCTTCTCAATGAGTTCATAGGTGGTCGCGTCCGGTTTTATTTCATAAACTTGAACAGCTTGGGAGAAAAGACGCTCAATAACAGCTCGGGGTAGCTGATGAATTAAACGATGATTTTCAGACATTTGGAAGATCGAAACAAGATTTACTTCCAGGTCAACTCTTTCCACGTCAAAAGATTCCAAAATGGCCCTTTTTAATCTTGAGATACGGCTACTCATGTTTAAATCAGTAAGGTGTGAGTGGTATAATGAGCGTGCATCTTCAAGACGTTCTGTCTTCACATAGAGACTAGCCAATTTGTGCCAGAGCGCTGAGCTGCTCTTCTTTTTTGAAGAACACCGGCTATTCAAAATCTATGGCCATTTCGTGAAGGCGCATGTAGCCTGCGGATAATTGCCTGCCTTTTTCCGCGCTCTTACCCTCTTTAATAAGTTGGTTAAGTTGCGCGGACGGCGAAGTGCTACTTGATTTTGATTGTTGCAACTGTTTTCTCGCAGCCATAATTTGCCTTCTTAAGTATTGTTGTACTTACCCGCATTGCTCATCTGTTCTAGTATACCATAGACACGCGGACACAGGCCGTACCACGTTCTGTCCTAAAGTACGTCCCGGCTGTTGGTAATTTACTTACCAACCCAAGCTTCGCATTCCAGCAACAGATCATACCCACCATATGACCACAATCAGATACTTAAAAGTTTATCCCTAAAATGGGCACAACTTTTTCCCGCCTCGTCACAAAAAAAAAAAACAGCCTCCAGCATCACCCATTACCCAACTGCTGCCACACCTCATACGGACCGTTCCCCGTCCTGTCCCTCTTCCAATACAATTCTCGCTTCCCGGCAGGTCGTAGGCTTAGCCGCCTCTTTGCCATTGGGGTAATACCGTTTCTCTGGGTGCGTCTCACTCTTCCCTCAACGTTCCCCGGCATCCCTTGCATAACCAGGTCTTTGAGTTCACGATTGATCCGCTTCTGCCGGCCCTTTGGCCGGTGCTGGTGTTGCCCCAGATAACTATTGGGCAACTGCCAGGCCAGATAGGTTTCGCCCTTCCTGCCTTGTTGGCCACGATAATCTGTCAGTTCAAATACCGCCTGACCTTGTGTCCAGGCCCGATTCTCTCGATTCTCCTCTGTAGCGACTTCGCCCACCGCAAAGTTCGCCTGCACCTTCAGCTTTGTTTGTTTCTCGTAAGCCCGTTGGCTGGACGCCCCCACCCCACTCAACCCGGCCAGGGTCACGCGGGCAATGGGCATGACCTGGCGGCCGCGTGTTGATTCTTTGGTGCGGCCGCTGTGAAAGGCGGTGTACAGGTGCGCCCGAAACGCGCCGATCCCTTCCACTAAAGCCGCCACCGGCAAAGCCACCGGCCGCCCCGCGAGGCGGTCCACTCCCAAAGCCAGAGCCACTTTGGCCACAGACCTCAGCCAGATCTGTTCCCGGTCGCGGGTCCAGAACACCCCATCCCCATCCCGGAGCAGGTTGCGCCATTGCCGTTGCCCACACAATCGCCAGGGTGAGGATTCTGTCACCAGAAGCTCTTTGGCTTTTTCAATGAGGATGCTCCCTGCCCTTCCTTATCTATAGCGCGTAACATGAGCCACAATCGCCCCGGAGCGGTCATCTCTCGGCGTAGCATCCCCAGGCCGATATCGGGGTACAACTTGACCCATTCTCCAGGGGCAGGCGCACGCAACAAATCATTCGCATAGAGATTGACGACATTTCTACCACCCTGACACACTAAATCATGATCATCGGCCTGGTCCGCGGCCGCGACTTCCCCACTTCCCCCATCCACCGGTTTTGACTTCTGCTGCCATTGTCGACGCAAAAGAGCCGTCATGGACGCACTCCCCCGGACGCCGGTTGCATTGGTGGAAGCACTTCGCCGAGAGATGAATGTTCCCCCTGCTCCACCGGCCATCCTTCTGCCTGGCGGGCAGATCGCGCCTGGGCCTGCCGTTTCTGAAGTCGTCGGTTCGCCTCTAATGAGAGCCAATGAAGGCGCGGCAGTGGATGTCACCCATTTGGTGAGCGTAGGTTAGTTAGTGCTTAATGGCTATGCGAATGACTGTTCCATTGACACACAAACAGGCCTGTGCTATTCTCCTCAACGAATAAGGCCGCATAGAAGGTTAAAACACACACCTTCCCCCTCCCCAATGAAGGGGCTTCAAAAAAAGTCTGGGTGGTCACGCAACCAAACTTTTACTGTATGCGGTTAGTGAAAGAAATAATCTGACAAAAGAGGCCAGTGTTGACGCACTGGCTTTTTTGTTTTCTGGGGCCGGAGCTACCAGCTCGTGGCCAGCAAGTTACCCTGCTCACCACGAGCTGACTTCCCCTTCTCCCTACAAGCATTCCTCAGTTCTTCATCATTTCACTCCGGATATGGGTCATGGACTGACATTCATCGTTATCCACTCTTGTTCTGAATCATCACCGCGAATGGCCGCTTACCTTGTGCATCCTCTACCACCCTAATCAGCCACATAGCAGGCCTTTCCTTGCCCACATATCCTCTGCCACTGTCCCACTCTTGTATCTGTAGCCGCCATATGATCCCTTGTTTTCACCCATGTGATCTCTTTGACACGGAAAGCCCCCTGTGCTATTCTCCTGAACATATCAGGCCACATTGAAGGTAAATAAACAAACCTTCCCCCTCCCCAATGAAGGGGCTTCAAAAAAGTTTAAGGCGGTGAGAGCCTAAAACCTTAGAAGTATGGGGCTAAACAAATCTACAACTGACAAAAGAAGCCCGTGTTGACGCACTGGCTTTTTTGTTTTCTGGGAGCCTGAGCCACCAGCCAGTAGCGAGCAGGTGACTTGCTCGCTACTGGCTGATTTCCCCGGTCCTTCACACCCTCAAGATCATCATCACCTCGCTATTCACCTGGTTTTTGGCCAAGCCTCTGTTCCCTCTGTAACCAGATGTCTGATTCCTTGCTTGCCAAACCATCTCCTGTAGCACATCAAAACACACGTTAACCACTCTTCCCCTCACCGCAGGCCGAATCCCTATCGAATTTCCCAAACGCGTTACTACACTTGCCGCCGCATGATCTTTACATGCCCTTTAAGCGTTATGTCCGTTTTGCAGGCGCGAGGCGGCTCTAGAAAAGAGTAACTGCCGTTATCAGCCAGCTACCCATTTGACGCATACTCCTCTATTAGCAATTAGTTGACATAGAAATCACCCCGTGCTATTCTCTAAATGAATCAGACCCATATGGGGATCAAATACAAATACCCCTTCCCCAATAAAGGGGCTTCACAATAAGGTTCAGGTGTTAGCGCACCAAAAACCTTCTGCAAGATAGGTCTGACCAACTGAACTACTTCTTAAGCAAAGAAAGCCTGTGTTAGCGCACTGGCTTTTTTGCTTTCTGGGGGACTGAGCCACCAGCCAATGGTGAGCAAGCTACTTTGCTCCTCATTGGCTGATCTCCCAATTCCCCTCCGTTTGTTAAAGCATCATTTCCTCCCCCCATTACGCCTGGTCCAGTGTTGCATCTGCGTCCAATCAACCGCCTGAACTTCGTGCTTGCCATCGTTTTTTTGCCTTTCCGATCTGTTTTTGACATTCCTCGTCATCAATGTTATTCTTATGACCAACAAAAACTGCTCTGGGGAATAATCCCCCCTCCCCATTAAAGGGGCCTCGAACTGATGGTGCTACGAACACCAAAGATTCAGCAGGCAATGCAGTTAATACCGGAATCATCAAAAGCCAGGTACTACGAATACCTGGCTTTTTCCGTTATTGTCACAGTGGGAAATCCCACCTGTAAACAAACTTTTTGATTGTGGCACAAACTTATTAGAGGCAGGAGAACAAGCCTGACGAAGCAACAACCCGTTGCCTGGAAGATCAGTATTGAGATGAGGTTTATGACGGGGAGTGTATGGGGTCATCGCCAATCTCCATCGAATCTGATGCTGGCGATGAGGGGTAATTTGGGCTACTTGACCAATAGATAAGAATTGGTCATAATTATCACCATATCGCCAGCCCCTGCTGTAACTGTGCTCCGTCAAAAGTTCAGTTATCTGGGGCTTTTTCTTTGCCTGTTGCAAGTTTGCAACAATAATAGCGGGATTATACCCAAGCCCCCAATAACTGTAAAGAAACAGAATCGCCCAGATGTTCTTGCTCCAACCCTGTGGCCGCCACAGAACCAGGCTTTTCACCCCCTTTGCCAGGATTGTTTTGCTCCCCTGCGGCCGCAAATGACGGTCATCGTTCTTCTGGCTCATTATCCGATTGCCTCTGAAATTCTTCGATAGACTTACTTTCATTCGATCTACTCCCAACTGACACCGACTGGCCCGGTGGGAGCTAACACCACACCAGCCCCAGAGGGTAGAAGCTCTATCACTTCCCGCAACATCGCCGGAGACGGCTCCTGGCCCGACCATAACTGGGGTAACAGGACCTCTACCTGCCCCGCCGGTGTGGTCGTGAGAACGGTTGTGGCCCCAGGCAGTCGCGGCCCATTGCCAATAAGAAGCGTAGAACCCGGCTCCTGAATGTCCTCTAGCCTGATTTTCATACCACTGACAATCAGGCGAGTCTGGCCACTGGCCTGCACCCCCAGGAACATGGCCTTCAGTAACTGCTCCCGTCCCCAATGATCGGCCGGGCAGGCAAAAAGAAGCGGTTTCGTGCCGAGACTGGTAAAGAGATTGGTCGGCCATTCCAGCCAATCACGCACCGAGGCCCCCACCAACAGGCGGCGCAATGCCGTTTGCAGATGGGCCAGACCATTGCCTTCCGCCAGCAGTCGGGTCGGTTGCTCCAACCAACGACGCAATTGGTTGATGTCCCTCACCCCTTCTTCGTAGGCCTCGGCCAAAAGTGCCCTGGCCTGTCCGCCACAACCCATCCCGGCAAACCAGGTCTGCCAACGCTCTACCGTCTGCGCTTCTGTTTCGCCTGGCACGGGAGCGAGGGGGTTAAACCCGGTGCGGCCGCCACTGGCCTCGGTCACGCTGGCCAGGGTAAGCTGTTTGCGGTTGAGTAAATCGGCCACCAGGCCATGTCGTTTCAAGCGCTGGGTCAGACCCCCGTGCCCGTCCATGATGACCAGCCCCTCGGGCTGCCAGGCTAACGCCGCCAGGGTTGCCTGTTCTAACCAGAGCGTTACCGCCTCGCGGCTGCCATACAGATTCACCTGGGGCGTGGGAGCCTGTATCATCTGGTTGCCTGGGGCATAACCCAACAGCCAGCGATGACCCTCTTTGCCGGATACCTTCATCTCATCGGGAATGGCCACGGCGGCCAGGTGTGGCCTGGTTGTCAGCCCCACAGGTGGAGTAGCGGGCAGTTGCCAGCTATTTCGAGGCTGACCTGGACGTAACCCCGGCCAGAAAAGACCCTGGGCCGGTTCCGCCTCATCGAGATAGGTCAAAAACAGGTGTTCACTCACGAGATAAGCCAGAAAAGGGCGTTGCCAGTCAACCTTTGTGACCGGTTGTACACGCCAGGCGGTCAGGTTCTCCGGAGTCTGGGCCGGGTGCAGGCTGAATTGATAATCACCGGCCACACGTTGACCCCAGACCCCTTCGGCGGGGGGCAAACCTAGAATGAGTTGGGGCAAAGGCTGGGGTTGGTAAAACAGGGCCACGCGGCCGCAACCCGTCACCCCGGCTAAAACGGCCAACCCTTGCCCCGCCAGTTCGGCCGACCCATAACGCAGACGATACCAGGCCAGGCTCGCCAACCACGCCTGGGCCTCGGTTCGGCCTTGCCGGTTATCCTGCCAGATGTGCCAGCGGTCAGTCAGGCGATGGGTGGTCTCCTTATACCAGGCCATTCCTGTTTGCCAAGGGGCCTGTAGTCGGTTCGGGATTAGCTTGCCCCATCGCCGTGGTGGGGTAGCTTCGGTAGCTGGAAGTTGTTCCGGAATATCCTGTATCTGTGCCATCGGACTTTTTCTTTCCTGTAGGGTCACGAGTCAGACGTGGTTTCACCACTCTGTTCCAGGTAGAGCAACATCTTCTCTAGCCCATCCTCTTCAACCGGCAGGTTGCTCTGCATCAGGTTGGTCTCCATCTCGACAATCATCTGGTCAATCATGACCAGCGACCATTCGGCAAAAATCACGGCCTGGGTTAGCAGCGCCTTTTCGGTTACTTTGAAGTCGGTTATCTGATCACTCATGGTTTCTCCTCAAGGGTTTCAAGTTTCAGGTTTCAGGTCTCAAGTTTCAGGTTTCGGGTTGTGAGTTATGCCGGTGAAAGGAATGGGAAACCGGGGTTGTTCTGTCCTGGTGATGTTCCTTTACTGGTACCTGTTGCCTCGGCCTATTTCTCGATCCTTTTGCCTTTCCCGATCATCTTGACTCTTCACTCTCGCTCTAGCTCTGTACTCTAGCTCTCCACTCTAGCTCCCAAACAAATACCGTTGTTCCAGCGGCCGCAGTTGGCAGTAGATCATGTCTGCCCGGCCGCCGTTGAGGATGACAGCCAACCCCTTGCCGTGTTTATCGTCACTCCCAGCCAGGGCCACATACTCCACATGGGCGTCCCGGAACTCGGAAGGGAATATCCGTTGCAGGCGCAGGGCCTGGTCTCGATTTTTGCCAAAGGTAACTAACCAAGCCAGGTTGTTCAGGATAAAGATCCCCGCCTGGTGGGCCTCGGTCATGGCTCCTTCCACGCCAATAAACGCTTCTACGTCCTGGTCAATAGCGATGATCGCCGCGCCGTAAGTCCGCACGGTTTTGACCATATGAGCCAGGAAACCCATCAGCGACCCTTCCTGGTTTAAGTAATGGACTTCATCCACAAACACAGCCCGCTTGCGGGGGTAATGCCTGATTTGCCGGTTTATCCCGGCCAGAATGGCGTAGTAGAACAGCGGCCGCCGTCGCTCCGGCACATCTTTGAAGTTGAAGAGGACGATGTTCTCCTTCAGCGATAAGTCAATGTTGGTGGGGACGTTAAACACCCCGGCATAATCCCCGGCTACATACAGGCTCTCGATTTCCTCAGCCAGGTTCGCGGCCGCGTAAGACATCTGCTTTCCCCCACGGGTGCTACTCTTCTCATCAGCCACCTGCCAGAGCTTGTGGCAGAAGATGTCGAGGGTGGGTGTGAGGTGGCTCGAACGCAGAAGCTCCTCGTCCCAGTCGTAACTGGCGTAGGTGAGCGACAAAGCCTGGCGGATAGCCGCTACTTCATGGTTGGTAAAGCGTCGCGCTTGATGCCCCACCGGGTCAAGGAGCAGGGAGAGCAAGGTAATGACATGGTCATACTGGCTGGTGGGGTCGGCGTGAACCACATCCAGGATGTTGAGGCGCGTTTTCTCATAGGAGATTTCGTTGTAGGAGACGCTCTGCCCCTGGGCTAAGGCCAGGTTGTAGAGCCGTTTACTGTGCCCCTGCGGTTCGAGGAAGATGGCCTGCACATCCTGTTCGGCCAGACGCCAGGCCAGGCTCTGGGCCATAACGGTCTTACCCTTGCCCGTTTTGCCTAAGATGACCCCATGAAAGGGGTCATTCCCCTGCCAATCGAGATAACTCACATGAGGGGCGGTTTCGTCTACCGACAACCCCATGTAAAAGCCTTCCGTCTTCTGTTGGCGCCCTGTGCCCCACATCCCGGCAAAGATGGCTGGGCCACGGCTTAGCGTGTTGAAATGCCCAGCGGGCAAACCTTCAGGGCGAGGGTTGGGGGTAAACATCTGGGCCGCGGCCGCTTGAAAGCCCAGGAGCCGGTCCAGCTTCATATACTGAGTGCTGGTTTTACGTAGGCTTTCTACCCGTTCTTTGAGACGAGCGGCGGTCTTATCCAACACCATGAGTAGAACGCGCACATGATGCACGGCTTCCATACGGGCGGCCAAAGCCAATTGCGCTTCTTCATGGGCCAGATGGGCGTTGCTATCCTGGTTGTTCAAGACCATGCCTTCCCAGAAATCAGCGGAAGTGGCCACCCGCTCCGGATGAACCCGGCGAATATCTACACAAACAACCAGCGGGCCGTCAGCGGTGGTGAGGAGCTGAGCCAGCGGTTGCCGCCAATCCCAGGTGCGCGTCAGTTGATAAGAAGCCAGGGTAGCGTAACGGTAGCGGCTGTGGTCTTCCCGCCACTGTCCCTTATCCGGGAGCACCGGCACCATCTGATCGACCTGTTCGGCATAATCACCCAGGACAGGCAAGCGGGGAATGGCTTCGCTGGCTTCGATACGCCAGTGGCCCAAATCTGAGGGTGTCAGGGTGTCGGCAAAATCCACCAGATAATGGGTGATGTGGCGCATTTCTCCCCGGCTGGCCCATTGGTTAATCATACGCACTTCTTCCATGAGGCCCCGGCGTTGGCCTTCATCCTCACGGCTTACGGCCAGGCGACGGCGTTCTCGTTCCAGCCGTTCGAGGCTGGCCGGAACTGACAAGCTGAACAGCCGACAATGCTGGAGCGGCCCGGCAAAGAGGGAGACCATTTGCTCCAGGATGGCGGTCTGGTCGTGGTGGGCCATCTGGTAGAAGTAGGGGAGAGAGAGTTTAAAGGATTTCATGGATGTGTTATGGAACGAGAAGCCAGGTCAGATCAGTTGGAGCTACGCACAGCTTTTATCTTCCTCAGAGCTGATGGCTCTCTACTTTCGGGATACGTGTAAAAAAGACCCACTTTCTGGTTAGCAGGGGCGAATACCTCACGCACAAGCGCAAAACTCGCCAGGTTTACTTTGTGACTTCACGCCTTGTCGTGAATGGTTAGCCCGGTCATGCTGGTTCATGTCTAGCACCTTCATAGGAACCTCTCGCGGCCGCAACTCGAAACCTGAAACCTGAAACCTGAAACTCTGAAACTCACTCCCAACTGGTTTGCAGGTTGACGATACGCGGCCGCCCGGTGAGTTCCCGCAGGCGGGTAGAGAGATAAGCCAGCACCCGGCGGACCAGGATTTCGCCGTTGTGGGTGTAGCCAGCCAGATAACCGACGACAGCCAGAAACGGGGCTGACCAGAGAGGAAGATTGAACAATCCGACCCCGACCACACTGGCAATGATAATGAACATGAATTGGGTCATCGTGACCCGGCGCAGGATGGTGGCCTGGCCTTGTTGGATGAATTCGGTTCTAAAGTGAGTGATACTGAACATCGTTTGACCTCACAGGTTTTGGGTTAGCTTGAGCCACGGATAGAAAAAGCCACTGATTTTTCCCTTCTTATCCGTGTTTCTTCCATCCGTGGCTGACATCTTGTGTTTCACGTCCTACAACTGATTTCACGTCAGCACCCGATGGCAGGCGACCTGCCCACCACCGGATACTGCTCATTACTTAACAACAACGACGACTGATTACAGACCGCAGAGGGTAAAGAGCGAATCAATACCAAAGCCGGTCAGAATCTGGTTGCCGATGTCGGTACTGAAGGCCAGGAGAATCAACCCCAGAGCGATAGACCCGGCCACCGATCCCAACTGCACCGCTTGCGACGGCAGGATGGCGGTCAGGTTTTTACGCAGACCCAGGATAGCCAGACCCAGGAGCACCATCCCCCCACCGGCAATCTGCGAGGTGTACAGCGAACGGCTGAACGTATCACAGATGGCCGCGGGGGGTGTTTCACCCGGAGCACAGGCCGAGACAATCACGGCCAGCAAACCCATCACCACGAGCGGCATGAGACGGCGGGACGACTTCCAGCGATACCCATGCAGATGAGCAACTAAGAGTTGCAGATTATTAAGGGACGGCATAAAATCTTCATTCCTTTCGAGGAAGCTGATTGGTGGCGGGCCACGAAACCTAAACCACCAATCAGCCCCCCGCATATTTAAGGCTTACACCCTGGTCAGGGGGAGCAAGACCTGACGTAACCGGGAACCCGGTTATCTCCCACTCACCCAAACCCATAAACAACACAACAACAGACTGCATCGGCACAAACGTCAGCCTGACCTGGACCGTTTGCGCCGGGGACAAGGTGAGGGGCAGGCGCGGTTCTACCTGCATGGGCATCAGGCGATACTCTCCTCCATTGCTCTGCTCTCTCATCTGGAAGAAGTCGGGTGAGAGAATGACAGAACCTAAACCGGTATTGGTTACCGTTACCTGTACCACCCCCACCGCTTGGGCCACATCCCAGGTAGCGGTCAAAACAGCACCGACCTGTAGGAGTGATTGCGGTTGGGGTAATTCACCCAGAGTGACAGCTTGATAGCCGCCACCGGGAAGAATCCGTAATTCAAGAGTGAGTGGTTGACCGAGAAACGCCTCACCGACGGTGAAGACGGTGGTCTCGTGCAACCGCCCAGTCTGGGTAAAGCTGTGGGTCATGGCCAGCGTCTGATCGGCCGGGCCAGACAGGGAAAGAAGCCGTTGGGCCTGGTTAGAAAGGGGGGTGGTGATGGTTGTGGTCGTGCTGACCGTTATCTGAAACGACCCTTCGGCCACCTGGTCGTACCGCCAGCCGTCTACTTGCATGGTCATATCCGCCAGGGTGAAGGTCTCCCCCACCCCCACACGGCTGGCACTGGTCGCTGTGGCTAACTGCGCCGAATAATCTGCCCAAACCACCATCACCTGGTCTTCGGCCGGAGCCGGCAACGAGAAAAGTGTCAACCCCAGGCGATTTTGCGAGAGTAAGGTATTGGCCTCGTGGTGGGCGTGTGTGGTTGTGGTTGAAACGATGAAAGGCAGGGTCGCACCCGTGTTGGTATGCAGGCTGAGGCGGTCACCCGGTTGCAAGTTGCGGGCCAGACTGTCGGGGATGCCGATGGCATAGTTCACCACCGTCCCGGCGAGCCAGACCGCCACAGGATTATCAGAAAGCATCACCGTCTCGTTGAAGCGCAACTCCCCCTTGGGTGTCGTCTGGGCCGGGTCAATGGGCAGAGCCACCACTTCTTCGCTAGAGCGGTAATGCAATTCCAGAGAAGCGGGTCGGCCAATGGTCAGTGCTCCACCTAGCCCCCCAATCGTTTGCAAAGAATCATCGGCCCCAGTGACAGCTAGAATCTCCGGTGTAGGTGTGGCTGAACCAGCCATAACCGTGGGTTCAGCGGTGGGTGTCAAGGGCATATCTCGTTCGGCGCGGCCGCGAGAAATCAGCAGAAAGAAAACAACCGCAACCAGGGCCAGTCCACCCAACTTCAACATGAGGGTCCGTTTCTCACGGGCCTGTTCCGTGGCTGACTGCCCCGTCTGCGGCCGCGTGATGCCCTGGGCGTGAAGCTCCTGACGGGTCAGCGGCAACTGCCCCAGTTTCCCGTTGGGGTCTATATATTGCCCCTGTTGAAACACCTCACGCCGGGTACGCAGGTAGGCCAGCATATCTTTATCGGTATGATCTGATTTGTTGTCCGTCATCTCCTGGCGGATGGTCTGCCGGAACATCTCCTGATATTCCATCGGGATACGCGCCAGGGGAGAGCCGGATGTCGCGGCCGCGGTCGGTGATTCACTGCCGTTCGGGGAACCCGGTCGTTGGGTTTGCCACCAGTTGGTTAAGTTACGGAGATTCATAAGACCATCCTCGGAGAATTTACGATTTTTTCGATTGACGATTGGTAGCTGGTCAGCACTTCAGCCAGTCAGCATTTCAGCCAACAGCCAGAGGCCAACCGCTAGCGGCTCTCTTCCGCCACGCGATTCTGCACCGGCCAGAAGACCGGCAGGCGCACGGCGGGTAGGCCGAGGGTGAGTTCATTGGCCTGGGCCTGACGAATTTGGGTGCTCCAGCCAGGCACAAAGGGCACAACCAGTCGGGTGGTGCTGGGGTCGGTGACGTTGAACACGGCTTCCCCCTGGCTATTGGTAAAAACGGTCATCACCACCTGCCCCAACTTATCCGTTGCCAGCACCAGCACGTTGGCAATGCCCTCGGATACACTGGCCTGCCGGTCGTTGTTGGCGTCGTAGTAGATAAGCAGGCGAATCGGGGTAACGGGTGTGGGCGTCACCGGGTTGGCTTCACCCACATAACGGACAGCGAGGGTAAGCGTTTGCGTAGCTGTCAGGTGCAGGGTTGCCGTCAACGTACCGGTTGGCACAAGCGTCAGAGCCGGTGTAGCCGTGGCCTGACCCGTCGGTTGCGCTCCCCCACCGGCAGGGAAAGAAGCCTGCCCGGTCGCCACCTGGCACAACAGTTGGTACAGCCCATACCCCCCACCCCGTGCCGTGACTTCGATGAAGACGGTTTGTTCGCTGGGGTTGGTCCAAGAGGCCAGAGAATCGAGGCGGCCGCTGGCCCGGTCATCGTTGCTGGCAATGACGCCACTACTCCCATGAACGGTGAGCACCGTATCCACCTGGTTGGTGATGGTCTCGCAGGTGTAAGTCGTGCCTGCTTTGGCGATGAAGGTGAACCAATCCACATCACCCGGAGCCAGGCTGAAATCGGCTTGTATGCCCGGCGTCACAGGCCAGGCCAGGGCCACATTGTCGTTGGGTTCGGCCGGATCAGCCAGAACCAACGGCGTCGGCGTCGGGGTTGGTGACGGGGTGGCACTGGGCGAAGGCGTCGGGCTGGGGGTCAAGCTCGGTAAGAGCGTTGGTGTAACCGTTGGGGCAACCAGGGCCGTCGCCAGGTCATACACGCCATCGTAAGCCGTCATCTTTTCCACCACCAGCCGCACCCAACCATCGCTCGCGGCCGCGTACACCACCTGCGAACCGACATTGGTCGCGCTTTGGTCATCATTCTGAGCGACAAGCGTCTCGCCCTGGTACAGGCTCAGCCGGGTATCCAGACCACCGTAGACTGTGGTCGTAGCCTGGAATATCTGACCGGTTTTCAGATAGATCTGGAACTGGTCTACATCTGCGCCAATAAGCGTCAGACCTGCTTCGTTTTGGGTGGTGAGGAGCGGTGTCGCGGCCGCGCTCGTGTCATTCGGTTCAAAGCGGTCGGGTAACAAACCCGGCGTACCCGATGATAAGGTAGGCGTCAGCGTCACCGTCGGCTCTCCCACTGGCGTCAGGGAAATGACAACAGGGGTCGGGTTGGCCTGAGCCTGACTGTTGTTACTCGATGCCAGCCAGAGAATAGGCAGGATGATAAAACCAAGTAAGAGGGTTTTGAGTCGTTTTCTCATTCGTTGTTTTCTCCATTCACACGACGCGGCCGCAAGGTGCGGGTTGTCTGGGGCACAAGAAGATTGGCGGGCAAGGCCGCAAGATTGTGCAGGAACGGGTTCACGTCGCCGGGTTCCAGGCCACGCGCCAGTAAATCGGTCTGGGCCACGAGGCTCCGTCCGGCATCCAGATGGGTCACAATCTCGTGCAGATCACTCTGGCTTAATTCGAGGGCCTGCACCTGGGACAACAGTTCCCGCACCAGACCGGTGTAAGAGGCAAAGCCGGTAGGAATGCCCAAATGACGCGCCAGGTCGGTATCGCGGCCGCGGCCCATCTCGGCCATCGCGCTCATCAATTCCTCGCGCCCTAACTCCCGTCGGGGCATCAAGACCAGGTCAGCCAGGGCGGTCTGCTGGGTAGGCGTGAGGGGCACACCCAGGTCAGCCAAGGCCTCACCTTGTTGGAAGCGGGTCAGGATGTCAGCTTCACTGTGTCCTTCGGTCCGGTAGGTTGCCAACCGGTCAGCCAGGGTTTCAGCGGCTGTTTGTACAGCTTCAGCCCCATGTGTCTGCACCGCCTCGGCCACTGTCTGGCTATTGGCCTGACCGATAAAAGCCGATAAGGTGGCCTGTGTCCCTTGACCGGCGGGTGTATCAGGAGCAGCCAGGTGCGCCAGCGTCTGGTTGACCAGGGCCCGGCGGGCCGGGTCGGGGTTTTCCAGGTAAACCTGGGGCGTCTGGGGCGTCGGCAAAGCAGATGGGGTCATCGGTTGGGTCACTCCTGGAATTCCTTCTGCGGCTGTCGTCTGACTGCGGCCGCGTTCAGGGTTGTGGTCTGGGCCGGCGTGGTTGCCTGCGGCCGCGTCCCCGGTTTCGTTTGTTGTCCCCCGTAAAGCGGGATGCCGGTTGACCATCGCGGCCGCGTGCAATCCCTTCATCACCCGTTTCACCAGCCACCGATTCATCCGGTTCACTTGTTCTTGGCCGGGTGGCCGGTACCCGGAGTCGGCGCGGTTCGGCTTGTTTCTGTCGGGTGGCCTGACGAATCAAATCACTGGCCTGCCCCCGGGTGGTTGTCTCCTCGTAGGGCAGCCCTAGCTCATCCAGCCATTCCTGTTGCCCCGGCGTCATCCCTTCCTCGCGCCAGCCGCTCCGTCTTCCCGATCCTTCCCCTTGCCCCGATGGCGTCGACCGCGCCGCACGCCGCCCTGCCCGTGACGGTGGTACATCCAGTCCGGTCTCATCTCCAGCCATTGCCGAACCAGGTGTTTGGTTAGGGACACGAATGCGCCCTGGTCCCGCCTGCGGCCGCGTTGTCCCTGTGGTCGTCCTTTCATTAACTGGTTCACCCCCTTCTTCATATTCAAAGGCATAATTTTGTCCTTCCGGTGTCTGACCGGCTCGCCGTCCCCCCCATCTGGTCATAGGCCTGACGCAGGGACGGGGAGAGGCGCATGGCCAGCCAGGGACTGGAACCGAAGCCGGACATGGAAGCCCCCACACGTAGATAATCGAGGGCATCCGGCTCTTGTTCCCCCACTTCCCCGTCACGGAAAATACGACCCATGGTGCGGAGTTCATGCGCTCCTTCAATCATGTGTCGGCCTGCTGGCGAACGGCCCAGGGCATAACCGGTGACGGCTTTCAGTTGGGCGATGCGGGCGTCGGCTTTGCTGGGATCCGTACCCAAGGCTTCCCCCCCTTGTTGCTGGTCGTAGCGCAGCGCGGCCGCGGTACCCAAAGCACCAGCGGTTAAAGCCAGGGAAGCGCCGCCGGTGGCAATCGCCATGCCCGTGCCCACGGCCATCTGCGTGCCCATATTGACCGCCGTCATGCCCCCTGCCCCACCGGTCAGTTGGGCCGCACCGAAGAGATCAAAGGCGTTGGTGGCTAATTTAAAGGCACTCTTGATGCGCCAGAGAACCACAATCAAGGTGATGAAACTGGCCGCCAGATACAGACCGAGTCCGGCCACCGCCGTTACTTCCAGCAACCCCACCATGACGGTGACAATCAGCACGCTCATGAAGGTCTCGATAAGTAGCCCCATGAACTGTTTGATGTAAGCCATCAAAAACGCCTGGGTATAGATGAAGAAGGCAAAGAGAAAGGCGACGGGTAAACCCAGATAGAGAATGACGGCGGTGCCGGTTAAGACCAGGCGCAGGAAATGGTCAGCCACGGCCGTTGGCCCGGCGAAGAGGGCAAAGAACTGCCGTTCAATGCCTTCAGCGGCCAGGGACTTGGCCAGCTCCTGGTCAGCCTCGTCACTTAGGTCAATGCCCGCCGGGTCGCCGAAGGGAAAGTAGGTGGCTTCAAACTCAGCCGGGAACTCACTGCTATCCACCTCGTTGATGTTCGTTACTAATAGGAAGGAACCGGCCAGATCAAAGCTGCCGACCCCTGGTTCACCGGGCGGAAAAAGACCATCGTTGACGACGCCAATGCCGGTGTCACTACCATTCAGGTTGTCGGTGAAGATGTCGCCGCTGGCCGAGGCCAGTAACGCCTGGTCAATGCCGCCATTGACGGCGGTACGGAGTTCCTCAAGCTGGTCAATCACCCAGACCGGTGCCGAGAAGAAGAGAAAGGCCATAAAGCTGTACGTCACCAGTTTCACCGGGTCTACCCAACGCTGGGTCGGCAAGACATTGTTGAGCAGATACCAGACGCCCAAAGCCGTTAACGCCAGAATGAACACCCCCCCAGAGGTGCAGACAAGGCGTTGGTCATCAGCTCCGCAAAGTACCCGGCGTTGTCGGTGAACCAGGTGTTGACGTTCTCGGCGATGATGGCAATCGAGAGAATCATCCGGTTCACGAACCAGAGTAGCCCGGCCAGGACGTATTGCAGAAAGTAAATCGCTTCGGCGATGGGTTGGTTGAACATACGGTTTTTCGCTTCGTTTTTCTGGACAAACCGAGATCCGGTCGCCGCTTCCAAAGCCAGACACCGTGGTCTGCTGTCAGCGCAAAGGAACAACTCGTGGTCAGGTTTCTGTTTATCGGCTCAATGATTTATAAAAGAAGGTCGGCGGATGGGAAGGCGCAACGCCCGGCTCGGAGACATCTGTGGGACGCGGCCGCGGTTGGAGCACCCAGGCCGTACTCAGGCGCATGAACGGGCTGATGAACGATGGGGCTTCATTCGCTTTAGCCGTTAATGTCGGATAGCCGAGGTCGCCATCCCCTCCATCGGCTGCGGCCTGGGCCGGAGCTGGCACGACTGGCTCGTGAGATGGAATCATCAGTTCATACGTCTGACGCTTCACGCAACGAACCGGTGTCGGCTGTGGGGCCAGCGGTGTGGCGTCGAAAGCCAGATGATTCCCATCCAGGACAACGTGGTAGGTCGTCTTCTCGGCCCTGGCGACCATGCCGGGAATGGCCAACCCACTGCCGCGCAGGGCCAGGATGGGCAAAGACCCCATGAGGCTGTGGTTGGGCACACACAGCTCATGCGGACCCGGATAAACCAACCAGGTGCAAGGACCAGCCTCATCGGTGAGAGCATCGGGCGTGGAATAAGACTCATCACCCAAATGCTCCATCCAGACGGACTCCCCCACAACCGGGTTACCGTTCAAAT
Source organism: Candidatus Trichofilum aggregatum (assembly GCA_016716885.1). Lineage (GTDB taxonomy): Bacteria > Chloroflexota > Anaerolineae > Promineifilales > Promineifilaceae > Trichofilum > Trichofilum aggregatum. Next base: position 17,223 of record JADJUV010000181.1, on the reverse strand, counting down.
AGCGCAGGCAAATTTCGATGACAAGCGAAGGGTTTTGTTCTAACATAAATTCTCCTTGGTTGGCTGCTGGCCGTGGCTGTTGGCCGCTGGCGGCTGGCTGGCTGGCGTTGGCTGACTGGCTGAAATGCTGACAGGCTGAAATGCTGACCGGCTCAAGCCTTCGGTCTCTGGGGGTTGGTGTGTGCCCCACGCCGGTAACGCGCGACCAACCAACCGATGAAACCCAAGGACAACACCGCCACCCAACCACAGCCACCAGGGTGGAACCAGAGTTGACTTCTCTGGCCCAGGCAGCAGCATGACGGGGGTGCGGTTGCCGCTGGCTCGGTGACCTGGCGCATAACCTGGCTGACTGACCACGCCCCCTGGATAGGTCAGTCTGTGGCGGTAGCCGGGGTGTCGGCGCGGCCGCGTCGGGGGTGGCATCGAAGTAGACATGACCATCCGCCTGCACCGTAAAGGCGTAACGAATCGCTTCTTCGCCTACGGTAACTCCCAATCCACTTAACCCCCTTCGGCCAGCGCCAGGGCGGAGAGGTCGTCGAGGCTGTAAGCCGGAAAACGTACCTGGTAGAGACCTGGGGCCACGAACCATTGGCAGGTGCCGTCGCTATGAGTCAAACAATCGGGACTCATCGCGGCCGCGTCCGGTAGCTGTTCCAGGATGATGGTCGCATCAACCAGGGGTGTGCCGTCGCTGGCCCGGAGTTGGATGGTTAAGGTCACCTCGTCACTCTTGGCCTGCGCCATCGGCACGAGCCAGAGAAAGCCTTAGAAGAAGCAGATAAAAAGCGTTCATCATCTCAAACCCCTGGGCGAGATTTGTGTTTGCCAGACAGGAACACCCTGGCTAACTCCCGGACAACTGGCGGGGCGCAGCCCAACGGCGGCCCCATAAAGCGTCTGCCTTTTGCGCCCCTGTTTGTGTCGTTCGGGGCGAGGGTCTGTGTCATAGGCGATGGCCTTGCGTAATAGCCGACGGAACTCGCCGACCAGCAGATTGCCCGCATCCTCATCATCCAGCGCCTGGTAAGCCTGATGAGATAACCGTTTCTTGTAATGGGGCAGAATGTCGCGCACCCGTTTGCCTTGATTAGGCCAGGTCAGAAAGGAGAGACATTGTTGGCTCCGCGCCGTGTGCAGGTGGACCTGGTAGCCGTCGGCCTGCGCCTGCAAAACAATCTGCCCTTGTTCCGTATCATCAGGGCCGACGATGGTCAGGGTAATGATCTGCGGCCAGTCGGTTGACAGTTGCACAACCGAGGTCAGGCCATCATGGATAACAAACGCTTGGCTGTCGGGAATCATGTTATTTCCTTCGTGTACGCCTTGAATGCACCGGTCATCATCTCTCTCGGACGAGAGACCCACCCCTGTGAGCGGGATAACCGTCACCCCTATCTCGCGGTGGCATCGTCAGGCGTCAATAATTTGGCGCGATCCGGCTTCTTCCACGGGAAAGATACGGAGCAGGGCCTGGATCATCCGGGGCTGGATATGAATGCGACTGAGATCAAAGACCAGCCGCGGTTCATTTTCCGGTCCGTTGTCCTTCTGGTTTCGGTTGATCAAGGCGGCTTGATACAAGAGGTGATAGAACTCACGCACCTGCAACGCTCCAATCACCGGGTGGGTTAACAGATCAACCGCGCCTGCCGGTAAGACCGGGCGGAATTGGGGCAAGATTGTTTCCAGTCGCTCCTGCCCTTCGGCCCAAACGACAAAGGGATCCTTCCGGCTACCGCTCAGATTGGGCAGAAGCATCTGGTAGAAGCCGCCGATGGGTTGGATGGCCGCCCGGACACATTCCTTGCCGGTCGGCATCAAGCAGACACAGGTCAAGGCCGCCAAATTCAGGGGCGGCCACCTGGAGTGTCCAGGGCTGACCGTCTTGTCTGGTTAAAGTAATGTCTCGTACACACATAGATTTTGTTGTCTCCTGCGGAAGAAGTTTCGAGTTTCAGAGTTTCGAGTTTCCTGGTTTTCAGCCGTCTTCATGCCCCTAGCGTAGGGAGAACCCTTTTCAAGTTAGCCACGGATGAGATGGGGCCGCCATGGAATGAAACCGTACCGTGTCACCATGCCCTCTTGTCCCCGCGTCGCCGTGTCCCCTTATCGCCGCGTCCCCTATCCCCCATCCCCTACGGCCCCGGCCCGGCCCAGGCAGCCGGATCAACCAGTTGGCCGTTTAAGTAAACAATCCAATGCAGATGGGACCCGGTGGAACAACCGGTGCTACCCATCTCAGCAATCCCTTGCGCGGCCGCGACCGGGCCGCCGGTAACAAAGAAACCACTCAAGTGACCCAGGTAATGCAGGGTGTCGCTCCCCTGAACCCGTTGGTAGAAACCCAGCCCGTTGTGGGGCGGCTGGGAGCCGGGAATGCTAGAGCAGTCGGGGCCGGTTGCGTTGGGGCCAGCGTAAACCACGTTGCCATCAACCGGCGACCAGATGAGCGTGCCCTGGCTGTTGGCGATGTCCACCCCGTTATGGAACCAGATACGTTCCGGGGGACAGCCATACCCTGTGCCGTCAATGCCGGTGTAGCTGGCCGAACAGCCGAAACCCCGCGTAATCGTGCCGGTCGTGGGCCAGAGACCCTGACCCCCACCGGGAAAGGGTGTGCCTGCTGGCAGTGTGCCGATGGGGGGAACACTCCCCTGCCAGGCCAGCGGATCATCCAGCACGGCCGGGGTGGGTGGTGGCGGTTGCACGGCATCCACATAGGGGCCGGTCAGGTCGTCATGGAGATAGACCCAGATAGGCAGGCCCCCCTCAACAGGCAGTTGCCAGTTGGTGATGAACCCTACGGCCTCGACTTCTCCTTCAGGGAGCGTAAAAGCCACAACCATCTCTCTTATCTCGCCAGCAGGTACAGGTGTCAGTTGTCCTATGTAGGGTGGCAGTTGCCGGGCAATAAGCGGTTCATTCTGGGTCGTCCAGCGAGCCATTAGCGGAAGCTCAGCCGATGGATCGACCTGGCGCACAAAGAGCCAATCAGAAAGGGGTAAGGTCAGGTCTGCCTGACTCAAGTTTTTGAGTTGCACCGTCAGGTAGTGGTAGACCGCACCAGGTTGGTTGGGGCTGGGCTGGGTCTCATACGCCGTCACCCGGAGCACCGGCCCCTGCGGACTGCCCAGGTAAATGTCGCTATTCATATAGAAGGTTCCGACCCGGTAATAAGGCGTCTCGGTCGGCACCGGTGTCGTGTGGCCGATGAGCGGCAGAGACGGCGTCGTTGTCCAGGGTGGCACAGGCGTCTCCGTGATAAATTCGGGTGTCGTTGTCACTTGCCCCGGTGTGGTGGTAATCCACAAGGGGGTGGCGGTAAAACCGAACGGCGTCGCGGTCGGTGGCAACCAGGGCGGTTCGGATGTGGCCGTGGCCGTCGTCCATTCTGGCACGGTGGTAATGACCTGCGGCGGCAGGGTCAGCACACCAGGGATGGGCGTCGGTGGGAAAACCGGGGTCGTTGTGCCCAGGAAGACCGTGACGGTAGCCACCGGCGTCGCCGTCTGCGCCGTCCAGTAGGGCACACCGGCGAGCGGAGCCGGGTTGGTAGCGACGCTGACTAACCCACAGCCAAGCAGGGCCAGCACGGTGGTGCCGATAAAGAGAAAGGATTTGGCATGCGGCCGCATCATTCATCACCCCCAGTTAACAATGGCAAGAACGTCAGGTGGCGCAGGTACAGGTAATGGGTAGACCAACCGTAGATGAGCGACGGGTCGTCTGAGTCCGTGGTCACTTCGGCGGTGTTGGCGATGGTCTGGGGTATTTGCCCCCCGACCTGCACTGAGTAGGTAAAGGTGCGGCTGAAATTCTGTCCATAAATAACTGGACGCAGGTGCAGGGTCGTGCCCGGCGCAGGTGGGAAGCCTTGCGGCGGCTGCGGGTCGCCACAGCAAGGAGCATAGGCATAAGTCGTGCCCCGTGAGCCAGGGTAATCTTCCACGCCGATGGTGTAACCAACCTGGGTCAGAGCCAGCGGGTCAGAGATGTTGTCGGTGATGAAGAAGACCTGACCGGAGAGTGGGCCATCACCCAGGATGAGCGCGGCCGCGTGACGGGTGGTCAGGTTCGGTGCGGCCGCGTGGGGGGCATTGTGCCATTGCACATAGAGCACATCGTAGCCGGTGATAAGTCCTTGCAAGATGGCGACGTGCCAGCGGCCGCTGGTCGTCATGTCGGCGTCGTACCAGAGAGAGGCGATGAGCGCACCGGGTGGGTTGGGATTGGGGAGCCATTGGTTTTGGCTGGTAGGTGCGGTTGGGTCTGTACCGGCTAACTGGAACTGCTCCAGGCTTAGCGAGTAGGCTTGCCTTGTAGGAACGCCACGAAGTGTACCTGTCGAAAGGGTCGTGCCCAATAGAGCAGGTAAAGAGAACGCCTCAGCATAAGATGGGTCAGCCAAGGCACTACCTGGTGCGGCCGCGCCCGCCAGGAGCAAACCATCCGGCGAGAGGGTGATACTCTGCCAGGTCTGGCCGTAGAAGGGATAGCTGTAGCCATTCACCCCCAGGTTAAGGGTGACGGTAGCCTCATCACAGTTGCCCTGGGTGGCGATTAGTTCGTCGCAGAGATTGGGCGCACCGAAGTCGGCCAGGTCAATGTAGGGTAAAGAGAGGCTGGACGGTTCGATGAGGTAATCGAGATGACCAGGCGCGATCTCGCCCTGCCAGGTCAACTGCCGGGTCACCGGGTTGTAACGTAGTTCCCGGTTGGAATTGGGCATGAAGGTGAGCGCCGCGGGCAGCGTGTCGGTCAGGGTGAAGGTGCGGGTCATGGCTTCGTAGTTGGCGAGGGTCAGCGCATAGCTGGCCGTGTCGCCTGGTTGGGCATAACTCGGTCCCGTCTGGCGAATGAACGCCCATGGGTTCTCCGGGTTGCTCCCCCCACCCTGCACCGGGTCGGGTAAGGTCAGGTCATAGTTGACGGTATAGACCGGCAACGCGGCCGCGGATTGGCTGAAGCTCGGCGGCGTCTGTCGGTACAGCATCCACCCTAAGAGCAAAGAAATAACCGCCAGCCAACAGGTGAATAAGTCTTGTCGTTTTTGTGTATCAGTCATAGTAAATAGTCCAACGTCTATGCGAATCACATTCTGGTCTCTCAGCGTAAGGCCAGGTAGGTAGCGAGAATGTCACGGCTGCGGTAATCCAGTTGCAGGCTATCCCAAACCATCACGGCCCGATCCGATGCCACCAGGTCAGGGGTAACAAGGAGATGACCGGCTGGCCGCACCACCCCACGCGCCAAAAGGGGTGTGCCGGGGCTGGCCGTGCAGATGTCTGTGCCCAGTTCACATTGGGTGGTGTAGGGTCGGCCGAAGCGCCGAAGGTCGGTGCTTGGCGGCGGATCACCCGCCTCATAGAGATAGGCGAAGGTGACAGAAGCCGGGTCGGTGGTCAGGGCAATCAGAGGGTAGACCTCAGCTTGCAAAGCGCCGGTAAGACTGCCGCTGGCTTCGCGATTTTCGGTGATGAGCGTCGGCGCAGACCAGGTTGTTCCCCCATTGGCTGACCAGACAGCATAAACGGTGTACCGGTCGCGGCCGCCGGGCAGGTTGTGACTGTCTTCGTAGTAGGCCGTCCAGCCGTCGGGTGTCGTCAGGGTACTCTGGGGGATGAACGCTCCCTCAAAATCACCATTGGTGAGCACACCATTGTCTGTCGCGGCCGCGTCCCAGATGGCGGTGGCGGGAACGTCTGGCGTGTTAAGCTCGGCCGACAAAAAAACGGTCGCCTGGGGACTGCTGGTGGGAGCGGTCAGACTGAATGATTGGAAAGTGGTAGGGGTCACGGCGTCAGACCAGATAACGGTAGATGCGGCCGCGTTTGTGCCCCCGGTGGCATCGAGGCCGAGGCGTAAGGTAAAGTCGGCGGTCGCGGCCGCGTCGGCCAGGCCATAAGCGGAGACGGTGAGCGGCTGGCCGGGATTGGCGACGGTGAAGGTCTGGTAGAGACCGGCCTGGAAGGGGGTTTGCTGGCTACCCCAGGTGGTGGCGTTCAGGCCGGAGTGAATGTATTGCGGATTGGCGATGGCGTTGGGATAGAGGGGATTCGCGGCCGCGTAGACCGGTTGGCTGTAAGGGGGCGTCGTGGGCTGAGCGGCGGGTTGAAGGGCGACCCAGGCGGCATAGGCCCAGGCGGTGTCTCCTTGTTCCTGGTAATCGAGGTGGGCCGGGCCGGTAAGGGTGGCTCCAGGGATAGTTGGGATAGTGGTGAGATAGTCCCAGGTGGGGGTCAGGAAACCGGTGGCCTCGTCTACCAGCCAACGGGCCAGGGTAATCTGGCCGGACGTTTGGTAGGCAACGAGGTAGCCGAAATCGCGGCCGCGGATGGGGGTAGCGGTGAAGGCTGTGCCCGATGTCACCGGGTTGATGTGCCAGATGCCCGTTTGCACCTGGGCCGCGTGGTAGAGTTGGCCGTCTTGTTCGTAGACGATGTGCGCGTAGTTGCGACGGTCGAGGACAACCGTGGGGTTGCGGCCGCTGGTGACGGGTTCGTTGGCCTGGTCGGCGGGATGGGCGCCCTGGTCGGCATAGCGGTAGTAAATCTCGTTGTTTTTCTCGTAAACGACGTGCAGACGGTTGACCGGGCTGAACGCCAGGCTCATCGTTTCCCCTTTGTCCAGGCGACGTACTTGCAGGGCGTTAGCCCCGCGAGCCAGCGCCAGGTGTAAGGCTCCGTTTTGTTTCCAGGCTACGGCCAACATATCGTCGCCGGTCGCGGCCGCGAGGGGGGTCTGGTCTTCTTTGTCGAGCGAGAGGTTGACCAGTTGGGTCGTGACGAAGGCGGTGGGGGGTGTTGCGGCCGCGGGTGGTGTGGTGGTGGGACAATAGACGCGGCCATCACCCCCATCGGTGGAGACCGACGGGGGGATGGACAGGTCAGGATCAACAGCCAGGGTTGCCGTAGGAGCGATCTTGATACCAGAAGAGATGGTGCAATCGTCGGGCGTGCTGGCTGGTGAACTGCAAGAGATGAGGACAAAAGCCAAAAGGAACAACGGCAGGGCGTAGAGCGGATCGTGGTAATCGCGGCCGTTGCGGTGCGTGGTGGTGTCCTGCGTATACTGGCGCGTTTTGGGGGCCATTAGGGCAATCCCCAGGACACCAAGCAGGCAGGCGATGATGAAGAGGATGAGCAAGGCAGCAGTCGTATTCATAGGCATTAAGCAACACGAAACTAAGCAGGGCTGTGCAATAGCCTGCGATTGGGAGAGCAAGTTTTCGGAATAACTAGAAATCAGGTTATGCGGTTACGCATTGGCAAGGGAGATAGCTCAACCAGATTGAAATGGCACTGGATACGTTTTGACCAATTGCTCCAACCCCTGGCAACCCATCCGGTTCGGCATTTCGAGAGTTACGTTGATGCGACCTAACAGAGTGTTTGGTGCATTCTATTCCTTTGTCTTCAAATTTGTTTGATGCTCTTAATCTTAATGCCTAGTGCCCAATGCCTCAATAGAAGTTTGAGACCGTTTTTTTTGTAGCAATTCAGTCTACCGGGATATAGAAGCTGAGTACCATAGTATGTCCCGTCCAATAAAAAAGCCCGGTCAGGAACCGGGCTTATAAACCATTCTTTTTATTGTGATTAACGTTAGGGATTAATTTTTGTGGGCAGGGTTAATCTGATGGTAGTTCCAGAAGGGTTATTCTGCATTATTTCTAGCGTACCCTGCCCTATAGAGGCCCAGCGGTACATATCAGTTACGCCCATGTGATGTAGCCGCAACAGTTCGGTTAGCGGCCGCGTACCCACGTCTGTGCCGATACCATTATCCTGAACCTCTAGAGCCAAACTATCGTCACCATAATCAAGTAAGACAGCCGCTTCGCTGGCCTGTGCGTGCTTAACGATGTTATTTAATATCTCAGTAAAAATGTAATAGAAAGCCCGCTTTGTTGTTTCACTCGCCTGAACATCACTATGCCTATCTGTTAGGTGTAACCTGATGAGTATGTTGTCATGCGTTGTAGTAAAGTCGCGCACCATTTGCCGTGTGATCCAGGGGACAGAATCTTTCAATACGGGCGGCCGCAATCCAGCGATAATACGTCGCAAATCCTGGGCCACCTGACGCACCGTTTCGGATGCTTCTCGTACTACTGTATCCGAAGTGTGTCTCTGCAATTGCATAATCACTGTGGCTAAAGTTTGTAACGGTTCATTATGGATTTCCGTTGCGATGCGTTGACGTTGTAACTCTCTTTCATACATCGACCTTCGTGAGATGGTTTGTAACGCATCCACGAGATTGATAACCAATAAGCTGATAGCCAACATGTCGGTAATATCTTGCAAAGTAGCGACCTGCCGGGCATTGAAATAACCATCTGTAGGTCCAGCCAACAGGAAAAGACCTAACATATCACCACGAGCTCTGATGGGAATGGATAGTTCAACCCATTCGGGTAAATGATTCAGACAATCCGGGTTTTTGCTCCTCAAACAAAGTCCTTGATACCGATCTGGATCAGGCACTGTGATCGCCATCTCATTTCCAGCCATTAATCTGTAATGACCATCTGCACTATCCCTGACTAACACAGCTACGTGCTGAATCCGTAGTCGGGTCGCCACCTGTTGTATTACCTCGGTAAGTGTAGCTGGTTCGGGGTATGCTGATAAACGTGTCCTAACCAGTTGAAAGGAGTCCTGATCAAACGGATCATTCCCATAAAGAAGTAAATCCACCCATGTTTGTACCTGTTTCTGACCGGTAACAGCTATCCCAAACAAAACGAGAAAAAATCCACCTTGACCGACGCTATCAAAATCAACCCGAAATACAGCATCGAGCATATATACCCCTGTTGCATAGGCCATACCGATTGCCATGACCAGAACAAGGATAGTCACCAATCGGCCAAACAAGGCATCCAACTCTATATGTCCTTGCCTATGGAGAACAAAAAAATAGCCAGTCGGCATAAGAAGAAACATACTATATACAAAGGGAAAGGGAACCAGAATAACCTGTCCTAGGGGAAGAATCACAAAGAAGAAGAGGGGAGCAACGGAAAGGATCAGAAAAACACATAAAATAGATAATTGTTGCCGTTCATATGAGTGATATGGAGATCGGAGTAGCCGAATGATTAAAACGATTACCGCGGTTACAACGCTCACTCCAGTGAGAATCGTCACAATCATTGATGATTCGACACCAATGACGTCAACCAGACTCCGTTCTGGATACAAAAAGACCACTTCTATAGCAGCTATTATGGCCAGACTGGCAAGGATATAGAAACTCACCCGCAATATCTTTAAAATCGTATTACTTAGAGGTGTCTGACGTGGTAGGTACCCCAGATAAAGCATAATCAAGGGGAAGAAATATATGAGGACATTGCCAACTATCCACGCTCCGGGTGCACCAAGTTGAGACGGTGCCGGACTGACGATACCTGCCCCGATTAATTGGATGCCTAAACCTACAAAAAGTGGGGCTGATTGTTGGGGTCGTGCAAAACGCACAGTCATAAATCCAATAAACCAAAATGCCAGCGCCAAAGCGGTCAATGAAAATAACCACATACGAAATAATTGGCTTTCCCTAACGGGTATATCCTGAGTAAATATCTCGTTGCCCCGCTGTAACGTAAATTGGTAACTGGATTGCACAGGCGATTTGAAGACAGGTTGTCCGCGTCGTATCAGACGACCATCAATCGCCAATACGCTATCCTCTGATTGTACATATGGGCGATATTCTTCAGCGATGGTTTCCAGAACAATCAATTTTGTGTCAGGTTGCCAGCCAAGAAACAATGCCATGGGCGGAACGGTTGCCCACGTATATGCCACCAGATAAAGGACTGTCAGGAGCATGGCGACTGAAAGAATGTTTCTATAAGAGTAGAGAGCCGTATTAAGGCGTGAGTGTGACATAGCTAGAAAAATAGGTGGCCAATTCCGGTATAACATTAAATGCGGCCGCAGCCTGCGACTGGTAGGCTCTGACCATCCGTTTGCAGACAGCAACCGTCTCCATCTTATCTAAAATGTTTACAACCGTTTGAATTTCCTGTGGAGATAAAGATGCTTTACCCAAGAGGGTATTGAGGGTCTGGTATTCAGGATGGTCCGTTTTTGATAAACCTTCTATAACAGGCAAAGTATAGAGGCCATTGGCCAAGTCTTCTTCTAAATCCAGACAGTCATCAGATATTTGAGTTGCCATTCCCCATGCCAGGCCAAACTCTTTCAAAACGTTTAGGATTTGAGGATCGCCAGTGGCCAGACGACCACCTGCCCAAACACCTGTGGAAATGATGGTAGCTGCTTTGCCTGTGATTGCTCGAAAATACTCCGTTCGTGACCAAGTCTGCCCACGTGATCGCTCGTTGTCCTGAGCATTGGCTCCCAAAATCGTCACTCCCCCAAAGGCGCATAATATATCCTTTAGCGTATCGGGATCGGTTTGCAACTCTACCAACGCCATATTTGCCAGCCCCAATGCGGCCGCACTGGCATTAGCATATTCCATGTTGCCATTATCTTGGGCATCATCTAAAAAATGCGCGGCCGCCAAATAAAGCATCCACCCGGCCGCCAAGGGTATAGACCGTTCAAAATTTTGTCCCCCCATAGCCATATAAACAAATGAGGGTAGTAAATCTTGCCTGACAAACCTTTGTTGTTGTCGATGATTTTCTAAATAAGTCAGTATTTTGGCAGTGCTGCTACCCCGTAAATCAGTCACAAGTTGAACAATAAAACCTTGTAAATGTTCATAAAGAAACACAAGGTCGTCTATAGGGTTTGGCTGACTCATGAATTCCCCTATAAAACAGTGTGCCTATGGCTGCCCACTCTTATCGAATAAACAGCCATATGGACACACTCCAGAATGCCCATAAGTGTCCTATCCTCACATTAAAGGAGCTGACGTTTATGGGCGGGCGTAGCGTTGATGACGGTAAGGTCTGAAAACCTAACGACTCGTTTTTCTTTCCATTCTCGTAGATGGTCTAATTAACCTGAACAGCCCCCACCACCACCACCAGCCCAACAGACCACCCCTGGTAATATAGGACCTAATAACAGCGGCACACCAGATGCCATAATCGTGGTAGTAACGAGCGCCAGATGTGATGGGATTGAATGCCGATGCTGCTCTGTTTCAGTACGAGGTAACTCTTCCTCGATCCAGGCAAAAAGCATATCAGCATTTTCTGCCACCTTCGTTAGGTCACGATTCTTGAACTCAAGCGGTTGTCTCATTATGCGATCTCCTCATTGATAGGCTAAGATGTAAATTGCACAATTACTTTTTTACCTGTTATTTTTTGATAGGCTATGGGACTCAGCCATACTTTTTTAGATAGCACTCAGGTGCTAGTACTGACACTCCCTACCTCATCAGCGACTCAACATCAACCAGCCCCATTCTCATCGCCTTCAAAATGCAGGACTCCATGTTCGGCACATCTAATATCTGAAAAATTGCACTGATGTGCTTTTGAATCGTACTGCGCGAAATAAATAGAGTCTCCGCTAATGCTTCACGCGATACTTCTGGTGAGCGCACAATTGCGCGAAGAACATTCATCTGTTGATCGGTCAGTGGATTTTTGCTATTGATCTTTGGCGCAGAATAAATAATGGTTCGGACATCGGGGGAAAAATATAATGCCCCTGCATGTACCATTTCGACCATACGTCCCAAAGTCCCAGCAACGTCATCCGTTTTTAGGAGATATCCCTTGACTCCGATTTCAGCCAAGCTTTGTATTGTCTGAACATCATGTTCTTGGGAGACAACGATAACTGAAATCGTTGGATGGAGACGAATAGCTTTTTGTAACGTTGATACTGGTTCAAACATGGCCCCTTTGGGATTATTGGCATCAGCAGGCATTTGTAGGTCAGTGCTCAAAACATCAATTTGGAACTGTTCAAGCAATTCCAAAACGTGATTCCCAGCACTTCCCTCAGCTATGACTTCAAGTTTGTCATTACTTTCTAGCAGGGCCAGTATTCCCTTGCGCGAGACAAAATGATCATCAATTACAGCAACGCGTATTAAGTTTCCCATGTATGTTCCCCTCCTTTCTCTTGAAATAGCGGCAAGAAAATACATGAAACAGCCAATTAACGCAACATAACTATAAATCCCAGGGAGAATGAATAATTGCACACCGCGACTGGCTTATGGTAAAACCTCGCTTATTACAGAATCCACATGGAGTTTTCCCTGAATGAACATCAGACCATTCCGCTACACCGATATAGATGCTTTGATTGAGATTGCTCAAGTCTCGTTCGCAGAGGAGTATACGTTGCGTGGAGTTACACCTGACAGCTTTATCAATCAAATCAGGATGATTACCCGCGGCCGCATGATCCCGTTCAAGCTCTTATCAGCGTTGGCGGGAATTCAATGGGAATTACTAGTGGCTGAGGCGGATGGGAGAGTAGTTGGTTGTGGCGCTTACCTGGGCCGTAAACAGATGGAACTGACAAACCTGATGGTTCACCCTGATTATCGACGACGCGGCATCGGTCAGGCTTTATTGGTTAAGCGGTTACAACTTCTGGCAGAAAAAGGGTATCCCTTGGCGACAACGACCATCCTGGCTTCAAATCAAGCCTCGTTAGGCAATGTCGCTAAACAGGGTTTTACGGCTTTTGACCGTTACACCTTGTTTGAAATTCCCCTACCCCTACAGCAGAATCTGGATAGTGAGGCGAGACAGCTAACATCACGACCCATTCAAAAATCTGACGCGGCCGCATTTCAGGCTATTGAAAAGAAAGTAACGAATCTCGTGCGGCTAGAGATTTATGGCTCGGCCATCACGGGTTACATCCCCTCGTTGGGCGACATGTTACTAAACCGGTTAAGCAACGCCCATCAATGGACGCAAACATTCAGCACAGATAGGGAAATCGTGGGTTTTCTTAGAGCAAATACCTCAACCAGCCAGACCACGGGTGTCTTGAGCCGCCCTCTCATCACCGATGAACATCTCGATTATCTACCGGCGATGCTCCAAGATGCGGCTAACTGGCTCTCGCACCGGGGGAAGACCGTCATGCAAATCAATGTAGCTGACGAACACGAAAGGTTAATAGCGTATTTAGAGCACATGGGATGGGTGAAGACTCATTCCTGGGTACAACTTGTGAAAAGGCTAGATAAGCTAATAGAAACAAGGGTTGCATAACTGGAATGAACGCATCGAAAAAGCTCATTACCAAGCATGAAAAAGAGCTTAATGAAAGTATGGGTGTAGCTGACACTATCCAGCCCGCAGGGCTTAGCATCCATCGCCAACCCACCCTTTCTTCGCTAAAATGCCCTATGCTCCGCCCAACCCTATCCCCCTTCACCGCCCTCATACTCCTTGCCCTCGGCTTCACCATCCCCTGCCTCTACGAACTCATCATCCACCGCACCCTACACGGCCTCATCCTCACCCTCATCAGCCTGGTCCTCATCTCCGCCCTCATCACCCTCAAAATCCTCTGGCATCCCCGATCCTGATTCACCCTTCCCCCCGCGGCCGCTCCCATTCCCCTAGCCTACGGCGCGGCCGCACAGGGGAAAGGAGAGTAACCAAGCCGTTAAAAATGAAATGAGGGCTATAATTAGGCACGGGAGCTAGAACTGAGCCAAGAAAGAACTCTATGCGAAGAAACGAAGCGTTGATCCAACGAATCAAACAGGCAGCCATAGACTGGATACGGGCTGAATATAATGTCCAAGAAGTTGTTTTGGGGCTAGTGGAAGCCGATGAAGATGAATCAGAACGCTGGCTAGTGGATTTTGCCGTCCCCACCATCCCTTACTGGCAGGTGGCTGAGGTTTGGATAGAGGAAGGTGAGATTGCCAGTGTGAACGATTTGGGCGAGGGCGTTCCGCCTGAAGGCATTACCGGGCCATGGGCAACCAACTGAAACTCAGATTACGATCAGGTCACGCCCCTACCCTTTCGCGGCCGCGTTAGCCCAACGATCTAAAAAGTCCACTACCACCTGGTACTGCTCCTGGCGAATCGTCTTGTAACTGCTCACTCTAAAGCGTCGGTGCAATTCGGCGTAAATAGCCTGGAAGTGATTTTTTCCCTTATCCTGCTCCGTCAGATACATGGCCAGGGCTTGTACCTTGTTGGCCACGTCAGCCGACTGTTCATCGGTAATGGCGTTTCGCGGAGCAAGTTGTTGCTCCAGCGCGGTAACTCGCTTGCGCACATCACCAATAACGATGGCAGCGTTGTCCAGCCTCTGCATGATGGCTAACTGTTCTTGGCCAACTTCCACCGCCAGGGCGTCTCACGAATTTGCATGAGAGCCAATGCACTAGAGGAAACCTCAACTGGGAGTGGCGTTTCGATGAAAGCGGCTGCCAGAGCTTTATAACATTCTCTTTGGTAACGGATTAATCTGTCGCGGATGTCAGATCGTACTCGCTCCGCGTTAATGCCAAATAACCAGCCATTTAAATATTCTAAAGGTAAACATTGCGTCACCTGAGGCCCGCCAGAGGTTTGTATTTCTACCTGTCGCATTTCTTCAGCCAGGACAGGATCACGATTAATTCTTCGCCTCTGCCCTGTCCAATCTACCTCTAAAAAATCACACAAGGGTCGCACTGGTACATACACTGTTCTTTCTCTATCATGGGTTATGACAACCAACCCCTGTAGTTGATCACCATAAAACTCCACTGTTTTCTGTTCAACCGGCACCAATTCTTCATTCTTATTCTCCAAAGGGGTGGACGTAACGTCCACCCCTTTTGCCTCGATAAGGTTCGATACTGGCTGTGGCTAATTACTGACTATGTCTGATGGAACTATCAAATAAGGTCTTTTATCGGGCCAATATTGATTCTCTTTATTGCTGCACATTATCGGCCTGTATAACGCTTGGTCACAACCACTTCTTCAACAGGAGGAGATTCTCCTTGGGCTACTGCATCTAGCATCAAGTCAATCGCCCAACGCGCCAGATCATTACCTGAGATACCAAACTCCTGGGCCAATCTATTCACCTCATCTAATTGATCAGGGCGAAAGGTAAACGTCCGGCGAATGTACTGACCGGCCACAGTGGACTCTGTGCCCATGGCTTTAGCGGCCAATACGCGGCCGCTGGTCGTCCCAATGGGAAGATCAAATGTTTTGCGCCTACTTTTACTTTTTCCAGATGATTTACCACTTTTAGGTTCCGCCTTGGGGATGGCTTCTTCGATCTCATCTAAAAAATCCAGATTACTCATAGTGCATAGACCTTATCTACCAAATCCTGATACGACTTGGCAGCTTCGTTATCTGGCTCGTATTCAAAAATAGTTTTACCTTCAGCAACACACTGCTCTAAGGCCACCCGTTGCGGCACCGGCCGGGACACACGTTTGCGGGTGTATTGCTTCACCAACGACTCTACAACTTGACGGGCCAGGACTTCATTTGGACGCATAAAGGTTGGTACCACCATGCTAACCCGGACATCCATCCCCTGTGTCTGGGCGGCCACAATATCGGTCGTATGTTGCAAGGTTCCCACCACACCCAGGTAGTCAGTCTTTACTGGCACAATCGCATGTTGCACCATGCGGTAGACCGATCGCTCCAGAACATCCAGACTCGGTGGGCAATCAAAGATAATATACCGAAACGCCTGGCGCAACTTCCCCAATCGTTGTTCCAACAAATCGTCTAATGAGGCAGTCGCCCCTCCCTGCACCATTTGGGCGAAGCTGCTTACCACCAACTGAGTTTTGGCGGCCAAACGCATTGCTCGTTGGGATGACAAATAGATTCGGTCGTGATGGCCCGTCGGACTTGGAACGATCAGCACTTGACAACTGCTTGTTTAATTGTTTGTTGGCCCAATAACAAGCTGGGCCAGATCAGCAGCGTTAGCTTCGTCCCCGAACACCCTGCTGGCATGCCCCTGCGGATCGATATCGATCAATAACACCCTTCCCCCCTCCGCCTCTACCTTGCGGGCCAACCCGTGTGCCAACGAGGCCGCGGTTGTTGTTTTGCCTACACCACCTTTACGGTTCACTACTGCGATTGTGATTGCTTCAGCCATTTTGCCGTCCTTGCTCCCAAAATTGATTGTTATTGATTCACCATAGAATCAACGCATAATCAATTGTAATCAATTGATTACAATAAGGCAAAATTTAATCACTTTTATGGAAGCGGCAAAAAATCCGCCCAACGTCGCCACAAACTTTTGCTTAGAATCGATTGTGTGCAAATCCGTTATGTCAACACTCAAATTAAAAAGAGGCCAAGAACCAGTGGGGTGGGGGAGTGAATGCCAATCAGGGGAACGTCTTCATGACGCCACCCCACCAATTTCGCGGCCGCATTAGCGACCATTCGCGGGCTGGATCGGAAGGCCGGGTTCGTTCGGCGAGTGGACAAAATCGCCTGCAGGCTGGTTGCGCCGTTGCCGTTTGTTCTGCATGGGATTTCCACTTATTAATTCTTACGTAGGACAAATTGAAGCCAACACATCGCGGCAAATTGCGGCCAACTGTGAAGCAATCTTCCAAAGGATCACGGAAAATTTCCTAAAACTGTGATTTGTGGGCTAGGAGGGAGGGTTCAGTTGAATAACAGTAGCCGATGCTCAACGGGTGGGGTGAGCGAACGCGGCCGCGACCAGAATTTTCTGGCCCGGAGTCGGCAAGGCAAAACGGTCATCGGGTCGCTACCCAATCATGGAATACTCAGTGAAGTATTTTCGTTATGAATACTTGCGTAGGGCAAAAGAAGCAATTCAAGAGGCCGAATTGCTCATGGCTAAAAGCCAGGTACCAAATGCAACCAGATACTATCAGAACGGTCCACCAGACAGATCTGTAAGTTCTTGAAACCAATGGTTGAGCCAGTTGATAGCGTCGTGAATTGATTGGCGGGCAGGAACTTATAACCGGTGATGCCATAACGCCGGTATAGTTCGCCGTAGACGGCCCCAAACTCAGGTCGGCCACTTTTCTTACTCAGTTCAAGGGCAATCGCTTTAACGGCCTGGCTGAGCTGGCTGGCCTGTTCTTCCGTGATCACGTTGCCTGGGGTCAGTTTTTGCTCGATGCTACTGACCCGCTTGGTCAGATCAGCGAAGGCATAAGCTGCTTTATCCAGGCGTTGGTCGTGTACGGTGAGGCGGGCTTCGAACTTCAACTGTTCTTCGGCCATCGTCATAATGGCATAACGCCCCATCTCGCGGATTTGGA
>JADJUV010000180.1 GCA_016716885.1 Candidatus Trichofilum aggregatum | reverse complement strand
TGTGCCCGCCACGTATGGTTCATAAAAATTGAAGTAGTTGTAGGTAGCACGGGCAACGTCCGCCAGCAAAGGTGAACTCACTTCCATTCAACCAGCTATCCTTGTAAAAAGACAACAATGACATAGTCGCCGCCCTCACTGTAGACAATTCCGGCATCGGCATGGGTGTCATTAATCCAACCGTGCCGATGGGCAATCACTGTATCAGCGGGTGCGCCTTGTTCAATGAGGCTATCAATATTGTTTTGTTGCATCAGGGCCAGAATCTGCTGGCATTCTGTCTGTGTCAGTTGCTCAGGGTAAACCGCCCGCAGAGCACCCCCATCACTTTGGGCACAGTAATACAACATCGCCAACAAGAGGCCCATATCTTCGGCTGTGGTTTGTATGGTGGGATCGGGAATGGTGTCCAGTAGTTCGGCCGAATTGGCAGGCGTTGCCCAGGTGCGCGGAGATGTCCGAACAGGTTGTTCATAAGGGGTAATGATGAATGAGTTCACCAACCCCAATTGGCTCAAGCTATTGGTTACAATATCCGTGCCCCGATAGGCATCCCCTTCTCCCTCAGCTGCGCGGCGATAAACGCCAACAGGCTATTGGGCCGGGGCTGGTCACATCCAGCAAGGTTTCATTCAGCCAATCCACTTCTTCATTGGTAGGCGACGCCCTAAAGTGCGAAATGTATCTACAGCGATGGGCAGTTTAAGCAGATGCATCCCCGACATAGGGGTAATTCGGAACGGTAATTAATCTCGGCTCCACTGGTCAAATCCATGATGAAGATACTGGCTACTCCACCATACTGTTGTTCAAATGCCTGAACGTGGTTGACGATGAGGCGTGCCAGCAGGCTGATATCCGGGCGTTGTGGCTCCACCGCCTGTATTTTCAGGTTGGCTTCACGTCTATCAGCCCGATAAAACGCACCTTCCACATCGGCCAGACTAGCCAGGACATCTACTTCAGAACCAGATGTGCCATACTGAAAGTTCAGGGAAGCCGGAACAGGTTGGGGTGGTTGGGCCGGACTATTGAGGTTAAGGGCAATGGCTTCAAGGGTGATCTGCAAAGCATCTCGGTTATGCGTGGCATAAAGGGGAATCTCTTCTACCTCAACCGGGCGATTCCAGAGAAAGCCCCAAAAGCCAGCCCAAAAATCCTGTTGCGAGCGTTGATAGTCAGCTTCGCGCAACATACGCTCCAGGTCTAGCTGAAATTCAGCATCGGCGGGAGCAATTTCCAGCCGTTGTTCCCCAAACCAGAGAACCACCGCGGCATCTTCATAGCGGTTGCTGATGATTTCCCCGGCCTGGTCCAAAGTTTGCCCACCGACATTGATGCTGGCGACGGAAAGACCCGCAGGCAAACGATCCCGAACCTGACCGTATTGCCAGAGCTGATAAATAAGAAAGAGCAAAACGCTCACGGTAATAATAACGGTGAGCCATTGCCCAATACCGGGCGAGGATTGTCGGTTCATAGTGAATGGTTATTCGCGGCCGCGGCCGCAATCGCTCCTCTCATCTGTTGGCATAAAGTTATGGACTAGTTCCCCAGACCAGCCTCATTGTTCTCAGGTGTGCATACTAAAAATGAGTATAGCACATGCCCCAATCTCAAGAGAAATAGAGCCGACTTACTCTCCTGTACCCGTTCAGCCGTTTCTCATGTTCTTTACCAATCCAGATAAGCTCAATCTTCGGAGTTATAGATGTTCAGATAATCATTTGGAGTTTTGGTTCGTAGTGACCGCTTTAGCGGGCTGGCGCCAACCCGCTAAAGCGGTCACTACAAACGGAATCTTTTTCTTGAAAGCTATAGTTCACATTGTTCATTCATCAATCTATCGGCTCAAAAAACAGAGTTGACTACTCCCATTTTTTCACACGATGAAAAAACCTTATGCTATAATGCCCCATGACTCGTCAACAAACCATTTCCCCTGGGATACTATCCTTGATCCCTTTTGGCTTGTTAGGTTCTCATTTGAAAACAGCCTATCTGTACGGTAGTTATGCCCAGGGTTTCTACCAACCAGGCGAGTCGGACATTAATGTGCTGGTTGTGGCCGATGATACAGTAGATTTTCATGCAGCCCGGCAAGCTGTGCAGACAGTCTGGACCCAAGAGGGTATCGCGGCCGCGTTCCAGCTCCCCCACCCCTCTGTTCGTCAATCCGCCTTTACCCGCCACCTAAACCTCAATCCCGCCCTGGCTCACCACCTTGTGTCCCCAGGGCCAACATCTGGCCGGAACACCATTGCCCGCTCCTCACTCCGCCCCTGACCCGGCTGATCTTTTGGCCTAAGACATCGACCAAAGCATCCTGGCATCATCCGTCATTGCCGACCATCTGCTGGAGCCAGAAATCGCTCAAGAACGATGGCGTTTGCTCCGCCATCTCACCCGGCGATTGAGTGGTCGTCCCGTGCCACCGAAAGCCACGGCGGTACAATTGCTCGGCTGATACAGAACCATCTGCAAAACGGCTGAACGCTCTTACGCTTCCTCCCCGTCATCCACCGCCCCTGACGAATCCGCTCCCCTCTTATTACCCGACTTGCAAGCCATCTATGAAGTCACCGAAGAAGTTCTCCTGATTCTGCCCGATCTGTCTTCGGCTCGGCTGGCGCAAACAGATTGGCACGCCGTGGCCGACCTCTTAGCCGGTGATTACAACGGCATCCGTCTGACCACCCCAGCCCAATTTCATCTGGCCCTGCAATATGCTAACCCGCTGGGTATTCGTCTCATGCGGTACACCCTGGCCTGGGGATTGGATGGTCTAACCAACGTTCCCATCTCTACAACCGCCATTTGCCGGGAAGCGGCCCGCAACACCTCCAACATTCTCACCACGCTACTACCACAAATGTACCTGGCGGCTAATGATGATCATGTAAGCAAGGTAGTTCATGATATGCAGAACAAACTCCTCAATGTGCAATTACAACATGAACTCTTGCACCGATTATTAGGCTGGGAGCGGGTATTGCCACCCTTCCCTCTGCCAGATCGCCATACACCAGCCCAGGAGCGCATTGACGCCAATTTTGCCCACCTCGAATGGTGGAGCGCGTATTACAGCCAACATCTGCCGCCAACTGAAGCGAGCATGATGGGTATGGTTGACGGTTCTCCATTCCCCGTTTACCATCCCCCGTGTGAAACCCCATTATCAATCGGCTGTTCGTCTGCTCTTACTTGTTTTTCTCCTCATCTTGCTTCAACCAGCCCCGGTTTTAGTGACACCGGGGCCGCGCCAGATGGTGCTCACCGAACACCCTATCGTTGCCGTCCATACTCGCCTCACCGATGAAGTTGAACCGTGGAAGATTCAACGGTCGTTAGAGTTGGTGCGGGAGATGGAGTTCTCCTCTATCGTGGAGTTTTTCCCCTGGGCTTATTATCAGGCTGAAGATGGCTCATCGCCTGGGAACACCCGGATTTGGTGGTGGAACATGCCTACGCCCAGGGATTAACGATTATGGCCCGGATTGGCTGGACGCCTGATTGGGCGCGGCCGCGTGACACCCCATCGCTTACTTAGATGACGCGCTTATGCAGATTTTGCCCGGTTTGCGGCCGCGTTTGCCCAGCGATATCAAGGCAAAAGTGGATTACCTCATCGTGGGCAATGAACCTAACCTGAGCCGTGAATGGGGCTATCGCCCAACCACTCCCGATGATTATGTCAATTTATTGCGTGTGGTTTATCCGGCCGTCAAAGCGGCCAATCCCGACATCATCGTATTAGGTGGTGCATTGGCTCCCACTTTGGAACCAGTTGGGTCGGTTAATGGGCTGAATGAACTGGATTATTTGCGAGGCATGTACGAGGGGGGCGCGGCCGCGATCTTTGATGGGTTAGCCGTTCACACCTACGGCTTTAACTTTCCTCCCGACGCTGAACCAGATCCCACCGTGCTCAACTTCCGTCGCCTGGAACTCCTGCGCGACATCATGGTCGAATATGGTGACGCCCACACCGATATGTTCATCACCGAAATGGGCTGGAACGATCATCCCCGCTGGACAATGGCCGTGCGTCCCGGAACTCGCATCCAATACACCCTGGATGCCTTTCGTTATGCCGAAACCCATTGGCCCTATGTCAAAACCGCCGCCTTGTGGATGTTCCGCTTGCCTGCCCCAGACAAAAGCCACATGGATTATTTCACCCTGGTAACGCCCGAATTTGTTCTCAAACCACTTTATGCTGAAATCAAAATGTACACCGGCAATTAGGCCCCATAAACAACAATGGATTCGTAAACATGAAATCTTCCCGTTTAGACCTGACAGGTTTCAGAAAACCTGTCAGGTCTTGACGAAACGTGTTTGGTTACAGGCCTTAACCCTTTTGATGCTCTTGTTTGTGTTGATGGGCTGCGGCCGCGAACCAGACATCTGGCAGACCATCCAAGAAACAGGCATCCTTCGCGTCGGCCTGGACCCAACCTACCCCCCCTTCGCCGTCGCCACTGAAAACGATCTCTTCGGGTTTGACGTGGACCTGGCTCAAGCTCTCGCGGCTGATCTGGGGCTACAAGTGCAATTCGGCTATTTTGGCTACGATGGGTTATATGAGGCTCTGGAAGCCGGTCAAACCGATGTGCTTATCTCGGCCCTGGTAATAGATGAAACACGCACCGCCGATTTTGCTTACAGCGAACCCTATTTTAATGCCGGGCAAATGCTCATCGTGCCCAATGGCTCAACCATCGAAGGAATGGCCATCTTGCGGAACTAGGTGCTCGCCGTGAACTGGGTTCGGAAGGCCATGTCATTGCCCAGGAATGGACAAGGCGACTGGTGGGACTAGAGGTGATGTCATTTAACACGCCGGCTGAAGCGGTCGCGGCCGCGGACAGCCTTACCACCTCAGCTGCCCTGCTTGATCACATCAACGCTCGTTTGCTCCCTGGCCGCCCAACCTACATCCCTGCCTGGCTCCCAACCCGGTCACTGTCGAACCCTACGCCCTCGTCGTCCGCCTTGAAGACGAGCAACTGCTGGAACAACTCAGCCTCAGCCTGGAGCGTCTCATCAGCAATGGCACAGTTGACACCATCGCCCTGGTTGGCTCGCGGCTGACTTAAAGGCAAAGCAAGAGCGAGAGCGACAGGGAACATTCAGCCTCTCGCTCTCGCTCTAAACTCTGGCTCTAACCTCTACCCCACCTAGTTAGGCGCGGTGATATAAGGATTACACAGATTAAATTCCTTCTTGAACTGGGTGCCATTGGCACTGGCATTACTGCCACTACCATCCACCCGCACAGAAGAAATAGTTTGGGTCAATGTACCCGGTGTACCCGGTTGGGCATTGGGCAGAATGTTACCATAGACATCAGTAACATAAGTCTGCGGCCGCCCGGCGTTATTGAGGCTGACTGGCCCATGATATGCTTCTAAATGACACCCCCGGAATGGGCTTTGGGTGCTGAGCGGATCATATTGGCCTGGGTAAACGATGTCCGTGGTGTAAATGATCTGAGAATGATTGTTCGGGTTGAGCGTCGTTACCGGATCAAACACGGCCGGAACAATGGACACATAAGCCCGTGATTGGAATAAGCCATTGTAGGATCATTGGGGTGGTTAATCTGCAAAGCGCCAGCCCAGATTTCATAGGCATTTTCCGGTTGGCCCTGACCCACACCCTAAAGAGGAAAAGTCGCGGCCGCCCTGACGTGGCTCATCACAGATCGAACCAACCGGGGTACCAAAGTCAGCCATACCCATCACATCAATGGACCAGGAACCATTACAAGCTCTGGCACTGTAATGCACACTATGAAAGGCCATGTGAAAACGCATCGTGCCCGATGTACCCATGTGCATGACATACCGGACCGCAATTTGGTTCGGTCCCTGGTCGCCAGACTCACCACATTCAAAGTTAAATACCTTAAACCCGCCATGAGCCTCACTCATACCACCCTGCGTGCCAACATAACCAAATGCAGGCATCGTCGAGTTGACGCTTGATGTGCGTGGGTCTACCCCATGATCATGGCTAAAAGTACAACCATACGACGGATCAACTGGGGGATGCCAGGTGGGGTAGCTGTTGCCATCCGGGCCGGTAGTCACATGGCGATCATGCACCCACGCTGGGCACTCATTCTCCTAAATTGTCATTGGCTTCATGTATCTTCGCAAATGAGCGGTGGTTTAGTCCCACTTCAGGGGTTGGCCTCATGGGTCAACTCCGGTCACCTGTTTATTAATCATGAGAAGATACGGCTTAATGACCTCGTTAATTTGCCTTCGGCGGGCCTGTGCCCAAAAGAACATCGCCCTAGGAATACTTTGAACCAGCAAGAATTACCCTCTGGTTAGAGTGCGAGAACGGTGTAAACACACAGCAAAAAACGCGGCCGCATAACCGAGCCGGTTTGCCTGTATCTACGATGCAATAATGAGAGTGGGGTGTAAGCAGAATTGCTTAAACAGGGTAAAAGTCGAGGTGATTTTACATGGGCGTCTTTTGTTCGTGAAAAGCACGTGCTAAAAACAGGCTGTTCCCGAAGGTCGTTGCCACTATAACACCCCCAGAAGCGCAATCTATAGGAAAGATGGGCTATTAACAGATAAGCCATGAAAGGGTAAGACAATACAACCTGCCCCTTTTCCAGCGTATAGTCGTGGTCATCAGGGCTAAAGGCGGGTTACCTTGTCCCATCAAGCCTTCACGATCCATTCACATTCGCGGCCGCATCATCAACCCAATAACCGACGCCAATAGAACTCAAGATTAACGCCCCAGGCTATATTTCCCGGTTCCCTACCATACGCAACCCATTTACCATGTGTTATACTTGCGTCGCTTCCAAGTTCATCTTCATTTATCCTGTAGACCTTTAGGTAATGATTTAGAGTAGGGGTTGGCCTTGTGCCTGCCCACCCAGCAGAGCAACTACAAGGGTTGCCCCTAGCCGAATCTTTCTTAAACGCTCTATACTCCACTCTCATGTAAGGAGAACAGCATGAAAGAATCCTCAGTCCCGGACATGTACGACAAAATCCAAGACGAGTCTACTTTTCTGGGCAAACTAGCCAGCAAAATCCCTGGTTTTAGTGGTTATATGGAAAAAAGCCGCCGCCGCGAAGCCGACGAAATCCTGCGCCGCACTATCTCAGATCGCCTGGAAGCCGCGCGCCTGGAACTCTCTAGCGCTCACCAGGAACTCAGCCGCGATATTCTTCTGGCTATAGACCATGCCGAACCGTTAGGGCGTATTGATAACCGCCTTATGGGGCTTATCGGTAAAGTCAAAGATGCGCCCCAGGGCTACGCGGGCTTCTTTGATGCCGTTAAAGTGAATGAAGATGAGTTAGCCCGTGTTTATGAGTTTGACAACAACATGATGGCCTATGCCGACCAGATTGCCACCGGTGTCGCCGCCATTAACAAAGCCGTCTATGACGGTGGTAATGTAGGCCAGACCATTCGCGACCTGGATCGCACCGTACAAGAAGCGAATTCCAGCTTCGGTTCCCGTCAAGAAATTCTTTCGGGTGTTGCCTGAACTATTGGTTATTTGTTATTGGTTAATGGTTCCTCTATAAAACCGATAACCAATAGCCAATAACTCCTTCAAGGAGAAACAAATTATGGCTAAAGTTTTTGACCGTGTCGCGATTGATTCCTGGCTCAATGACGAAATTAGTGCAAATTCCCCCGGTGGATTGGGCGACATCAAATTAGGTTCCCCCTGCATCGTCAACCCGAATGAAATGGCCGTTTTGTGCGTGGGGCAAAGCCCTGGGTACATTCCAACCCGGCACCATGTCCTCACCACCGCCAATATTCCCTGGCTCACCGATTTGCTGGAAAAAGGGCTGTTTGGCGGAGCCAATGTATTCACAGCCGATGTGTATTACCTCAAAGCGGCTGATATGACCTTCAAATGGGGTACCGCTCAGCCCATTATCGCCGAAAGCCCCAACACCGCCGCCGGAGCCTATGCCATCGTTGGTAACGGCACGTATGTCTCCAAAGTGAAAGACCCGTGGCGTTTCCTGCAAGCGATGGATGCCCTGCGCGAAAGTGTGCGCCTGCCCCACCTGAAAGACCGCCTCGACCCCATGTTGGGGGTGATGCTCCAGGATAAACTCAGCGAACTGATCAACGCCAAAGGGTTAAGCCCGGCCCAGGTGCAATCATTCTCCAAAGATTTGAACGAATTGCTCGTCGGTCTACTCCAGCCAGAATTTGATGCCATCGGTATGGTATTGGTGGACTTCAATATCCGCCTGGGTCTCCACCCGAATTCCCTGGAAATTGTGACGCGCATGGGTTACGGCACCAGCTACGCTCAGATGAAGACACTGGATGTAGGTATGGCGGCCGCGCAAAATACCTCTGGTGGTGGTTTGGCGGAAACAGGCATGGGCATGATGGGTATGTCCGCTATGCAACAGCAGTTGATGCAACAGCAGATGCAACAACAGCAACAGCAGATGCAACAGCAAGCGGCCGCAGCACAACAAGCCGCCCAACAACAAACACCTGCCGCCCCTCCCGCCCCCGCTATTAGCGGCACGCCGGATGTAATGACCCCCGCTCAGGCTGCCGTCATTGTGCAGGTCAGCGAAGCCGATATCGTGGCCGCCATCGAAGCCGGTGACCTTAAAGCCCGCAAGATTGGTGCTTCCTATCGTATCTCCAAAGCCGCCCTGGATGCGTTTTTGTCCGGCTAAACGGTATTTTGTCTGACGGTTTGGGTCACAAGGTTAGGAAAAAATGGAGACCCGGCGGGCTTCGCGGCCGCGTCGGGTCTTTTTGTTTTATCCACAGATGATAGAGGTGGTGGTTGGGAAGTTTTGGGGGCTAATCGTGCATAGGGCGTCGTGGCACGACACCCTAACATCAAGCCTACGAAACCCCAACCCACCTACTATCAGCGGATAAATGGTCATTGTGAACCATGAAAAAACATTACCTGTTCCATCTCACCTGGCTTACCAGCCTCTTACTCGTCATCGTCCTCATCGGGCAGGCGAGCGCCACCCCTGATGATGACTCCTGGCATTACCTACCCCTGGTAGCTCACAACGCCACCTTCCACGCCACAACCAGCGCCCCTGCTTACGGCATCAGCTTCATCAACTCCGCCGAAACCCGCGCCGACGCCCAACAGTTAGCCAACGCCCAAATCACCGGCGCCGACTGGGATCGCTGGCCGATGTACTGGAACCGTATCGAACAAACGGCGGGCCAATTCAGTTGGGCCTACCAGGATGAAGCCACCATCGCGGATACCGCCGCTGGTTTCCAGATCAATGCCATCTTGTTAGGCACACCCCCCTTTTATACGACTGGCGGCCTCACCAGCCAGACAGAGTTACCAACCGACGAGTTGATCCTTAGCCCTGTCGCCAATGGGTTCCGCCGCATCAATGCCGCCACACCCGTTGGCCTTTATGAACCCGTGTTTACTGATGGCACCGACATTCCTGGCCCCGGCAAACAAATTAACTCGACCAACGTTTGGGCTAGATTTGTGCATACGGCCGTGAACCGCTACAAACCGGGTGGGGTGATTGCCCAGGCGCAAAACTGGCCTGCGGGTGTCGGTATTACCCATTGGGAGATGTGGAATGAACCGGACCTGTCTTTCTTCTGGGATGGCACGGTGGCAGATTATGCCCGATTGCTGAAGGTGGGTTATGCGGCCGCGAAACAGGCTGACGCGGCCGCGCAAATTTTGTTTGCCGGTCTCGCCAACGATGGTGCCTATCTTACCTACTATGATGACGTGTTAGACATCTACGACACCGATCCCCTGGCCGGACAATTTGGCTACTTCCACGACATCCTGGCAACCCACAACTACTTTTACGCCTGGCGCACCTGGTACCACGTTTTCCGGGCCAAAAACACCCAAACCGCTCACGGCCTCAACAAACCCGTCTGGCTCAACGAAAGTGGTGTGCCCATCTGGAACGATTACCCTGGCCCCACCTGGGAATCCACCAGCCCATACCGGGCCACCATGAATGAAGCCGCTGATTTTGTCATTCAAAATGCGTTTTATGCGGCTTACGCCGGAGCCACCAACATCTTCCACTTTCAGTTGTATGATGCCTGTGGCAACCAACCTGGCGGCACCGACTTCCCGCCCCACAATGGTGAACTGTGCGGGTTGCCCCAATATCCGGTTTGCGCCGGTGATGCCTTTGGCCTATACCGCAACCCCACCGATGCCGCTTGTTTCCGCCAGCATCCCCAGCCGGAAACCCCACGCCCCACCATGACCGCTTATCAACTGTTGACAACCCACTTGCGTGAGGTGGAACCATATTGGCGACTGCGCCCCGGCGGGAGTAACCCGGCCGATGGGCCGCAGGAATGGATCGCCTTCTACCAGCCGGGCACGGGGAACCGGATTGTAGGCATGTGGGCACGGTTTGGCACGGCGCAAACGGCGGTCATCACGGCGACCAGCAGTACGGCGTTACTGGTCTATCCTGATGGCACCACGGATACGATCATCCCCACAGATGGGGTATACAGCATTCCCCTGCCAGGGGCGACCAATCTTAATGCCCCCTGGGACCCAACGTTGTACGCCATTGGTGGCCGCCCCGTCATTTTGATCGAGCAAGACCCGCATTAGATGAGACCTGACAGGTTTCCGAAAACCTGTCAGGTCTGCGCCCCTTGATTCATGGGTATAAGATCATTTGTGCCCATGTTTCATTTGTCATTATTGCCGTGTTACAATCGGTTGAAATAACGTAAAAACACAGCCTAAAAGGCTGTGCTACCACTTGACAGGTACCACGCAACACGCAAAACGTAATCCTCTCCTATGTCTGATCCATCTGTGTCTGCTCCCCCCCTAGATTTTAAGCATGTCGTCGCCCAGGGCCGGGTAGCCGGGTTGTGGCGACTGTTATCAGGTTATCGTCTGCTGTATGTTTGGGCCAATGTGGCGGTGGGATTCGCGGCCGCGTCGCGCACCGCCTTCTACTACCTCATCCAATACTTCGTAGACGATGTACTCACCCAGGCCAACATCAGCAACCGGCTCCCCTGGATTGCCCTGGCTTTCCTGGGGCTGGCCCTGATGGAAGGGGCCTTCACCTTTTTGAGTGGTCGCTGGGCGGCCGCGGCCGCGGAAGGCATCACCATTCGTCTGCGCGACTACCTATACGACCATATCCAGCGCCTCTCCTTTGCCTACCACGACAAAACCCCCACCGGCGAACTCATCCAGCGCGTCACTTCCGATGTGGACGCCCTACGCCGCTTCTTTGCCGAAGAAGGCATTGGCGCCGGGCGCATCGCCTTCCTCTTCATCGTCAACTTCATCGCCATCATGACCCTCAGCCCTCGGCTGGCCTGGTCATCGGTTCTCCTCATGCCCCTGGTGTTCGCCGTTTCCATCTGGTTTTTCCGGCGCATTGAGCAGTTATACGAGAAGTTCCAGGAGCAAGAAGCCAAGCTGTCTACGGTATTGCAGGAAAACCTGACCGGCATCCGCGTGGTCAAAGCCTTCGCCCGCCAGCAGTATGAGCAAGAGAAGTTCAACAAGGAAAACAAAGAGCGCTTCCATCGGGGTAAGCGGTTACTGCTTTGGCACGCGGTATTCTGGCCCATCACCGACATTGTGGTGGGGGCGCAGATGCTCTACGGCTTTTATGTGGGCGCGACGATGGCCATAGCGGGCGAAATTACCATCGGCACCTATTTGGCCTATGTCGGGTTGCTCATCTGGCTCATCTGGCCGTTGCGTAACCTGGGCCGACTCATCGTGCAGATGTCTATGGGGGTCGTTTCTTTCAGCCGGGTGGCGGAGATTATCCGGCAGGAGCGTGAGCCGCTGTTGGAAGGGACATATCAGCCGCAAGCCCCCTTGCCCGGCGAGATTATTTTTGATGATGTGAGTTTCGCTTATGCCCCGGAAGAGGCGGTGGTTTTGCACAACATCAACTTCACCTTACCGGCGGGTCAGATACTCGCCATCACCGGCTCAACCGGGTCAGGCAAGAGCACGTTGGTGAATCTGTTGCTGCGTTTTTATGATTACAGCAGCGGCCGCATCCTGCTGGATGGCGTCGAACTTCGTGAATATCCGCGCCGAACCTTGCGCCAGCAGATTGGGTTGGTGCAACAGGAGCCGTTTCTCTTTTCGCGCACGATTCGGGAAAATATCATGTACGGAGTGGAGCGGACGGTAACGGAAGAAGAGATGATCGCGGCCGCGCAAGCCGCCGCCATTCACGATGTCATCCTCACCTTCCCCGAAGGGTACAACACCCTGGTGGGTGAGCGGGGTGTCACCCTCTCCGGCGGGCAAAAACAGCGTGTTACCCTGGCCCGCACCTTCCTCAAAAACCCACGCATCCTCATTCTGGACGATGCCACCTCTTCGGTGGACACAGAAACCGAAGCCGCCATCCGCGACGCCTTCTCCAATTGATGCCCGGCCGCACGACCATAATTATTGCCCACCGGGTGCAGACACTCATGCAGGCCAATCAGGTCTTGGTGCTGGACAAGGGGCGGATGGCTCAATATGGTTCGCCCACGGAGCTATTGGCCCAACCTGGCTCATTCCAACGGTTGTATGATCTGCAATCGCGCATTGAGGAAGAGGTGGAGGCTGAGGTCGCGGCCGCGATAGGGTAGTCACTCGACATTGGCGTTTTTTGTGCTGACCTTTGGAGACTGAGAGACTGAGAGATTAAGAGATTTCCAGAGGTCGTCCACATTTTCGCCAGAGTCGAGTTAATCAGTATGGTGAGGTATGGGGGGTAAACGCGGCCGCACCCAAATCCGTTCCTTCCTCCCATCCGTTGTTGTCAACCGGTGGCATGGTCGGGAGACCAGCCACAGCGAGTATTCTTGTTAAACAGGCACACCTCACCACAAGAAGGGCCATCCCATAGGGTGCGTAGTTAGTTAATCATTAGAATCAATTCTGGCCAATATATCACCACAAAAGATAAAACTAACATACCAAGCGTCTCCTAGCGCATCTTTTAAGCAAAACATATGTAATCAAGGAAAGCTCTTGCCCTTTATACAGAGAACCCGAGCATTTACTTACTCCCGTTTGGGTCTCCGTAACTTCAAATCCCTGCATGGCCGTTGTTACATAGTATTTGTCTACTGACTCTTCAGGGAACACTTGTCTAATATAATAAGGGAGGTAATCTTCTGACACACACTCCTCTTCACCCTCTATGAGATGATTCCTAACTAAATTATCACATATCTGTTGCATGACTTCCGACGGTTTGGGATTGACCGAGGCCATCCAAGTCACCATGCAACCAAGGACTATTAGAACCACAATACTCAAAGCGAAGGTCATTTTATTTTAGCAGATTTGCTCATACCCTAAACTCCAGTGTGACTTTCTCAATCTATGCCTTATACGTTTGCTTCCGAACCCTGCTGTGGCGAGGTGTTCTCCCTGCCGCAGAGGGCCTCGCTGTGGCCGGTCTCCCGACCGTGACACCTCTTAGCCTTCAATCGCCTCTATTTTATGCTAAAAATGGACAAACCGCGGCCGCACCCAAATCCGTTCCTTCCTCCAATCCGTTGATGTAACCCAACTGAACGGTTACGTTGATTTTTTCTGTTTGACTTTTGCATATACCAACTTCATAATTTTGTGCCATGTTATTTATAGACAACACCCACACCGACCCCCGCCTCAACCTGGCGATGGAAGAGTTCATCTTACGCAACCTGCGTTTCCCTGAACCCATCCTCTTTTTCTACATCAACGAACCCGCCGTCATCATTGGCCGCAATCAGAATACACTGGAAGAAATTGACCCGGATTACGTGCAAGCCAATGGCATTCACGTCGTGCGGCGACTCTCTGGCGGCGGGGCAGTTTACCATGACCTGGGCAACCTGAACTTTAGCTTTGTCACCGCCGCCGGGCCGGATAATTTCCATAATTTTGCCCGCTTCACCGAACCCGTCATCCAGGTTTTACGTCAGTTGGGGGTCAAGGCCGAATTGCGGGAACAGAGCAGTATCTTTGCCAATGGCAAAAAGATTTCGGGCAATGCCCAATACGCCACCAGCGGCCGCATGTTCAGCCACGGCACACTCCTCTTCGACACCAACATTGAGACCATGCTCCACGCTCTCAACCCCCGCCAGGTACAAATTGAATCAAAGGCCGTGCAGTCCGTGCGGAACTTTGTGACCAACATCCACGAACATTTGCCCCAGGACATGACCATCCACGAACTGTGCCAGGCTTTGCTCCTGGGCATATTTGAGGTGAACGACGCGGCCGCGATCCCCACCTACACCCTCAGTGATGAAAACTGGACGGCCATCCAACAAATTTCCGCCCAACGGTATGCCAACTGGGAGTGGAATTTCGGCCATTCTCCCCGGTTTAATGTGCAAAAAAGTGAACGCCTACCCATCGGTAAGATTGACGCCCGCATCAGCGTCGAAAATGGCAAGATTCAGCAGATCAAGTTCTACGGCGACTTTAGCGGGGAACAAGACCTGGCCAGCCTGGAAGCACAATTAACTGGGGTACGATATGAACGAGAAGCCCTCGCGGCCGCGATCCACACCCTTAACCTCACCCCCTACTTCGGCCCCCTCGACCCGGCCACCTTCCTCAGCTTCATCTACTGATTAACGATTGCAGATTTGCGATTGACGATTGAAGAATCTCAACCAGAGTAATCGTAAATCGTCAATCAAAAATCGTAAATCCGTAGTACCGATGGGCAACTGAATCTCCCCTGTTGACCTGCTATAATGTTTCCCACCTCTTACTGAGGAGCTAAACCGTCTGACAAACTCGAAACTCCGAACTCGAAACTCGAAACTCTCGCCCATGTTACCAATCCTGATCGCCAACCGCTACCAGATTAACAACCGCTCCACCGACCTGCTAGGTCGCGGTGGCATGGGTGATGTTTACCAGGCCATAGACAATCGCAACGGTCAACCCGTCGCCATCAAACATCTCAAAGCCGAACTCATTTACAGCCAACCAGACATCCTGCGCCGCTTCAACCGGGAAGGTCAGGCCCTACGTCGCCTCAACCACCCCAACATTGTCTCCATCCTCACCAGCGTCGAAGAAGATGATCAGCATTATCTGGTCATGGAGTTCGTGCCTGGCGGATCCCTTCATGAACAGCTCAAAAAAGAGAAAAACCTACCCGTTGATCAGGTGCTCAAAATTGGCCTGGAACTGGCCGATGCTTTGGCTCGTGCCCATCACCTCGAAATCATTCACCGGGATATTAAACCAGCCAATGTGCTCCTGGCCGAAGACGGCACCCCCCGCCTCACCGACTTTGGTGTGGCCCACATCGGCGGCCTGCAATCCATCACCCAAACCGGCGTGCTCACCGGAACCTACAGCTACCTCAGCCCGGAAGCCTGCAATGGCGAAACCATTGACGCCCGCACCGACATCTGGTCGTTTGGGGTGCTCCTGTACGAGATGTTAGCCGGACGCCGCCCGTTTGAGGAGTCGCAGGTGGGGGCGATGATCTATGCCATCCTCACCAAGCCCATCCCGGAGCTAACCCAATTCCGCCCGGATGTGCCCGAAGCCCTCACCAACCTGATTTATAAGATGTTGGAGAAGGATCGGAGCCAGCGCATTAGCAGTATGCGCATGGTCGGGGCGCAGTTGGAAGCCATTATTGCCGCCTTACGCGGCGATGTTGTCGTCCGTTTTGACTCCACTTCATCCTCCCAACCCGCGCCAGCCATCGGCCCGCGCCATAATCTGCCTACCCCGCCTACCCCCTTCGTCGGGCGCGATGAAGAGATCAACGAAATCGTGCATATCCTCGATGATCCTGACTGCCGCTTGTTGAGCCTGATTGGGCCAGGGGCATGGGTAAAACCAGATTGGCCCTGGAAGCCGGTTTGCGTCAGGTGGAGAAGTTCCGCCACGGCGTGCGTTTTGTTGGTCTGGCCCCCCTCAATACGACCGACCTCATTGTCCCGGCGATGGCTGAGTCGCTCAATTTCGCTTTCTTCAACAACGATGAACCCAAAGCCCAACTCCTCAACTACCTGCGCGAAAAAGAGATGCTCCTCATCCTGGACAATTTTGAGCATCTGTTAGAAGGGGCTGACCTGGTCTCTGAAATTTTGTCCCAGGCGCCGCACATCAAAGTGCTGGTCACCACCCGCGAGGCTTTGAATTTGTGGGAAGAATGGAACCGCCCCGTGCGCGGTCTAAGCTATCCGCAAAATGGGGCCATAAGCCAGCTTGATGAGTACAGTGCGCTACAGCTATTCGCCAACCGGGCCAAACGAGTCCGCTCCAACTTTGATCTGGAGCAAGAACTAGAACAGGTTGTACGCATCTGTCGGTTGGTAGATGGGATGCCGTTGGGCATTGAGTTGGCGACAACCTGGCTGCGTGCCCTTTCTATTGAACAAATCGCCAACGAAATTCAAAATAGCCTTGATTTCCTCTCCACCAAGTTACGCAATGTGGCTCCCCGCCACCGTAGCATCCGGGCGGTCTTCGATTATTCCTGGGAGTTATTGACCGAGCAGGAGAAGGCCGTGTTCCGACGCCTGTCGGTGTTCCAGGGTGGCTTTCACCGTAAGGCGGCGGAAAAGGTAGCCCAGGCTGATTTGCTGACGCTGACGGGGTTGGTTACAAAATCGCTGTTATACGAGAGTAGTGAGAACAGCCTGGACACGACGCATCCGGGCGGGGTGACGTATCGGTATTATTTGCATGAGTTGTTGAAACAATACGCGGCCGCGAAGCTGGCTGAACTCCCCGATGATCAGGTCGAAACCCTGGCCCGCCACGCCGCTCATTACAGCCAATTCCTGGCCGACCAGGAAAACAACCTCAAATACAATCGCCAACAACGCCTGGCCCTGGATGCCATCGGCGAAGAGATGGAAAACATACGCGCTGCCTGGTGCTGGTCATGTGCTTACCTGAATGAACACCCCGCGGCCGCGACCTATCTTGACCGCTCGGCCACCAGCCTGGCTATTTATCAGGAAAACCGCTCCCGCACCAGCGAAAATGCCGACCTATACCAACAAGCCATCACCGCCCTGGCAAAAGCCACCCATTTAGCCGAATCCACCCGCCGCTATCTCACCGCCCGCATGGAAGCCCGCCAGGCCCTCTCTGTTTTTCGCACACCTCGCCACGATGAAAGCATTCCGCTGTGGGTGAGTGCCCTGGCAACCCTGAATGATCTCCTGGCGGGCGAGGAACTGGACGCGGCCGCGCGCCTCACCGCCGAACAAGATCGCATCCTCTGTCAAACCTTCCTGGCCTTCCATTACACCCAATCACAGGGGCGGGCCATCGCCCTGGAAAAACTGCGCCACGCCCAGGTCTGGTGCGAAACCATCGGCGACCGCTACGCCCTCTCCCGCAACCTCAACGTCCAGGCCATCTTTATTACCGATTTCGCCCAGAGTGTGCAGGTTTACCATACCGCCTTAGCCCTTGCCCGCGAAATCGGCGACCTCATCGGCATGGCCCTTATCATGGGCAACCTCACGACTATGCTCACCGATACGGATGAGATCAACGCCCTGTTGAGCGAAGCCCTGGAAATTCATCAAACCTTAGGCAATCGCTTCATGGTTGCCTATGTGCAATACCAACAAGGCGTGGCTTATATCCCGCAAGGCCGTCCG
>JADJUV010000179.1 GCA_016716885.1 Candidatus Trichofilum aggregatum | reverse complement strand
CGAAACAGCCACCCATCCGCCAATGGCACCCCCATTCATCAGACCAACGTAATTTG
The DNA here is from genome assembly GCA_016716885.1 of Candidatus Trichofilum aggregatum. Classification (GTDB taxonomy): domain Bacteria; phylum Chloroflexota; class Anaerolineae; order Promineifilales; family Promineifilaceae; genus Trichofilum; species Trichofilum aggregatum. The sequence continues at coordinate 62,045 of JADJUV010000179.1, read as the reverse complement.
AGCTTTAGACATCTTATCTCACCTGTTATCCATTACCGCGCTATTTCTGGCAACACATTGATTTCATACTCATCCACATAATCTGGCGATTTGGGAATAACAAACTTGAGCCGTACCAACCAGCGTAAAACATTGCGCGGAGCTTTAACGGTGTGCATGGCGTCACGGGGAATCTGCCAGGCCAATGAGTCGGCGATCATGTCACCCGGCTGGAATATCCTGGCGGGCAAAATAGATTCGGCGATGACCTGTTCATGGGTGACGGTGCGGGTGTCGGAACCTTGGGAATAGGTGGCGCGCTCCTCAAAAATTAGCTGAATGGAGAACTGTTCACAACTGATTTGCTGATTAAAGGTATGGTAATAGGGTACTTCAAACTTTTCACCCAGGCGTAATGTTGTCGGCAAGGTGACGGTGGGTTTGCCAACTTTGGCGCGGGACCTTTTGTGGTAAAGGATGTAGGCGATGATGCCGCCGAAGATGAGTGATGTGCGGGTAGTAACACCCAGCCAGGGTGCGAATAGGGCAACACCCCGCCCCCAGCAGAAGAGCACCCGCCCCTTCCGAAGCAAATTCGCCACTCATCAGGGCGATAACGACACTCAATACACCTATAAGGATACAGGTAAGCAAGCCGATACTGATCACAACAATTAGTAGGGTGCTTAAACGGTTGTTAGAGATGGGGGTTTGTTGGTTCATGAAGAAGAAAGAAGCCAGGGATACGATTGGTGTATCCCTGGCTAACAGCGTTTAGTCGTGCATCTGGGCGCGTTCTTGCTCTACCAGAACCCGGCGCAAGATTTTGCCGGAGAGGGATTTAGGCACTTCGTTGACGAATTGTAGGCGGCGGATTTTTTTGTGGGGCGCTACCTGTTCGGCTACCCAGGCCATGATCTCTTCGGCGGTCGCGGCCGCGCCCGGTTTTAACACCACAAACCCCTTCGGCACTTCACCCGCTTCCTCATCAGGGCTGGGGATAACCGCCGCATCGGCAATGGCCGGGTGGGTTAACAACAAGGCTTCTAACTCAGCCGGAGCCACCTGCATTCCTTTGTATTTGATCAACTCCTTCACTCTATCAACGATGTAAAGGTATCCTTCCTCATCAATATAACCAATGTCCCCTGTGTGGAGCCAACCATCTCGATCAATGGCGTGGTCGGTGGCCTGGGGATTATTCAGATACCCTTTCATCACCTGTGGGCCGCGCATCCACACCTCACCCCGCTCATTCACACCGAGAGGTTCACCCGTGGCTGTATTCGCCAGGAGCACCTCGGTATTAGGAATAGCTGGCCCCACCGACGCCCGTTTGATGTTGCCGGGGAAGTTGGGGCAGACATGGGTGATGGGGCTGGTTTCGGTGAGGCCATAACCCTGGATGACGTTGCAACCTAGCCGTTGCACCACCTCTTCGGCCAGTTCGGCACTGAGCGGGGCCGCGCCGGATGTCAACTCTTTCAAGGATGAGAGATCGTATTTGGCGACCAGCGGATGTTTGGCTAAGGCTAACAAAATAGGGGGAACCAGGTTGACGCGGGTGATTTTGTGTTTTTGAATCAATTCCAAAAATTGTTCCAGGTCGAAGCGGGGCATGGTGACAACGGTGGCGCCCCGCGCCAGGCTCATGTTGAGGATGACGACCATGCCGTAAATGTGGAAGAAGGGCAAAATTCCCATCACCACATCATCAGCGGTGACGAGTTCCATGTTGGGAATGCCTTCGGCCTGAGCCATGTTGGCGACGATGTTGCGGTGGGTGAGCATGACCCCTTTGGGCAGGCCCGTGGTGCCGCTGGAGTAAGGTAACACGACCAAATCTTCGGCCGGGTTGATGGTGATGTCGGGGAGTTGGCCGTTGCTGGCGAGCAGACTGGCCAGGGGGGTGGCTCCTTCGGCTTCACCAAAGACGAAGATTTCTTGAACTTGACTGTTCGCGGCCGCGGCCCTGGCCTTCTCCAAAAAGAGAGGAATCGTCAGCAGGTATTTGGCCCCCGAATCATTGAGTTGGTGGGTTAGCTCCTCAGCCGTGTAGAGGGGGTTGGCGGTAGTAACAATGCCCCCAATCAGAGACACGGCATGAAAAGCGACGGCATATTCCGGGATATTGGGGCTGAAAATGGCGAAAACGTCCCCTTTTTGTAAACCCCGCTGGCTGAGGCTGGAGGCAATGAGCCGAATGCCACCAATAAGCTGAGCATACGTAAGTGTGCGCCCCGTAGGGCCATCAATCAGGGCCGGTTTGTTGCCATAAGCCGACATACGCTCAATGAGCAGTTGGGTCAATGAGGTATCGGGAATTTCCACATCGGGGTAGGGACTGCGGAAGATCATGAGTTGCTCCTGGACTGGGAATATGGGGTTGGTTTGGGAAATACTGTACAGCGAACTGAGAGTTTGATGCCTGCCAATATACCCTGAACATCTGTCATTTGCCAAATGGTAAGCGCAAACTTCCGGGCGATGGCCTACTAAATTTTTGCCACCCAAGCCGTGGATTAAAATCCACGACTGATAGAAAAAGTGCGTTGAAAACGCACTCAATTCATTCATCCAACACGTTTCAACGTGTTTTTGTTACCAGCGGGGCGTTTTAACGCCTTGCGTCAAGGCGACTTTCTAAAGTGCCGGTTTTCGAGCGCGTCGGCGCGCTCGAAAACCGGCACGCCTGGTATTTCCCCCTTCCCATCGGGAAGGGGGCAGGGGGATGGGTCCATTTACTCAAGTTTCGCCTTATTTTTACGGGGACGGAATCCACCTTCTGCTATGCTATAATCCTGTGTCTAAAGTATTTGACGAAAGATTAGGAGAGTAATGACCAAAAACACCCTTTGTTTTTGGTCCTTCATCCGCATTATTGACGCGACTTTGGCGAAAATTAGCACGACTTCGGGAAATCTCTCAGTCTCTTAATCGCTTAGTCTCCAGAGGTGAGACTAAAAACGCCAAACTCCAGTAATTGACTATGCCGTTATTACAACAAATCATCCAGCTCCTCACCGAGGCCCCCTATAATTTGGTCTACCATCTCATCACCTTGTTGACGGTGCAGGTGGTGTTGGGTATTGCTTTGGGGCAGTGGGTACGTAATCGGGATGATGAGGTGGCCCGGCGACTGGCTTTGGGCGCGGCCGCGATCCTGTTTACCCGCCTGGTTTTGGCCGTCACTATTGCCCTGCTCAACCGCAACGAACTGCTGGCCGTTCGTTACCTGCCCCCTCTGGAGCAGGCTGTCAATACCATTACCCTCATCGGCCTCATTTGGGCTGTTGCCCCCACCGTGGCCCGTTTTCCCCGTTTCATCGAGCTGGTTGTTTTCCTCTTAACCCTGGCTACAGGAGTGGTTTACATCGTTTTTGCTCTAGATTGGTCACGGCGCACGAGCACGGCGGCTTACAATAGCGATTTTCAGGCTACGGTGTGGGGAGCCTCACAACTGATTTTGCTGGTGGCTGGGGTGGGGCTGGTGCTAATGGGCCGCGGCCGCGACTGGCTCTTGCGTCTGTTCACCCTTCTGCCCCTTTTGGCCGCCCACTTCATTCACCAATGGAACTACCCGGAATTTTTTGTCGTAGAAACCGAAGTCCCTTATCTGATTCGCCTGGGGCAACTCATTGCCTTTCCTTTGCTCACAGTCGTGGCCTATCGCCATGTTTTGGGTGAGCTAACCCAACCGACCCTGATCACGCGGACACCGTCTGCTCCCCCTCTGGTTGATCTGTTGCAACTGGCTACCCAGGTGATCGAACCCACCGACAGCCAGCGAACGCGCCAGGAAGCGGCCGCGATGGTGGCTCATTTGCTCAACCCCGCCTTTGTGGGGTTGGCTGTGCCCACGCCAGACAATCCCGACCAACTGCATGTGACCCTGTTGCGGCCGCGGTTGGAGCAAGATCATTATCAGGCCATCTTCCTTACCCTGGCTGACTGGCCCACACTTGGTCTGGCACTCCGGGAAGGTACAGCCACCGCCCTCGTTCCTCAGGGTATGGGGCACCAACAAATTCAACGACTTTACCAACAGGCTGGTCTGGAAGAGTTAGGCCCCTTGCTCATTGAGCCACTATTGATTCGCAATCGAGCGATTGGTCTGCTACTTGTGGCCGGCAAACCGGGGCAAAGTGAATGGTCTGCCAAAGAGCGCTCCCTGGTTAGCAGTTTGGCTTACTACCTTGCCCATGTCTTAGATCGAGTCCACCTGCAAGAACAAACCACCCACGCGGTTCTCCCTCTAGCGGGTACGGAGCGGGAAGGGCTGGAAAAAGAGCGGGATGATGCCCTGACCCAAAGGCAGCAATGGGAAATCGAGGTGGAAACCACGCAGGTGCGGTTGGCGGATTTGGAACAAAAACAGCTTCAGACCAAAGAGCTGGAAAAGGAAGTAGCGGCTCTGCGTGAGGCGCTAAATGAAGCCGAAGAGGCGATGGCGCTCGCGGCCGCGGGCAGCACCAATCTCAGTGCCGAATGGGTTACGCGCACCGTTACCCGCTACTCTGGCGAGTTAGAAGAGGCGCAAACCCGCATTGAAATGTTAGAGCGGGCCTTGCATCATCGCGACAGAGAACCCACCAACGATTTGTTGGTCGGTCTGATTCAGGAATTGCGTACCCCCATGACATCTATCTCGGGTTACACCGACCTACTGCTCAGTGAGACGATGGGCATCTTGGGGGGAAGCCAGCGCGATTTTCTCCAGCGCATTCGGGCCAACGCCGAGCGCACCAACACGATGTTGGAACAACTGATTCGCGTAGCCACACAAGGAGAACCAGAGATACGCCGCGAGGTAGCAGACGTGTTATCCATTATTGAAACGGCCATTGACGTCGTTGCGCCGCAACTACGCCAAAAGAGGCTTCGCCTGGATTTGCACCTGGAAGATTTATTGGGCCAATGGCAATTTAACCGGGACGCTCTGTATCAGGTGATGGTTCATTTGTTGAGCAACGCCTGCCAGGCTTCGCCGAGCGACATGCCCTTACGGATTGATGGTCGCCTGGAAACGGTGCGCGAGACGATTGAAGGTGTCATGCGAGAAAATCAGTTGTTGCACCTGTCTGTGACCGATAGCGGTGGGGGAATTGCCACCGAAGATTTACCCCACGTTTTTGAACCCCATGTGGAGACTGATGCGCCACTCATCGCCGGGTTGGGTGATACGGGCATCGGTCTGGCCGTGGCCCGGCAGATTATCACAGCTAACCAGGGTCGTATCTGGGTAGAAGGTAAACCGGGCGTGGGCAGTACTTTCTCTGTTCTATTGCCGCTGAATTCGCCCACCGCGGCCGCGGCCAAACCATCAGCGAATGGGTCCAAGAAGCTGAAATAGGGCTATGACCCACCTGCAAACGTAGTGAACCAACCACGTCGTATCGCCACCCAATCCATTGCTACCAATGTGCTGCTCACTGTGACAGTGGTGCTGACGGTTTTGCTGGCCTTGTTTCTGGCCCAGGCCGATCAGCTCCAGGTGCGGCTGCTGGTTCCTTTCCCTACTGCTAGACCCTTTGTGATGGGCGCGGCCGCGACCATTCCCCCCACACCCACCAATACGCCAACCCTTACCCCAGCTCCACCCACCGCCACCCTGCGCCCCAACCAGACACCACCCACCCCAACCCCCACATCCATTCCCATCCGTCAGGAAGCGACACCCTGCGCCACCCCGGAAGGCTGGCGTCTTTACACCATCAAGTCGGGTGATACCCTCTTTGCTATTTCCCTGCGCTCATCCGCCAATGTCACTGACATTCTTGTAGCCAACTGCCTGGATGAAACCTATGTCTTGATTCCGGGCATGACCCTGTACATTCCGCCCGATGTGGCTCCTTCGCTGATCAATTGCGGCCCTTACTACGGCTGGGTCTATTACACCGTTCAACGGGGTGATACGCTATACAGCCTGGCCCGACGGCACAATACTTCAGTCGGGCAAATCATGTTCGCCAATTGTCTGGACAGCTTCTCCATTCGTTGGGGGACACGCCTGGCCTTGCCTTACATTCCCCCCACACCCCAACCAACCGCCACACCCACACTTCCCCCACCACCTACCGACACACCCATTCCCTCGCCAACCCCTACGCTCACACCTGAACCCACCGCCACTGTTACCGACACCCCCATGCCTACACCCACGGCGACAGACACGTCTCTGCCATTACCTACCGCTACGGTAACCCCAACCCCTGAACCCACCGCCACCGTTACGCCTGAGTTGACGCCTACCGCTACCGAGACCGCTACAGAGACACCGCCCGCCACGGCCACAGAGACGCCCAGCATCACGCCCGAACCACCAACCCCAACGCCTACCCCTTCCGTTTCGCCAACGGCGACGGTAACGCCACCGCCACCGTCCAGCACACCCACGCCCACATCTACCCCACTGCCTACACCCTCACTCGGGTTTCGCTCCTTTTGGGTTCTCCGGTAACATCCTACGGCCGTTAGGCGTGCAACTTTCGTTGTGATGGCGTATACCCCATCATCTGAAAACCTGCCTGCCACTGTGCTATAATCGCCCAACAAATCGAAGTTAATGTAAGGAACCCAATTCATGAGCAATGCCGAAACTTTGCGGCAAAACATCCTGGCCCAGGTGGCCGAATATTATGAGCAAGTCCATGCTGACCGCCCGTTTGTTCCTGGTGAAACAAAGGTGCAATATGCCGGGCGAGTCTACGACGAGCGGGAAATGCAAAACATGGTCAGCGCGGTGCTGGATTTCTGGCTCACTGCTGGCCCTTATGCCGCCCAATTCGAGAAACAGTTAGGCGCATTCCTGGGAATGCGGGAAGTTGTTCCTGTCAACTCTGGCTCCTCGGCCAATCTGGTGGCGGTAACGACGCTGTGTTCGCGTCAACTACGCAACCCGCTAAACCCTGGCGACGAGGTGATCATGCCCGCCGTCAGCTTTCCTACCACCGTCAACCCGGTTATCCAGAATCGGCTGGTGCCGGTGTTTGTGGATAGTTGCCTGGGTGATTACAACCTGGACGTGAGCCAGCTTGAGGCGGCCATTTCCCCGCGCACGCGGGCCATCATGTTTGCCCACACGCTGGGCAACCCCGCCGATATGGATGTGGTAGTCGCCTTTGCCAAAAAGCACAACCTGTATCTGATCGAAGATACCTGTGATGCCCTGGGATCGAAGTGGGATGGGCAGATGTTGGGCACATTTGGACAATTGGCGACCCTGAGCTTTTATCCGGCCCATCATATCACCATGGGTGAGGGTGGGGCGGTTTACACCTCAAGCCGCCGTTTAGCCAAGATTGCCCGTTCCATAAGGGATTGGGGACGGGATTGTTACTGTGGTTATGATAATCCGGTAAATGGCAAATGTGGGATGCGGTTTGAACGAGAAGTGCCTGGTGTGCCTGGTTTTTATGATCATCGTTATTACTACACCGAAATAGGGTACAACCTGAAAATTACCGACCCCCAGGCGGCCATGGGGTTGGCGCAGATGGAAAAGTTGCCCAGTTTTATTGCTCAGCGCAAAGCCAATTTCGCCTATTTGTACGCCGGAATGAAGCAGTTTGAAGAGTTTTTGATGCTACCTTCCTGGCAAGAAAAAGCCGACCCATCCTGGTTTGCTTTTCCAATACTCATAAAAGAGAATGCTCCCTGCCAGCGTTACGAGCTAACCCGTTATTTGGAGATGAACAAGGTGGAGACGCGCAATATTTTTGCCGGTAATATCACCAAACAACCTGCTTATAAGGATATGGAATGCCGGATTGTGGGTGATTTAGCGGTGTCCGATTTGGTCATGCAGAGGGCGTTTTTTGTGGGGGTGTATCCTGGTTTGGACAATCAACGATTAGATTATATCATTGACACGTTTGCACGGTTTTTTCAGCAAATGTGATCGACAGACTTGCCGTGAGCCAGGTCGAATTGTGAGATTAACAGATTTTTCGGCAATAAGAAATCTCACGCAAAGGACGCCAAGTCGCCAAGAGAAAACCTTACGGGCTTTGCCCTTAACGTGACATAATGTACTGCCGATGAAGTCTATCGTAGATTTTAATGGACCCGTCGGGCTTTCACAGTCTGACGGGTCTACTTGTGTGAGATAGAGGTGTTTATTGGTTATGGGTTATTTGTGTCCATATGAGTAACCCATCATCAATAAAGTAACCCGACATTGGCGTGTTTTGTGCTGACCTCTGGAGACTGAGAGATTAAGAGATTTCCACAGGGCGTCCATATTTTCGCCAGAATCGAGTAAGTAATCACGAAAGATGAGAAAGTTATCGGTCATTATTTGTTGTTATAACGAACGGGCCACGATTGCGGATGTGATTGCGCGGACGCAGGCGGTGGCTTTGGGGCCGGGTTGGACGCGGGAAATTATCGTGGTGGATAATTTTTCGACGGACGGTACGCGGGAAATTCTCCAGCAGATACATGACCCGGAAATCCGGGTATTGTTTCATGAGCGAAATATGGGGAAGGGGATGTCGGTACGTACGGGCATTGCCCAGATGACGGGCGATTATATGATTATCCAGGATGCGGATAAGGAGTATGACCCGGCAGAGCATCCCCGGTTTTGTCGTAAGGTAGAGGAGACGAACGCGGCCGCAATCTTTGGTTCGCGTATCCTCGGTGGTCATGTGCGCTACAAATACACCCATGCCTATCTGGGGGTGCGTATGTGGACGGCTGTCATCAACATTCTGCACGGTAGCCACCTCACCGATGTAGGCACGGCGACCAAAATGGTGCGGGCGGATGTCGTGAAGTCCCTCAACCTGACCACCACCGACTTCAACCTCGATTTTGAACTGCCCGGTAAAATTATGTTGGCTGGGCATGAAATTCTGGAGATTGACATCACTTATGATCCCCGCACTTATGCTGAGGGCAAAAAAATCACCGTCCGGGATGGCCTGGCCGGTATTGTAACCATGTTGCGTGACCGGTTTGGGTTTTCGCCGGTTCTGAAGCAGAACGGGTCGCGGCCGCAAGCCGTGGCTGAGAAATTGGAGATTGAGAGACTGAGAGACTAAGAGATTAAGAGACGAACCAGAGAGTCTCTCAATCTCTTAGTCTCTTAGTCTCCCTTGTTGTAACTATGAAGATTGTTATCACCGGTTCTATTGCTTACGATTACCTGATGTCCTTTCCCGGCAAATTTGCCGACAATATCCTGGCTGATCAGATTCACCGCATTAGCGTGAGTTTTTTGGTCAAGGATATGAAAAAGTATCGCGGTGGGGTGGCCCCGAATATTGCTTACACGCTGGCGTTGTTGGGTTCGCGGCCGCAAATTCTTGCCACCGCCGGTATTGATTTCACCGATTACCGGGCCTGGCTGGAAGCCAAAGGGGTAGATACCTCCCTCATCCTGGAAATTGAAAACGAATTCTGCGCCTCGTTCTTCTGCACCACCGACGATAGCCAGAACCAGATTGCCAGCTTCTACACCGGAGCCATGGCCCACGCCGGGCAACTTTCTTTTGCCCAACATGCCCCCCACACCCAACTGACGATTATTTCCCCCAACGATCCGGGGGCCATGCGGGCTTATGTGCGCGAATGCAAGGCGTTAGGCATTCCCTACATTTATGATCCCAGCCAACAAACCATCTGGGCTACCCCGGAAGAGCTGTGTGAAGGGTTGGATGGTGCGCGTTTCCTGAGTGTCAATGAGTACGAGTTTAATCTCATTCAGGAGAAAACCGGGCTGACAGCGCAGGAAATCCGCCAGAGAACCCAGGGCATTTTATTGACCAAAGGGGCGCATGGTTCCGAAGTGATGGTCAATGGGGATATTTATGAGATTCCGGCGATTGCTCCGCACCAGGTAGTAGACCCGACGGGGGCCGGAGATGCGTTTCGGGCTGGATTTATGCGCGGTATGGAGTTGGGTTTAAGCTGGGAAATCTGCGGCCGCATGGCCGCCCTGGCCGCAACGTATGTGTTAGAGCAAGCGGGCACACAGAACCATTTCTACACCCCCGCCGAGTTTGTCGCCCGTTATCGGCAAAATTTTGATGATGCGGGTGCGTTAGATACTCTTTTACCTCAATCTTAGAATGTGTTGCGTGTTGCGTGTTGCGTGTTGCGTTGGTACATGAGTAGACTTTAGCGAGATTAACATGATGTCACGCTAAGGAATCGTCTAAAAATAAGTTCCACCAGACCTGACAGGTTTTCGGAAACCTGTCAGGTCTAAACCGGGAAGTTATTTTTAGATGCTCACTAAATAACAAAAGACGCACTACGTCACACACACCACGTTACTACACCTATATTTGTACGATAAGGAGCTTTATCAATGGAATACGATGTAAAAAATGTCGAACTGGCCCCTGGTGGGCGTTTGCGGATTGACTGGGCCTCTACGGAAATGCCCGTGCTGAAAGGTGTGCAGGCGCGTTTTAACAGTAGCCGCCCCTTTGCGGGGATGCGCGTGAGTGCCTGTATGCATGTCACCACCGAAACGGCTAACCTGATGGTAGCCCTGCAAAAAGGTGGCGCGGATGTGGTTTTGGCCGCCAGTAACCCCCTCAGCACCCAGGATGATGTCGCGGCCGCGTTGGTGGCCCATTACGAAATCCCTGTCTTCGCCATCAAAGGGGAAGATGTAGAAACCTACCACAAACATATCAACGCCGTTCTCGACCACCAGCCCCACATCATCATGGATGATGGGTGTGACCTGGTCAGCACCCTGCACAAAAACCGCCGTGATGCCAAGAGCAACATCATTGGCGGCACCGAAGAAACGACCACCGGCATTATCCGCCTGCGGGCCATGGCCAAAGATGGCGCTTTGGAATTCCCCATGATGGCCGTCAATGATGCCATGACCAAACATCTGTTTGACAACCGCTACGGCACGGGTCAGTCCACCATGGACGGGATTATCCGGGCGACGAATCACCTCATCGCCGGTAAAAACGTGGTGGTGGCTGGTTATGGCTGGTGCAGCCGGGGTATCGCCATGCGCGCCCGTGGTTTGGGCGGCATCGTCATCGTTACCGAAATTGATCCGTTGAAAGCGCTGGAAGCGGTCATGGATGGGTTCCAGGTAATGCCGATGATGCAAGCCGCGCCGATTGGTGATATTTTTGTCAGTGCCACCGGTAACATCAGCGTGTTTGATGAGCATCACTTTGCCGTGATGAAGAACGGGGCACTCCTGGCAAACTCCGGCCATTTTGATGTGGAAATCAATATTCGGGCGTTGGCTAAGATGGCGGTAGAAGAGCCAAAACGGGTGCGACCCTTTGTGGATCAGTACGTAATGAATGACGGTCGCCGCCTGAATGTGTTAGGCGAAGGGCGTTTGATCAACCTCGCGGCCGCGGAAGGCCATCCCGCTTCGGTTATGGATATGAGCTTTGCCAACCAGGCCCTGGCCGCCCAATACCTGATTGATAATCAGGGCAAGTTGGAGAACCGCGTGTATGGCGTGCCCGAAGAAATTGACAAAGAAATTGCCCGCATCAAACTGGATTCGATGGGCGTTTATGTGGATGTTCTGACCCCGGAACAAGACAAATATTTGAACTCCTGGGAAGAAGGAACCGTTTAAAACAATTATGAATTAGGAATTATGAAGGATGAGGTTTGTCTTCATCCTTCATAATTCCTAATTACTTTATGGACACCTGCACCAACCACCCCGATCACCCCGCCATTGAACATTGTGAACAGTGCCGCCAGCCGCTGTGTGGCCTGTGTCTTTGGTACACCGAAGACGGCCATCGTCTGTGTGAACAACACGCCAAAGAAGCGGAAGCCCAAGGCCAGACCATTTTGGAGCCAGAAACATACGCCGAAGCCGTGGGAACCAGCCTGATCAAGTCCCAAAATGAACGACGAGAACGCCCGGTAGATGAACCCGGCGTTTATCGTGGTAATCAGAACGATGTGGGAGCGCTTATCGCCGCTATTATGGCGATAATGCTTATCGCCAGTTGTTCCGGGGGCATTTACTGTTTCCCTGTCATTGGTTTTATTTTGGGTGTGGTGTTTTTGATGAATGCGCCCCAGGCCATCAACCCGCAACGAACGCGCATTTTTGCTGGGATCAGTCTGGGGATTAGCGGTTTAGTCCTGCTGGCTATTTTCTGCTTTGTCGCCTTTTATATCTTTATAATTGCGGTGGCGGTTTCCAGTACCCCGTGAAGCAGTTATCCGTGACCGGTTCCAAGTAACGGTTCGTTTTTAGCTTAGGATAAAGAATAAAATAACCGCCGGAACTGAGATGAGCGGCCCGTACAGGTTTTTGCTGCCCCGCGGATCGCCTGACCGAACCACCTACGTTATTTCCGAACAATTACTAAGCTTTCGGTAGAGCTTCCTCTCTGCCCACAACGCAACACGCAATACGCAACACGTCTTCTTCATGTCCAAAAAACCAAGAGATCATCATGCCCATGACCGGATTGGGGCGGTGCGCCTGGCCCGGCTGTTTTCCAATATTGTCAGCCCGCCGGTGATATTTGCGGTGGTGGGGCTGGCCTTTGCCCTGTATGAGTTACCTTTTTGGCCGGGATTTGGCTTCGCGGCCGCGTATGGTCTTCTCGTCTCCTTAGCCCCCATTCTTGTCATCATTTATCTGCTCAAAACCGGACGCATCGCCGAATTGCACATGAGCAATACCCGCGAGCGCCACATCCCCTATCTGAGTGCCGTCATCTGTACGGCCCTGGCCTACCTGCTCCTCACCGCCCTCGATGGCCCCGAGCTACTGCGTTGTCTGGTCATTTTTAATATTATTGAGCTAGTTGCCCTGGGTTTGCTGAACATTTTTTTCCTTATTAGCATCCATTCAACGGGGATCATGGCCGCTTTTGTGTTGGTGGGGCTGGTTTTTGGTTGGCCCGCGGCCTTGATTGCCGTGTTCCCCTTCGTCATCCTGGTCTGTTATGTGCGCCTCTACCTGGGGCGGCACACCCCCTTCCAAATTGTCACCGGGCTGATTCTGGGCGCGGCGACGGTGTTGTTGTTGGTTCCCTTTGGCTGTTTCTCCTAAACAAGCCGGGCGTTAGCTGACCAGATGTTGGTTGCGGCCGCGCACAACGATCATGAAAGAGACCCGAAAGGGATAAGCCGGGGTGGCTCGGTCGGGAGACCGGCCACAGCGGGTGTTGCTGTGAGACAGGAACACCTCACCACAGCAGGTACAATGGTCTGACTGGTGAACAATCATACAACTAATTCGCGGGTTGTATTGGCAAGGAGCATGTTATGAAACATGGTCATGTTCATTTGTTTTTAGCCCAGGCTTGGTGGCGTTAATAGCGGCTATTCTCCTTTGGTTGGCTGCTTGTGCGCCGGAGCAAACGCTAACAGTTACTCGGGCAACCCCTGGCATGGTCGTGACAAACACACCAATAAATACCACAACTGCAACAATCCAGGCGAGCAACATACCCACACCTGAAACTATAACAACAACAAACCAACCATCACCAACGTCAACAATTTCTCCATCGCCTACTCCATTATTTACCCCGACGTCAGCATCATCTTTTCAATACTGCCAGTTGAACAAAGATGTGACTTGAAGCAGTAGAAGTCAACAGTGAAACAGAATTGGCGAATGGGTTGATCTTGTTTGGTAATTGGGGGAGTTAAGAACGAATGCTATTTTGGGGTCAAAGGGACTAGGCGAGCCGATGTTCTTCTTGCCAACGGATGGGTATTTGTTTGACACCTCGTCCAACCAAGATGTCTTTGCGTATTACACACTTGAAAGGAATGGCGATCTTTGGTCTCTGAAAATCACAATCATTGATACAACCCTGATGGAACCGATTATTCAAAATCAGTTTGATGCGGTGGAATTTTCTCCTAGCAGTCAAGTACACTGGATAAACGAAGAACAACTCGTGGTGGCTCTGACAAACTATGATGAACTCTACCGTTGGCTTGTTTGGTACCCGTTTGAGGATAAACAGGAAACGATAGCCGTCGAACTGGAAGGAATCGGTGAGGCTTTGGAATGGTATCATACATCTGTTTCATACGATCCTTTCCTGGAATTGGTGATCTACCCTGTGAGGATTGTCCACCAGACGAGTATCGGGTGAAAGATGTAAAGACTAGTAACATATTATGGACGATTGATCTTGGCCCCAACCCTGATCAGTCTTATCGTGGATTCCCTTATTGGTCATCTGACGGTCAATACGTGGCTATTAGTGGACATCAGTGGGGTGAAGATAATGCCGTCTGGGTATTTGGCCGGGAAGGCGAACAACTCTATAAGGTTCAAGGTGGGGGGCTTACTATGAGTTGGTCACCCAACAATAGGTTTTTAGCCTTCGCCCATAAAAACTCTACCGTTGGTGAAGATACAAACCCAACACTTACTCTTTTAGATGTAGTGGACAAGCAGTTAATTGATCTGTGTATTGACCCAGGTTGGGGAGTACCTTATTGGTCATCAGACGGCACAAAGATTGCTTATACCTTACATGTTTCAGAAATAGACAATCCCGGAACGTTAATCAATATCGTGGATATTTATTCTGGCGACTTGATTCAGTTGTCAAATGAAGATGAGGATTATCGAATAGAAGGTTGGATAGACGTTAGTCAGGATGCACCATAACTACCTTGCTGTGGTAACACTTGCTGTAGCCGGTGTCCCCACTGTGCCACTGGGAGACAACAACGGATTGGAGGAAGGAACGGATTGTCTGCCTATGAGTACCAACGAACTGGATCGCGTTTATACCCGTTTACAGCAGCGTGTGGCGACTGAAGCCATGATTGTGGCTTGTTTTGTCTCTGGCTCGGTGGGTAAACGGGCGCATGATGCTTTTTCTGATCTGGATGTGGCGTTGGTATTCCGCGATGGGTACAGTCGGGATCAGGCGTACCGGGAGCGGCGGGCCTTTGTCCAATCCATTTTGCCCTATGTCCCGGCTAAATCGTTTGATGCGGAACATGTGCGGCCGCATTTCCACATCGTCCTCTACAGCAATGGCGTCAAAGCCGACTTCCGCTACGAAACCCTCGACCTGGAACCCAACCCCTGGGATCGGGAAATCCGCATCGTCAAAGACACGGCTGGCTGGGCCGAACGGTTCCAGGCCGCTTCGGCGGCCCTGGCGCTGCCCCGCGCCACTATTACCGACACGGTTTTGACCGACCTGGACAACCGTTTCTGGATCATGTTTTGGGATGTGACCCGCCTGATCAAACGGGGCGATACCAGCAAACCGTTCCCCATTTACCTGCAACTGCTCCACTTCACCCTGCCCCAACTGCTCCCCTTACTCCCCCCGGAGCATCCGGCGTATCAGGGTTTGCTCCAGGCCAGCTACAGCCGGGACGCCAAAACTACCCTGGCCCACTTGCGCCAACTCCTCGACGCTTACCTCAAAGCCCGCGAGGCCATTATTCAGCGTCACCACCTTCTTTTTGCCCCCAACCGCGCCTTTGAGTCCGAGATTCAAAACAAACTAAAATGAAGAGTTGAGCCATCTCTCATCTATCGGATGTCTGCTCATTTCGGTTATACTCTCTCGGGACACAAGCGGTTCTCGCCAAGTATCTATGCCAGACATGACCTCGTACCCCCCGCCAGAATTTGCCCTCTTTCTCTTTGGGCCGTTTCACCTGGAAGCACGAGGTGAGGGTACGAACCGAACCATTCGCCTGCCCCGCCGCAAAGTGGAAAACCTGCTGGCTTATCTGGCGGTTTACCCCGAACCGCACAGCCGGGAAAAGCTGGCGACCTTGTTTTGGGGTGACACCTCTGATGAGCAAGCCCGAACATCGCTCCGCACGGCTTTGGTGGTTCTACGTAAAACATTGACCGCGGCCGCGTTGCTGACCGACCGTGAACAAGTACAACTCAACCCGGCCTTCTCCCTGTGGGTAGATGTGCGCCAATTCCGGCAAACCCGGTCAACTTCCCCAGAAACCGCGATCACCCTCTACACGGACGAGTTCCTGCCCACCCTATATGATGAGTGGGTTTTGGCGGAAAGGGAGCAGTTACGCCGCTTCTACAGCGAGAGTTTGCTGGCCCTCACCCAGCAGATGCGCTCCCAAAGTGAATACGCCCGGGCCATTGGTTATGCCCGCCAACTCCTGGCCTTGGATATCACCCAGGAAACGGCACATCAGCACATCATGTTTTGTGAACTGGCCCGGGGAAACCGCGCGGCCGCGCTCGATCAATATGATCGCTGTGTCCATGCCCTGCATGATGAACTGGGTGTCTCCCCGGCCCCGGAAACTCAGGCCCTCTACCACTGGATCAAACAAACCTCGTTGGCCCCGTCCGATGCCGCCCGCCTCACTAATTTGCCCATACCACTCACCAGCTTTGTGGGGCGCAGAGCCGAACTGGCCCAGGTGAGAGCTATCTTACCCACCACCCGCCTGCTTACCCTGACCGGAGCAGGGGGCAGCGGCAAAACCCGCCTCTCCATCCAGGTGGCGATGGATTTGTTAAACCAGTTCCGGCATGGGGTGTGGTGGGTTGATCTGGCCGGAGTAATGTTGCCGTCTCTCGTGCCCCAGACGGTCGCCAAAGCGTTGGGGGTGAGCGAGAAGCCCCAGCAAACACTCTTGGAGACGATCACGGCTTTTTTGCGGCCGCGTCACATCCTCCTCATCCTCGATAATTGCGAACACCTCATTGAAGCCAGTGCCGAACTGGCGGCTAGCCTGCTGGGAGAATGCCCCCACCTGCAAATGATGACCACCAGCCGCGAACCACTGGGCATCGGTGGGGAGTTGGTGTGGCGCGTTCCCCCGTTGGCCGTGCCGGAACAAGACCTCTCCCGGGAGACGCTGCTGCTGATGGTGGAAAGTGTGAGCCTGTTTGTGGAGCGGGCGCGTGCTGTCAGGCCGGAATTTGCCCTGACGGAACACAACCTGGCGGCGGTGTTGCAGATTTGCCGCCGATTGGATGGCATCCCGCTGGCGATTGAGCTTGCGGCCGCACGCATTTCCGCCCTCTCCGCCCATGAAATCGCCGCCCGGCTCGACAACCGCTTCGACCTGCTTACCCACGGCAGCCGCACCGCCCTGCCCCGCCAACAAACCCTGCGTGCCCTGGTAGACTGGAGCTATGATCTGCTGGCCCCGGAAGAGCGGCTGTTGTTCCAACGGCTTTCGGTTTTCAGTGGCGGCCGCACCCTGGCGGCCATCGAATCTACCTGTGGCTTTGCTCCCCTTCATCCCAGCCAGATTCTCCACTGGCTCACTCGCCTGATCGCCAAATCGTTGCTCATCGCCGAATACACCACCGACGAAAATGAGACCCGCTACACCTTTCTGGCGACCATTAAACAGTATGCCGCCGAAAAACTGGAACAGGCGGGTGAAACAACGGTTATGGGGCAACGTCATCTTGATTACTTTCTCAATCTGGCGGAAACGAACCAGGCGGCTCTAGACAGTCTCCGGCACATTGTTACCCTTAAACAACTAGAAAGCGAACATGACAATTGCCGCGAGGCGTTGCGGTTTGCCTTGCAGCAGCCGAAACGGCATGAGGCCCTACGCCTGGTCAATGCCTTAACCGAATTTTGGGATGTGCGCGGTTATATCGGCGAGGGGCGGAACTGGTTACAGCGGGCCATCGCTCTTTACCAGGCGGGTGATGTGCCCGAAGCTGAGTCGGTTGTCTACGGTTATGCCCAGTTGAATGCGGGTAAACTGGCGGTGCGGCAAAGCGATCTCGCGGCCGCGCTGTCTCTGGCCCAATCCAGTCTCACGCTCCTGCAACGCCTGGGTGATAAAGCCGGGATCGCGCAGGTGTATTTGTTGTTAGGGAGCGTGGCCCGGATGAAAAGCGAGTGGGCAGTCGCGCAACAGTGGGGGGAAGAAGCGTTAGCCCTGTTGCGCGAACAATCCAACAAACAAGGACTGCTTCTGGCCCTGCGCCACCTGGGTGCGCTGGCCGAATCCCAAAGCAACTATGCCGAAGCCCGGCGGCTTCATGAGGCCAGCCTGGAAATGGCGCGTGAGTTAGGCGCACCCGGTGCGATAGCGCGATCCCTCAGCCAGTTAGGTTCTCTGGCCCAACAGCAGGGGCAATACGAACAGGCTCGCACCCTGTACGAGCAAATTTTGGCCGTTTACCGGCAGATGGGCGCACGCTGGCATATGGCTGCCACCTTGTCAAACATGGGCAACCTGGCTCATTCGCAGGGTGATTTTGTGACCGCCCGCCAACAGCATGAGGAAGGGCTGGCTCTCATGCGGGCCATCGGGGATAAACGCGGTATTGCCATCGTCCTCAATAATCTGGGCAATGCGACGCTTTCCTTACATGATTTCCCTGCCGCTCGTAAACTGCATGAGGAAAGTTTGCGCCTGCGCCGGGAACTGGGAGACAGGCGGGGGGTGGCGCTGGCGTTGAGCAATTTGGGGGATGTGGCGGTGGGGATGGGGGATTATGATGAGGCACAGGGTTTTTACGCGGCCGCACTGCCGGATTTGCACGAATTGGGTGATAAACGCACCCTGGCCCACTGCTTGATTGCGGCCGCGGATGTTGCTACCCTGAAACAGCGGTTCGCCCTTGCCACCACCTTAGCGGGCGCGATTCACACCCTGTTGGCTAACCTGGACGCCCAAATTGATGTGCGGGAACGCGGCCGCTACGAACACGCCCAAACCCTCTGCCGCACCCACTTAGACGAAAACACCTTCCACACTGCCTGGCACACCGGCCTGGCCCTCACCCTGGAACAAACCATCGCCCTCGCCATCACCCCCATAGCCTGATAGACCCCGATGTATTACTACAGCTTTTCCAAGACGGCTCTTTGGGAATTCATGGGGTTGACAGACTGTGATGCGTGAAACGTAATGCGTGACCAGAGAAGCCTTACGTATCACGCATCACGTTTCACGTTGGACCCCACGAAATCCTAAAGACCCAAACAGGTGTATACACGGATAGGAAGAACCGGATAAAAGCCAAAGCCATCGGCGTTTCTCCTATCCGTGTATACAAGTTTTCCAAAGCCTGCTATTTTTCAAAAAGATCGACAATTTTTTGTCGATGTTGGCGCGTAAGTGCCAAAAATTCGTGTCACACTTTCTGTCGCGCTGTTGTCACGCTCATCCTTTACCCTATCTTCCATAACATCCAGCAACAACAAACGTTTTGCCAAGAGGAACCGCTTTACCCGGCTGTTTTCCGCCCTAGTTTTGTCAATAAACGTTATCTGATGAGGTACAACACCATGAATACGATTGATTGTCTGTTTCCTTTGGCTTATGCGGGCGATGATTGGGAATCCCCTGTCACCTATTTTGTTCAATCCGGGCCGGGTGGCCCTGCTGTCTGATGAATTCCACCCACCCGGCCCGCGCCGCTATCCAACTGGCTTTGAATGGGATTTATCACGGTGATGATGTTGTGGATAGCCGGACTATTGGCTTTGGTGTTGGCCGCTCCCGCCGGAGCGACCGTTGGTATGCACCTGAAACAGGTGCAGAAAAAAGGTGTCCACTAAACAAACGAGGGTTTCTATGCGCCACAATCATCTTATTGGGTTTGGTTTGTTGATGTTGTTGGGGATATTTATCCCATTTTCTGCCTCTGGTCATACGGAGGTCGCGGCCGCGGCCCCTGACTCCCTCACCTGGCAGATTGACGTAATTGATGCCACCAATAATGTCGGTCTGACCCCATCCCTGGCTTTGCAACCTGGCACGGGAAAACCATATATCAGTTACTACGACAATACGCTGGACGATCTGAAGCTGGCCTTCCCGGTAACGAATGGCGGGGATTGTGGCCCGGGCAACCATTGGTCATGTAATTCTCTTTACCACCAAAACAACACCGACTTTGGCCTGGGAAGTTCGTTGGCCTTTAACTCGTTGGGGCAATGGGGCATGGCCTACCAGAATGTTACGTCCGGGCTGAATGAGTTTCGCGGCATTCCCTCAGCATCCGGGGGCGAAATCTATTTTGCCCCCATTGAACAGCCTGCCAACAGTATCACGGTTTTCAACAACATGCGTTATGGGGCCAACGATGTCAGCCATGTTTCTTATGGCCTTGTGGATGTCAATCAGACCAAAGGGTACATCAAACACGCCCGCTATGTGGGTCAATTTGGCAACTGTGGGTACGGTCTGTGGCGGTGTGAAAGCATCGTACAAACGTCACTAACGGGATTTGCCATGTATAACTCGCTGACTTTATATGGGAATTTGCCCTACATTTTCTACCGCGACATCAACAATCACTTGTCTATGGCGGTCAACGTGATCGGAAACTGCGGCACCTCGAATGACTGGAATTGCCTTGAGGTGGATACAAATATAACGGTGAATGGGCAAATCTCCACCTATCTCAATGCTGACGACGATTTTCTTGGTGTGGCCTACATTGGGAATAGTTCCCTGCGTTACGCCTATCCCGTCCCGGAAGGTGAAGGCAACTGTGGCAGCACCTTTTATGAATTCCGTTGTCTCACCATTGACTCGGTTGGTAATGCGGACAATAACATGTGGATGGCCGCCAGCCTGGGCTATCTTAACGGTCAGCCGGTGATTGCCTATACCGATACCAATGATCGAACCAGTACGGTGTTAAAAGTCGCTTATCCGCAAACGGATGGAAATTGTGGGCCGCTGGACTTGAGTTTCCGCCATACCTGGCGTTGCGAAGTTGTGGATGGCAGTGCCAACGGCAACGACCTGGGTTATTTTCCTTCACTTCAGGTGGATGCGCAGGACAATATTCATATCGCTTACTATGATTTTACGGCCGGTAATCTGAAATATGCGGTTACAACGGAGCCGCCACCCCCTTTTGATCCGATGAGCGTCTATGTGCCGTTGATCTTGCGCTGAACCCAGGAATAACAAAACAGCCCCATCTAGTCAATGCCAGATGGGGCTGTCTCAATGTTTTATGGTTTACGGCTTACGGTTCGTTATTCAGCGACGGGGGAAATTACGGCCCCGCAAAACTCACATTGTACGCTGGTGACGCCACGCGGTTGGGCTTCGAGCGGGGCATAACAGTTGGGGCATTCACTGGGGAACGCGGCCGCGAGCGCTTCCGCTCCTTCCAACTCTTCCACATAATCATCGGCCCGATCCTTGTCAATGTCGCCAGAAGTGACCCGGCGCACCAGGACTGCCCAATCACGCGATTCCTGCCCTTTCAGGTGGAAACGGGCACGGGAAACGGTGGCGTTGGCACTAAAGACAAATTCCAAAATATCCTTCTTGCCCATGCCCAGGAAACCGCCTTCCTCACTGTCCTCAACTGACTCAATATCGCTGACGGCGATATCCAACTTTAGCCCCTGGAGCTTCTCTGATTCAGATTTGAAGAGGCCCAGGAATTTTTTGGTGGTGACTTCCTCTTTCTGCTCAAACATGAGCCGCTGATCGGTCAGGTACAAGACGCCATCCGGTCCTTCCTTGCCATCCGGTTGCCATTCTGCTTCCACGGCCATGAGCGGCCCTTCCGCTTCGCGCAGATCCACTTCCGCTGATTCATCAAATTGGGCCAACATCCATTCCACCTGGCTTAGTTGGGCTTCTATTCCGTGCAGGCTGGTGAGTAAGTTGTCGTATAACCCACTAACGCCACTGGTGGCTGAGGAGATTTTGCTTTGCAACCCGTTCAGGGCTGTTTCGGCCGTTGTCAGGGTGGCCTGATTGCGACCATTGATGCGGTTCATTTGTAAACCGACATTGTCCAGGTCGCTGTCCAGCCGGTTGATATGGTCGCCTAGTGTGGACTCAACACGCGGCCGCACCTGATCCCATTGTTCATCCAACGCTTCTAGCCGGTCTTCCAACTGGGCTGAATGCACATAACCCCGTGCCCGCAGAGCGTCCAGGGTTAAGGGGATTTCGGCCAGCCGGTTGTCCAGTTCGCCAATAGAGGCATACACATTGCTGAGTTGGGCCTCGGATTCCAGGTTGGTGAAGCGGCTACGCAGTGAGTTGATCTGGCTGATAATTTCTGGGGCGAGGGCTGCGGCCGCGGCCCCGGTCACGGCGGCCCCAGCGGCAACACCGGCTGCTCTCGGCATGGGGCGGGTGGCTGGTTTGGGTAACGGACGACCCACGCGGCCTGCCTGTCGCTCTTGTTGAGCGGCTCGTTGGGCGGGCACTGGTTTGCGTGCGGCCGCGCCCGGTTTTTGTCCCGGCGTACCCGGCCGGTTGGCAGAGCGGTTAAGGGTTTCACGCAAACGTTGCGCAGCCGTTACATTATCAGGTTTGGGTTGAACGGGTGGTTGTTTGGCTTTGTTGAGCGCATCACGCAGACGTTGACTCGCCTCTGAACCACCGGCGGCAGGGGGTTTGGCCGAGGGTTGCCCCGGTTTGGCCGGTGGCTGCCCGGCCCGTGGCGGCGTGGCGGCAGGTTGGCGGGGCGGTGGGGGGGTTTTTGCGGGGGGTTGTCCTGCCCGTGGGGGCGGGGGGCTTGAGGGCTGTGGTGAACGGGGCGGTTGTCCCGGCTTACGCAAACCACCTAAACCTTTGCCTTTACCTTTATCGTCCTGATCCATGACACTCTCCTTTATGTTCTGGGGAACAAGGGCAACACCCGTTGCAGAGCCGATGTCCTCCCGGTTTACCTCACCTAAACAGGTTGTAGATCATCAACATGCTGTTTTAGATAAGCTTGCATGAAGCTATCTAAATCACCATCCAACACGGCCTGGGTTCTCCCTGTCTCGTGGTTGGTACGGTGATCCTTGACCATTTTATAGGGGTGCAAAACATAAGAGCGAATTTGATTGCCCCAGCCTGCATCCACATCCTCACCTTTTAATCGGGCCATTTCCGCATCTTGCTGGCGTTGCGCCAGATCAAACAGTTGCGATTTTAGCACTTTCATGGCAAATTCAATGTTCTGGGTGAGAGAGCGTTGGTTTTGACAAGAAACAACCAGACCCGTGGGCAAATGTTTGATGCGCACAGCGGTTTCGTTCTTTTGTACATGCTGTCCACCCGCCCCACTGGCTTTGAAACGCTGATACTCCAGGTCCTTCTCATCAATCTCAATCTCTATTTCTTCGGCTACGTCTGGCCACACTTCTATTTTGGCGAAGGATGTGTGCCGGCGAGCGGAGCCATCAAAGGGGGAGATGCGCACGAGTCGGTGAACACCCCGCTCTGATTTTAGATAGCCGTAGGCGTATTCGCCATTGATAGCCATGAGCACGCTTTTCAACCCGGCTTCGTCGCCGGCGCTGTAGTCTACGATGTCTACGACGAATCCTTTACGTTCGGCCCAACGAATAAACATGCGTTGGAGCATTTCGGCCCAATCTTGGGCTTCGGTGCCGCCAGCCCCGGCATGAATCGCCAGGAGAGCGGGTTTGTCGTCGTATTTGGCGGCGAGTAGGGTTTCAAACTCCAGGCGGTTGATCGCGGCCGCAAGCTCTGCTACCTCATTCTCTACTTCTTCTTGTAATTCCTTATCCCCTAATTCCGCCAATTCATGGGCTTCACTAAGCCGCTTGGTAATACTCTGCCACTCAGTAACCTGATGTTGCAGGCGGGTAAGGTCACGCATGATCGTTTGTGCCTGGGCCTGATCATTCCAAAAGTCCGACCCTGAGGCCATGCGTTCCAACATTTCAATCTGTTCAATCTTGTTATCTACGTCAAAGCCGCCTCCGTAGCACACCCACGGTTTCTTGGAGTTCGGTTAGTTTATCGGTTAAATCAGACATGGTTTCCTCGCAGAAGAGTGTAACTCGGGGGAACTCTAGAAACTCTGGGAACTTACGACGGAGTTCCTAGAGTTCCTCTCAGTTCCTACGAGTTCCTCTGGTATTTAATTCTCAAACAGCCCATCTACAAACTGGTCCGCATCAAACGGGGCCAATTGGTCCAGCTTTTCGCCGGTGCCAATGAAACGGACGGGCAGACCCAGTTCGCGGTAAATGGCAAACACCATGCCCCCTTTGGATGTGCCATCCAGTTTGGTCAGGATGACGCCACTTACATGCACCGACTTTTTGAATTCGGTGGCCTGGTTCATGGCGTTTTGGCCGGTGGGGGCATCCAGTACCAGTAATACTTCATGGGGTGCTTTGTGGATGCTTTTGTTGCAGACGCTATACACTTTCTCCAACTCTTTCATCAGGTTGAATTTTGTGTGCAAGCGACCAGCGGTGTCAATAAGAATGAGGTCGTGACCGCGGGCGCGGGCGGCACGGATGCCGTCGTAGGCCAGGGCGGCGGGGTCAGACCCGGGTTGCCCGGCGATCAGGGGGACGTTGGCCCGCTCGCTCCAGATACGTAGCTGATCAATCGCGGCCGCACGGAAAGTATCACCCGCGACCATGACGACATCGCGGCCGCGTTGCTTGTAATAATGTGCCAGTTTGCCGATGGAAGTGGTTTTGCCTGAGCCATTAACACCCACAATGATGGCCACAGTAATCTGGCGTGGCTGTTCTATCTCAAAAACAGGCGGGTTGGTCAACATCGCCCGTAGTTCTTGCTTCATAGCCAGCGTGAGCTGATCCGCCCGGTACAAACCATCACGGCGTACCCGCTCCTTCATCTTTCCTACTAGTTCCAATGTCGTGGGTACACCCATATCAGCCTGCAATAGCAAGGCTTCGACATCTTCCCATGTTTCCTCAGTGATTTCACCCCCACCAAACACATTCACAATCTGTCCAAAAACAGATTGCCGGGTGCGGCTTAGGGTTTCACGAATGTTCTTAAACAAAATGCAACCTCATGATGATAGTAACCGTTCAGCCCAGAGACGATGGCCTGTTATTTGAATGGCATCAACAGATTTTAGAAAAGAACGAATTAAGAGCGACCCCTGGAAAATCCGTTTAATTCCTTAATCCGTTGATGCAACCAACGGAGCGGTTACTGATGATGATTAGTTTATCGCCTTAGCGATCCTAAAACGATCCTTCTATACTGGCAACGGGCATAATCTGAGGATTTTTCGCCCTGTCGCTCCCTCGTTTTGTCGCCGCGTCGGGTATAAAGACCCTACCCTCGCTTTCGTGTCTTCTCAGTAATGCGTGGTGGTCGTTGGTTGAGCTTGTCGAAACCAACGACCTTTGACAAGCTCAGGCCTCGTTACCCCGAAATTTTGAGAAGCTACCCGCTTTCGTTAAAAAACCTTCAAGGCCTGTTGATCTTGAAGGTTTTGGGCTGAGGATACTGTTTCAGCTTCATTCGGCCAGAAATTTTAGCCCAATTCAACAATTTCGCCATCTGTGGTCAGTTGCTCGACCCGTAAGGTGGCCTGCTCTAATTGGGATTGGCAATAGCTGGATAATTTTTGCCCACGCTCAAATAGCACCAAAGATTCTTCTAACGTCAGCTCGCCATTGCCCAGCCTGACGACAATTTCTTCCAGCTCTTTCAAGGCATCTTCAAAACTGGGTTCGTTGGGAGTAGGCATTATGTCCTCTTTTGATCGTCTAAGCAGATAAATAAGATACTATACTGAGTTGTTATGATACAATTTCCAGGCGTCTTTTTGAGTTGATTGCAGGTTTATTGTATACTTTTTTGGCCTAACTCTGTATGCGACACCTTTTTACTTTCGTTACGGGTCTACCTGGGAAAACGAGCCAATTATCAAGCCTTTGATACCAGTAGTACTTGTAAAGATTATACCGTTCGGTAGCACCATAATCCAGTTAATCTCCGTGTTCTGTGGTTTATAGCCGTTGCCTCGATGAGGTTTTTTATGAAAACATTAGAAACGGAAAGAAGTGAACCATCCTCTATAAATGCTGTTTCCCGCCTATTAGGACAGGTTTTCGTTTTGTCCCCTCAGCCCTCTTTATTGGTCTATGCCCTCGTCCTGGGGATCAGTATGCTCATGATTCAGTTGACCATTTTCTTTGCGGATGACTTATCCGAAGGGACGTATTTTTTGCTGTTTTTGCTAGGGGTTGTTTTAAGTACCTGGTACGGTTCATTGAAGGTGGGTATAGGCGTCATTGTTCTTAACGGTCTGGCTAGTCTTTATCTTTTGAGTTTGCCCACCGGTAGTCTGGTGAGTACGGATCTGCTTGATCTATTGCCTTTAGGTCTGTTTCTGGTTACCAGTTTGTTGGCCGGTTGGTTTTGTGAAATGGCTCGCCTGAACCGGTTGACCGCGGCCGCGCCCCCTGTTTGGCTACAGCCTGAATCGTGGCCCCAGCCCTCCCAGCAACTTGCCCAAGCGGATAGCAGCTTTCGGCTGATTGTTGATGAGGTCGTAGATTATGCCATTGTGATGTTAGACCCAGGGGGCCACGTCGTAAGCTGGAATGCCGGGGCAGAACGCATCAAACAATACCAGGCTGAGGAAATTATAGGCCAACATTTTTCGCGCTTTTTCACCGCTGAGGATATTGCCCAGGGTAATCCGGCGCGGGAGCTAGGGCGGGCCATTGCCGAGGGGCGGGCTGAAACAGAAGGGTGGCGTACCCGTAAAAATGGTAACCGTTTTTGGGCGTATGTGGTGTTAACAGCCATTTTTGATAATGGCGGTCATCTCCAAGGATTTGCCAAGATTACGCAAGATAGGACAGAACGGCATCGTTCTGAGCAACTGCTGGCCTCTATGTTGCGCACGGTGATTGATGGCATTATTACGATTGATGAACGCGGCCGCATCCAATCCATCAACGCGGCCGCGGAAAAATCTTTGGTTACCCCGAGAACGAAATAATGGGCCAAAACGTCCATATCCTCATGCCCGAACCGCATAACAGCCAACATGATACGTACATGAGCAACTATTTACACACCGGCAAAGCTAAAATCCTGGGCATTGGGCGTGAAGTAATCGGACGGCGCAAAGATGGTACAACATTTCCTATGGAACTGGCCGTAAGCGAATTTTCTTTGGACGATGGACGCCATTTTACGGGCATCGTGCGTGATGTTTCTGAACGGCGGCGGCTAGAAGAACAGTTACGCCAATCACAAAAAATGGAAGCGATTGGTCGGCTGGCTGGTGGCGTAGCCCATGATTTCAATAACTTACTCACCGTCATGACGTTGTATGGCGACCTGCTCCTAGGGCAAATCAGCTACAACCCGGCCGCCGAAAATGCCGTTACCCAAATCATTAAAGCCAGTGAAAAAGCCACCCTCTTGACCCGCCAACTCCTGGCTTTTAGTCGCCAGGCTGTCCTCGAACCGAAAGTCCTGAACCTCAATGCCGTTGTTCAAGATACGGAAAAAATGTTGTGTCGCCTCATTGGTGAGGATATACGGTTGCTGACAATGCTCGATCCGCATTTAAATCTATTAAAGGTCGATCCGGGGCATTTGGAGCAAATCCTGCTCAATCTGGCAGTTAATGCGCGTGATGCCATGCCTCAGGGGGGAAAACTCACCATTGAAACGCAGAACATTGAACTGGATGAGGTTTATGCCCGTTTGCACCCGGAAGCCAGTCCGGGGCATTATGTGTTGCTCGCCGTTAGTGACAACGGCGCAGGCATGTCCCCCGAGATCAAAAGACGAATCTTTGAGCCGTTTTTTACGACCAAAAGGCCTGGCGAAGGTACGGGGCTGGGTTTAGCCACGGTATATGGGATTGTTCGCCAATCGGGTGGTCTCATTGAGGTGTATAGTGAACTGAATTTAGGCACAACATTTAAGATTTATTTGCCTGTTTTTGCGGATGCCACAACAGCCCCCAACAACAACCCATTACCCATGCTCGCCAGCCGCGGCACGGAAACTGTTTTATTGGTTGAAGATGAAGAGGCGGTGCGGGAGATCGGCGTGATTGTGTTGCAGGAGTATGGGTATCGGGTGATAAGTGCGGCAAGTGGTGCTGAGGCCCTGGAACTAGCCGAGACTCACAAGGGGATGATTGACATTTTGGTGACGGATGTGGTGATGCCAGAGATTAGCGGTCGCCAGTTAGCTGATATGTTATCGGCCCAGTATCCACTGTTGAAGGTGTTATTCCTCAGTGGTTATACGGATGATGCGATTGTGCATCATGGCGTTTTGCAGTCTGAGGTGGCCTTTTTGCAAAAGCCGTTTACGCTGAATACGTTACGGAAAAAAGTCCGTGAAGTGCTTGATCAAACAGAGAATTAACCCGGTAATATCTGACCTTTGAGCGTACCATCGTTGAGTTGAATATAGATGATATCGCCCGCGGCCGCGTCCCCTATCCGGCGCACAATCCCCCCCTCTTCCCGGCGCACAATGGCATAACCCCGCGCTAAAGTCGCCAGTGGGCTTATGGCCCCCAGTTGGGCCTGAGCCACCGCCAACCGACCTGTCGCTCTGGCTAATCGCTCCTTGAGCGTTTGGTCGAGCCGAGCCGTCAGACCATCTAACCGTTGTTGGTGATTTTCCAGCCGGGCCTGGGGCGAAAGATGACCGAGGGAGCGGCTGATACTTTGCACCTGCCATTGTTTTTGGCGCAGGCTGGTCTGCATTTGCTGCACCAGGGTGGCTTGTAGCCCCAAGACAATGCCCCTAAGCTCTTGCACATCGGCGGTGGCTAACTCTGCGGCCGCGGACGGAGTTGGTGCCCGTAAGTCAGCCACAAAGTCACAAATGGTGAAATCAATTTCGTGGCCCACCCCACTGATGATAGGATGGCGGGCGTTAAAAATGGCGCGGGCCAGAGCTTCGTCATTGAACGCCCACAAATCTTCGATAGAGCCACCACCACGGGCAATGATGATGGTATCAATATCGTCGCGGGCGTCCAGCCATTTCAGGGCGCGGATTATCTGGGGTGGGGCGTCCGTTCCTTGCACCAGTGCGGGCGCAATCAAGACTTCCGCCATGGGATAGCGGCGACGCAACACGTTGAGAATATCCCGAAGCGCGGCCGCGTCGGCTGAGGTGACGATGCCGATTTTGCGTGGCAAGGGGGTGATGGGTTTTTTGTGGCGGGCCTCAAATAACCCTTCGTCGGCGAGTTTTTGTTTGAGCCGCTCAAAGGCCAGGGCCAGGTTGCCCCGGCCAACGGGTTGGATACTGTCGGCGTAGAATTGATAGTTGCCCCCAGCTTCGTACACGGATACGCGGCCGCGAACCACTACGGCATCGCCATCACCGGGAGAAAAGCTGAGGCGTGCGGCCGCGCTCTTCCACATCACACAGGTAATCTGCGCTTTTTCATCTTTCAGGGTGAAATAAATATGCCCGGAGCGAGCGGGTCGGAAATTAGAAAGCTCACCGGTGACAGCCACATCCTTCAGCCGGTAATCCACTTCAAACAGTTCGCGGATGTAGCCAGTTAATTCGGCGACGGTCCAGGTTTCTGTTTCTTCAAACAAACGGGGTGTCCACATCGTCATAACAGCCTCATGTTGTTATTGGGGCGGATTTGCCATGTTTCCGAGAGGGTAACTTAAGAACAGATGAGCGATTGTAGGCTGATTCGCGGCCGCGAGCAACCACCTTGCGATTCACCCTCTCACCATGTTAAAATCAGCAACTATTGTACGTAGTATGTCACCGGTTACCCAGATTCATTTTGATGGGGTACTGGTTTGTTAGGAGGTAAACCCTGGAAGCGTTAGAACTGGCTCATCTTCTGGTAGAAACCATTCTGGACAAAAAGGGGACGAATATCGTCGTCCTGGATGTCAGTGAACAGAAGGTATTCACGGATTATTTTTTACTTTGTGATGCGGATAATGAACGTCAACTGAAGGCAATGGCCGCCAGTGTGGCTGAGGATGCCAAAAAGAAGGCGGAAGTGCGGAAACTCGCCGTAGAAGGCGACGCAGTTGATGGTTGGGTGTTAGTGGACTTTGGTAATCTGGTTGTTCATCTTTTTCTGAGGAACAGCGTAGCTATTACAAACTGGAAGAGTTATGGTCCATGGGACACACCGTCTTACGCATTCAGTAAGCGCGTAAGGTGTGTTGTTGGGAATAAAAAAAGCCCTGGCCGATCTTGAATGATCGGCCAGGGCTTTTTTTATTCCCGAATCCAGCTATCGGTAAGACGGTTCCAGTTGACCCGTTCCGCTTCGCTGAAGAAGAGATTGACTTCGTTGACGGCATTTTCGGGGGAGTCGGAGCCGTGTACCAAATTGCGACCAATTTCCATACCAAAATCACCACGGATGGTGCCTGGCGCGGCCGCGACCGGATTGGTAGCACCCATTGTTGAGCGTGCGGCCGCGATAGCATTTTTACCTTCCCACACCATCGCTACCACTGGCCCAGAGATAATATAATCTACCAGACTGGCATAAAACGGGCGTTCCTTGTGGACCGCATAATGAGTTTCCGCCAGTTCCCGCGACATCTGGATAAATTTCAGGGCGACCAGTTTCAGGCCCCGTTGCTCAAAACGGCCAATAATTTGCCCAATCAGCGCCCGTTGCACGCCGTCTGGTTTGATAAGAATCAGGGTTTGTTCCATTGTGAAGAGACTCCTTAAGATGTGCTATCGTGATGGGTGTTGCATGGGCCGAAGTTGCGGCCGCGTAGCCAACACCACCTTTGCAGTACGCATGAAAAAAGGCAGTCCCAAAACGGGAAACTGCCTTTTTGTTTTTTCATGTCCGACAGCCCGGGATTTTACCGTATCTGTTTGTAAACTCGCAACTATAGCTTTCAAGAAAAAGATTGTGTTTGTAGTGACCGCTTTAGCGGGCTAGCACCAGCCCGCTAAAGCGGTCACTACAAACAAAGACCCCAAATGATTATCTGAACAGATATATTAACCCCGCCCTGGGGGAGCGGGGGGCTGGTCTTGCGACTCAATCTTTGACTTAATAAGGCATTAGAGTTGATCTAAGGCTTTGCGGTATGTTTCTAACGCTTTTTGGAGTTGACCATTACGCATGTAGGCATCACCTAAGAGCCGACGGAGCAAGGGCTGGGCAGGATGGGAATCTACCACCGTTTCCAGTTCGGTGATAAGCGGGCTAACGCTGGCGCTTTGTTCCAACAAACCGGAATATTGAGTGATGGCTTCATCATATTTGCGTGTTTGCAAAAGCTGGCGAGCCGCGGCCAATTGACCATCATCGGCCCGCACATCCAGATTGGCGGCAAAAGCCATCGTATCAGAGGAAGCTGAGGCGGCGGCTTCTGTTTCACGGCGCTGGGGTTCAGCTATGGGTGTCACCGGTTCAGAGGGTGCAATGTAGGGGGTATCAATGATTGGCTCGGCGTCTACCATCTCACCTTCTGATTCCAACCAGCCCGTGGCATCCAGGTCGCGGCCGCTCAGCCAACTAAGAGGCATCTCTTCCGCGCCAATGTTATCTAGCGACAACCAATCCGGCAGGGATTCGGCTACATCACCCGATGTAAGTTCGTTGATGAGTGAGTTGGGAGCATCCTCTTCTTGAGGTAACGCATCTGGCGGTAGCTTGGGGAGTTCGGGCAATTTTAGTGGCCCTGTCTGCGCCTTTTGCCGTTTGGTTTCTATCTGAACCAGGGCATCCATTACTTCTACCGGCACAGAGGGTGTACGCGCCTCTTTTATAACAGGGTATTGTTGGGCCAGGGTGGTTGCGGGTTCTTCAGTTTGTTGAGCCGACATTTGGTCCAGCCAATCCATGGCCGCATCCGGGTCTTCCGGTATACCTGTTAGCTCATCCAGCAGATCGTCGTTTGTGGAGGTGAATGCCGACCCCATTAGGCTGTCAAACGAATTTGATTGTTCGGCGGTCATCGCTGTCAGCCAATCCATGGCGACTTCTTCATCTTGCGGGGTGGGTGTGGCCGTTTCCAGGTCATCCACGGTGAATGGTTCGTCCAGATCGGGTAAAGCGGCAATCGGTTCATCCTGAGTCGCCAGGTTATTCAGCCAACTCAGGGCTGAGTCGTCTTCTTCTACGACCGGGGTAGCACTGATGATCGTAGTCGGTAGCTCGTCGGCTGGTTGAGGCGGTGCGATGATGGTGTTCGCGGCCGCGGGCTGGCCCAAATCACCAATAAGTTCATTCATCCAGGCCATCGCCTGGGCCATGTCTTCTTCACTCTCTTCCACATCATCCATCTCAAACAGGTCGCTCATGTCCAAGATTTTGGCGGCTTCGGCCGAGATGTGGGTCGGCGGTACGTAGATGGGTTGGGCGGGTTGTTGGGGCCGCTCTTCTTGAGGCGGTTGTGGGGAAGAGAGGGTGGGTGGTTCTTCGACCACTCGCGTAGACGCAACAACGGGTTCACCCGTCATATCGGCCACGATTTCATTGAGCCAATCCATCGCTTCATCCGCTTCATCGGCGGAGTCAGAAGGTTGAGAGGGCGCGGCCGCAACCGGTTCATCTCCCATTTCGGCCACGATTTCATCTAACCAGGACATGGCCTCGTCTTCTTCTTGTTCCACCTGAACCATATCGGTGGCTGGCACAGAGGCCGTGCTGACCGGTTCAGCCAGTTCGTCCAGCCAATCCATCGTTTCGGCCATTGGCTCTTCGACTTCGCTGGTGGCTGCCGATGCGTTAACCAGGGTGATGACTTCCGGTTCAAGGGGTGACAGGGGCGGGGCGGAAGGGGTTGCGGCCGCGGGCTGACCCAAATCACCGATGAGTTCGTTCATCCAGGCCATGGCCTGGGCCATGTCTTCTTCACTTTCTTCCACATCATCCATCTCAAACAGGTCGCTCATGTCCAAGATTTTGGCCGCTTCGGCGGAGATGTGGGTGGGTGGTACGTAGATGGGTTGCTCGGCCATGGGGGTGGGCGCGGCCGCGATGGGTTCGGCTGGTTCTACCGGTGTTGCGGATACCGTTGTTACGACGGTTTCCGTCTCCTCATCCACCTGGGGCAATTCGGCCAGTTCATCCAACCAGTCCATACTAGCCGCTGCTTCAACCGGGGCTGGCTCAACTTTAGCCACAGGAGCGGGCTGGCCCAAATCACCGATGAGTTCGTTCATCCAGGCCATCGCCTGGGCCATATCTTCTTCGCTCTCTTCGACATCATCCATCTCAAACAGATCGCTCATGTCCAAGATTTTGGCGGCTTCGGCCGAGATGTGGGTGGGTGGTACGTAGATGGGTTGCTCGGCCATGGGTGTGGGCGCGGCCGCGTTGTCAGCGGCTAGCTCCGTTATCTCGTGTGAAGCCTGATCCTCGACGGGTTGATCATCTATTAAACTCTCGGCGGTGGCCGAATCGGTCAATTCGTCAAACCAGTTGGGCAATGTTTCGCCATTGGGTGTTTCCAGATCGAAGGTCTCGTCCGCGGCCGCGATCTCATCCAACCAATCAATGGGTTCGCTGGAAGGTTGGGTCATGATGAGCGATTCACTGGGAATAATCTCATCAACCGTGGGGCCGGTCAGTTCATCTAGCCAGTTGGGCAGGCCCTGACTGGCGGGTTGATCCATCGTTTCTTCGGCTGAAGATTCCGCCAGGTTGTCGAGCCAATCGGGTATTTCTTCGCCGAGGGGCTGTTCCAGGTCAGTGATAGCGCTAAAGAATGGTTCGTCTGGCTCAACCTCAGAGGTAGGGGCATCAACACTCAACTGTTCCAGCCAATCAATGCTGTCGGCTGGCTCATCGGTGGTGCTTGCCCAGGACAGGTCTAGTGGGCTTTCCAACTCCTCGTCGGCCTCATCGGCCTGGGCGGCGGCAAGCTGTTCTAACCAGGCCATAGCCGCTTCGGGATCTTCGGGGGGCAAGCCGGCATTGATGAGCGCATCATTTGTGTCCGGGGAGCTAGCACTGGCTAATTCGTCTAACCAGGACATCGCGGCCGCGATTTGTTCCGGGGATTCGTCGCTGCTTTCCAACGTGAACAAGTCAGCCAGGTCTGCTTCTTCAGCACTGGCACTGGGAATTGATTCGGTAATCGTAGGTGCTTCTTCAGTGGGGGCCATCTGATGATTTTGGCTGAGATTAACGTCCTCGGTTTCCAGGTCCGCTAATTCACTGAACCAATCTAGTTCATTGGCTGTGTCTGCGGCCGCGGGTTCCAGCGGCGACAAAACCTCTTCATCCTGCTCAGTCACCAGGGACTCTAACCAGGCCATTGCCTCTTCGAGGTCTTCCTCTTCACCGGCTTCGGCTGTGTTGAAGGCACCGCTGGTTTGCCCGTGTAGCTCATCGTCGCTGAGCCAACTGAGGGTTGGCGCTTCTTCCACTTTGGGCTGGTCTATTTGTTCCAGCCAATCAAGGGTTTGATCGGCCCTTTGCTCGGCCGGGCTGAGGGCGTCAAGCCAGGCTGAGTCATCATCGCTCAGGTCACCATCTTCATCGGGTAGCCAATCTAGCAGATCTTCATCAGCGATTTGCGGGTCGGTGGATGAACTGGGGACCGTGGATGGTTCATCCAGGGGGAGATTAGCCAGCTCATCGAGCCAATTAAGCTCGTTGTTGCTGTTATCTTTATCTGGGCGGTTCGGGTCTTTTTGAGGTGAATCAGCCATAGTTATTGTCTCCCTCGCGGCCGCAGGTGGCGTTTGCATGTCAGGTTGTACTTCTGCGAGCGATGATGGGGCTTCTGTATCTTCTGCCGTTATAAATTCAGTTTTTTTTTGCGCTGTATCGTCGTTTTCGTCGAGTTCATCAGGGGCCGATAAATCTTGAAGCCAGGCGGATAAATCGTCGGTTATCTCTAGATCAGGTTCAGCGGCTGCGGCCGCGACCGGTTCGTCCAGGCTGGTGAGGCCGCTCAACCAGGCGGGCAGTTGACCCTGTTCGTCACTGGTTTCGTCGGTTTCTTCGTCTTGGGCATGGCGGTGAGCCAATCAGCCATTTCGTCATCTTGCGGGAGTCCAGGCCAACCAGGGAATGTTCGTCACTGGGTTCGCGTTTGCGGCATGGCGGTGAGCCAATCAGCCAGTTCGTCATCTTGTGGGACAGCGGCTGCGGCCGCGACCGGTTCGTCCAGGCTGGTGAGGCCGCTCAACCAGGCGGGCAATTGACCCTGTTCGTCACTGGGTTCGTCGGTTTCTTCGTCTGTGGGCATGGCGGTGAGCCAATCAGCCAGTTCGTCATCTTGTGGGACAGCGGCTGCGGCCGCGACCGGTTCGTCCAGGCTGGTGAGGCCGCTCAACCAGGCGGGCAGTTGACCCTGTTCGTCACTGGTGCCGTCCGTTTCTTCGTCTGTGGGCATGGCGGTGAGCCAATCAGCCAGTTCGTCATCTTGTGGGACAGCGGTTGCGGCCGCGACCGGTTCGTCCAGGTTGGTAAGGCCGCTCAACCAGGCGGGCAGTTGACCCTGTTCGTCACTGGGTTCGTCGGTTTCGTCGTCTGTGGGCATGGCGGTGAGCCAGTCACTCTGGTCACTAGAGGCTTCAGTGTCTGTTTCTGATGAAACGAGCAGATCGTGGAACCAGGGATCCGCCACCACTTCGGGCGTGGGTGAGGAAGCAATGGCTGGCTCGTCTGGTGTGGCAAACGTGCTGACCCAGTCAGGCAACGCGGCCGCGTCTTCTGTGTCAGACGTGGATTCCGTTTCACGCTCGCTGGACAGGTCACTGAACCACTGATCCACCTCATCGGTTGGTGTGGAAGTAGGGTGTGATTTGCCTTCGTCTGATAGGCTGAGATCGCTGAACCAGTCAGGCAATGCGTCCGCGTCTTCTGTGTCGGCCGTAGGTTCCGTGTCGCCGTCACTAAACCACTGATCTGCTTCGGCCTCAGGGGTGGAAGTGGCAACTGGTTCATCTGATATGGTGAGATCATTGAACCAGTTGGGTAATTTGTCGCTCGTGCTGGGGGATTCTGGTTGGGTGCTGGTTGACGACTGCGGGGTATCCACATCTGGTAGGGTGGCTGGTTTATTGCCTGCACTGAATTCAGTTAACCAGTCAGGCAACTCGTTGTCTGATTCGGGTGTTGAGCCACTGGATGCGGCCGCGTTCATGGTGGTTAAATCGCCAAACCAATCAGGCAGGTCTTGGTTTTCCGCCCTGGCGGGGGTCGCCTTTACGCTATCACCCGCCAAAGAATCTAACCAACCAGACAATTGCGTGTCGTCATCGGTCGCGGCCGCGGTGGCGGTGGTTTCTTGTAACCAATCAGGGAAGTCGGTTAATTCTTCTGCCGCAGGGGACTTGGGTGCGTGTAAGCCTTCATCTTTATTTTCATTCGCCTCACTCATCCAGTCAGGCAAACCGGGCGGGGCCGCCATCTGATCATCATACAGCCACTCTTCATCACTGGCTGAACTTGAGGGGGCAGTTTTTTCGGTCGGGCGGGAGATGCCTGGTTCCACGGGTGGAATCAGAGGTTCATCACCCAGAACTTCGGAGAGCCAGTCAGGTAAGGAGGCTTCATTTTCCAGGCTGTTGGCATCCGGTGCGGGCAAATCTTCTGCTAGAGTCAATGAGGGCTGATCATCACCGGTGGCTACTTCGCGTAACCAATCAAGCACATCGGCACTCTCACGTGTACCCGGGTCGGCGGAAGCGGGTGTGGTCAGAGCACGGAGCCATTCAGGGGCGTCGTCATCGGCGGGAGAAGGTTCGGGACTTAAGCTGAAGGTTTCATCATTACCAAAACTATCTTCACTGAAGGCGTTGCCAGAAAGTCCAAGCTCGTCTACCCAATCGGGCACGCCAGTCAGGACCACTTCTTCTTCAACGACGCGGTCTAGTTTTTCCACACTGATTTGGTGGGGAACGGAGATGGCTCCATCCATGCTGAAGGCATGACCCACAGGTGTATCTTCGTTGAGGGTGGATGTTGTGGGCAGAACGATGACCTGGAGTTTTTGCAGGTATTCTTGAGCTTCGTCAATTCTGCCCGTCATGAGCCATATCTCAGAGAGGATGGCATTGGCTTTGATGCAGTGGGGTAGGGCTTCTAGCAGTTGCAGGCAGATTTCTACCGCATCTACTCGTTGATCATTACGCCATAACGCTTCAGCCAGGAGAGATTGTGCATCAACCCGGTCTGGTTGTTCTTTAAGAACGGCGCGTAGTTCACCCACAGCTTGTTGGTAGAGTTCGGCATTGAAATGGAGCCGGGCAAGTGCTGCGGGGGTTAATTGCAGTTCGCGGGTTTTTAGTTCGCCATCGCGCCAGGCGTAAAGGTCACGAAGTTCATACTGGATGGTGCTATGGTAGGGTTGAACCTCATAAGCGCGTTCCATGTGCCAGATGGCTTCGGTCATGAGGTCTTCGGCTTTGTGAATAATAGACAAGCCTACATGAGCGATAAAATCTTCAGGATCGGCACTAAGGATGCGTTGAAAAACATCAGCGGCGCTTACATATTCATGTTGTTCTAATAAGGCTTTGCTGAGCAGGCGATATGCTTCGATGTATCGGGGTTTTTGGCGCAGGATATGTTTACAATGGGCGACCGCTTCGGTTAGCCGATTGTCATCTATCAGTTTTTCGATGTCTCTGAGGTAGGTTTGCAGGGTTATTTGGGTCACACCGGGTTCTGGTCGTTACTGGTTATTGGTTACGCGCATGGTTGGAGTTGAAAACACGTAACAAATGACCAATGTTTATTCACTTTATTTTTATGTCCTGTGTTATGGTAACTAAATTCGCTTAAATTTTCAACTGCCAGACAGGTGGAGTTGTTTAAGGGCAGATAGTAGATCGGTCACGTTGGTTTCTGGTTTGTTAAGAGGACCCAGGGGATCGTGTATTTGATCGTGGTGAAGGAGAGCGTAGAGGGTGTTTAGGACCCCTCCAGCCAGGGCATCAAGGAAGTAACCCCCTTCGAGAATGAAGAGGACGCGGCCGCGACAGGTCTCATCAGCCATTTGTACTAATGTGCGGGCAATGTGGGCGTAGCCGGTCAGGGAAAGCCCAGCCGAGGCCAGTGGATCGGCCCAGTGGGCGTCATACCCGGCGGAAACCAGGATGAATTCAGGTTGGAACGCGGCCGCGGCCGGGGCAATCAGCTCATTGAAAGCTTGAGCATACCCTTGATCACCAACCCCTGGCGGAAAAGGGACGTTGAGGGTGGAGCCTTTGCCTAAGCCTAGCCCTTGTTCGCGGATGCCACCCGTGCCAGGATAAAAGTGGCCGGTGTAAATGTGGGTAGAGATAAACAGGACGGATGGATCATCATAGAAAATGTCTTGAGTGCCGTTGCCATGATGCACATCAAAATCCACGACGAGAACACGTTTGAGGCCATGGGCCATTTGGGCATGACGGGCCGCGGCCGCGACATTGTTGAACAAACAAAAACCACCAAACATTTTCTTTTCCGCATGATGACCC
Source organism: Candidatus Trichofilum aggregatum (assembly GCA_016716885.1). Classification (GTDB taxonomy): domain Bacteria; phylum Chloroflexota; class Anaerolineae; order Promineifilales; family Promineifilaceae; genus Trichofilum; species Trichofilum aggregatum. Next base: position 23,984 of record JADJUV010000179.1, on the reverse strand, counting down.
GGCGGCCGCACCAGCACCATGCCATTATCGGCTTGCCCCGTCATAATCTCATCCACGCCCCGGCAGGCTGAGCCGACCGCTTCCAGGGCCAGGTCATAACTTTCCATCGTGGCGTAGGTGTCAGCATCCAGACGCCCACCCCCGTGGAGTGAGGTATAACGGATGAAGCCCAGGAGTTCTTCGGTGTGCACTCGCCGCACTTGTTCTGTTGTCGCCAGACGGGGGGCAAACAGACTTAGATCAGACAAAATACCTTGCTGTTCCAGCAAATGCATAATGGCGGGCACACGGCCTGCATGTTCGGGATGGTGGGGGAAGGTATGGCCTAATGCGGGAGCATTGATGAGCAGGGTGGTCATGTGGCGAGATTATAACATGAAACAAAAAAAGGACGCGGCCGCGTCCTTTTTTTGTTTTCTACACTGGATTAAAGGAACCCTATTAGCCACCAAAGAGCATAACCACCAGCCCCTGTCCCTCGGCAAAGGCGACAATGAGGCCAGCGAATACCACGGAGACCATAGACATCAATTTGATCAGAATGTTCAATGATGGGCCAGCCGTGTCCTTAAACGGATCTCCTACGGTATCTCCTACCACGGCCGATTTATGGGCATCTGACTTCTTGCCACCAAAATTACCTTCTTCGATATATTTTTTGGCGTTGTCCCAGGCGCCACCGGCGTTCGACATCATCATTGCCAGGGCAAAACCAGCCGAAAGACCACCGGCCAACAAACCCAAAACGCCAGCCACACCAAAGATGATGCCTGTGATCACAGGCACGGCAATGGCCAACATAGAGGGGGCAACCATCTCTCTTTGCGCTGCCAGGGTACTAATTTCCACACAGCGGGCATAATCCGGTTTGGCCTTACCTTCCAAAATGCCCGGAATTTCCCGGAACTGTCGTCGTACCTCATCAACCATACCACCTGCGGCCCGACCCACGGCCCGCATGGTCATGGCCGAGAAGTAGAAGGCGGTGGCCGCTCCGGCAAACAGACCAATGAGCACGGCTGGGTTGAGCAAGGTGACATTGTAGAAGTTCATGAAGTCGGTCATGGTCATGGTGGCTACGGCTACGGCGCGGCCGCCAATTTCCACCGTCTCAATGTGCCGCAGTTCTGTCAGTACCAGCCGGATTTCTTCCAGATAAGCGGCTAACAGAGCCAACGAGGTCAAAGCCGCCGAACCAATCGCAAACCCTTTCCCAATCGCGGCTGTGGTGTTACCCACCGCATCCAATTGGTCGGTACGCTGGCGCACTTGCGGATCCAAACCAGCCATTTCGGCATTTCCACCGGCATTGTCAGCAATGGGGCCATACGCATCTGTCGCCAGGGTAAAACCGAGCGTGGAGAGCATCCCTACCGCGGCAATACCTACCCCATACAACCCCATGAGAATATTTTCGACGCCGCCCATGGCATAGAAACTGACCGCAATGCCAAATGCGACCGCCGCCACAGGCACACCACCCGACTCCATACCCACGGCTAATCCTTCGATCAGGGTTGTCGCCGAACTGGTTTGGGCCTGATTGGCAATGCCTCGTGTCGGTTTGAAGGCGTGAGAGGTGTAATACTCAGTGGCTTTACCCACCACGATCCCTACAAACAGACCCACAATCACTGAGAGCCAGATGGCGAACCAGTTGGGTAATTCCAAAAAGTAGAGAATCGGAATAGCTAATACGGCAATACCGATGGAACTGAAATACAGGCCACGACTCAAGGCCGCGATCAACTGACTTTGATTGGCTTTGTCGTCCGCACGTACCAGGAATACGGCGATAATGGAGAGGAATACACCCATAGCGGAGAGGGCAATGGGGGCAGCAATGAAGCGTAACTGCATATCCATGACGGCGTGATCACCCAGGAAGGATGCTCCGGCGACGGATACCGCGGCCACACCCAAGGCTGAGGTCGCCAGAATAGAACCGGCGTAGGATTCGTAGAGATCCGCGCCCATACCGGCCACGTCACCCACATTGTCGCCCACGTTGTCGGCGATGGTGGCGGGGTTGCGGGGATCATCTTCGGGGATGCCAGGTCAGCGCCCACATCAGCGGCCTTGGTGAAGATACCACCCCCCACACGGGCAAACAACGCCTGAGTAGAGGCTCCCATGCCGAAGCTCAGCATGGTAGCGGTAATTTGCGGCAACGGATTGGCGGCCAGACTGATGAAACTATCAGGCAAAACGGCCGGAAACACAAGATAAAGAATGAGAAACCAGGCGGTGATGTCCAGCAGGGCAAAACCAACCACGACAAAACCCATCACGGCTCCGGCACGTAGGGCTACTTGCAAACCGCTATTCAGGCTTTTGCTGGCCGCAAAGGCGGCACGGGCAGAAGCGTTCGTGGCGGTACGCATCCCAAAGTAACCACAAATCCCGGAGAACAAACCGCCCGTTATGAAGGCGAAGGGGACAACGGGGTTTTGCAGGTTAAGCAAGGACATGACCAGGAACAGGATGAATAAGGCGACGAAAACGATGGCGACCACGCGATATTGCCGGGAAAGGTAGGCCATAGCTCCTTCACGGACAGCCTGGGCAATTTCCTCATTTTAGGTGGTGCCTTCGTCATAGGCCATGACTTGACCATAAAAATATAGGCTATGACCAGAGCCGCAATGGCGCCTACTGGCCCTAGCCACCAGATGAGGGGCAGGGCGGCGCGCCCCTCTTGTAAAAAGATTTCAGCCAGAAGCATAATGCTTTCTCCTCCTTTGTATGTCTGAGTAGTATGATTTATCCCATTTTTTCAGGGTTGACATAGCCCTGAAAATGGGTGACATGATTTGTTCATGTTGAAGACAGGAACATTGAGTCAGGTTGTTGACTAACATATAAGGGCCTTGAATTGCTTTCAAGACAATAATTTCCCTATTGTTGCCAACCTGGGAAGGACGCGGGATTGTAGCGAAAGTGAGGGGTGAAGTCAATTTGGCATCGTTTGGCTAACTCTTGTAGAATGCACGGTTCTCCCTGTTTTGCGCGAATCCCACGAAACGTGAAGCAGGTGCGGTTAACTGGTCTCTGGCGGGGCCGGGTGTTAACAAAAGGAGACTGTCTACTGCATTGCCCTTACGCAGGCGCGCGGCCGCGAACCAGGGTCCGACATCATTCACCAAAGGAGAACCCGCATGTCTGACCTGAACCGTTTTGAACAAGTTGCCATTTATGCCGTATTGGGGGTTGCCATCTTGGGCCTGGCCTACGCTATCTTTCTGCGCCAGCAAATCCTGCGCGAAGATAAAGGTACGGCCAAAATGCAGGAAGTATGGGGTTGGATCAAAGATGGAGCCAATGCCTACCTCAGTAAACAACTCCGCTCTATCCTACCTCTGATTGCTGCCCTCACCTTTGCCCTGTTTTTCTCCGTCTACATCGTTCCTCCCTCTCCAGAAGCTATGGAACACTTTGCCGGTTCCCCCGAAAGCCAGATACGGTTGTATATTGGCCTATGGCGAGCCTTTGCCTTCATCATGGGTGCGGGCTTCTCCCTAACCGTAGGCCAGATTGGTATGCGGATGGCCGTGGAAGCTAATGTGCGGGTGGCCGCCGAAGCACGCCATACCTTTTCTGGGGCGCTTCGCATTGCTTACCGGGCCGGAACCATTACCGGGATGCTTACCGATGGCCTGGGCCTCTTCGGCGGTACGATCATCTTTATATTCCTGGGCAAAGCCTCCCCCGACGCCTTGCTTGGTTTCGGTTTCGGGGGCACGCTCCTGGCCCTCTTCATGCGAGTGGGCGGTGGTATCTTCACCAAAGCCGCCGATGTGGGAGCCGACCTGGTGGGAAAGGTCGAGTCCAATCTGGAAGAAGACGACCCCCGCAACGCCGCCGTTATTGCGGACCTGGTGGGTGACAACGTAGGTGACTGTGCTGGTATGGCCGCCGACATTTTTGAATCTTATGAAGTTACCATCGTTTCCGCGTTGATTCTCGGGTTGGCTTTAACAGCCCTGACGGGTCATAGCGAATGGATCGTGTTTCCGCTCCTCGTGCGGGGAATCGGGGTGCTTTCCTCGGTCATTGGTACGTACATCGTCAAAACGCCGGAAAAAGAAGCGATGGGCGATGCGATGGGGGCCATTTTTCGAGGTTTTCTCTCCTCAGCCGCCATTTCGGTGGTTCTTTTTGCCCTGGCGGGTTGGTACTACATGGGGGTTTTGGCGGCCGATAATCCGTTGCCCGGTGGTTGGTGGCGACCGGTGTTGGCCGTGGCGATGGGCGTGGGCCTGGCTATCCTGATTGACCGGGTGACGGAATATTTTACCGGGACACACGGCGCACCGGTCAAAGACATCGTCCGTTCGATGGGTGGTGGACCCGCCACCACCATTCTTTCGGGTTTGGTGCAAGGGTACGAAAGCGCGGTCTGGTCGGTGTTGGTTATCGCCGCCACCATTTTCTCTTCCATCGTCATCTTTTCCGGGGTCGGCGAACCTGGTCAACAAACGGCTTATGTTCTTTATGGCGTAGCCCTGACCGGCATTGGCATGTTGACGTTGACCGGTAACAACGTCGCTATGGACTCCTTTGGCCCGATTTCGGACAATGCCAGTGGGATTGGCGAGATGGCCGGTATGGATGACAAAGCCCGGCGCATCATGACCTCGTTGGATGCCGTGGGTAATACCACCAAGGCCATTACCAAAGGGGTGGCGATTGGGTCGGCCGTTATTGCGGCCGTTTCGTTGTTCGGTTCTTACATCACCGATGTTTCTAGAGTCGATCCGCTTGCTCTGGCCAATGGGATACGTGTATCTGAACCGGTGGTATTTATTGGTATGTTGTTGGGTGGGGCGTTACCCTGGATGTTCTCATCGTTGACGATTAACGCGGTGAACCGGGCGGCGCGTCTCATTGTTAATGAAGTGCGGCGGCAGTTTAAGGCGGGGGTGTTGGAGCGCAAAATTGCGCCTGATTACCGGCAAGCGGTAGAGATTTCTACCAGTGCGGCCCAGAATGAGTTGATTTCCCTGGCGCTTTTGGGGGTTATTCCACCCATTTTGGTAGGGCTGTTTCTGGGCGTAGAGGCGTTGGGTGGGTTCCTGGCAGGGATTATTGTCTCCGGGCAACTGCTGGCGGTGTTTATGTCCAATGCGGGTGGGGCCTGGGATAATGCCAAGAAAGTGGTGGAAGATGAACCAAAGGAGCCGGAGCATAACCGGGGCAAAAATTCGGAACGGCACAAGGCGGCGGTAGTCGGTGACACGGTGGGTGATCCGCTCAAAGATACGGCTGGCCCGGCCTTGAACCCCATGATTAAAGTGGTGAATCTGGTATCGGTGATTATTGCCCCGATTGTGGTGGTGCAAACCGAGATCGGGGTGGTGACGATTATGGTTGGGGCGGTTCTGCTAAGTGCGCTGATTTGGGCGGTGCGTAACAGCAAGCGTGACTTGTTTGCGGAGAAGTAGGGGGAGGGGAACTCAGGGGAACTCTAGGAACTTTGGGGAACTCTGGGAAATTCGCTGGGGTGATGATGTTCGTGCTGTACCGTTGCGGCGAAGCAGCCCGCGTTTGCTACCGCAAAAATAAAAAGGGCTACCAATTTGGTAGCCCTTTTTTATTGCATTTGTTTCACAGACGCTAAAGAAGCGCAGAAGAAATCACCGAGTTCCCAGAGTTCCTCTGAGTTCCTCTGACTTTCCATCATCTCCTTGCTCACCCTTCCAGGGTGGAGGTGTCGCCGACGTCCTGGCCGAGTACCTGGGCGCGGAGTACGCGGCGCATGATTTTGCCGGAGCGGGTTTTGGGCAGGGATTGGACAAAATCCACGGTGGCTGGTTTGGCGATAGGCCCCATTTCGTGGCCCACATGGTCGCGTAGCTCGTGGGAGAGTTTGTCGCTTGCTTCGTACCCCTGACGTAAGATGACGAACCCTTTGATGATGTTGCCCCGAAGTTCATCGGGAATGCCAATCGCGGCCGCTTCCGCCACCGCCGGATGACTCACCAACGCACTCTCGATTTCCGCCGTACCCAGCCGGTAGCCCGACACTTTGATCACATCGTCAATGCGGCCAATGATCCAGATGTAACCATCTTCGTCGCGGCGGGCACTGTCGCCGGGCAAATACCAGCCCTGTTCGCTATAGCGGCTCCAATATTGCTGAACATATCGATCGGGGTCGCCCAAAATGGTGCGGAGCATGGAAGGCCAGGGGGTCTTGATAACCAGGAACCCTTCTTCGTTGGCCTTAACCGAGTGGCCGTCTTCGTCTACCACATCAACCTCAATGCCGGGGAAGGCACGCGTGCCAGAGCCAGGTTTGAGAGGGACGCAGGGCATGGGGGTGATCATGAAAGCGCCTGTTTCCGTTTGCCACCAGGTATCCATGATGGGGCAACGCTCTTTGCCGATCTCTTTGTAATACCATTTCCAGGCTTCCGGGTTGATGGGTTCACCCACGGAGCCGAGCAGGCGCAGGCTGGAGAGATCATGCTTTTGCGGCCAGCTTTCGCCGAAACGCATGAGGCCACGAATAGCCGTGGGAGCGGTGTAAAGAATGGTCACATGGTATTTGGCGACGAGTTCCCACCAGCGATCCGGGTAGGGGAAGGTGGGCGCTCCTTCGTACATGAAGCTGGTCGCCCCCAGAAGCAGGGGGGCGTAGACGATGTAGCTGTGGCCGGTGATCCAGCCCGGGTCGGCGGCGCACCACCAGATGTCTTCGGGTTTGATGTCGAAGACCCATTTGAGGGTGGTGGCGGTGCCGACCATGTAGCCGCCGTGGGTGTGCAGGATGGCTTTGGGTTTGCCGGTGGTGCCAGAGGTGTAAAGGATGAAGAGAGGGTCTTCGGCATCCATGACTTCGGTGGCGGTGTGGGGGTTGGCGATGTCCAGGGCCATGAGGTCGTGATACCAATGATCGCGGCCGCTTTCCATATGCACATCCTGCCCGGTTCGTTTGACACAAATGACGTTCTCAATCACCGGGGAGCGGTCTACGGCTTCATCGGCGATGTTTTTGAGGGGGACGATTTCGCCCCGGAGCCAGGCCCCATCACAGGTGATGAGCAGGCGGGATTGGCTGTCTTCGATGCGGCCGTGTAGGGCTTCGGTGGAGAAGCCACCATAGACGACGGAGTGCATAGCCCCGACTTTGGCACAGGCGAGCATAGCGATCATCAGTTCGGGGATGCGCCCCATGTAGATGGTGACCCGATCCCCTTTTTTGACACCCATGGAATGTAACACACCCGCGAATTTGCTGACTTCGTGGTTGAGTTGTTGGTAGGTGTAGGTGCGGGAGTCGCCGGGTTCGCCCTCGAAGATGAGGGCGGCTTTGTTGCGGGTGGCGGTGCGCATGTGGCGGTCGAGGGCGTTGTGGACGATGTTGACTTTGGCCCCGTCGAACCATTTGTAGAAGGGGGCGTTTTTGTCGTCGAGGACGGTTTGCCAGGGTTTGAACCATTCAAAGTTCGCGGCCGCGATCTTGCCCCAAAACGCCGCTATATCAGACTGCGCCTCCGCATAGAGCGCATCATAATCTTTGATATGCGCCTGGGCGATGACCTCTGGGGCGGGGTAATAAACTTCACCAACCATCTGTTGTTTTTCAGCCATGGGGATGCTCCTTTGTGGTTAAGGATGAATTTTATCGGATGAACTGTGGAGAAGGGCTAACACCATCATTTGATGTTTTCCAGATAGCCTAAGTATAATAATCTTGTCGCTCATCAGCCAATCCACCGTATCAGGTTGTAAGGCGTGGTTTGGCTCTCTACCCAGTTCGTCCATTTTTACCTCAAGGAGAATAGATGATGTTGAAATACCTGTTGTTGGCTTCCGTGTTGTTCCAGAATGATGATACCGGCGCAGTGATTATCCCCTTATTAGCCAGTTGTTGTGGGCTTATTTTTGCTCTATTGACTATTGCGGCCCAATGGAAAATCTTTACTAAAGCGGGGAAACCCGGTTGGGCGGCAATCATCCCGATTTATAATCTTGTTGTGTTGATGGAAATTGTGGGCCGCCCTCTCTGGTTTATTGTGTTGTTTTTCATCCCCTTCATCAATATCATCGCCTTGATTTTAGTGATGATGGACCTGGCGGCTTCATTTGGTAAGGATATGATTTTTGCCGTTTTGTTGATTCTGTTTAGCCCCATTATGTTCCTGGTGCTGGGTTTTGGTGATGCCCAATATGTTGGCCCCAGAGCGGCCAAGAACCCCATTTTCCCGGCTACGTGATGCTGAGAGGGAGTTAATTTGGTATAAACAGCCTACCTGATATGAGTGCAGGTAGGCTGTTTTTGTTTGGGGAGAACTTGTGGGAACTCAGGGGAACTGAGAGGAACTTGGGGAGTTGGGTGGGCTGAAGCCCGGATTCTGGAGTGGTGATTATGCAAGAAAAACGGGTGGTTATTGTTGGGGGTGGGTTTGGGGGGTTGTATGCGGCCAAGGCCATGCGGCGGTTGCCGGTGCGGCTGACAGTGGTGGATAGGCATAATTACCACCTGTTCCAGCCGTTGTTGTATCAGGTGGCGACGGGAGGGCTGTCGCCGGGGGATATTGCTTCGCCGTTGCGGGGGGTGATTGGGCAGCAGAAGAATACCTGGGTGGTGCATAGTGAGGTGGTGGATATTGACCCACTAACGAAGCAGGTTATTTTGGTGGATGGGGAGTTGCCGTATGATGTGCTGGTGGTGGCGACGGGGGTGCGGCATAGTTATTTTGGTCATGAGGAATGGGCCGCGGCCGCGCCCGGTCTGAAAACGATTGATGATGCCCTGGAAATGCGACAGCGGGTGCTGTTGGCTTTTGAAAAGGCGGAGCGGGAGACAGACCCGGTGAAACGGCAGATGTGGCAGACGTTTATGCTGGTGGGGGGTGGGCCGACGGGGGTGGAGTTGGCCGGGGCGTTGGGGGAGTTAGCCAATCGCACGATGCGTGATGATTTTAAGAATATTGATCCGACGCAAACCCGGATTTTGTTGGTGGAGGGGGGCGACCGGATTCTGCCCAGTTACCCGCCGGATTTGTCGGCTAAAGCGGCCGCGGCGGTGGCGCGTTTGGGGGTGACGATTCAGACGGGGGCGTTGGTAACGCAGATTGACGAACATACGGTGACGTTAAAGCAGGGGGAGCAAGTGGAACAGGTGCAGGCGGGCACGATTTTGTGGGCCGCCGGGGTGCAGGCTTCGCCGTTGGGCCGGGTGCTGGCAGAAAAGACGGGGGTGGAACTGGATCGCAGCGGCCGCGTCATGGTCAACCCTGATCTCACCGTGCCTGACTACCCGGACATTTTTGTGATTGGGGATTTGGCCCATTTTGCCCATCAGGATGAGGGTAAGCCGTTGCCCGGTGTGGCCCAGGTAGCTATGCAGATGGGGTCTTATGTAGCCCAAAGGCTCAAGAAGGACGAACCCATCGGGCAACGTCCGGCGTTTCATTACACCGACAAGGGGAACCTGGCGGTGATTGGGCGCAATGCGGCGGTGGCCGATCTGGGTTGGATCAAGTTGAGCGGTTATCTGGCCTGGCTGATCTGGGTGTTTATCCACATTACTTACTTGATTGAATTTGATAATCGGGTGAAGGTGTTGTTTGAATGGTTCCAGGATTATATGTTCCGTAAGCGGGGCGCGCGGTTGATTACGAGAGGGGATGGGTGAGGGGAACTCAGGGGAACTCTGGGAACTTGTGGGAACTTGTAGGAACTCAGCATTTCAGCCTGTCAGCTAGTCAGCATTTCAGCGAAGAGGCTGACAAGCTGACTGGCTGACTAGCTATCTCTCAGGAGGCGGTATGAACGAATTACATCGGATTGAACCGGGGCAGGTGGTGAAGTTGGCGGAGTTGCCGACGGAGGGGAAGGCGTTGTATGAGGGGGGGAAAGCGGCCGCGAAAGAGGCGCTAAAAGTTTTGCGGGAGGAACTGGCGGAACTTCAGCACCGGCTTTACAGTGAGGGCAAACGAAAGTTGCTGGTGGTGTTCCAGGCGATGGATGCCGGGGGCAAGGATGGCACGATTCGTTCGGTGTTGGAGGGGGTGAACCCGCAAGGGGTGCAGGTCACATCATTCAAGTCGCCGACCAAGGAAGAGTTAGACCGGGATTTCCTCTGGCGGATTCATAAAGCGGTTCCGGGCAAGGGGATGATTGGGGTGTTTAATCGCTCCCATTATGAGGATGTGTTGATTGTGCGGGTGGATAACATTGTGCCGGAAACGGTGTGGCGGCCGCGTTACACCTTCATCAACCAGTTTGAAAAATTGCTCCATGACACGGGCACAACCATCCTCAAGTTTTATCTGCACATTTCCAAGGATGAGCAGAAAAAACGGTTCCAGGAGCGGCTGGATGATCCGGCCAAGAATTGGAAATTTTCCCATGAAGACCTGGAGAAGCGGAAGCAGTGGGATGATTATCAGGTGGCTTATCAGGAGATGTTGACGCAATGTTCGACAGTTGAGGCTCCCTGGTACGTGATTCCGGCGGATCAAAATTGGTATCGTAACCTGATGGTAGCCCAAATTATGGTGGAAACACTCCGGGGGATGAATCCGCAATACCCACAAGCTGAGGATTTGCGAGGCGTGGTGGTGGAGTGAGGGAGGAGAGGAGACTGTATCTATTCAGGTGTCAGAACTTATTCCTACGCTCTGCGTGGGAATTCCATCTGGGACGCTCTGCGTCCTACTCGACGCAGAGCGTCGAAGGGAGCATTCCACGCGGAGCGTGGAACGAGAACGCGAAGGGGGGAGTTGGTTCCCTCTCCCTGGGGAGAGGGTTAGGGTGAGGGGGTCGTTTGCGGCCGCGTGACCGTTTCTGCCACAGTTTTTCCAGGAAAACAATAATTTCCGTGGCGATGTCTTTCTGGGTGACGGTCTCGATGCCTTCCAGACCAGGTGAGGCGTTGACTTCTAACAACAAGGGGCCACGTTGGGCGTTGATGATGTCCACCCCAGCGACATCAAGCTGGTGGATGTGAGCGGCGCGGAGCGCCAGTTGGGTGGTTTCGCGGCCGCATTCGATGGCCTGAGCCGTGCCCCCCTGATGCAAATTAGCCCGGAAGTTGCCCGCGGCCGCGCACCGTTCCATCGCCGCCACACAGCGGCCCCCCACCACAATGATGCGTGTGTCCCGCCCTTCGGCTTCGGGAATGTATTCCTGCACCAACACCGCCTCATCACCCTGATGGAGTTGCTGGAAAGCGGACGCGGCCGCGTGAAAAGTCCGCGCCAACATCACCCCATTCCCCTGTGTACCCTGCACCGTCTTCACAATAACCGGCAGCCCTCCCACCGATTGCACCGCATACCACAAGTTATACAGGCTAAACACCGCCACCGTTTTCGGCGTCGGCATCCCCGCCCCGTGCATGATCTGCAAACTGTGTAACTTGTCGCGGGATTGGGCAATAGCCGTAGAAGTGGCCGTCGTGACCACCCCCTGCGCTTCAAACTGGCGCACCACCGCCAGCCCATAATGGGTAATGGAGCTACCTATGCGGGGAACAATGGCATCAAGAACCGGCAATGTCTGGTGCGAGACCGTTTTTAAGTGAGGGGCATCCAGATTCATGTTAACCGCTACACTCATCGTATCCAGCACCTCAACCTGATGCAGACGCTCCCGCGCCGCCTGAGCCAGACGCCGGGTGCTGTAAAGAGTGCGGTTGCGAGAAAGAATGCCAATGCGCATAAGAAATAGGAGATATGTGAAACAGGGGTCGAGGCTTTAGTCGGTCGAGACGTTCCGACTGAAGTCTCCACTCCCCAGGCAAACCCGGTAGAGCCTGAATTATGAACGGCTCAAATGATACAGAGTTGCCGTTTGCTCCGCAAAGAAGCGGGCTGTTAGAATACACCTCTATCCCTCTGGGGTTTAGAGCTAGAGGAGAGAGCTAGAGAGAATTACTCTGGAAAACCCTCTAGCTCTAGCTCTGAACTCTAAACTCAAGTATCCCTGTTTCCCCTTAGAAAGGATTGTTCCATGAGTTACCCGAGTTATTCCAGCGCTGAATCCCCTGAACCGAATCCCTTTGATGAGATCCCGGCGGCCAAACCGTATCGGTCTACCGATATGACCTACAACGATTACCTGAAAGTGCCGGAGCTATTGCAGTTGCAAGAGTTGAAATCAGAACCGCCGCACCATGATGAAATGTTGTTTATCGTCATTCACCAGGCGTATGAATTGTGGTTTAAGCTCATCTTGCACGAGATGGAGAAGGCCATTGGTTTGATGCAACAGCAGAAAATTATGCCTGCCCGCCATTTTTTGCACCGGGTGGGCGAGATTATGAAGCTATTAATCAATCAGATTCATATTTTGGAGACGATGACCCCGGCCGATTTTCTCCAATTTCGGGATCGGTTGGAGCCAGCCAGCGGCTTTCAGTCGGTGCAGTTCCGTGAGGTGGAGTATGTGATGGGGTTGAAAGATACGCGTTATCTGCGTATGTTCCATAACCGCCCCGACCTGGAAGCGGTGTTGCATAAGCGGTTGGCGGAGCCGGATTTACGCACTGCGTATTATGGGCTGCTGCGCGAAATGGGCTATGCCCTGCCGGATGATGTGTCGGTGGAGGGGCTGGAAGGCAACGCGGCCGCGGAAGCCCAACTACTAGCCGCCCTCAAAAGCATCTACCAGGACCCGCTGGAACACATGCCCATTTATGTATTAAGTGAGTCATTGGTTGATCTGGATGAATATATGAACCTGTGGCGTTATCATCATGTGCGGGTAGTAGAGCGCATCATCGGCCACAAACCAGGTACTGGTGGCTCCAGTGGCATTGGCTACTTGCAGAAGACCACCGTCAAACGGTGTTTTCCTTATCTCTGGCGAGTACGAACTGAATTAACAAAAGGATGAGTTAGTTATGAAGAAGATGAAGACGTTGAGTATGCAGTTGTGGTTAGGTTTGATGATTTTGTTGTTTGCTTGTGGGCAGGCTGACCCGGCCCCCGCGAATGAAACGGAAGGGCCAACGAGTGAGCCGATGGACGCGGCCGCGACCATTAGTGTCACCCTGCCCAGCCAATCTGAGGCTACCATCGAAGGGCTGGTTGAATTCCCGGAACCAGACCGCACCCACGACCCCGAATTTCGCTATGAAACCACCCCTTTGCCCCCGGCGGGGGGTGTTCATCATCCGGTTTGGGTAAATTGTGGCGTGTACAGCGAACCTCTACCGGTGGAATTAGCCATCCACTCGTTGGAACATGGCGCGGTGTGGATTACCTATCAGCCAGAGTTGGACGCGGCCGCGATCACCACCTTACAAAATCAGGCCAAAGGGCAGACGCACATCCTGGTCAGCCCTTACCCCGACCTCAAAAGCCCCATTGTCCTGACCGCCTGGGCACGGCAACTAGAAGTAGAATCCACCGATGATCCCCGCATCGCCCAATTTATTGAAACCTTTTTGCACGGAACCCAATCACCAGAGCCGGGTGTTACCTGTGCTCAGGGAACAGGGACGCCGCTGATTCTTCAATAAGATGAGGAAGATGGGTTATTGGGGTTGAGTGGGTTGAATAATTAATCGGTGAATTGTTGAATTGTTAATTGTTAATGAGAGCCAGGCCTCTCCGTTAGTCATTCACCGATTCACCCATTCACCAATTAATTATTTTCTTCTCAAACGGTCTCCGGGTTTAGCGTCAGGCGGCGGAAGGTTTCGGCGAAGGGTAAACCCACTTGTTTGCCCGTCTCTTTGGCCCAATTGGAGACCATTTCTGAGGGGTCCCATTCACCAAACTGGCTGGTATGCTGGCGCAACGCTTCAATTTTGGTGGTTATGGTGTCGGTGATGTCTACGTACACATCGGCATCGGGGCCGAAACTGACGTAGACGTGGTTGACTTTGTGGGGGGTAATGCCTTCGGCCTCGAATTCGGGGTAGAGCAGGCGCATTTCACAGGCGGGGAACACGGCTTCGATGGCGGCTATCGCGGCCGCGCGGTGATCCGGGTGGTTGATGTAGTCGTCGCTGGGGAAAAAGGCGCGGGGATCCCCACTAACCACGGCATTGGGTTTGTATTGGCGAATCAGTTTCACCAGGTCGCGGCGTAGTTCCAGGGTGGGTTCCAGCAGGCCATCGTGGTAGCCCAGATAAACGACCCGTTGCACACCGGCTATTTTCGCGGCCGCGTCCTGCTCCCGGCGTCGTGTTTGCGCCAACTTCTCCCGGTCATACTCCACATCATGGGAACCCACATTACCATCGGTAATGAGGACATAGGTGACTTCCGAGCCAGCCTTGGCCCACTTCGCCGCCGTCCCGGCACAGCCAAATTCAATGTCATCCGGGTGGGCAAAAATAAACATGGCACGTTGGGGAATGTATTCTTTCATATGGTTTCAGGTTTCAGGTTTCAAGTTTCAGGTTTCGAGTTGTTGTTGCTGACAAGCTGACTGGCTGACTGGCTGACAAGCTGACCCGCTCTTACTGCTGACTAATCGCCGGGGGTTCTGGCTCGTGGACGGTCATGCGGCGGTACACTTCGGCGTAGGCGAAACCCACTTTTTTGCCCAGGTCGGCATTCCAGGTGCGAATCCGTTCGTCCGGGTCCCAGCCATCAAGCTGGCTGACGTGTTGGCGCAGGGCGTTGAGTTTCAGGTCAATCGTCTCGGTGATATCGACGTAATAGTTGGCCCCTTCGATGGTGCTGATGTATACGTAATTGACTTTATGGGAACCAAGCCCTTCCGCCAGCAGGTCGGGGTAGAGCAGGTGCATTTCACTGGCGGGGAATACGGCGTCAATGGCGGCTTTCGCGGCCGCGCGGTGATCCGGGTGGTTAATGCGGTCGCCCCGAAAATACATGGCCGGGTCGCCACAGACGACGGCGTTGGGTTTGTAGGTGCGGATGAGTTTGACCAGCTCCTTGCGGAGGGCCAGGGTGGGTTCCAGCAGGCCATCATGATGCCCCAGGAAGATACAGCGAGCGGCTCCGGCGACGGTTGCGGCCGCGGACTGTTCAGTCCGTCTTACTTCAGCCAGCATTTCTTGGGTCAGGCTGGGATCGTGGCTACCCACATTGCCATCGGTAATAACCACATACGTGACTTCCGAGCCATTTTTGGCCCATTTGGCCGCTGTGCCAGCCACACCAAACTCAATGTCATCCGGGTGAGCATAAATAAACATGGCTCGTGCCGGGGTATACTGTTGTGTCATCCAATTGCCTCCATGATCTGAGAGATTCGTCAACTGGTCCAGGGAACGGGCCAGGCCAACCGACAGGAATTATATCGGCTTAGACGCACCCAAAAACACAAACATTACGTAAGAAGTTGGTTGGTTGGCGGCAAGAAAAGAGGAACACAGAGAGCGCAGAGAAGGCACAGAGATTCACAGAGGAGTTATGGGCTTACGGCGTACCAAGATGGATGAAAATAGTAGTGGAGTAGCGAGTAGGCGTCTCGCCACGCAACACTGCACTTGTTTTCCAGGGATGTCTTTTTATACGTTCCTCAACCATGTTATACTTTGCCTTACCCTAGATAAATCCCCAATTGCCAGCTTGTACTTGAGTGGCAAAAAACATACCCAAAACAGGATATTACATGAGTAACTGGTATCAACTTGACCCAGAAAAGGTTCTTCAGGAACTAAAAACGAACGCCGAAACCGGTCTCAGTGATGCAGAAGTCCAACAACGCCTGGTCCAGTACGGCCATAATGAGTTGATCGAGAAGGGGATTAAAAGCCCCTGGCGTATTTTGCTGGAGCAGATAGCTGAGCCGATGGTGCTGATCTTGATCGCGGCCGCGGTCATCTCCATTATCTTAGGTGAATATGTAGACTCCGTGGTCATTCTGCTCATCGTCATCCTCAACGCCGCCATCGGCGTGTCCCAGGAATACCGGGCTGAGCAGGCCATCGCCGCCCTCAAAAAGCTGGCCGTGCCCACCGTCAAAGTCCGGCGCGGTGGCCATCCTGTTACCGTCTCCTCACGTGAACTGGTTCCCGGTGACATTGTGCGCCTGGAAGCAGGCGACTTTGCCCCCGCCGATGGTCGCCTTATCGAAAGTGCCAACCTACGCATCGAAGAGGCCGCCCTGACCGGGGAATCTGAGCCAGTGGAAAAGAAAATCATCACCTTACACGGCGATGATTTAACCATTGGCGACCGCTACAACATGGTTCACATGGGCACGGTTGTCACTTATGGCCGAGGCACATTGGTCATTACCGAAACCGGCATGAACACCCAGCTAGGCCATATTGCCAACCTGCTCCAGGGGGTTGAGCGCGATCCCACGCCTCTGCAACGCCGTCTGGAACAGTTGACCAAAACCCTGGCTGTTGTCTCCCTGGTCATTATCGCTATCGTCATTGCCCTGGGTATTCTGCGTACCACGGGGGCGATTGATTGGGGTGAACTGATTTTGACAGGCATCAGCATGGCCGTAGCCGCCGTGCCCGAAGGGTTGCCCGCCGTTGTGACCATCACCCTGGCTTTGGGGGCGCAACGGATGTTGAAACGCCACGCCCTCATCCGCAAACTCCCCGCCGTGGAAACATTGGGGTCGGTGACGGTGATCTGCTCCGATAAAACCGGCACCCTGACCGAGAACCGCATGACGGTAACGGTGTTGGATGTGGCGAATGAGAAACAGACGATTGAAAATCTCATCGCCAGCCGCCAGCCAGTCGTTCATGCCGAAGTAGACGCCTCTTTGCCCCCGCCGACCCGCACCTTGGGCTTGTTGTTGAAGGCCATGGTTCTGGCGAATGACACCGAGCTGGAAATTGAAGAGGGCACGAACCAGATTCGGGCGGTAGGGGATCCGACGGAAGCGGCGTTGGTGGTCGCGGCCGCGCAGTTGGGCCTCAACAAAACGAACCTGGAAAAGCGGTGGCCCCGTGTGGCTGAAGTTCCCTTCACCTCTACCCGCAAACGGATGACCACGATTCATAAAGCGGCTATCGAAACCGGTCAGAGCGATTCCCCCTGGCACAGTGACCCTTACGTGGCTTTTTGTAAGGGGGCTGTGGATGGGCTTTTAGAGATTTGTGATACGGTATGGTACGGGGATGGTGGTGTACCGTTGGACAGTGAGATGCGCGGCCGCATCCTGCAAGGTAATCAAGAACTGGCGGCTCAGGGCCAACGTATCCTCGGTGTCGCCTTCCGCTCCCTGCAAGCCATCCCCGATACGACCAATGAGGCGGAAACAGAGAGTCACCTCACCTTCATCGGTCTGGTAGGTATGTTAGACCCGGCCCGGCCCGAAGTTAAACCAGCCGTGGCTACAGCCAAAGGGGCCGGTATCCGCCCCATGATGATCACCGGTGATCATCCCCTTACCGCCCAAAACATCGCCCAGGAATTACAGATCGTCAGCCGCGATGATCATAAAAATCTTACCGGCCAAGACCTGGCCAAAATGTCGGTTCAGGAACTGGAAAAAACGGTGGCCGAAGTTTCCGTCTATGCCCGCGTGGCCCCAGAGCATAAGCTCAACATTGTCCAGGCCCTACAGGCTCAAGGCCATATCGTGGCGATGACCGGCGACGGCGTCAACGATGCGCCCGCCCTCAAGAAAGCCGATATTGGCGTGGCGATGGGTATCACCGGCACCGATGTATCCAAAGAAGCCGCCGATATGATTCTGTTGGATGATAACTTTGCCACCATTGTGGCGGCCATCGAAGAAGGGCGGGTCATCTACGACAACATCCGCAAATTCATTCGCTACACCCTTTCCAGCAACTTTGGTGAGCTATTTGTGATGTTTGTTGGCCCACTATTCGGGATGCCCCTGCCGTTGCTGCCGCTGCAAATTTTGTGGATTAACCTGGTCACGGATGGTGTGCCGGGGTTGGCGCTGGCTATCGAACCGGGTGAACGCAACATCATGAAGCGTAAACCGTTTCATCCCAAAGAAAATATCCTGGGACGAGGGCTAGGCATGATGATTATATGGGTCGGTGGTTTAATGGGGCTTGTCTCTTTAATACCAGGGTATTTGCTGTGGCGGGAAAATCCCACCTTTGCCCATGAAGAGGCGACTGTGTGGCAAACGATGATTTTTACCACCCTGACCCTGGCCCAAATGGGTAATGCGCTGGCTATTCGTTCTGATTACGATTCGCTGTTCAAAATTGGGATTTTCTCCAATCGCCCGATGGTGGCCGCGGTTGTTTTAACGTTTGTTCTGCAAATGGCCCTGATTTATGTACCTTTCTTGCAAAATGTGTTTAACACGGTGGCCTTAACGCTGGGGCAATTGGGCATCTGTCTGGCCTTGAGTACCATTGTCTTTATCGCTATCGAAATACAGAAATGGTTCAAACGCCGCTCCGCGGCCGCGTGATCCCGTGCTATACCCGACACGGCAACAAAGCGTTTGTGACAGATTAAGAAATTAATCTGGTAACAGGGTTTCCCCCACCCCTAACCGCGCCCCCAGGGGCGGGGAACATTTCTGGGCGCTGTTTTCGGGGCCGCCCGAAAAACAACGCAAAACTCCCCCCCGGGAAGAGAGATGGGTCTTCCGACTAAACCAGCTAAGGACTTGTGTAAAGCTGTACGAGTTGATTTTGGAAAAGCCCTACCAATAGGTACTGATTCGTTTGTCAACCATCAGGAGTGAGAGTATCATCACTTGCAGTTAAATCCCCCATTTTGGCAAGGCACAACATGACAAAACCCATCAGCATTGTTTACGTCGAAGATGAACCTAGCATCGCCCAACTTCTCTCCAGTGGCTTAGGTTTATTTGGCATGAAAGTTCACCCCATTTACATGAGCGCAGAAGACCTTCTGCAACATCTGGATGGCCCCGAACTTCTCGATGCGGATATGTTCATTTTTGATATTCGCCTGCCGGGTATGACAGGATTGGAACTGGCGGCGCGTCTCCGCAAACAAGGCGAAACACGCCCGTTTTTGTTGGTCAGTGCCTGGCCTGCCCCGGCCCCCGAACTTCTGGCTTCGATCCAAGCCTCGTTCATTGCCAAACCCTTTGACTTTTCTGATATTGTGGGCAAGGTTCAAGAACTTACCCAAACCCCCTAAACGTTATGACAACACTTTTTCTTGCTATTTTGGCCGGGACGGTAATCGGCTATGTTTTACGTCGCCGGGAGAAGGTTATCCAGGTGATTGACCGCGCCCTGTGGGGCGTGATTTTTCTGTTGCTCCTTTTGTTAGGTTTTGCCATTGGTCGGAATCCCGAGGTGATGAATTCGTTGGTGGAGTTAGGGTTTTACGCGCTTCTCCTGGCTCTGGGTTCGCTTTTTGGCAGTGTCATAGTAACGGCTGGTCTGAACCGGCTGTTTAAGCTGGTGGCCTGACGGTATGAAGGGTACCTTTCTCATTCTTGCCTGTTTTGTAGTCGGGATTTTGGCCGGGCTGTTTGTGCCGGAACAGATCGATTTTGATCCGGCGGGGATTACGTCGGTGGTGTTGTATGTGTTGCTGTTTCTGGCGGGGGCGGCGGTAGGGGGAGACCGGCGGGTATGGCAATCCTTACGGCAAGTCAAACCGAAGATTTTGCTTTTGCCAGCGGGGATTATTGCCGGGAGTTTGCTGGGCGCGGCCGCGGTCTCCCTTCTTATCCCTATTACCCTGCGTGACGCCCTGGCGATTGGTTCCGGGATGGGGTATTACAGTTTGTCTAGCATCCTCATCGCCGAGTTGCGGGGTGAAACCCTGGGCGCTTTAGCGTTGCTGAGTAACATCCTGCGCGAATTGTTAACCTTCGTTTTAGCGCCGTTGCTGGTGCGACTTGGCGGCAAACTGGGGCCAATTGCTTCGGGGGGAGCGACGGTGATGGATACCACCTTGCCGGTGGTCATCAAGTACGCGGGCAAGGAGTATGTGGTCATCGGTTTTATCAGTGCCATTCTGGTGACGATGGCTGTGCCCTTGCTCATCGCCCTCATTTTGTGACAATACCAATTAGCACTGGTAGTGCCCGGCACTGATCTTCAACTCACTTGAGATAGCCCTTCGTATATTGGTCAGAAGACCCATCCCTAACCCCCTTCCCGGTGGGAAGGGGGCCTGGTGGTTTTCCGGGGCGGCCCCAAAGCCGCGCCGACCCCCCCGCCCCTGGGGGGGGAGGGGTTCCGCAAACCGAGGGTCAGTCTTCTCCAAAACAAACCCTGCATCAATTAGAACGGTAGAATGGTGGTGCCTGGCACGGGGCAGACAAACCTGGTTATGACGAGCGTTCCTGCCCCGTGCCAGGCACTGATCTTCACTTGAAACAACTCCCCATCAAACCGCCCCACAAACCACGCCTGAATCCCCCCAAACCTGATTACAACCTGTCTAAACGCCTCTTTCTGGTTACAATATCCCCACTTAATCTGAAACTTGCAACCTGAAACCTGAAACTCAAAACCCGAGGTTCATCATGATTCAAACCGAAAACCTCAGCAAATCATTTGCCTCTTTCACTGCCGTAGACCGCCTGACGCTGGATATTGCCGAAGGTGAAGTGTTCGGCTTTTTGGGGCCAAACGGGGCGGGCAAGACGACGACCGTCCGCATGTTGACCAGTCTGATTGCTCCGACATCTGGTTCGGCCACTGTGGCCGGATTCCGAGTGGGCGAGGATGATCAATCTATCCGGCGCAATGTGGGTATTTTGACGGAGACGCCTGGTTTGTATGATCGGCTCAGTGCGGAGCGGAATTTGCAGATTTATGCCACGCTGTATGAGGTGAAAGATGTGGCTGGGCAGGTGGAGAAATATTTACGCCTGTTGGGGCTGTGGGAGCGGCGGCATGATGCGGCGGGCACGTTTAGCAAGGGGATGAAGCAGAAATTAGCCATTGCTCGTACTCTGCTCCATGAGCCAAAGGTGCTGTTTTTGGATGAACCCACGGCTGGGCTTGACCCGGAAGCCTCACAACTGGTGCGCGGTTTTATCGCTGATTTGAAGAAGGAAGGGCGAACGACTTTCCTTTGCACCCATAATCTGGATGAAGCGGATCGGTTGTGTGATCGGATTGGGGTGTTCAAATCCCATTTGCGGGTGGTGGATACGCCCAAGGCGTTGCGACGGCAGTTGTATGGGCGGCAGGTGGTGTTTCATCTGGCGGAAGCGGCGGAACGGTTCGCGGCCGCGTGCCAAACTTTCCCCTTCGTCAAAGAAGTGCAGGCCGTGGACAACAAGCTAGTGGTGGCGGTGGATGACGCCGAAGCCCATAACCCGGAGCTGATTCGTCATCTGGTGCAGGCGGGTGCGCTCATTCAGTTTGTCGGCGAATTGCGCCATTCGTTAGAAGATGTGTATTTACAGTTGGTGAAGGACGAGGCGTAAGGTAGGCTGTGTTAAGACACGAGGAGAAGTTTTGCCACGAATTTCACGAATGAACAAATTTTTGGACTGATTCGTACCTGGCAAGTTCATTTCTGGCAGTTAGCCAGAAATTTAACCGCAGATTGGGGAGATTAACGCTGATTTTAACCGTTCAGTTGGTTACATCAACGGATTAAGAAAACGTCAGGGCCCCTTCTTAGGTAAGGTGGCATGGCAAAACTAAGAAAAAAAGCCCTCCACCCAAAGACACCACCGAGGTACGTCGGGGCTGTCGTTCCGGGTTGAATATGCTGGGTTTTTCGGTGTTGGCTACCCTGATTGTGGCGTTGGCGTTGAGTTGGTTTGGCCGCGGCCGCAGCAACGACCCGTTCGCCGAACAAATCCGCCAGGCGGAATCTTACCTGGAAGAAGGGTCGTATCATCCGGCCATTACCGTTTATAGTGAAATAATCGCCCAAGACCCGAACCACGTTCTGGCCCACTGGTCACGGGGGGTGGCCTATTATGATGACAAACAATATGCGGCCGCGATTGCCGATTATAGTTGGGTCATTGAGCAGGGGGAGACGGCCAACGAAATTATCTATCTTCTACGCGCTGAGGCGTATGTCGCCCATGGCCAGCCGGAGCTGGCTCTGGCTGATTATGAGACGATTTTAGCCTCTGAGGCTGATGAGGAATTGAAGGCTGAGGCCGCGGCCGCTATCATCCGTTTCATCCATCAGGTTACTGAGCCATTACTGGCCCCCGTTCGCCGTTTGCTCCCCGCGATGGGTGGTCTAGATATCAGTCCTATCATCGTTTTCTTCCTCGCCAGACTGTTAGAAAGCCTCATTATTGGCGCGTTGTAAACTCCGCCAAGGCGCAAAGGACGCCAAGTTAAAAACCCCGTTTTGAGAAAGTTAAGGTTTGTTAGACAAGAGAATTACCATGACAGAAAACGAAGTGGCAAAAGAAATTGTTGATGCGGCCTATAAGATTCATCAACGGTTAGGCCCTGGTTTATTAGAATCAGTCTATGAGGTTGTGTTGGCCTATGAATTACAGAAACGGGGTCTCAAGGTATTACGGCAACATCCAATCTCTATCGCCTATGAAGATTTTATTATCGAGAATGCTTTTCGTGCTGACTTGATTGTTGAGGATAAGGTTATCGTTGAACTTAAATCTGTCGAACAAACTCAGCCCGTTCATAAAAAGCAATTATTCAGTTACCTGGTTCTGACTGATAAGAAGTTGGGACTCCTCATCAATTTTGGTTTAGAACTTTTCAAACATGGCATTAACCGTATTGTTAATGGCCTGGAAGAAACACCTAAACCTGACTTACCGGGTAAAATAAATCCTCACACCAAGGCTTATAGAACTTAGCTGACCGCCGATTTCTTGGCGTCCTTTGCGCCTTGGCGTGAGGGTTTTCTCTTTAGCGTAGACCGTCAGTTGGCGGGCGATGACCATGCGTTGAATTTCGCTGGTGCCTTCGTAGATTTCCGTGATTTTGGCGTCGCGGTAGTATCGTTCCAGGGCATCTCTTTTGCTGCAACCCATGCCGCCGTGAATCTGCACCGCCTGGTGGGTGACAAAGACAGCCGTTTCGCTGGCGAACAACTTGGCCATGCTGGCTTCTAAGGAGTAACGACCACCGGTTTTCGCGGCCGCGCCCTTCGCCAGACACGCCTGATAAATCAACATCCGGCTGGCCTCAACCCGGCACTTCATATCCGCCAACTTCTGCTGAATCATCTGGAATTCGCCAATTCTCTGCCCAAACGCTTCCCGCTCCTGAGCATACTTGATGCTGGCTTCCAACGCCGCATCGGCAATGCCTAACGCCTGTGAGGCAATGCCAATCCGCCCCGCGTCTAGCACCGTCATGGCGATTTTGAACCCTTCCCCTTCTTTTGCCCAACCGGTTTTCACCGGGCATTCGTAATTATCGAAGATGATTTCACTGGTGGCACTGGCCCGAATGCCCATCTTTGGCTCTTTTTTGCCCCGCTCAAACCCTGGATGATTCGTCTCAATCATAAAGGCACTGATGCCCTGATGCTTTTTCTCTGGCTGGGTCATGGTGAACAGGACAATGAAATCGGCATAAGGGGCCGACGTGACCCACGATTTGCGCCCGTTGATGAGGTAATGGGTTCCGGCTTCGTTGAGGACGGCCCGGCTTTTCATCGTGCCGGCATCACTACCGCTCATCGGTTCGGTCAGGCTGTACGCGCCGATGGCATCACCAGAGGCCACGGGAACCAGGTATTTTTGCCGCTGTTCCTCAGTGCCATATTTCATCAGGCCATGACAGAAGAGGGAGTTATTGACGGACATAATGGTGCCGTGACTGGCGTCGGCTTTGCAGATTTCGGTGAGGGCCAGGGCGTAGGCCAGGGTGTCCATGCCCGCGCCGCCGTACTCTTCCGGCACTTCGATACCCATGAAGCCGAGTTTACCCATTTTGCGGATGGTGTTGATGGGAAACTCGCCACTTTCGTCGTGTTCGGCGGCGATGGGGGCGATTTCGTTTTGGGCGAACTCACGGGCCGCCTGCTGGATCATTCGGTGTTCTTCAGTGATGAAGTCAAACATGGAAAACTCCTTTGGGGATGGGAACTCAGGGGAACTCTGGGAACTCGGGGGAACTCAGAGGAACGCCTGGGAGGTTGTGAGATTGGGGAGATTATACGTCAGGTCAGTTTGAATGAGGAATAGAGGAG
>JADJUV010000178.1 GCA_016716885.1 Candidatus Trichofilum aggregatum | reverse complement strand
ACCTCACGGCAATCCCTAAAAGGAACGGATACAGCCGCGCCATCCATCAACCCGCACTGCCTACTGCGACCCATTCTGAAAGTCCAGATACCAGCGTACCAGATTGATGGCTACCAGGATCACACCCTCGGCACGCGTTAACTTCCAGCCCGTGCGCATCAGAATGACAACCAGGATCACCATCGCGCTCAGGAGCATGACACTACTGCGGCCAGCGGTGTCTATAATCATTGGTTGTGTTTGGAGAATCCCGGCTACCCCCAACACCCCTAACAAGTTAAACAAATCACTGCCGATCAGGTTGCCAATGGACAACCCCTCATGACCTCGTATGGCGGCTACTAATGATGTCACCAGTTCAGGCATGGATGTGCCCGCGGCTATGATGGTGACACCAATGGCCCACTCTGACACCCCTACACTCCGGGCAATCTCCACCGCTGCATCTACCAGGTAATGGCCCCCGGCCACCACCATCACCAGCCCCACAATGAGCCGGGGGATATCCAGCCACCGAAATTCACCGGCGGGCAGGTCATCTTCCGGGGCCTCACGCTGGTAGATAAGGTAGGCAATATAAACTATAAGTAATATGAATAATACCGCCCCTTCCCACTGTTGTAGTTCCAGGTCGCGCAAGAAGAAGAGCAGAAGCAAGGTTGTGGCAATGAGCAACCCACCATCACGAAAGACCAACCGACGCGAGGTATGGATGGTGGTTATGGCGGCCACGCCACCCAGAATGAAGCCCAGGTTGAAGATGTTGGAGCCAACCACATTACTAACCGAAATATCGGCCTGACCACGCAGCGCGGCCGCAACCGTCACCGCAAACTCCGGGGCTGATGTGCCAATCGCCACAATGGTCAACCCAATGACCAGCTCGGAAATGCCTAACTTACGGGCCAGGCGGGCCGCGCCTTCTACAATAAAGCTGGCCCCAAAAATCAGAACAACCAGACAAACCACAATGATGAGAATGTTAAGCCACAGCATGAAAGTTTCTATTTTCCTCCTAAAACGGATACTTCCCCCTTAATGAGCATAACGGAAGATCAAAAACGGGCAACAAAAAACCCCTGACCAGGTTTGAATCTGATCAGGGGTTCTCAGATTGCAATAGCAATCTGTAACTATATTGGCGACGGGCATCATCTGAGGCTTTTTCGCCCTGTCGGCCCTCGTTTTGTCACCTTGTCGGGTATAGCCTAGCCAGCCTGTTGCCGGCGACGGCGAATCAGCCAGCCGAGGCCGGGCAAAGCCAGAATGGTCAAGGCCGCCAACGCGGCCGCCTGATTGGGTTGCCCATCAAACTCAGTCAGGGAGACATCAGTAGGTATAAAGGTATCAAAGTTAATGACCTGGGCAATCTCGTCAGCGGTCATACAGTCTAGCGATGAGCCTTCCAGGTCGGCTAACAGAGCAGATTGCGCGGCCGCGTCCGCCCGTGAGGGTTGACCCGTCGCATAATTCATAATAATGGCCGTCTCACCAGGACCCAGATCAAAAGAGTAACTCCAGGTCGGGAAACCATCACCATCGGTAAAGGAGATAGACGCGAGTGAGGTGGGTGCACCAATACCCTGCAACACATGACCCAGGCGGGGATCCGACGAAGTGCTGCCCGTAAAATCTTGGAATGTTGTTACCCAGGTGTCCGTCAAATCGGCCACCGCATCACCATTCGTACTACTAACCAGCAAGGTAGAAGCATCCGACCCTAGATTATTCGTGGTGGTGATCGTCACGGTTTCGGTAATGCCGCCACTGTTGGTGAAGCTATTGATCCAGCGAATGAACTCATCATCCTCAGGCACAAATACTTTACGGGAAACGGTGATATTGCCAATGGCCTGTGGGTTGTAAACAACTTGTCGGTCAATCTGGGTGGTTGTACCGACACATTCCAAGGCGACCAGACCATTATTGTTGTAGCTTACCCCATTAACAAAAAGGCCGTTGTACCCATCAAAGGCATCATTCAGCGTTGTCATTGTCGTGCCAGCCCCAGAGGTGGTGGCGGCTACGGCCTGGGTAAATGTGGCTTCACTGGCTGCCCCACTGGCGGAGCTAGAGGTGGTGAAGGTGATGTTGGTATTAACAAAGAATTCCAAACCACCGGCATCAATCAGAGATATTTCACCCGTGCGCGGGGTAAAGCCATCGCCGCTTACGGCATTGGCTCCCAGTGTGTAGGAGCCATCGCTGTTCTTGGCCTGATCTTTGGCTTCCCGGCGACCAGGGTTGGTACTGCCATAATTGATTAAACCGGTGAAACCGTCACCCTGTACATCGTTGGCCCCGAGGGCAAAGCCATCCGCAAAGTCGAACTCAGACGCTACCTGGGCTGTCACGATGGCCGGAGCTTGCGCGGCTTGAACGATAGCCGGAGCCGCCAGGGGTAAAGCCAGGGCCAGCGCCAATGTTCCGGTTGCCACTAACCGCTTGAGCGATGTGCTCTGGACGCGGCCGCGGGCCTGAGAATGGCTATTGTGACGTAACCACTCAAAGGAGTAGGTTTCAAAATCAGCCTGGGGCATCATTTTGAACTGGCTGGAAGAACCCATCTGCCATTGGGCCAGACGGTTAGCCCAGCGTGTTTGCCAGGGTGATTGATCATCTACTAACAAGAGGGCGGGGGTTGCTACCCGGCGAAGAGTGCGCCAATTGGGGAGGGCCTGGCCGTTCCAGGAAATGACGGCAGAGAGATGGGCTTGGTCCGCGGCCGCGGCCAGGGCCACGCCTGTCTGTTGACCAACACCAAAATAACTCACCGGTAATCCCTTGCTTTCAGCCTGATCCTGAAGCCAGCGGGCCGCCGCCAGCAACCGCTCCGTCATCGGCTTCACCCCGGCTCCGGGTGTGCCAAGATAAACCACCATCGTAGCAATTCCCTGGCGGTGGAAATAACCACGTACCTGATCCAGGTGTTGCCTATCATCCAGACTTGTTTGTGTCAAAATCATCCAGCCAGTTGTCGGGGCAGGCATTGTTAATTCGAGAGGGATGTGAGTTGTGCCCCAGTGAATGCTGGTTTGCCGTACATCCATGGTTTTGGACATAATTGTTTGTTGCCTCATCATAGTTCGCTCCTTTTTGGTAATTAATAGGTATTCCCGCCAGTTCATTTCATAAGCGCTCCATTATTGGGTTTATAGACTCTACCGGATCGAACGTGGTAAATCAGGCGTTGAGGTTTTAGCCGGTTGAGACGTTCCGACTAAAGTCTCCACTCCCCGTAAACCCGGTAGAGCCGGTTTATACGATGTGTAAAGGGGCGAGTGCTCCCATCGTAACCATATTTTGCAACTCGTCGGAATTCAGGGCGATGGCTTTGGGCCGACGCACACCGGGTAAAGCAATCACATCATATACCTCACCCGTCACCCCAGCCAACGAAAACCAATGGCACACCTCACCACTACGGCAATCCACAATGAATAGGCCGCGTAGTGGCTCCAACTGTTGTTTATCCAGCCTGGTTTGTAAGGGAACACCATCAAAGAAGTCGCCGTGCCGGGGTTTGGAAGACCCGACGATGGCGTAGTCGCCGTGAAAGGCCAAACCGCGCAAAAAGCCGGGGGCAAAGAGGATGGGTTCAAAGCGGCCGCGGGCCATATCCACTTTACCAAACTCGCCTGTGCCCGAATTTGTCAGCCACAATTCGTCCCGATAATAACGGGGGGAATGGGGCATGGTCAAGCCATGCGCTACCGTCTCATTGGTGACGACATCCGTAATGACACCGCCACCTACCCGCACCTCACGCCAGCCTTCGTGGGTGTTGGTCTGGCTGAAACTGGTCATGTAACGGGGCTGACCATCCCGCAAGGCCAGCCCATTCAGATGACAACGGTCTTCCGGGGCCAGTTCGCTAATGAAGGGGGGTTTCCAGATAGGGGTAAAGTTTTTGCTTTTGCTTATGGCCGATAGGCAGGCAAAGCGGGTGTTGACGAAATAAATCTGGTCATCGTCTCCCACGGCAATGTCGTGAATGTTGACAACGCCGGTGGTGTGGGCCATTTGGGGAATGTAGAGCCGATCATACCCATCATCTACGCTTTCACCGGGGGGCAGGCCATTTTCCAGCCGCCAGATTTGATAACGCGTTACCATGTATAGGGTCTGATCATTCACCGCCACCAGACCCATACAGCGGTCGTAATTCTGGGCAAACACCGCCAACTCGCCCCGCCCATCCCGGCCAATAAAAAACAGCCGATGCCCCAGCGTGTTGGTCAGAGCCAGACTCACGTTTTGCTCGGCCAACCAATCAGCAAACCCGGGGGAACTGCTGACCTGGTAGTTGGTCATGTTGATGAACTGGAAAGGGGGAGTGGTGGGCATAGGGTTTCGAGTTTCGAGTTCTGAGTTTCGAGTTATGGGAAAATTTCACGCCAGGGCGCAAAGGACGCCAAACGAGCAGAGAAAAATTCGTGTTAATTCGTGGCTTCTTTTCGTAGACTTACTGGTCACTGATTGCTATTCACTTCTGCCAACGGATCGTACCAGATGGTGCGCTGGATTTCTTCGTTGAGCAGGCCAAGGGCCATGGGTTGGCGCACGCCGGGCAGAGCCACAACATCATACAGTTCGCGCAGGTCGGTTTCGATGAAGAGCCAATGGGCAATGCGGCCGCTAACCAGATCAATGATAAATAGCCCCAGGCGTGGTTTGGTGTTCCGTTTGGTCAGTTCATCATCCAGGGCCAGACCAGAGTACAGGTCGCCGCGCCGGGGTTTGGATGAACCCACTACGGCATAGTTGCCCACAAAACAGAGGCCGCGCAAGAAGCCGGGTGCAAAAGCCAGCGGCTCAAAACAACCTTGGGCCAGATTGACCCGCCCCAGTTCACCCGTGCCGGAGTTAGTGAGCCATAAGGTGTCTTTGTACCAGCGGGGTGAATGGGGCATAGATAAACCGGTCGCTACAATCTCGTTGCTATTGACATCCACTACCGCCCCGCCATCGCGCCGGTGATGCCGCCAGCTATCAAATTCATTGGTCTGGCTGACACTGGTCACATGCGCCGGACGGCCATCCCGCAGGGCCAGGCCGTTCAAATGACAGCGATCCCCGGGGCGCGGGCCATCCACAAACGGCGGATGCCATAGGGGGTTAAAGCTATATTGATCGCTAACGGTGGCTAAACAGCTAAAACGGGTGTTGACGAAGATAACGCGCCCGGTGTGGTCTACGGCCACGTCATGGGTGCCAACGGTTCCGGTGGTGTAAACCTGACGGGGGATGTATTGCCGGTCGTATTGCCCTTCCCATAATTGATCCGGGGGCAGGGCATTTTCTAACCGCCAGATCTGGGAACGGGTACTCAGGTAGAGGCTATCGCCCGCGGCCGCGACCCCCATGCACCGTTGAAAGCTCCGTTCAAACAGGGAAAGTTGGCCGTCCGGTTTCAGGCCAATCAAAAAGAGCTTCAGGGGTGGAACGGTGAAAGCCAGACTGACATTCTGTTCTGCCAGCCAGGTGGCAAAGTGACGGGAAACGGTGATTTCAAAGGTTGCATCCCCGTTTGGTTCGGTTTCGTTGTTGGGAAGATCGTTTACTGCCATATTGCCTTGTGGTGTAGGAACTTTGGGTGCGGGGCATTATAGCATAGGGGATTCTCTGTTGTGAATGAGAAATCGGATTGGTGAGGTTAGAAAGTGGTTTGGTGATACGAAAAACAACCGCAAAATGGCCCAAACTATGCAAAAAACGGTCTAACTATCAATGTTAAAACTGGCAATTGCTCGTTGATAAAGAATAGACACCAAAGAAGATCATGGGTTTGCGGCCGCGCCACCGCAAATGAGGCTAACTTACAATCAACGGTACAACCTCAAACTTGGTCACATCCACGATCCCCAGGTCGGAAATACGTAGCTCAGGAATGACCACCAACGCCAACAAACTCAACTGCATAAAGGCATTATTGAGGCGACAGCCACAATCCCGAAATGCCTGCACCATCCGCGCCGCCTTCTCGGCCACCACCTCAGCCCGCTCCGCCGACATCAGCCCGGCGATGGGCAACTCCACCAGAGCCAACTCCTGCCCTTCGGAATAAACGGCCACCCCACCGCCCACTTCCCCTAACCGGTTCACCGCCAGGGCCATATCTTCCCGGCTCGTGCCCACCACAATGAGATGATGGCTGTCATGGGCGACCGTGCTGGCAATGGCACAAGGCACGTTGAAGCCAAAGCCGGCCACAAACCCATTCACCAGTTCACCTGTGCCGCGATGCCGTTCCACCAGGGCCAGATGGGCTACGTTCTGGCGCGGATCAATCTGGATACGGCCATCGGCGACGGGCAAGGCACGGGTCAAGGCTCGGGTGGGGGCCTGGTTTTCGATGACGCCGATGACGCGTACCATCACTGGCTCCTGGCTGTCTGAGGGGACGTTAAAGTCCGCGGCCGCGAACCGCTTCCCTAGCCGCACCGTATCTCTGGCCCAATCCGGGTATTCCACCGGGGGCAGTTCCACCCTCATCTGCCCCGCTTCGGCCACCACCTGTCCGTTAGCAATGACCATCTCAATGGGCAGTGTCACCAAATCACTGGTCAAAATCATGTCGGCGTAACGACCCGGCGTAATACTGCCAATCTCCTTCTCCAGGCCAAAATGGCTGGCCGTGTTCAGCGTCGCCATCTGAATGGCGGTGATCGGTTTAAGCCCCTGGGCAATGGCATGACGCACCACCCGGTTCATGTGCCCCTCAACCACCAATGTCCCGGAATGGCTGTCATCGGTACAGAGAATGAAGTTGCGGCTGTCAACCCCTTGCTCGGTAATCGCCTTTATCTGGGCGGCCACATCGTACCAGGCCGAACCGAGGCGCAGCATGGCTTTCATGCCCTGGCGCACCCGGGCCAGGCCATCTTCCGGGCGGGTGCCTTCGTGATCATCTTCGGGGCCACCGGCCACATAGCCATGAAAAGCCCGGCCCAAATCAGGCGAGGCGTAATGGCCGCCAACCGTTTTGCCCGCTTGCCTCGTGGCGGCTATTTCGGCGTGCATCTTGGGGTCGTTCAGGTAGACACCGGGGAAATTCATCATCTCCCCCAGGCCGATGATGTTGGGCCAGGTCATGGCTTCGGCCACTTCGGCCGGGCCGAGGGTGGCGCCGGGGGTTTCCAAACCGGGGGCACTGGGCACACAACTGGGCATTTGCACATAAATGTTGATGGGCTGGTTCAGGCTTTCGTCGTGCATGAGGCGCACCCCCGGCAAACCGAGCACATTGGCGATTTCGTGGGGGTCTATGAACATGCTGGTGGTGCCGTGGGGAATGACGGCGCGGGCAAATTCGGTGACAGTGACCATACCGCTTTCCACGTGCATGTGGGCGTCACACAAACCGGGAACCAGGTAGCGGCCGCGAGCCTCAATCACCTGTGTCTGTTTACCTATGGTGTACTCTGCGGAGGGGCCAACGTAGGCGATGCGGCCGCGTTTCACCGCCACATCCGTATGGGCAATTAGTTCGCCACTGTGGACATTTACCCACGTACCCGCCCGCACAACCAGGTCGGCCGGTTGCCGTCCCATCGCCACATCCACCAATTCCTGTACCACCTCATGCCAACGGTATCTTTGGGCCATCATCATGCTCCTTTGGGGATAGCTGGTCAGCTAGTCAGCCGGTCAGCCGGTCAGCCAGAAAGCTGATAAGCTGAAATGCTGAAATGCTTCCACGCTGAAATGCTTCACCCCCCGCATTATGGCACGTTCTACACCTGAGAATCAAGCGATAAATGTCAGGCAAAGGGCTGACAGACCGCTAATCAGCCGTGATGCTTTTCCATTTTTATGCTACAATGCCTGCAATCCTGGTTTACAATAAATGTAACGTCAAAGGGGTTTTAACCATGATCGAAGTGATTATAGATAGCATTCGTATCAGCCTCATCTCCCAACATCGGGTGGTCATGCTCCGTGATGTAGACAGCGAACGGCAGTTGGCTATTTGGATTGGCCCCTGTGAGGCGGAAGCGATTACCATAGAACTACAAGACACAGAAATGGCGCGGCCGCTAACCCATGATCTGCTCGAAAATTCCATCAAAGCGATGGGGGGCAAGGTTTCGCACATTTTGGTAAGCGACCTCAAAACCGATGTCTATTACGCCACGCTTTTTGTGGATCAAGGGGGCAAACTGTTAGAAATAGATTGCCGTCCTTCTGATGCCATTGCCCTGGCGGTGCGGGTGAAGTGCCCCATCTTCGTTAATGAAGAAGTCATGGACGAAGCGGGTGTTTACCCCGAACCAGACATCAGCGAAGCTGAACAGGCCGATGCCGAGGTCGAAGAGAGTGAAGAGGAAGACATGGCTGGTTTAGATGCCTTTAAGGATTTTGTGGACACGCTTGATTTCGACGATGAAGAGAAAAAATAAACCCGCCACAGATACCAGTTAGCCCATTTCGCGGCCATAACCCAAAACTTAAAAACGTGAAACGTGAGCCTGCTTGCGTTTCACGTTTTTGTTCAAAAGACCTGCTCACGACCCTGCGAAAATAACGGAACCGCAGAGACGCAGAGTACGCAGAGAAAAGAAATATCTGTGTGAATCTGTGAAATCTGTGGTTAAAATTTTCATTCCCTTTGGTGAGCGCACACTCATGGGGAACTTCAGCGAAAATAAGTGGCAGGTTGCAGGTGGCAAGTTCCCAGAGTTCCTCTGAGTTCCCACGAGTTCCCCTCATCCTCAACCATCCTGGGAACGCCTGGATTAACGATAATTTCGCCCCTTTGCTCTGTTTTCATCAGGATATTCGGTAGATAATTACACTATGAGTTCGATTGAACGCCTGCCCCCCCACAGTATTGAAGCAGAAGAAGCCGTCCTGGGTTCTTTGCTCATTGATCCGGACGCGCTTTTTGAAGTGGCTACCTTTTTGCGGCCTGAGTTTTTTTACCGGGAACAAAACAAGTGGGTTTACCGGGCGATTCTGGATTTGCATGATCGCCGGGAGCCGGTTGACCTGATTACGCTGACCGAAGAGCTACGGCGGCGGGAACAGTTGGAAGAGTTGGGCGGTGAGGCGTATGTCATTGGCCTGATCAACATTGTCCCCACTTCGATTAATGCCAAACATTATGGCCGTATTGTTGAAGCGACGGCCATGAGAAGAAGGTTGATCGCGGCCGCGACGCAAATCGCCACCCTGGCCTACGACGAAAACGAAGACGTAGGGGTCGTCATTGACCGCTCCGAACAAACCCTGTTCAGTGTCAGCGAAGAGCGCATCACCCGTGACCTCACCCCGGTCAAACAGATCGCCAAATCCTACCTGGAGCGCATCGAACAGCTCAACGCTCGTGGGGATGAAATCATTGGTGTGCCCACCGGCTTCACCGATATGGATCGTATGTTGGGCGGCATGAATAAATCAGACCTGATCATTGTAGCCGCCCGGCCCGGTATGGGTAAAACGGCCCTGCAATTAAATCTGGTGGTTAGCGCGGGCTTAAAACACAGTAAACGGGTGGCTATTTTTAGCCTGGAAATGTCTGGTGAACAGTTGCTCCAACGTATGTTGGCTATCGAGACGCGCATTGACTCGCAACGCCTGCGCCGGGGCAACCTGTATGACCAGGAGTGGCCGATTTTTTATGAAGCCATTGGTCGCCTGTCTGAAACCCAGATTTTCATTGACGATACGCCCGGCATTACGCCCATGCAGTTACGCACCAAATGCCGCCGCCTCTACGCCGAACACGGTATAGACATGGTGCTGATTGATTATTTACAATTGATGCAGTCGGACTTTTCGACCAACAATCGGGTGCAGGAGATCAGTGAAATCTCTCGTGCCCTGAAGGGGTTAGCCAGAGAGCTGGATGTGCCGGTTGTCGCGGCCGCGCAGTTAAGCCGCGCCGTCGAGCAACGTCAGGACAAACGGCCCATGCTCTCCGACCTGCGCGACTCCGGCTCCATTGAGCAAGACGCCGACATCGTCATGTTTATCTACCGGGACGACTACTACAATCCCGAAACCAGCGAACGCAAAAACATCGCCGAAATCAACGTGGCCAAACACCGTAATGGCCCTACCGGCAGCATTGACCTGTTCTGGCACGGCGAACTGGCAACCTTCAGGAATTTACAACGACAAGAGGTGCAGCTTTAGTGAACATCTAAAAATAACTGCCCGATTTAGACCTGACAGGTTTTCGGAAACCTGTCAGGTCTGGGTGGAACCTTATTTTTGGACGATTACTTGTGGATAACTAGCAGTAAATCCACAAAAAGCCACAAATCTTCTCTGATAACTTGGCATCCTTTGCGCCTTTGCGCCTTGGCGTGAGTTTCACTGATTACTACCATGAAAGGCTTTCCCGGCTTCCCCGACGGCAAACTTAAGCTGACCCAGCTTCCTAACCTGTTTTTCAGCGACCTGCTCCCCATCATTGATGATTTGGGTGAGCTAAAGGTGACGCTGTACGCATTTTGGGCACTGCAATACCGGGAAGGCAAAGTCCGTTACCTGCGCCTGACCGACTTTCTCAACGACAGCGAATTGATGAAAGGGTTAGGGCCAACGGCCACCATCGCTGCCAACAATCTGGTAGATGCCCTGGAACGGGCCGTAGCCAGAGGAACTTTTCTGCATATTTCCGTGGGCAGTGCCGATGGCAACATGGATCTGTATTTTATGAACACGGAGAAGGGGCGCTCCGCCGTGGAAGGCATTACCAAGGGTGAGTGGCGACCTTCGGCCAACGATGATGAACCGATCACGCTCCTGGTGGAGCGGCCCAATGTGTTTGTTTTGTACGAACAAAATATCGGCTCCTTAACGCCTATGATTGCCGATGAGTTACGTGAGGCAGAGCAAACGTACCCCTTAAGCTGGATTGAACAAGCCATTCAGATAGCCGTCGAGAACAACGTCCGCAAGTGGCGTTATGTTTTAAGCATTTTGGAAAAATGGCGACAGGAAGGTAAACAGGATGGAATCAGTCGCAGAGATTCTCAAAAAGAATTACAGCAACAAATCCCCGATGACCTCAAAGACATCATCAAACGCTGAAGCCCCGAAAACGGCTTTGCCAGGATCAGGTAAACCGGATTGCCCTTACTGCGAGGGAATCGGCTTTATTGTGCCGGATGTAGACATGACCGACGCCCGGTTTGGTCGGGCGGTTCCGTGTAGTTGTCGCCAGCTTGATATGCAGACAGCCCGGTTTGATCGCCTGCTACGGGTGAGTCAATTAGGGGCGCTACAGGATTGCACCTTTGACTCCTTTTATGCCGAAGGGCATGGCATGACCCCCGACAAACAGCGGAATTTGCGCCTGGCCTTTGAGCGGGTGAAGGCGTTTGCCGATCAGCCGCAGGGGTGGCTGGTGATCAAGGGGGGATATGGGTGTGGTAAAACTCACCTCGCGGCCGCAATCGCTAACCATTCTATCGCCCATGGCCGGGTTGCCATTTTTGTGGCCGTGCCCGACCTGCTAGACCACCTGCGGGCCGCCTATGGCCCCACCAGTGAAGGCAGTTATGATGAACGGTTTGAGCAAATTCGTAATGCGCCCATCCTCATTCTGGACGACCTGGGCAGTCAAAGCAACACCGACTGGGCACAAGAAAAGCTGTACCAGATTTTCAACCACCGTTATAACGCCCGCCTGGCTACCGTCATCACCACCAACGAAGAGCTAGAAGCGATTGAAATTCGCATTCAGTCGCGCATGGTAGACCCCAATGTGGGCCAGATCATCCACATCACCGCCCCCGATTTTCGCCGCTCCGGTGTCGCCCAAGACCAATCCGATCTCTCCTCTTTGAACCTGCATGGGGATAAAACCTTCGCCAGTTTTGATATGCGCGAGGATGAGTTACCCAAAGCGCAGGCCGATAATTTGCGCCGTGCTTTAGAGACGGCCAAAACCTTTGCCGAAACCCCCCAAGATTGGCTGGTGTTTAACAGCATCAGCTTTGGTAATGGCAAAACCCATTTAGCGGCCGCGATCGCCAACGCCGTGGCTAAAAATGGCGACCCGGTGCTATTTATCGTGGTGCCTGATTTGTTAGACCACCTGCGGGCCAGCTTTAATCCGGCCACGGGCGTGCGTTACGACAAACGGTTTGATGAGGTGAAAACGGCTCCCCTGCTGGTGTTAGACGACCTGGGCACGGAGAGTGCCACGTCTTGGGCGCGGGAAAAGCTGTATCAGCTTTTCAACCATCGCTACAACGCCCGCCTACCCACCGTCATCACCACGGCCCTGCCCATTGACGAAATAGACCCCCGCCTGGCCTCGCGTATGTTGGATGGCAGTCGGTGTACTTTTTTTGTGCTGGAAGTGCCCAGTTACCGGGGTGGTAATAAAAAGAAGGGGATGACGAGGGGCCGCGGCCGCAAATAAAGTTCTGGCGTATGGCGTTTTTCACTCCCTTCTCTGGAGACTAAGAGATTAAGAGATTGAGAGACTGAGAGATTCCAGAGGTCGGGCTAATTTTCGTCAGTGGTGTGTGGTGCGTGTTACGTAACACGCACCACGCACCACGTCCTTCTACTTCCGCAAGGCCACCAGCGACAAAAACTCAAAAGCCAGATTGGCCGCCAGGATGGACGTAATATCACCGTGATCAAAGGCCGGGTTCACTTCCACCAGATCAAAGCCTACCAAATCTAACCCTTTCAGGCCGCGCACCAGTTGTAACATCTGGAAACTACTCAGCCCGCCCACCTCTGGTGTGCCTGTGCCAGGCGCATAGGCGGGGTCTACGGCATCAATATCCAGCGACACATACACCCGCCGCTCCCCCATCATGGCCTGAATCTTCTCAATGACCGCCGGTATGCCCAACGCAAATACTTCTTCAATGGGCATTACCCGTGCTCCCAACTGTTGGGCTTCCAACAAATCGTCTGGGCCACTGGTTGAACCACGAATGCCTACCTGAATGTAGGCTGAGGTGTCAATCAACCCTTCTTCAATGGCCCGGCGGAAGGGTGTACCATGACTGCACAACTGCCCCCCAAACTCTGATTCCCAGGTGTCGGGGTGGGAGTCAAAATGAACGACGGCTAAAGGGCCGTACGCGGCCGCGTGCGCTCGCAACAGGGGCAAGGTAATCGAATGATCCCCACCCAGCGTAATCAACGTCGTCCGGCTATGAATCACCTCACCCACTTCACGGGTAATGGCTTCCATGGTGGCGTCAATACTCATAGGAATCACACTTACATCGCCATAATCCACGACATCCAACAAGTCCAGCGGCGACACCCGCAAGACGTTGTTGTAGCCCCATAACATCAGCGACGCTTCCCGAATTTTTCGTGGCCCCAGGCGGGTTCCACTACGATAACTGGTGCCGCCATCAAACGGCACGCCAATCACCGCCACATCTACATCAGCCAGATCACGTGTGGCTGGTTGGCGCATAAAGGTGGGAATACCGGCAAAAGGTTGCATATGTGCCCCATAGGCAGGGTTATTGATTGGGTTAGGCATTTTTTCCTCTGCTTTAAATCTACAGTTTAGAGTCCGGAGCGAGAGCTAGAGGATTTTCCAGAGTAATTCCCTCTAGATCTTTCCTCCAGCTAATTGGATAAGTGGCGTTGGATGGTTGGGCATTAGTGTATTGGTTATTAAGCCCATTTTCGCCCCACGTCGAATCGGGATTCAGTAAGTTATTGTAACTTGAGTTTAGAGTTCAGAGCTAGAGCTAGAGGAAATTACTCTAGCTCTCCTCTCTAGCTCTAAACTTCAGTTGTAACCAGAGGCGGCCTATTTGGGTAAAGTAGACGTTTTTGAACAGCAATTCTCATTTGGGCCAAGTCGTGGTAAAAATAGATGTATTTTATTTCCACCTTTTAACCCCAATGGCCTGTGTTATTGAGGCCATACTCTCTGTAAAAGAAGGAGTCTAATGATGAAACTTGAGACCACTAAATCTCTATTTGAACACCTGAATGGCGTTGTGGCTTTGGAAGGCCAGGGCGTGAAGGTGCTAAATGAATCTGCTTTACCTGAAAAAATGGATGCGCTGGCTTATGCCGCTGTTTTTGCTGAGGGCATTGTGCGGGATACTGCCCGCTGGCTCATCTGGCAAATTGCCCAAGAATTAGGTGTATATCCGGCTTCTATCCATGACCTGTACATGGCGATTGGGCAAGGTGATGTTCCTTGCACCTTTACCGTACCGGCTATGAATATCCGGGCCGTCAACTACACCTCGTCGCGAGCGGTGTTCCGGGCCGCCAACCGGCTGGATGTGGGGGCTATGCTGTTTGAGATTGCCCGCTCTGAGATGGGTTACACGGCGCAACGACCCGTGGAATATGTGGCTTGTGTGCTCGCGGCCGCGCTCCGTGAAGGGTATCGTGGTCCCGTTTGCATCCAGGGCGACCATTTCCAGGTGTCAGCCAAAAATTTCAAGGCCGACCCGGAAAAAGAGATTGCCGCCGTCAAAGATTTAATGGATGAAGCCGTAGCCGCTGGTTTTTACAACATTGACATTGACACCTCCACCCTGGTAGACCTGAGCTTTGCCACCCTGGACGAACAGCAATACCATAATTATGCCCGCTGTGCCGAACTCACCCGCCACGCTCGTTCCATTGAGCCAGAAGGTGTTACCATCTCCCTCGGTGGCGAAATTGGCGAAGTGGGCCACAAAAACTCCACCGTGGAAGAGCTACACGCCTTCATGCAAGGGTACAATCGCACCCTCGGTGACGAGGTTCCCGGCATCTCCAAAATTTCCGTACAGACTGGCACCAGTCATGGCGGCGTGGTTTTACCCGACGGCACGTTAGCTCAGGTGAAAGTGGACTTTGATACCCTGCGTGAATTGAGCCAGGCCGCCCGTGATTCTTATGGCATGGGTGGGGCCGTTCAGCATGGGGCCTCTACCTTACCACCCAACGCCTTCAGTAAATTCCCGGAAATCGGCACCGTGGAGATTCACCTGGCGACTAATTTCCAAAACATGGTCTTTGACCTTCTGCCGGCTGAGGTGGTACAAGAAGCGTATGCCTATACCCACGCCAACCTGAAAGGGGAGTGGAAAGAGGGCATGACTGAAGAACAATTCATCTACTCGGCGCGTAAAAAGGCCATTGGCCCGATGAAAAAGGCGTGGTGGGATTTGCCCGATGAATCTCAATCGGCCATTGGCGCGGCTCTGGAAGCCCAGTTTTCCTTCTTGTTTGAGCAGTTGAATGTGAAGAACACGCGCCAACTGGCGACGGACATTATTAAGCAGGTGCGGCTGGATCGCCCGCGGCCGCAAGCCGCCACCGAACTGGCTGAACTAGAACTGGCCTCTGACCTGGCCGACTAACATTCTTCGGTTTGTAGTGACGACTTTAGTCGGCCAGCCCGCTAAAGCGGTCACTACGAACGGGGAATCTTGGCTTGCAGGTGCTGTCTATTGGTTTGTAGTGACGACTTTAGTCGGCTAGCCCGCTAAAGCGGTCACTACAAACCGTTACTTTTTATGTCTCAACGTACGATCAACCATTACGAAATCAGCGGGCAAATTGGGCAAGGCGGCATGGCTACTGTCTTTCGCGCCTACGATCCCCGTTTCAAACGTGAGGTGGCCCTCAAACTGCTACCCCACGCCTTGCTCCACGACCCATCCTTTCGGGTCCGGTTTGAACGTGAGGCCCAAACCATTGCTTCGCTGGAGCACCCGGCTATTGTGCCCGTCTATGATTACGGCGAAGCAGATGGTCAACCCTATCTGGTCATGCGCTTGATGACGGGTGGTACGTTGGGGGATCGGCTGGCGCAGGGGCCGTTAACTGTAACCGAGGCGGCGCGCATTTTTGGCCGCCTGGCTCCGGCTCTGGATGCGGCCCACAAACAAGGCATTATCCACCGGGATTTGAAGCCGGGGAATATTCTGTTTGATCAGTGGAATGAGCCATACCTGGCCGATTTTGGCATTGCCAAACTGGCCGATGGTGATGGGGCCAAAGGCCTCACCGCGACGGGTAGTACAATGGGCACACCGGCTTACATGAGTCCGGAACAGGTGCAGGGAGACAATCTAGATGGTCGTAGTGATGTCTATGCTTTGGGGGTGATTCTATTTGAGATGCTCACCGGCAAACGCCCCTATGAAGCGGGCACGCCGATGGCTGTGGCCCTGAAACATGTGATGGATCCCATTCCGCCCCTGCCCAAAGCGGATTTGCCCCCGGAATGCCAGACAATTATTAACAAGGCGTTGGCTAAAGCACCCGATCATCGGTATGCCTCAGCTTCGGCTTTAGCAACGGATGTCTTTGGTTTGGTGGGTACGCCGAGTCAAACGATACCAGTCGCGGCCGCGGAACCCCACCCCGCCACCGAAGTGATGATGCCTACGTTTGCGGCCACGGGCGCGGCCGCGCCCTCTGCCCCCATCAGCCAACCTGTGCCTAAACCCGTTGCCCCACCCCCGGCAAAACCCGCCCCGGCTGCGGCCGCAACAGCCCCGGCCCGCGGCCGCAGCCTACCTCTGTGGTTATTTGGTGGGGGTGGGGTGGTGGCGATATTCCTCTGCCTGGGACTCATCGTTTTAGCCGCCGTATTGATGCTCCCGGGTGATGACGATGAGGCCACCCCCACCCCTACCGCTGTGGTTGATGGGGTTGCAACGCCAGAGGATGGGGGCACGGATGCGCCGCGACACCGGACACCGAGCCTGTTCCGTCTGACGTGGGTGTCGTGCAGAATTTAGACGGTGTCTCCCAGGCCGTCGTGCAAATTGTGGCCCGGGGAACCTTCCGTGATCCCGAATTAGGTACCATCTACAATGCCACCGGCGGTGGTTCTGGCTTCATCATTGACCCATCCGGTATCATCGTCACCAATAATCATGTCATTGTCGGGGCCGCCATTCTGGAAGTGTATGTCCAGGGCGAATCCACTCCCCGTAATGCCCGCATCCTGGGCGCGTCCGAATGCGCCGACCTGGCCATTATCGCTATAGACGGTCAGGATTTGCCTTATCTCACCTGGTACAAAGGGCCAATAGATGTGGGGTTAGACATTTATGCCGCTGGTTTCCCGTTGGGCGATCCTGAATTTACCCTGACACGAGGAACCGTCTCCAAAGCCGATGCCAACGGTGAAACGGGCTGGGCTTCGGTCACACGCGTGATCGAACATGATGCCAACCTCAACCCGGGTAACTCCGGTGGCCCGTTGGTCAACAGTGACGGGCAGGTCGTCGGCATCAATTACGCCCTGGCCAGCCAAACCAACCAATATTTTGCCATCGCCGCCAATGATGCCATTTCCATTCTGGATCAATTGCGCGAGGGGCAAAACCTGGCCGCTATTGGCATAAACGGCACAGCGGTAAGTAATGGTCAAGGGTTAACCGGTATTTGGGTGACTGGGGTGATGTCCGGTTCACCCGCCGGTCAGGCGGTGTCAAGGCAGGTGATGTCATTACCATGCTTGAAGGGCTTATCCTGGCCACGGACGGCACGATGTCTGGTTGCTGCAACATCCTGCGCGGCCGCGCTACCAGCGATGTCCTGGTGCATTGAGGTATTCCGCTACGATACGGGTGAGGTTTTGAGTGGGCAACTCAATGGCAGTGGGTTGCAGGTGATCCGCAATTGAACCAATCTAGCTCCTTCCTTATTCTCCTCAATTTTGTAAAACTTGGCGCGTGATGCGCCCTCAATTTGGTGTACAATGCCCATAAGATGCACCATGTGTCCCATACTTTTCAATTCCCTATAAACTAACGTAAGCGTTCAGTCCCTCTGGTGAGAAAACCTTCCGAAGGTTTCGGGAAAGGTGTTGACCAGTGGAATAAACCTTCGGAAGGCTGAACGGTTACAAACTAACACATGACCCCCTTCTGCTAGGAGGTGTGGTGTGACACAACAAAGCCAATTTGACCGATATTTGATTGTTTCCGAGTTAGGGCAAGGGGGGATGGCTACGGTCTACCGGGCCTATGATCCCCGTTTCAAGCGAGAAGTAGCTCTTAAGGCACTACCAGCCATTCTTTTAGAAGAGCCGGGTTTCCGTGAACGCTTTGAAAGAGAAGCTCAAGTCGTTGCATCGTTAGAACATTCGGCGATTGTTCCAGTTTATGATTTTGGGAAGCCAATGGTCGCCCCTACCTGGTTGTGCGACTGATGACTGGTGGATCATTGGCAGATCGATTGGAATGTGGCCCACTGGCTCTGGATGAAATTGTTCGCATCCTGCAACGTTTAGCCCCTGCTCTTGATGCTGCATATAAGCACGGCATTATTCACCGCGATCTCAAACCGGCCAATATTTTGTTTGATCAGTATAACGATCCTCATCTCGCTGATTTTGGGATTGTCAAACTAGCTGACAGGAATATTACCCAAGCTTTGACCGTTACTGGGAGTACAATGGGGACACCGGCCTATATGAGTCCCGAGCAGGTGCAAGGGGCACGCTGGATGGGCGTAGTGATGATTCATTAGGGGTTGTTTTGTTTGAAATGCTGGCAGGCAAACGGCCTTAAGCCACAAACACCCCGGCTCTGGCTTTAAGCATGCGTAGAACCAGTGCCCCTATTAGCAGGGTCCGATTTGCCTGTTGAGTATCAGGCTGTCGGAATAAAGCTCTGGCAAAGTCCCCTGAACATAGGTACTCCACCGCATCGGCTTGCCGCAGACGTCAGGTCTTGCCAGTCACCCGCCTCTACCGACACATTCTCTGCATGCAGAATATCCGGCAACGGAAGTGATGAAGCCGTTGTTTGTGCAGTACCGTTGTGTCCTCGACATCAGCCCGAAGACGCGAAGATTGCTACCACACCAGAGGTCACCTATGCTACAATCCCCACCGATAACGAAGCCAGGACGCGGCCGCAAACGACTCACCTGGTTATTCGGTATAGGTAGCCTTATCGGTGTAATCTTCATTATTTACATGACCATTACAGCCCTCAACCTGACAAAACCTGAGACTGACGAACCTACAGCAATAAGCCTTAGTGCCTCTGAAACATCTCCATCCGCTACCAGCATATCTACACCCACCCTGATCCCACTTGTCCCACCACAAAATGCTCAGTTGGGTGATCGTTGGACCCGTCGGGCCGACAACATGGTAATGGTTTTTGTACCCGGTGACACATTCCTGATGGGCATTGATCCAGTCCAGAACCCTGATGTTTACAGTGATAAATTCCCCCAGCATGAGGTGATACTGAGTAGCTTTGGATAGACCGTACCAAACAACCAATGCTATGTATGGAAAATTGTGTGGCTGATGGGGATTGTATAGAATCTAGTTATGCCCATGATGAAAATTTCAATGGGGCTAATTATCCGGTAGTGGGTGTTTCGTGGAATGACGCTCATGCTTGTTGTGTATGGGCCGTGGACAGTTGCCACTGAAGCACAATGGGAATATGCGGCGCGAGGAAGTGCTACCCGTTTGTATCCTGGGGGCAATGAAACACCTACATGCAATCTGGCCCAATCTGCTCAATGATGGCTATACTATGTTGGTCAGTTTTTCCCCGCAGGGGATGGCGGTGGCACGACCGATATGGCTGGCAATGTGTGGGAATGGGTGGCGGATTGGTATAGTAGTTATCCCGCAGTGACAAGTACCAACCCAATGGGTCCCACGGATGGTGATACCAAAGTTCTTCGCGGTGGTAGCTGGCACGCCAGTTCAATTGCCCTGCTCGTTGCCTACCGCTATCAGGCCAGCCCTAATCTTCGTAACGACTCCTTCGGTATTCGTTGTGCTGTTCCCGCTGGTAGCTGATTTTCCGGTATCCTCTTTTCCGGTTTCTGGTTTTTTAGGGGATTGTGTAGCTTCTGTCCATTATCCCCACCTGGTATACATTCATGTTCAACCAGCTACTGTTCAGGCTTTTCTCTTACGACAAGGATTGGCGTCCCTAACCTAAACAATGAACCAACAATTTGATCGTTACGAAATTATTGAAGCGATAGGTGATAGGCATGGCCGCCGTCCTCCCGGGCCTATGATCTGCGCTTCCGCCGTGGAGGTTCGCGCCCAAAATCCTACTTCCGGTACTTTCCGGAGAGACCCGGCCTTCCGCACCCGTTTTGAACGAGCAGCCCAAGCTATCGCCTCCTTGAACACCCGGCCATTGTGCCGGGTCTATGATTTTGGCGAGGCTGATGGACAGCCGTATCTGGTGATGCGCCTGATGACCGGCGGCTCTCTGGCTGACCGGTTAGAAAAGACAACCCTCTCTTTGGCCGAAATCACCCGCATTTTTAGCCGTCTGGCTCCCGCCCTGGATGCCGCCCATCGGCATGGCATCATCCACCGTGACCTGAAACCGGCCAATATTTTGTTTGACCAGTACGACGAACCTTATCTGGCTGATTTTGGCATTGCCAAATGGGCC
The DNA here is from genome assembly GCA_016716885.1 of Candidatus Trichofilum aggregatum. GTDB lineage: Bacteria > Chloroflexota > Anaerolineae > Promineifilales > Promineifilaceae > Trichofilum > Trichofilum aggregatum. The sequence goes on along the minus strand of JADJUV010000178.1, from coordinate 32,965 downwards.
TGGGAAGGGGATGCCACCAAAGCGTTGACTGGTACGGGGGCGACGGTGGGCACACCGCCTACATGAGTCCTGAACAGGTGCAGGGACAGGATTTGGATGGGCGCAGTGATGTGTATGCCCTGGGGTTATTCTCTTTGAAATGCTGACTGGCAAACGGCCTTATGAAGCCACCACGCCGATGGCTCTGGCGATCAAACATGTGATAGACCCAATGCCGACGTTGGCGACCCCAGCTTCCCCGGTCTGCCAGACGGTGATTAACCGGGCGATGGCGAAGAGTCCGCAGCAGCGTTATGGCAACGCGGCCGCGTTGACCACAAGACCTCTCGCTATTAACACCGGTTCAGCCATCCCCAATCTCCCCTCACCCTTGCCTGCGGCCCCCCACCGCCCGCCACCGGCCCCACCGAGGTGATGATCCCCACCCCGCCCCCGCCCGGCTACCCAACCACCACCACCAGCTTCGGTTGAGACAACCCCTGCCCGCTCGCGGCCGCAAACTCCCTCCCGGCCCTCATTGGCGGGCGCTCGGGTACTCCTCTGTTGGCCTCCTCGCCTGGTCACTTCTCATCAACAACCGCCCCGACGAAGAGACATCCCCCCTGGGCACGGCTATCTGGCCCCAAACTGGATAATTCGCCCGTAGATGATGTACCCGGAATGTCATGATGAGGTCGCCGGGCCCCACCAGCCGATGGACCAAACACCGCGCTTACCGACCCTCTGGTATCCTGATTTTCCCGGAAAGTGCCGCCAAGAAGCTTTTTGCAGGTGATATGGAAACACGCCAGAGCGTTTCCCAATATCACTCTCGTCGCCGAGGCCATTCCCCTGGATGAATTAAGTGGCCGTTGGCGGGAGGCCGTAACCCAACCAGGTGGCCCTGACTTGCTCATTTACCCGTCTGACTTCCTCGTTAGCCCAGAAGAGGCCGCCCTGGATATGACCGACTGGGTGGGCAACCGCGCCAGCAATCTGGAAATCACGGCCTTGCAGAGCCTACAAGTAGACGAGCGACAAATGGGTTTGCCGCTGAGTTCTAAAATAGCCGTCCTGTATGCCAATAATGCCCTTATGGGCACACAGCCCCAAAGTTTGGAAGAGTTGCGCCAATTTGTCGAAAATGGTCAATCTCTCGCCCTCTGGCAAAAGGCCTATCATCTGTATGGCTTTTTCCCCGCGTTTGGGGCTGAAATCAGTAGCGGTGAAAAAGCCTGCCCCAGTGGTCCTGCCGCCATGGTAGCCGCGTTGCGTTATCTGCTGACCTACGAGAGGCTGGAGCCTTCATCGCCCCTGATACCTCTGACGCCCAGGCATCATTCCGCCAGGGTGAATTCCATATGATCATAGATGGGAGTTGGATGTGGTCTGATTATGGTGATGTTTTGGGCGACGATCTGCCCGTTTACCCGGTTCCGTCAGGCTTCGCTTTCAACCGCTCAATGGCCCGGATGGGATTTACATTAACCCGAACACCCGATACCCCAATACGGCGGTTGATGTGGCCTTGTTTATGACCAATGGGAAGCCCAAGAGATTTTATGAATGTGGCTCATACCATGCCGGTGAATTAGGGAGGTCAGTTTGCCTGATGTGAGGCAAGCGAATCTAGTGATCGCGTCCGCCGCTCACGCCTGGAACAACCTGCCTTCACCAACTACTGGGACGTTTTCGAATGGTCTGCTCTGGGCCGTCTTAGAAGAACAACGCCCCCCCGCCCTCTCCGTCCCGGCCGCCTGTACGCTCTACCAAAACCGACTGGATAACAATCAATAACTCAGTTCGACTTTGGCGAAATTAGTCCGACCTCTGGCAATCTCACTCTCTTAATCTCCAGGTCCCTGCAAAAACATGACTCCAGTAAGCGGATAATTATGACCACCCAGGGAACCATTGGCCGGTATGAAATTATTGAGGAGTTAGGGCGCGGTGGTATGGCCACAGTGTACCGGGCCTTCGACCCACAAGGTTCACCGGGAAGTGGCGGTCAAACTCCTGCCCCGTCAATTTACCCACGATTCGTCGTTTCGCGGCCGCTTTGCCCGTGAAGCCAAAATCGTCGCCGCCCTGGATCACCCGGCCATCGTCCCGGTGCTGGATTACGGCGAAGAAGGGGATCAGCCGTATCTGGTCATGCGCCTCATGGCCGGAGGGACATTAACCGACCGTTTAGAAGCTGGCCCACTGCCCTGGTAACCGAAATTGGCCGCATCCTCAACCGGGTAGCTCCCGCCCTGGACGCCGCCCATAGCCGGGGAGCCATTCACCGTGACCTCAAACCCAGCAACATCCTCTTTGACCAATGGGGCGAACCCTACCTGGCCGATTTTGGCATCGTTAAACTGACAGAAAGTACCATTGCCACCGTCAGCCAATACAGCCTGGGCACACCCGCCTACATGAGTCCCGAACAGATCGAAGGCAAAACGGAGCTGGATGGGCGCAGTGATGTGTACGCGCTGGGGGTAATTCTCTTTGAGATGCTCAGTGGCAAACGCCCCTACGAGGCCACCACCCCGATGGGGCTGATGATGCGACATGGCAACGAACCTATCCCCGACATCCGGGGCGGCTGGCCGATTTGCCCCCGAAGAATCCCAGCGCATCATCAACAAGGCCATGGCCAAACGGCGCGAGGACCGTTACCCGACCGCTACATCTCTGGCGACGGATGTGGCTATCTGGTGGGGTTGCCTGCCCCCCACCCCCCCCGACTTTCCACCAAACCCCCTGGCCGAACCCCCCCGCACGCTGATGACCTCGCGGCCGCAACCTACTCCGGCCCCCATCAGCCCCACCCCCATTGATCCCACCCAGGTAATGGCTCCACAAAAAACAGTCACCGGGCCACCCGTCAGCCAACCCGCGGCCGCGCCGCGCAAACTGCCGCTGTGGGTCTTGGGTTGGGCGGAATGGGGTTACCGTCGTGCCGGTGTCTCATCGTGAGGGGCCCTGTTGCTGAACAACCAAAATGGGGGCAATGAGGACAACGCGGCCGCGAACAATTCCGGTAATAACGAAACGACAATACAGAGAATGACGGCAGTAGCAAAACAGCAACCCACCGATGACAGCGGCAATGATGAAGGACGAATCTGTCAGCGACGAACCCCCCCTTGAACCCACCCCGAAATTCCCCAGGCGCCTTCCCCGTCTGGACCTGATGTGCGTCGGCCTTCCCTTTAACCGCCAGTGGCTTCCCCTTACCGCTGAACGTCTCCCCATCCTGCCCGAAAACGGCCCTGACCTGATCCCCTGGCCCAATATGGCCGGGGACACATTCAGGATATAGATTATTCGGCGGATGGGCAATGGATTGCCGCGGCCGCGGAGGAAGGCATCTACCTTTATCAAGCCAGCGACCTCGTCCCTGGTCTGAGTACCAAGAGGCCCAAGATACCAAAGTTGCTTTCCACCCTGAAGGGCAAACATTGGCTGTCGCCGATGAAGGGACATCTCATGTATGGTAGGTGGCTGCCAATGCAACCGACTCACCCTGATAGATAACAACCATACACCGGCTACCTGCTGACCTACAGCCCGGACGGGCAATATTTGGCAGCGTCCATTCCGATAACGCGATCCAGCTATGGTCAGCCGATGGTATCTTGTTGCGCGAGTTCAGCGGGGCGAAAACCGGATGAACGGACTGACCTTTTCCCCCGACAGTACCCAAATCACGGCCACCAGTCAGGACACAATCACCATTTGGGACGTTGAAACCGGCTCCATCAGCCAGACCTTACCCGAGCGGAGACTATCCTTTGAAGAAGTGATTTATTTGAAGGATACGACCTCTCGTCGCGGCCGCGTCCCAGTCTGGCATTTTCTTCTGGGAAGCCACAGACGGGGCCTTCCCCGCCGAGCCGACCCAATTCATCGCCGAAACCATTCCCACCACCGGCTTTATCGCCGCCACCCCCGATGGCCTCATGGCAACTGGTATCTGGAACACCGTTTATCTCTGGTGGGCGGGAGAAACGGAACCGTGTTATATCTTGCCCAGCATTGGCGGCAGTGCCATTCATCTGGCTTTTTCGCCCGATGGAACAACCCTGTTAGTAGGTTCGGAAAACTATGTCGCCCGCTGGCGGATAGACGGAGATACGCCCGAACCCATTGATTTCCTGGGTCCTCACATGGGCGACCTCTTTGATGTCGCTTTCGCTCCGGATGGCGAAACGATGGCTATCACCAGTAGCAATGGCGTTTGTATGTATGGGAGACCAGTCTGGCTCTTACGCTTGCCCTCACTAACCCACCCCAAGGAATCCTCGGGGTGATGTACACCCCAGATGGGGATCTGGTGGTCGGTTCTTTCTCAGTGCGACCCAGCTGTGGCTGGGAGATGTGGGCAACTCCGTTTTGCCACCGAAAATGAGGGTGATTTTGCCTTACATCTTGGATGTGGCCGTCTCCTTGCGGATAATGGCTGGATCGCGGCCGCGCTCTCTGAAGGCGGTATCTTCATCATCAACCGCCAGACCGGGCAATTCAGCAAACGTTGGCCGGTCATACACGGGCAATGTTCGCGCCTTACCTTTTTCCCCCCGCAGATATCACCTTGCTGGCTTCCAGGGGAGAAGATGGGCTGGTCAACGTGTGGCAATTTGACGGTGAAGAATTTCGTTTGCTCACAACCTACCAGGACGCTCCCATCAGCATCAATGCCCTGGCCTCTGATGGGGCGTATCTGGCCGCCGGAGATGATGACGGCACAATCTGGTTCTATTACCTGGAAACCACCGACGATGCCGCCAATGCCGCCAGTGGTTCCTTCGCCGTCAATGAAGGGGTGGCCTCAATGGCCTATGCCCCGGATGGGCAACTCCTGGCCGCCAGCACCTACAACGGTGAGGTTGAAATTATCCACCTGGCCGAAGTCAGCACCATTCAGATATTGCCCTGGGGCGGGGCTGTGGCTTTTTCACCGGATGGAACTTTGCTCGCGGCCGCGTCCGGGACCCGGAGGTTGCGAATGCGGCCGTGCGGCCCCTGAACCTATGGAGACCAAGCTAAATGCCTATGATACTTCTTTGTATGGTCGTAAAACGGTGCAAGACAGTCTGGGGGCTTAGACGAAGGGCAGATGTTCACGAGCGGCAGTCTGTGGCGTCTGGTCGTCAAAGAGCATTATGGCTCATCTGGCTTCCTACGAAAAACTCCTGGTGGACATCCTGAACAACTCCATTGATAATGGGCCTACACCACCTTACAGCGGATGCTAGAATAAGCCCCTTACGGCTGGCCTGATGTGGAAGTGGGGAGCGCGAGGGGTTAGCCTGGCCGATGTGTTGGCTGAATACCATGATACCCAGGCTCAACCTTGCTTCTCATCCAACCAATACCCTGGCAACCAACGGCAAAAGGGGTTTTAGCCTGGTATGGGGCGGACTACGACCTGGAAGATTTCCTGGTTTACCTGCTATGGCTCAGACGAGCACACGCCCAGATGGCCGTTTTTCGCGACAATCTGGCCGGGTAACAAAGAAGGAACTCGTGGAACTGCTGGAACTCGGGGGAACTCTGACCGGTTAAGTTCCTACAGAGGTTCCACAGAGATCCTACGAGTTCCTATGAAACTGAAACTCAACATCTACCTCGGGGGCCTACCTCTTGACAAGAAGCCCGTGACCGGTTCGCGGCGGCCAGAACGCAACTCTACCTCTCTCTGGCAGCCCTCGGTACAGAAACCATTCCCCGCTCACGCAGCACTGGGCCGGGTGACGGCCGAGCCGGTATGGGCCAGAATTTCCGCCCCCATTATCACGCCAGCGCCATGGACGGTTACGCCCTGCGTGCCCCCGACACACGAGCCGCCCGAGACCAGTCCACTCGAGTTGACCCTGGCCGAAACCTGGGAAGATGTCACACCGGGGTGCGCCCGGCGCAAGCGGTCAACACCGGCGCACCCCTGCCCATCTGGGCGGACACGGCTGGTGATGATTGAACACACCCAGAAGGTTGGCGATTCGGCCCATTGAAATTCAGGCCTAGCCTGGCCCCCTGGACGCATGTGCGGCCTTTGGGCGAGGATATGATCGCCTCCGATTCGGATTTGCCCGCCAACCACCGACAGCGCTCGGTTGACCTGGGGGCACTGGCCGGTTCGGTCTCGGGACGTCAGCGTTTGCCTGCGGCCGCGGTCGCCATCATCCCCACCGGCTCGGAGTTAATCAGCGTGGAAGCGGTTGACCGGTAACTCGGCGGAACTTGGGAACTCAGGGAACCTCGCCCGCTCGCCTACTCGGCACTCATGCACTCAGCAGCCTGACCGGCCTCCAATCCTCCGCACTCCAGTCCTCTCTCCCTCGTCCAGTCATCAAGTTCAGCTCCCTCGTCCTGGCGGCGCGGTTGGAGCAGATGGGAGTGCCACGCCGTTGACCGATCGTGCCGGATGAGTTGGAGCAAATTATGGCGGGCGGCGAGGGACGGCGGCCGCATCCCACGATCTCGTCCTCGTCAATGCTGGTTCATCCGCCGGGAGCAAAGATTTCACCGCCCACGTCGGTGCAAGAGCTGGGCCCACTCCTATGGTGCATGGTGTGGCGGTCAGACCGGGGCATCCGGTTGTTTTGGGCATGATTGAGGGCACGGTGACGCGGCGATAGGAAGGACGCGGCGACACGGCGACGCGGCGACACGGCGAGGAAGTCGCCCACTCGCCCACTCGCCTGCTCGCTCCCCATCATCAGCGTGCCCGGTTATCCGGTCAGTGCCGCGCTCACTGGGAGATATTCACGTCGAGCCGTTGTTGGCGCAGTGGCAAAGAACAACCGGCCTACGAAACCGCCCACGCTCCAGGCCAGTATCACCCCGCAAAGTCGTTTCTCCACCGGGGATGACGATTTTGTACGGGTGGCCGTGGGCAAGGTGGGGGACAAAAGTGCTGGCGACGCCCATCAGCCGGGGGCGGGTCATCACCCTCGTTGGTGCGGGCGGATGGTATCGTGCGCATTCCCCGCTTCAGCGAAGGGGAAGAGGCCGGGGCGCAGGTGACGGTTCACCTGTATCGCACCGTGCCAGAGATTGAGCGGACGATTTTGTGCATTGGCAGTCACTATTTGACGCTGGATTTAATGGCGCAATTTTTGGCCGAACGCGGCCGCAGACTCAGTTCCGCCAACGTCGGTAGTTTGGGTGGTCTGGTGGCCTTACGGCGCGGCGAAGCCCATCTGGCTGGCTCCCACCTGCTCGACCCGGCGACAGGTGAATACAACGTTTCCGTACATCCACCGCTACCTGCCGGGGCAAAGGTGATGCTTATTACGCTGGTGGGGCGGGAGCAGGGCTGGATTATCCCGCCGGGCAACCCGAAAGGGATCAAGGGGTGGGAAGACGCCGCCCGCCCGGACATCCGGTTAGTAAATCGGCAGAGGGGGGCGGGGACGCGGGTGTTGTTGGATTATGAGCTAGGCCAACGGGGGATCGTGCCGGAGCAGGTGGCCGGGTATGAACGGGAAGAGTACACCCATCTGGCGGTCGCGGCCGGTTTCTAGTGGCACGGCGGACATGGGGTTGGGGGTGGTTGCGGCCGCGCGTGCCCTGCAGCTTGATTTTGTGCCCCTGGCGCAGGAGCGGTACGACCTGGTAATACCGGCGGAATATGGGGAAGGGGAGTTGTTGCGGCCGCTACTCGATTTGCTCCACGACGCCACATTCCAAAAAGCCGTTGCCGCTATGCCAGGGTATGATGTGAGCCAGATGGGGGTGAGGCGTGATGTTTAAGGCGTCCAATCGGGGCTTTGTTCCGCGGCCGCGGTATAGGTTAGGCGAATGAGATTGGAGCCATCGGCGTTCATCACATAAAGCTCCGCGTTGCCATCCCGTTCCGAGACAAAGACGATTCTCTGTCCATCCGGCGACCAAGCCGGGGTGTAATCGCCAGAAGTATCAGGGGTGAGGATAATAGGTTCAAGTAAAGGATCATCAGAGTTGTCTGGAGTCAAAACAAAGGGATCAGACAAAGGCGTGAGTATCTAAAGCTACAAGAAGCATTTCTCCAAAACTCCATATTAGTACCAATATAGGTAAGTTGTGTTTTGTCAGGAGATAAAGTTGGGCCTATTCCCTCACCTAGTAATATGTGATTTGTACCGTCATCTTGGATTATGTTCAGATGAAAATCGGGATAATCACCTGAGGCGTAGAGAACCATAGTTGCATTCAACCAAATTGGGGTCAAATCATCAACGCTATTTCCATTGTTGGTCAATTGTATTGGATCACTACCCTGGACAGTGATCCAATAAATCTCAGAATCGTTATCTGGCCAATCAATGTTATGCGTATCAGCATGTAAACAATACGAGAGCCATCGGGCGACCAGGCGGGCGACCGTTTTTTGAAGCACTAAAGGTTAACCGTGTGAGATTCGTGCCGTCGGCATTCATCACATAAATTTCCTTGCGTCCAGAACGATCTGAAAAGAAGGCGATTTTTGTCCATCGGAGACCAAACTGGCTCAGAATCGTAACAGGGTAAGATTTCATCATTACCGTCACGATCGGAAGAGAAAACAATGCGGCCGCGAAGTTCCCCGGCTTCTGGTGCTAATGTGCCCACAAGCGGTGTCGGTGTCGGCGTTGAGATAACCTCTGGTAAATTCACATTGGCACATGAAAATGGCAAGTTGAATATCGCAGGTTGCCCCGGATACATAGAAAACTGGCGCGGCGTTTCATGAGGCAGTAGCGGCCGCAAAATGACATCATAGGCTGTTTCCCCTTCACGAAATACCTGCCAATCCATCTGATAATGGAAACAACTCCAACGGGACAGATCCGATCTCCCTCAATGATGACTTTGGAACTGGTGGGATCAGTCCGTAGTTCGGACAAACGGAAACTCGGCAGGCCACTCTGGCAAATTGGTAATATCGGTGTCTGTTGTTGGTTCCACCCAGAGAAGGAGACGCTCTGGCACATAAGGAACAAGACCTGTAGGTGGTTGGTAGGTCGAGATAAGTTGGTACGCGGCCGCGATCTCATCCACTAAATACTCTCTATATGGCTCATAAATACCCAAGCTATTGTTTATTGGTCCATTGACCTGAATCACATATTCGCCTGCTCCATCGCTGAATTGGGTTGTCTCGTCAAAGGCATAAATCATATCAATAGGATTGAAATATCCCGTCGCTTCCAGCTTTCCTAATAACGAGCACAACTCATCAGACGAAAGTTGCCCGCTCAAAAAAGCGAAATTTTCTTCCCAACTTCCCGTTTTTACGATGACTTGTCCATCTGTGTAGATAATCAAATTGGGCGTGTCACGACCCCAATAAAAATCCATTGGACCGCCACCATCACCCCCAAACCAACCAGCTTGAATAAAAACCTGCTTCACAGGGTAAACACCGACTGGCGTTACCGTGGGAAATGGGGTCATTGTCACGTAGGGAATAGGCGTATGGGTTGGGGGATTGGTAGGTGTCGGTGTGGCAGTAGCCGGGCGAGGTGAGGGGGGCAGAGTGAGGGTAAACGTTGGCGTGACAGTTGCCGTGCTTTGCCCGATCACCGGCGGTGTTACCGGTTCTGGCTTCTGCTCACAGGCCACGAACAAAAAAACAAACAGCAGGGCAAGATAACGGAATGGGGCAGTTGGCTTCATTGGTGACCTCGATAAAGGAGAAACCCGAAAGAATAGGTTCACAGCCTCATTGTACAGGTATTCTTTCTTGGTGTACCGCCGCCAACTATACGGTCGTCTGATGGAATATAGACCCTAAAGGTTTTCGGAAACCTGGCTCTACCGGATCGGACGAGGTAAAGATATCGAGAGGAGTAAGTCACCCCAGGTGCCGCTCTGGGGCAACCCGTTCGCACCTGGGGGTGCTCACTCCTCTACCCCAATGAATCTGGTAGACCTGGAAACCTTTACTTTAATACCTGACGAGTTAACTTCTTGACCAGTTAGTAAGAAAACAGTTACACAGAGAACACAGAGGTGAAGATACAGAGATTCACAGAGAAAATCTAGGCTTTTCTTAAAACTCCGTGTATCTCTGTGTCTTCTCTGCGTCATCTGTGTTCCTCTCTTGTTTCTGGTTTGTCCAGGATAGAGTCTACCTCGTTCCTAATCCTCTTTGATCAGCATCGGCAGATACACCTCTATGTCCGGGGGTGTCACTGTGCCGACGGTGACGGTATCCACAAAGGTATCCGTGCCGCAGGCGTTGGTGGTGACAAGCGTCACCGTGTATGCCAGGGGTTGGCGTAATTGTAAGCCGGATTTTGCTGTGTCGAGTTGCCCAAGCCATCCCCAAAATCCCAGGCCCAACTGCGGGGTTGTTCAAGGTAGTGTCAGTGAACTGGATGGGCGTGCCAGTGGGAACTGGGCTGTTGCTGGTGAAGCTGGCGATGGGGTCCAGGCTGGCAAAGGGGGTGCGACGGCAATCACATTGGGGATCACTGCGCGGGAAACACGTCAATCGAGGGCAGTAACTGAAGCGTGGCCACATCAATCACATACACTACGTCATTTCCGGCAATCGCCCCAGAGGTCACATAAGCATAAGCCCCATCGGCACTAATGTCTACATCACGCGGGTCGGCATCCGCCGCCAGGGGAATGGTGAGAATCACACTGTTGGTGGCCGTATCAATGACGGAGACATTGTGGCTGTCTTCGTTGGTCACAAAAATGAGTCGGCCATCCGGGGTAATGTCAATGCCCCAGGGATCATCACCCACCGGAATGGTGGTGCTGACGACCAGCGTAGCCGGATTAAAGACACGCACTCCATCCACACCCCGGTCGGTGATGTAAAGTAGCGACGCTGTGGGGTCCATCACCACATCCCACATACTTGTGCCGATGCTCAAGTCGTGTAGGACGGTTTGGGTGGTGGGATCAATGACGAAGAAGCGATCATCGTACCAGTTCACCACATACAGTTCGCCGGTGCAATGGTTGACCGTCATTTTACCTGGCCCCAGGTAGTATGAGGTGATGGGAATGGAGCTGGTGATGCTGTAGCTGGCTGTATCTTTTTGTCGGCCCCAGTGGCGTTGTCACGTGGGCTGATAAAGGCGGTTTCGCCATGTTCGCTGAAGGCCACATCTACCAGATATTCGCCGTAAGGTAACGTGGTAAATCGTTCAACAATGGTGTTGCTGGTTGTACTGATGACCAGGGCTCCATCCCCAATGGCCCCTGTGACCCATACCTCGTGACCGTCGCGGGTCATGGTGGCGTCGTAGGGGTAATCGCCTTCGGGGAGCAGGCTAAAGGTGGTGCTGAGGGTGTGGGTAGGCACGGTGAAGATGGCGAGAGAGTCGTTCGCGGCCGCACCTACATAACCAAAGGGGGGGAGGGTGTTTCCTCCTTGCCGGGAGGCGGCATCGGCCAGGCCGGATTGCATAAGGATGAGGAGAAAGAGGGGAAACGCGGCCGCGGCCGCCTAACATCTGCACTTTTACGCCATACCGTTTTCATGGGAATCTCCTTGGGGGAAAAAGGATTGACAACACGATAAAGAGGCACTCCCTGGAAACGTAGGGTTTCGGGAAAACAAAGACCCAAACGATTTGTGATCCAATTCCGGGTAGTACACAGTGGTAGAGAACGATGACCAATTGAATTCTATACTACCTCAGCCCGCCCCATTTTGAAACCCACAACAGCCTAGTATTCTATCTCGCAGGACTATCGGCCTGGATGATGTCACGCCAGCCAGAGCAAAAAGGCCAATAAAAGGAGCCAGCCTGGCAAATGGCTGGCTATTTTTTGGCCTCCCTGTTTGGTTTTTTGTAACTATACCCGCTATCGCGGGCTGAGCTTCTTGTCGAAGTTCGATGTTGCCTTCGACAGGCTCAGGCTACACCTGTACAGTTACCATTTTTTATCCCCTGCCCCTAGAATCAGGCGGGTAACGCTTCCAACATCGTTTCATTATCCATTTCGGCATACGTACCCGTTACCAGATAAACAATCCACTCACACACATTCGTGACCCGGTCCGCCGAGCGTTCCAGATTATGGGCCGCCCATTGCAGATAATTGGCCCGTTCCACCACGGTGGGGTCGCTCATAATGTAACCGGCAATCTCTCGGTGAGCCTGCTTAAACAGATCATCTACTAAATCATCAGCTTGAGGAATCGTCCTGGCCAACACCGCATCCCGCCGCACAAACGCATCCATCGCCTGGTGCATCATCTGCGAAGCGTATTGAGCCATCTGGGGCAAAATAGTCGCCAGAAAATCAGGGATGGGCTGTTCACCCACCAGAAGACTGATCCGGGCAATACCTTTCACATAATCATGGATTCGTTCCAGTTCCCCCGCGATTTCCATAATCGCCGCCAGCAGGCGCATATCCCGCCCGGTGGGTTGTTGGGTGGCAATGATGGTCAGACAGTTCATCAAAATAGCGATGCGCTGTTCATTGACCCATTCATCCGCCTGAATCATCAATTTGGCCGCGTTGATATCATAGGTGGTCATAATAGAAGCGACTTTAACCAGGTTCTCTTCTATTTCACTCCCCATGGCGAGGAGTTGATCTTGTACTTGTTGTAATTCACGTTCAAAAGTAGCCCGCATCTCAAAAGTCCTTGAGTAACCAGTGAACAGTAACCAGTGTAATCGGCTTACTGGTCACTGATAACTGGTCACTGATTTAGCCAAACCGCCCGGTAATATACTGCTCCGTCAACTCGTTCTTGGGATTGGTAAACAGATCGTTCGTCTGATTATATTCCACCAGATAACCGGCCCGGTCTGTATCCATGTTGAAGAAGGCGGTGTAATCTGAAGCCCGCGCCGCCTGTTGCATGTTGTGGGTGACGATGATGATGGTGTAATTTTTCTTGAGTTCCTGGATCAACTCCTCAATGCGTAAGGTGGCAATGGGGTCCAGGGCCGAGGTGGGTTCATCCATGAGGATGATTTCCGGTTTGACGGCGATAGTGCGGGCGATGCACAGGCGTTGCTGTTGCCCCCCGGAGAGGGAGAAGCCGCTTTGTTGTAGTTTATCTTTCACTTCATCCCAGAGGGCGGCCTGACGCAACGCCCCTTCTACCAGGCCATCCATATCGCCCTTATAACCGTTGATGCGGGCGCCCCAGGCTACATTTTCGTAGATGGTTTTGGGGAAGGGGTTGGGTTTTTGGAACACCATACCGATGCGGCGGCGCACTTCGACGGGATCAACGTTGTTGCTATAGATGTTGTTGCCCTGATATAGCACTTCTCCCTCGACACGGGCTGAGGCGACGAGGTCGTTCATGCGGTTGAAGGAGCGCAGAACGGTGCTTTTGCCACAACCGGAGGGGCCAATAAGGGCCGTAATCTGGTGGGCAGGAAATTGGAGGGAAATGTCTTTGACGGCGCGGAAGGAGCCGTAGTAGACGTGCATATTGTTAGATTCGATGGCGTAAGCGCCATTTTGGGTGGGACTGGTCATGACAATCTCCTGGTGGTGCGATTGCGGAGAAGCACCGCTGAGGCGTTGAGGGTGAGTAAGAGGATGAGCAGGACAACAATCGCGGCCGCGGCAATGTTCCTGAATTCATCTTGCGGCCGCGATGTCCATTGGTAAATCTGAATCGGCAACGTCGTAAACTTGGCAAACGGGCCATCCGGGTCCACCGTGATAAAGGTAGACGCCCCCACCACCACAATCGGGGCCGTCTCGCCAATAGCCCGAGAAATCGCCAGAATCGTACCCGTCATGATGCCGGGCAACGCATTCGGCAACACATGATGCCAGATCGTCTGCCATTTTGTTGCCCCCAACGCCATACCCGCCTGCCGCAATGAATTGGGCACCGCCTTAATCGCTTCCTGGGCGTTAATAATCAGCAGGGGCAAAATCAGCAACCCCAACGTCAGGCCAGCCGAAATAATCGTGCGCCCATTGGCCGAAGCCGTACTCTCCACCAGGCCAAACGCCGCCCCACTGGTGATCGGCTCCAACACCCGCACAAAAATCGCCAACCCCAACATCCCATAAATGATCGAAGGCACACCGGCCAGGTTACTAATGTTGGTCTCAATGAGCCGGTTAAGCCAGTTATCCGTGGCATACTCCTGCAAATAGATCGCCGCCCCCACCCCAATGGGAAAAGAAAAAACAATGGTGATGAGGATGATCCACAACGAACCCATAATCGCGGTGCGTACCCCGGCCAGCTCCGGCGTACTGGATTGCGGACTTGCCACAAATTGCCCCGTCAACCAGGAACGAAATTCCAATTCCGCATTGGGATAATCTTCCGCGACAAGCCGGGTTATTTCCTGCCGTTTGAAGAGAGAATCCACCAATGACCAGGTTTTTACCACGTCTGGCTTCACCACCTCTGCCAACACCAGTTGATAAACATTGGCTTCACTGCGGGCTTCCAGTTCACAAGCGGCGGGCGGTTCGGCACCGGCACACACCTCGGCAAACAAGGCCGGGTCTTCAAACACAAACTGATCCTCATAAAACCGTTGATCCCGCTCCATACGACGACCCAAGCCCACGGAGATATTCGCCTGTAGAATCTCGACCAGATCATCTTTGGGCAAGTCCGCCAGATCGGCCTGGAAGATGGTTTCCGTGAAAAAATCTAATGTGCCGCTGTCCGCACCGGGGATATAACGGCGAATCGGTTCATCGGGCCAACTGGAGTCTACATCAGACCATCGTTCGGCGGTGGTGTAAATTTGGCGTAATTCTTCTTGCGTCACATTGTCCAAAAAGCTGTTTTCCTGGCTCACCACCACCGCCAGGGTGTCAATAGCCACAGCCAACGCCAGCGGCCGCAACCCGGCATCCCGGCAGGCTTCAAACTCAGCCGCATTGATGGGGCGGCTGGCGTTGACCATATCCACCTGGCTATTGCGCTGGCAAAATGCCCGAAAGCCAGCCGTTGTGCCGGTGCTTTCCAGACTGATATTGGCGGCAAAACCCGCCGCACCGATGCCCGCAGCCATCGCTTCCGTGATGGGGAAAACAGTAGAACTACCCGTCACACGAACCGTGCCCCCAAATCCATTGGGGTCAAGGGTCGTCCACTGTCCGGCTTGTAACCCCAGACCACTATTGACAGCCCACACATCTTGCACGGCGTAGAGGGCTTCTTGACTCACGGGGAAGTAACCGACTTCAGCCACCACCTCATTGAGATGGGACAGGTAATAGTTGACAAAAATGGAGACGGCCTGGTTGTTTTGCAAGATGTCGGCGGTGGTGTAAAGGTATAGCGGCCGCGCCAACAAATAATCACCACTCTCCGCACTTTCTGGCGACGGGGTCACATTCTCTACGTCCAACACCTTCAGTTTGTCCTGGTTTTGCAAGTAATAAGCATAACCAAAGAAACCAATGGCATACGGATCATCTTCAATACCCGCCACCAGATCATTGTCATCCTCACTGGTGATGGTGTTAGACGCCGCCAGCATCTTCTCTTCATCCAACGCCAAAACCAACGCATCCGGGTCTACTTCATTCTGTACCGCCGTCAAACCAAAGGTCTGGTTCAGAACATTGTAGAGAAGGGCAATGAGGGCCAAAATGCCCACAATCGTCGCCGCCTGAAAGAGTACCCGACCGAATGTTCCCCGGCGATGACGGCTGGTTATATGGTGTTCCAGGTCTGCCCCTTCAGGAAAAGTGGGGGTTGTTTGGGCCATTATTCGTACACCTCACGGAACCGGGCGACAAAGCGACGGCTCAGGATATTAAGTCCCAGCGTCATCACAAAGAGCACCAGCCCGATGGCAAAAATGCTGTTGTAATCAATGGAGTTGTAAGGCAAATCACCGCCGCTGATGCGGACAATGTGCCCGGTCATCGTTTCACCACTAACAAACGGGTTCAAAATGTAATCAAACAGGCCATCTTTGCCCAGTTCAAAATTGCGCGGGCCGTTGCCGGAAGCAATCGCCACCACCATCGTTTCGCCAATGGCGCGGGAAATCGCCACCACAAACGCCGCCGTAATGCCAGACAAGGCCGCCGGAACCACCACGCGGATAGATGTTTCCAGTTTAGTCGCACCCAGGGCATAAGAGGCTTCACGCAAAGAGCGGGGCACGGCATGAAGTGCGTCTTCGCTCATGGAGCTGACCAGCGGAATAATGAGGATGCCGATGACAATACCGGCTGAGGCGGTATTGAAGATTTGCACGGTACTTTCGCCGAAGATAGAGCGCAAAAGGGGTGTCATAAAGGTGAGGGCAAAGTAGCCATAAACAACGGTTGGCACACCGGCCAACACTTCCAAAATCGGTTTCAGGGTACTCCGGGCACGTTCGCTGGCATATTCACTCAGGTAAATGGCTGAGGCCAACCCCAGCGGCAAAGCCACAATCATGCCGATAAAGCTGGTGATGAGGGTGGCTAATATCAACGGCCAGATGCCAAATTCGAGAATACCGGGCTGCCATTTGGTTTTGGTAAAAAAATCTACCACAGAAACATCAGGGCTGCCGAAGAAGAGCCAGGCTTCTTTGCCCAACTCATACAAAATACCAATGGTGGTAAAAATGGAGATGGCCCCGCATAGAAATAGAAAACCCTGAATCAGCGTTTCGCCAATCCGCGGCCGCTTCATCAATCCATTTTGTTTCGGTTGTGTACCCACAAGGGCTGGCGTTTGTGTCGCCATTTCTTCTCCTTCTTCCATTGCCTGCCTCCATCTGTGCAACTTTTTGGGTTTAGACCTGACAGGTTTCCGGAAACCTGTCAGGTCTGGTGCGAATTTATTTGCGTGTGTTACCCCGATTGTAAATCCGCTTTTCAACCGGGCAACTTAGGCCGATGGCAGACAGGTTATGGTTATGATGAAAAACAGGATGAGGAATGGCGCTTAACGTCCGTTCCTCATCCTGTGATATGAAAGTTATTGGTTATTGGTTATTGGTTATTTGTTATGGCGTTACCAATAACGAATAACCCTTTTAGTTGTTGGCATTCAGCCAGTTCAAACGGGCTTGATTGAGCGCATCATCACTGGCGGGGAAGTAACCCACGGCGATGACTTCTTCGTTGACAAAGGTCAGGTAGAAGTTGATGTAGGCAGCTACCTGGGGTTTCTCGGCCATGATGGTAGCGTCGGAGTAGATGAACAGCGGCCGCGCCAGCGGATAAGAGTTGTTGTCCACATTCTCAGCACTGGCTTCCACACCCTCAATGCTCAGGATGTGCAGTTGGTCGCGGTTTTCTTCGTAGTAGGCGTAACCAAAGTAACCGATGGCACAGGCGGTGGTCAGGTCGCCTTCGGTGCAGGTGTCGCCGGTCACACCCTGAACCAACACGTTGTCATCTTCACTCAGTTGCAGGTTCGCGGCCGCGAGAATCGGCGCATCGTCCTCATCAAACACCACTTCCACAAAGTAATCGAACGTCCCGGAGTCGGTGCCGGGGCTGAACCGGGCAATCGGGTGGGCCGGCCATTCCGGGTTCACATCCGCCCAGGTCTCGGCAGTGGAGAAGGCCAGAGCCAGTTCAGCTAAGGTGATGTTTTCGGCAAAGTAGTTGCTGGGGCTGGCAACGACGGCCAACGCATCCGTTCCTACCCGGAATTCAATCGGGGTACGGCCAATCGCCGCACAAGCCGCTACTTCTTCTTCGTTGATCGGGCGGCTGGCATTAGAGATGTCCGTCTCGCCCGTTTCACAGAACCGCTCAAAACCACCACCGGTCCCGATGCTATCAATCGTGATGTTCCCGGCATAGCCTTCATCCTGGAACCGTTCGGCCATCCGTTCGGTCAGGGGGAACACGGTGGAGCTACCGGCGACGACGATGTCACCAGATACGGCTAACACATCTACCGTGGGCAATGTGAGACCGGCGGCTGAAGGTACGGCCACTTCGATGCCTTCGGCGGCACTCCAGTTGAGTTTAGCCTGGTTCAAAGCCGCCACGCTGGCGGGGAAGTAACCGACCGGAACCACTTCTTCGTTGACAAAGGTCAGGTAGAAGTTGATGAAAGCGGCGACCTGGGGTTTCTCAGCCATGACGGTGGCATCGGAGTAGATGAACAGCGGCCGCGCCAACGGATAGGTGTTGTTGTCTACATTTTCGGCACTGGCTTCTACACCCTCAATGCTCAGGATGTGCAGTTGATCCCGGTTTTCTTCGTAGTAAGCGTAGCCAAAGTAGCCGATGGCACAGGCGGTGGTCAGGTCGCCTTCGGTGCAGGTATCGCCGGTCACACCCTGAACCAGCACGTTGTCGTCTTCGCTCAGTTGCAGGTTCGCGGCCGCGAGAATCGGCGCATCATCTTCTGCAAACACCACTTCCACGAAGTAATCGAACGTCCCAGAGTCTGTGCCGGGGCTGAACCGGGCAATCGGGTGGGCCGGCCATTCCGGGTTCACATCCGCCCAAGTTTCGGCGGTGGAGAAGGCCAGAGCCAACTCGGCTATGGTGATGTTCTCGGCAAAGTAGTTACTGGGGCTGGTCACAACGGCCAGGGCATCGGTTCCGACCCGGAACTCAATCGGGGTACGGCCAATCGCCGCACAAGCCGCCGCTTCTTCTTCTTTGATCGGACGACTGGCGTTGGAGATGTCCGTCTCGCCCGTTTCACAGAACCGCTCAAAACCACCACCGGTACCGATGCTGTCAATGGTGATGTTCCCGGCATAGCCTTCATCCTGGAACCGTTCGGCCATCCGTTCGGTCAGGGGGAATACGGTGGAGCTACCGGCTACCACGATGTCGCCAGATACGGCCAGGACGTCTACTGGGGGCAGGGCCACAATTTCAACGGTTTCTACAGTCGTTTCTGTTACGGTTTCCACACGGGTTACTTCGACTTCTGTTTCGGTGACAACTTCCTGGGTGACGACCACTTCGACGGTTTCCCGGACCACTTCGGTTCGGTCGAACCACCACAAGCAACTAAAATGAGCGCTGTTATGAGCAGGAACAGCATAATTCTTACGTGACGCATATTTCTCCTTAACTCCTCAAAAGGGTAATTGGGAATTTTGAAATGTGGCGCAAACTAAAACGCCATAACCACAATGGTTACGGGTTAAAGATACTGTGCCCTATTTAACAGTGTAGGTATGAGTTTTTAAGGGAAGGCTATGGTTTTGTAAACAAATGGTTAAGGGGGAGAGGAGATAAGGGGAAGGGGAGGAGGGGGTGAGAACCTGAAACTCGAAACTTAAAACTCAGAACTATCCGCAATTGGTAAGGTGAAGGTGAAGGTACTGCCTTTTTGTTCTTTGCTCTTGACCCAGATGTTGCCGCCGTGGGCGCGGACCATGTGGCGGGCGATGGCCAGCCCCAGCCCGGTTCCCCCACTCTGGCGCGACCGATCTGATTTGTAAAATCGTTCAAAAACGCGGGGAATGTCCTGAGCGGCGATGCCTACGCCGGTGTCTTGCACGGAGATACGCACTTCGTTGGCGTGGGAGGTGGCGGTAACGGTAACATGACCACCGGGGGGGGTGAATTTGAGGGCGTTGTGGATGAGATTGCGTACCACTTGCTGGATGCGTTCCGGGTCGGCCAAAACGGGGGGCAGACCCCGCGGCAGGTTGAGTCCCAGGCTGATCTGGCCCCGTTCGGCCTGGGGGGTGAAGCGATCAATGGTGGGGAGTAGCAGGTCGGCGATGGTTACGGGGCGCAGACGGAGAGGCACGCGGCCGCTTTCCAAACTCGATAAATCCAGTAACTCTTGCACCATCTGGGTCAGGGCGTCCACCTCAGTTTCGGCCCGGTCGAGGAAGCGCAGGGTAGCCGGGGGATCGTCCAGGGCGGTGTCACGCAAGGTTTCCACCAGGGCTTTGAGCGAGGCCAACGGGGTGCGTAGCTCATGGGAAATGTTGCTGATGAAATCGCGGCGTACCGTTTCCAGCCGCCGAATGCGGGTCAAATCTTGCAGGATAATCAGGTAAGATTGGGGGTCGGTGGTGAACAGGGGGGTGACAACCATCTGCACAAACAGCTCTTGCTGACTCAACTCAATCGTAGCAATGCGCTCTTTTTCGGCCTGGCGGGCCTGTTGCCATAACTCAATAAGCTGATGATGGCGCACGATGGCGGCAAAACTGCGGCCGCGTTCCTCACTTTCTTCCTCACTCACCTTGAGAAGCCGTTGGGCCGCCGGGTTCATCAAACTCACCTGACCCAATTGATCCGTTATCAACACCCCATCGGCCATATTTTCCAATACGGCGGTCAGGCGGCGGTTGCTATCCGCCAGCCGGTTAATTTGATCGCGCAGTTGGTCGCCCATCTGGTTAAAAGCCAGAGCCAGATCGCGCATTTCATCACGGGTACGGATGCTGTGCAGGCGGGCATCCAGGTCGCCAGCCGCTAGCCGCCGGGCCACCAGCGTCAGTTGGCGGATAGGCCGGGCGGTGCGTTCGGCAATAATAAGGGCGATGATGAGCGCACCGACGGTGGCAACGATCGCGGCCGCGAGTAGCGTTTCCCGTATTTGTCTGATCTGCGCCGTAATGACTTCCAACGGCACACCCACCCGCAACACCCCCACAATTTCCTGACCACGAGTAATGGGCGCGGCCGCGTACATCACCTCTTCGCCCAGCGTATTACTGAACCGGATGTTGCCACCCTGGCCCGTTTGCAACGCCTCTTGCACCTCGGCGCGGTAAAGGTGATTGTCCAACAAACTGGGGTCTTCGTAAGATTCGGCCAGCACCGTGCCATCACTGGCGATGAGGGTGATACGCATGTCTAGCAGTTCGGCCCATTCCTCTACCTCAGCTTGTACGGTGGGGGAGCCGATGGGCGGGGTTGCGGCCGCGAACCAGATTTTGGCTTCATAGGCCAACAAGCGGGCTTCGGCCAGCAGTTGTTGTTGCAGAGCCGTCTGATACGCCTGCGTAACCAGTTGCGAGAGATAAGCCGTCAGCCCGCCCATGACCAGGGTGATGAGGAGCAGGTAGGGAATGGCGATGCGCCAGCGAATGTTGCGAAACATGGGGAAGTACTGAGAGATGAGTGCTGAGAGATAAGTGCTGAGAGATTGCTTTAATCTCAGCACTCTGTACCCAGCACTCAGCTCTATTTTTCACCCTTCAAACCGGTAG
The DNA here is from genome assembly GCA_016716885.1 of Candidatus Trichofilum aggregatum. Classification (GTDB taxonomy): domain Bacteria; phylum Chloroflexota; class Anaerolineae; order Promineifilales; family Promineifilaceae; genus Trichofilum; species Trichofilum aggregatum. The sequence continues at coordinate 11,951 of JADJUV010000178.1, read as the reverse complement.
CCGATGCTGCGCACGGTGACGATGCGGGTGGGGTTGGCGGCATCGGCTTCGATTTTTTCGCGCAACCAACGCACATGCACATCCACGGTGCGGCTGTTGCCATCATATTCCCAACCCCACACCCGCTCCAGAATGAGGTCACGGGAGAGGGCGATGCCCCGGTGACGGGCCAGGAAGAGGAGTAAATCGTACTCTTTGGGTTTGAGATGGAGGGGTTGGCCGTCGAGCAGAATCTCGCGGCGGGTGTCATCGAGGATGAGGTTGGGAAAGATGAAGGTGGGTTCGTGGGGGGGCGGCGCGGCCGCGGGCAAATTCTCCGCCATCATCTCCTCACGAATAAGCCGGATGCGGCGCAATTGGGCTTTCACCCGCGCCATCAGTTCACGCATACTAAACGGCTTGGTCAAATAATCATCGGCGCCCATTTCCAGCCCCACCACCTTGTCCACCTCATCGGCGCGGGCGGTTAGCATGAGAATGGGGATGCTGGTCTCCCGGCGCAGGATACGGCACACCTCAAAACCATCCAGCCCCGGCAACATCACATCCAACACCATCAGATCAGGCTGGTTTTCCCGTGCCATTTTCAAGGCCACCAGCCCATCACTGGCCTGGAGTACCTCATACCCCTGGCGATTCAGGTTATAACTCAATGTTTCTAACAAAGATGGGTCGTCTTCAACCACTAATATTTTTTCCATATTTTCCACTGTAGCGGAATTTGGGAAATTGTCCAGAAGGATAGTATATCTTTACGAAAGGTGGGCTTATATTTTTATGAAAGTTTTGGTATCAGTTTGTCGCCGGAAACCCCCACCCCTAACCCCGCCCCCAGGGGCGGGGAACTTTTTTAGGTGCGGTTTTTCGGGGCATGGCCCTGAAAACCGCACCGCCCAAGTAACCCCCCTTCCCGAATATCACACGGGGAAGGGGGTCAGGGGGATGGGTCTTCCGACTAAGCCTACCAACTACTTGTGTAAAGCTGTAATAGTGACTGGGCATTGGGTATTTTGTTTGTTGAACGCTCACCAAGTGCCGGGCACGGGGCAGAAAACCCTGAACGGACCAAAATCCATGGCCCCGTGCCTGGCACTGTTTGGGCAGTAGACAAGAATGGCAACTGAAGTGATAATCCTCCCGCATGGATACGATGAGTGGGAGGTTTTTTATGCGTTGGTTGTTTGTTTTGTGGGCTGGTTTGGCCCTTATTTTAGCTGGATGCCAGACACCGGAGATGACCGCGGCCGCGACACCCATCCCCATCACCCCATCACCCGTTACCCTCATCCTGGCCGATACTCCCTTACCACCTGCGCCGACCCCGGCGGCTACCTTCACCCCCATTCCCACCGCTACCGCCACCAGCACGGCTACACCTACGGCGACCCCCTTGCCCGTCGTGCAGGTGGTTCTCCCCACCACCTGGGCCAACCTTGAACCCTTCATCCTGGCCGATAACCTTGTCAACACAAGCTGGCAATGGGCCGTCACCCTCAGCGATAACCCGGAAGCGGTGAACCCCCACCTCAGCCTGGTCAGCGGCGAGTTTGACGTGCCGGTGGGCACGATTCCCCTGGCATTGGCCGTGCCCTTTACCCATCGTTGGGAGACGGTAGACGGGGCCACCGCTCAGGCCATTTTGACCAACGGGCACGAACTGGCCGTCGTCATGCCCTGGCGGGAGATGAACCCCCGGTTGAAGGCCCTGCGCGTAGATGGCCTCATGCCCAATGACGAGGGTTATCCCTTCCAACAAACCTGGAGTGTATTGGCGGTAGACCGGTATGAACTGGCGGCTGAGGCGTTGGCGGTGTTGTTGCGGCCGCATTTTCCCGCCGAACCCGTTGTCCATTTGGCTGCGGTGGGGGATCTCATGCTTTCCCGCACCCTGGGCAACTACATCGCCCTGGATATTCTCGACTTCCCTTTCCGTTATTTGTCCGAGTATCTGCTTCGCCCTGATTACACCGTGGGCAATTTGGAAACCTCGCTGGGTGACATCGGCACCCCCGCGCCCAAGGCGTACCCGTTCCAATCGCCGGTGCAATCGGCTCAGGCGCTGGCCCAGGGCGGTTTCGATCTGGTCTCGCTGGCGAACAATCACGCCATGGATTATGGGCCGGAAGCTCTGTTGCAGGGGATGGATTTGTTGGCTGAGGCAGGGGTGGCGGTGGTGGGAGCGGGGGCGAACGACGCGGCCGCGCACACCCCCCATATTGCCGAAGTCAATGGCCTTACCCTGGCCTTCTTGGGGTATGTGCATGTGCCCCGTGAGGCCAGCAGTGGTTTTGATGTGGAAACCTGGAATGCCACGGAGGCGGCCCCCGGGCTGGCCTGGGCTTACCCGGAGCGGATACGGGCAGATGTCGCGGCCGCGGTTCCTCTGGCGGATCATGTGATTGTCATTTTGCACAGTGGGTTTGAGTACATTGAAGAACCCAGCGAACCCCAGATTGCGGCCGCGCACGCCGCCATCGAAGCCGGAGCCACCCTGGTCATCGGCCACCATGCCCATATCTTGCAAGGGGTCGAATATTATCTGGATGGTGTTATTCTGTACGGTTTGGGCAACTTCGCCTTCAACATCGAAGGGCCACCCGAGACCGCCATCGCCAACATCTGGTTAGACAAAAATGGCGTGCGCCAACTCGAAATCGTGCCCGCCATGGTCACAGAAACCGGTCAACCCCGCCTGGCCACCTTCGACGAAGCCGCCACTATTCTCCAACGCGTTTACTTCCTCACCACCATCCTCAACCCGGTAAAACCCGGCCCATAATGCGTTACCCGGAAAACTCACGCTATAGCTGTTCAGATAATCATTTTGGGGTTTGGTTCGTAGTGACCGCTTTGCGCTATAGCTTTAAATACTGGCATGAGGGGGCACCCCTGCCCCTGGGCTGGGGTGCTTACCCTCATACCGTGTTAAGGCTCGAAAGCGGTCACTACAAACAATATCTTTTCGTGAAAGCAATCGTTCGTGTAATTCGTGGCTGAATCAATGGTTCGGACGCTTTTCGGACGCCGGGTGTGTATGCTCCCACACGTAGTTTGTTCTGGCTCAAAAAGAGCCAATTCATTCAAGGAGAGATGAAGACATGAAAAAGCGTAACCCCTGGTTAATGATGTTAATTGTTGTACTTGTAATGGCCGTGTTGGCCTGTACCTGCACCAGCAGTCTGCCTGGTGGCAATAATGACGCCAATAGTGGCAACAGTGGTGACACTGGCAACAGTGGTGACACCGGTAATAGCGGTGATTCAGGTAACAGTGGTGATTCAGGCGATAGCGGCGACAGTGGCTCCTCTGTGGAGCGACGTGGTTTCCCCCTCGTCTCTGATGCCTACGATATCATTGACACCGAATTTTCTGGAACTGTGAGTATTGTTTACTACACAAAAATGTCTTTTGATGAGGTTGTTTCCTTCTACAAAGATGAAATTCCGGCTCTGGGTTACACCCTGGATCAGGATGTGACAGCCGCGGGCAACGCTGTTTTGACCTTTTCTGGTGACAGCATGTTGACCGTAACGGTCTCAGCCAATCCCCTTGATGCCAGCTCCCAGGTGGTTTCGGTTAGCTCCTTGCCCCAATAACCCCATAGGGTTTGTAGTGACCGCTTTAGCGGGCTATCCGACTAAAGTCGGCACGACAAACGATAAAAAGGCCCGTCGGTTTTTAGCCGACGGGCCTTTTATTTAATCCCCAACTTCTATCACGGGGATGGGATCCGATTCACGGGGGGTGAGGCGGAAGGCCAGTCCATACAAAACTAACACGGGTAGAAGCAGGATAACCACACCCAACAGGGCCATGCGGATACCCAACCATTGGGCGACGGCGGCCATCATGACACCGCCAATGATCTGACCGAAGGCATCAAGCTGACCGTTCATGGACAAAACGGTGGCTCGCACCTGGGGTTCGGCTATTTCCCGGTTGAGCCAGGCATTGTACAAAGGACCGTTAGCCACCCGCATCACCGAGTTGAGGGTGATGGCACTCATGGCCAGACCGAAGTTGCCGGTCAGGGCGAAAATGGTCATGGTCGCCAGGTAGCCCACTGTCATTACGGCCTGCATGGTGATGGCTGTACGCCGCTGGTTCAGGCCCGGTCGCCGCCGGATGAATTCGGTTATGCCTAAGTTGAGGAAGATGAGCACAACTTCGATCAGGCCAAACCAGGTAACGGCGGTCATGCCACCTATCTGGGGGAAGGTGAAGTTGGTGAGCAGGTGAGCTTGCCACAAACGGTCACGCCCTTCGCTGGACAGGCCAAAGATGATGGCGATGAGCATGATGACGATGAGGGTATCGCGGCCGCGGACCACCCTGATCCCTTCCTTGAACGTGTGCCCCATCTTCTGCCATGAAGTACGGTCTGGTTGCGGCGTCGGTTTGAACCCCGTTTCCGGCATAACCACCGCCAGAAACGCGGCCATCACGATAATGCCCGCTCCACCAATGAGCATGGGCAGGTTATGGCGGATGGAACCCAACCCCATCCCCACACCCAACCCTAATAAGGTCGCCACTAACCCCACTTGGGAGGCCCGCAGATACGCCTGGGTCAGCTTACTTTCGCCGATTTCGTCAGCCAGCCAGGCATCTTGCGCCCCGCTGGTGAAGGTATAACCAATGCCCCACACCACCTGAGCCAGGAGCACGGGCACGAAAAAAGGGAATAACCCTTCCATCAGGAAACCCGCCCCGATGATGACGTAACCGATGAGCAGGGACAGGCGGCGACTGCGTAAGTCGGCGACGATGCCGGTGGGAATTTCAAACAATAGGACAGCCACTTCTAAGGCTGTGCCTAACATAACCAGTTGGAATGGGTTCAGCCCCACATCTTCCACCCGGTAGATGCCGGTAATAAAACCCCAAACGGTGAAGAAAAAAGCCATTCCCCCGCTGAGGATGAGAAAAACGGTATAAGCAGGTAATTTACGGTTCATGTTGAACGAGTTTCCGTATGAAGATCAAAAAAAGAGATTACACAGAGGGCACGGAGAGGAAGGCACAGAGATTCACAGAGAAAAGCTAAATCATCTTTGAAGTCTCTGTGGTTCTCTGTGTCTCCTCTGTGATGCTCTGTGACCCTTCTTTTCTTTAGGTAAGATGATAAAAGCTCCGGGGGTCGGTGAGGTAGCGGTCCCACAACGCGGCCGCGATCCCTCGCCCATTGGCCCTCACCCCCAGTGGCGTAAAGTATTGACACACCCGGGTCACATCCCGCTCCAACAAGGTGTAAGCGTGTTGGTTTTTGCGGGCATCCACCATTTGCGGGAAGTCAATAATGGCGATTTCCCCTTCCCAGTACAGGATGTTGTAAGCGGAGAGGTCGCCATGCACCAGATGATGGGCCAGCATTCGCTCCACGTTGCTCATGATGCGGCGGAACTGCACCTGCGCTTCGTCGGCCGGTAGGGCCACATCACTGAGGGTGGGCGCGGCCTGGTATTCATCACCCAGGTAGGCCATCAAGATGGTGTTGCCACCGTGCGCAATAGGTTGCGGCACATCAGCCCCGGCCTGGTAAAGCTGTTTTTGCACCTGAAACTCATGTTCAATCCAGGCGGTCAAATCCAAATCTTTACCAAAGCGGGTCTTTTTCTGCATGGCGCGGAGTTCGCGGCTACCCCTGATCTCCTTGCCTTCGCTATCACGCAAGATGCGCCCATCTTTGTAAATGGCGTTATTTTTTAAGGTGCGTAACATGCGCGGCCGGTACAGTTTGGCCGCCAACAAATCTTGCTCTACGGTGGTTCCTGCCAGACAAAGGTAGACGTTGGCTTCTTTGCCCCCTTTCACCAGGCGGGTGAGGTCGGTGATGAGTTTGTCCTGGTAGAAGGAGAGGGTGGAGTTGATTACCCATTGGCGTTCATGGTGCAGGGGATCGAGCGCGGCCGCGTAGCTGGGCACATAATCATCCCCCTCATCCATCTGGACGATGTCATCTTGTTTGTGAGCCACAGGGGCGGGCCGCAAATGTTTGGGCATTTTCCCTTTGCGGCCGCGATGCGCCTGGCGGCTCAGGTTAGTTGGATCAAAAGAATCAAAAGAGTCAGGCCATTCAAAACGAGTCATGGTGTTGGAAATCCTCAAGTGTAAATGTGTTTCGTGTTGCGTAGTGCGTGGTGCGTGTGCGCTGTTAGAAATCTCTCAATCTCTCAGTCTCTTAATCTCCAAAACCCCGCACCACTGCGTTATTCAACCAGGCCCAATACCCCCCCTTAGGACATGGCATGAGGCTCATAGCCAGGCAGGCTATGGGCAGAAGAATGGCTTTTTTGGCTGAAAGGGGGGTTGGGCTTGTCCGCGAGGAATCTGGCTTCTCTAAAAAGCTGGATTTCTGGGATCAGGCCCAGGAAACAAAAAAGCCACAGGTGAAAACACCTGCGGCCAGGGGATGTTTAATCGAAAGAAGAGGGGATCAGGCGATTAAACCCGAGGCGCAGAGACGTTGACACCGAGTGTGTTTGTTTGAGCAAATGTGGTTACTTGCATATACGCCTCCTACGAGAATAGTACTGAGTGCTGAGAACAGAGTGAACGCTCACTCGCTGGTTTCATCCATCTGGGTACGCCCTGGTTTTAGGGACCGCCTGCAAAATGAATGGGGTTTTGTTGAACCGGGCGAAAGTCTAGCATAAAAACGGGCGGCTCGTCAATATGTTAAAAGAAAATGAGTAAAATAAGGGTGTTTTGCGACGGCCGCGGGCGTTGCCTGTTCTGGGTGCATGGCGTATGATGAGACGGTTAGCTCGACTGTGCGTATAAAATTGGGGGGCAGAAAAGAAGCCAATGAATTAACACGAATTTTTCTTGGCTTGGCGTCCTTTGCGCCGTGGTGCGAGTTTTTCAGGAATTCAACGTTGTGCCTCAAATGGGCCAACAGGAACGATGATTATGGCGAAAAAACAAGTGGTCTCTACCAGTCGCCGGGTGGATGCCAGTAAAGCTGGACAACAGGCGACGCCTGGCACAGAGCGAAAATATGTAGGCACGTTTGAGTCGGAGTGGACATGCAGCAGTTGCGGCCGCACCCCCATCCCCGGTTCTGTCAAAGTGTGTCCATCCTGTGCCCACCCCAAGGATGCCAGCGAAACGTATCAGGAGCCAGGGCAACGCGGCCGCTACCTCAGCCCAAGCGAACTGGCCGAACGAGGCGTAGACCCGACCCAGCATCTCTCCGACGAGACCTGTGAATTTTGCGGTGGCAAAATCAAGCCGGGCACACCGATATGCCCCCATTGCAACGCCAATCTGGTGGATGTGGGCTATGCCAGCCGTCAATGCCCGAACTGCCAACAAGAAACAAATGAGATGAGTTGCCCGGCTTGTGGTGCGGCTACGGTAGCCAAAGGGGAGAAACCGGTCGCGGCCGCGGTCAAACCCGTCTCTCGTCCTGCCTCTCGTTCCGCCTTCATGGGTATTGGCCTGGGCGTGGCGGCACTCCTACTGGTGTGCGGATTCTGTGTCATAGCTGGTTTTGCCCTACTGTGGGCCACCGATCAGCCGGAGCCAGTAACGGTCACGGATGTGTATTGGCAACGCACCATCTTGCTTGAGGAGTATAAGTACAACGAACGAGGCGATTGGGCCTTACCCGCCACGGCCGACCTTATCAGCACGGAGGAGAAAATTCACCATTACAACGATGTGCTGACTGGGTATGTGGAGCAGTGTCACATGGAATCACAACTGGCAGGCTCCCGGCAGGAGTGTGGCTACGAACAATCGTGCCAATCCGTCTCTGTTTATGATTACACGGAAACGGTCTGTTATGATGACGGCACCTGTGATGATCGGGATGTAGCTGCACGGAACAGCAGTGCCAGGATGAATATGTGTGCGAGGATGTGCCCAACTATCAGAATGTGCAGGTGTGTCAGGATGTGCCGCAATACATTCAAGAGCCAGTTTATCAACCATGGTACACGTTTAACATCTGGGAATGGGTGGTCACTGAACCAGTGGTCGCCGAAGGGAACAACCTCAGCCCGGCCTGGCCCGATGTGCCCCAGAGTGACACCATCCGCGAGCAGGCCAATGGCCGCATGGAAACGTGTACCCTTACGCTGACCGGTGAAGAAGATAACAGCCACCTACGACATCCCCGTGCGGAGTTTGGTCGTTATGAGCGGGAACCCGGTGGGGCGCGACTATTCGGGGACGTTGACGCCCGCGGCCTCAAGTGAACAGTAAACAGTTACCAGTGAGCAGCAATCACCTTCTCATCAAGGGCCCAGGTAAACCTGACCATGACGAATTCCCGCCCGTGCCAGGCATTGATCTGTCAACCTACCTTGAAACACAACCCATGGCTTAGCCATTGACGATTTCTTTCCCCTGCCCCACAATCCCGGCAGACTGAGCCCCATGCCAACGTGTGGGTGTAATTATCTAGCTCTTCTACCTAGCGAGTGTCCTCCCAACCCAACTCCGGCTGAACGATGGGGCGAATCTCGCTGCATCCAGGGCAGGCCCCCCGGCGGCAGGGAGCAGGCCCAACCGGGTGCGACGCAGGAGCAAGTCATCCCGGGTGAATGACCTTCGGCGTAGGCCGCCCAGCGTAAGTTCGGCCCAGAGGGTGGGGTATGGGCGATGGTTGCCATTCTTCGGCGGGGGATTGGCTGAGGAGCGCGGCCGCGTCCTCGCCATACCGCCCAATCAACGCTTCAAGTGGGCAGGGTAAGGCCAGATCGGCACAGGTTGGTGTCACCACCTCATCCAGCACCGCCCTTTGCGGAAAACGGGCATGTTGGGCAAATGGTGATGTGATCATTTCCAGGGCATCCAAGGCCATCACCCGGAAGGTCGTCAACTTGCCCCCATCTGGTTAGTAACCCATTTTCCCACCAGACCACGCGCTCCCGTGACCTCTTCGATGGGGTCGGTTTGCCCGGTGTTGACCACGGGGCGCACCCCGGCAAAGTGGCTTGCACATCGGCGGTCGTGATTTCTTGTCCGGGGAAAGCGTGGTGCGGCCTTCGAGCAGGTAGCCGACTTCATCGGCGGTGATGGCTGGTTCGGCGGTTAGGGGCTGATGATCCATCGGTGGTGCCAAAAGGGTGACGCCTTCCCAGGGGATGCCCACATGATGGGGCGACGGTCTACCGGGTGTTTGAAGCTGAGCGCGATTGGCGGGTAGCCGGTTTGCCGGAAATGACCAGATCACACCTCGTAGCGGCCGCATTTTGTGCGCTCTGGCTCAGGTTGCCGCGCAGGGGTGTCCGTTTCGGCCCAGTGGCGTTGACCACCACTTTGCCTGGAGTTCCAGAGAAGCCGCGGCCGCGCCTGGGGCCACATCCCTCACCACCACACCACACCTGACCATCGTTCTGGCTCAGGATATTTCCACCCGGGCATAATTCAGGGCCAGACCACCATCTCGCACCTCCCGAAGGACCCGTAAACCAGCCGGGCATCATCCGTTTGGGCGTCAAAGTAGCGGAATCCGCCCCGTAACTGCTCGGGCGATAGCGTGGGAATGCGGCGCAGAATGGCCTCGGTGGGGAGTAACGTCGCCCCAGTTCATGCCCAGGGTGTCGTACACGGCCAAGGCCAACCCATCATCCAGCGGGGCACGCCGTCATCTTTGTAGTGGGCAAAGAGGAAACCGAGCGGGTTGACTAACCCCAGCCTTCTTCGAGCAGGCGTTCCCGCTCCTGGACGGAGTGCAGGGTGGTGAGGATTTGCCCGTTTGGGGTAGCGTAAACCGCCATGACCAGTTTGCTGGAGCGGCTGGATGTGCCGGAAGCGGAAATCACGCCCTTCCAGGAGCAATACCCGCAGGCCCGCCTGCGCCGCCTCGGGCGCAAAACCTCTGCCGCAATGCCGCCCCCAATGACAATGATGTCCCAGGGCCGGTTGAGTTGTTCCCAGGTGTATTGACGCCAACTTTGTCCACATGTTTTTTTGGGAGAGGGGAGTGAGGAGGAGGGCCGCTCACCCTCCACACTCCCCTCCACTATCAATCTTCTGCCGATGAGACACTCTCCCTGCATTACGTGACTGGTCAGGACCCGTTTTGCCGCAACCCCATCCCTTTTTCTACCTGCTCTTCTAGCGCCCGGTAAAAACGCCTGCGAGTGAGCGCGGCGTTCGGGCTGGGCAAAATGAGACAGTCCCATTGCCTGGTACAGGGCTGAGAAAACCGTTGAGGATGAGGGGTGAATGTGATTGCCAGAGGCGATGCAGTGAGGCGGTGGCAGTTTCCCAGTCGGCGGTGGTGTGGGCGGAGTGGGTGTCGGGTAAGGGGGTAGGGAGTGGAGAAAGGGGAGGGACGCGGCTGCGTGTTCCACCCCGCCAATCGGGTATAGGCCGGGCCAGGAGTTGCCGCACCTGCAACAAAATTGGGCACAAAATCGGCCGGGGCATACTGCGGGGAAACGGCCAGGACGCCCAAGACGCTCTGATTACCTTCCTGCCAATAACCTGACCCGCGTGTCTCGCGAAACCGTGTTAATGTCAATCCAGCCATCTCGTGCCAGCCGTTGCAGCGTTCTCGCGCAAGGTGGACGATGACGCCCAGGCGGAAGGCCAGGTCGCGTTCGGCGGGTAGGGGTTTGACCCAATAGGGAAATTGCTCTTTCAGAATGGCTTCGATGAGGCGAGATTCGGCCAGTTCGGCCGGTTTGGGGCGGGGTGTCCCAGTTCATGCGTGCTCCTTAATGGTAAGAGGTCTTACCGATTGCGGTAGTATAGCAACAATGTAGGGTGGGTTTGTCTAGCGGGAAATTGGGCAAGGAGAGTGGCGGCCCCGCGAAAGGAGACCATCCTGTCAAGCACATGTGCGCTTCAACCTGGGTCAGGTGGTAGTCTTTAATGCTCCGATTCTGGTAAACTGAGGCTGATCTTTTTGCGCTGATGAGACTACAGCGTTACGAGGGCGGTAGAGAATTGACAAAAAGCGATGAGGAAAACAAACCCATGAACGTAGGGTCAGTAAAGCCGCAGACCCCGAACGATTACCGAATCGTACCGGCAGACCATAAGCGCGCTGGCCGAGAACCCGGAGGCTCGGAATTAGCGTATTTCGGACAGCCCCGGATGCGGGCGAAAGTGACGCTTAAGCCAAGCAATTGGCGGCCAGTCACGCGGCTGCGCCCGACAATCTGCTCTACTCAGCCTGGGTTCCACCGCCCTCGAATATGCGGGCCGCCCAGGCGACACGATTCGCCGTAGCCTGGGCCTGGGTCATCCCGCTAGCCTTGTTCGCCAACGGCTTGTTATTCTGGTGGCTTTCGACGATCAGCGTTGTGCGGTCCGTAGATGCTAAACTTTAGCCAGGGATAGCCACTGAGTTCCTGCCAGCACTACTCTGCTGGCCTCGAAGATCTCCTCCTTTGTGTTGTTCTACCTCACCGCCGTCGGCCATAAACGTTGGCGTCTTGGTGCCATCATTGGGTTGGTAACGATCATCGCAGGTATACGTGCTCCTGGTCTACCCCAGCAGGAACACGCCGTTTTATTAACACTCACCTTGATGGCGAGATGCATCCGCCTCCCGGCCTGGGCGAAAGTCGGTGCGTTTTTGACGGCCAACCACCCAAAACCCGGCCAATCGCTTTGCCTTTTTGATCAAGTCGCTTGAGCTATTCATTGCGGTGGACTTTCGTCATGGCGGGGGTCTGTTCACCGGGATCACTGTTGGCCCTTCGCGGCGCTTGACGAGTTTCCAGACCTGGTGATGCGCCTTATCGCTGGTGGTGGCGGGCTGATCCCGGTAGTGGCTACGGCCGTCATTTACGACCCAACCGCGCCCCAACCGGCAAGCTTTGGATGCCGGGAAGCCGAGCCACCTCGGTAGCCTCATCGCGCGAATCCTGCTACCGCTGACACTGGTGGTGTTGGTCGTCTACCTGGCCTTCATCCCCTTCAACTTCCGTGCCCTGTTTGACAATCGCGACGCATAATCATCTACAACGCCATGCGCTTCGCCG
>JADJUV010000177.1 GCA_016716885.1 Candidatus Trichofilum aggregatum | reverse complement strand
TCCGTATCACCCGCCGCCACAATGATGAACTGGTTTCGGCGCGGCCGCAGTGGAAAATAGACATCCCCGACACTGTCGCCGGGCAGGTGGTCGCTGTGGTAGATGAAATGGCCGACACCGGAGAAACCTTGGCCCTGGTGGCCCAGCGCGCCCACGAAAAAGGAGCCAGCCAGGTCATCACCGCCACCCTGTTCGCCCACTCCTGGGCCAACCCTATGCCCGATGTCGTGGCCCGCGTGACGGATGCCCTGGTGCTGTTCCCCTGGGACAGACAGGTGTACACGGCAGGGAATTGGCGGCCGCATCCCGAACTGGAGCAGGCCTTGGCGGCACAAAAACCGTGATCCCCGTTTCCCCACTTTTCGTCCCCTTCAAATTACCCCCCATCCGCCATCTGGGTGTCGTGGTGACGGATTTAGCGGCGGCCATCACCCATTACCGCACCCAGTGGGGGCTTGGCCCCTGGTTCAAACCCCGTTTCAACCACGGCGACAATTTTCTACACGGCACAGACCGTATCAACACAGAATACGCCCTGGCCTCAGCCTTTTCCGGGCCGCTGGAAATCCAATTGATCCAGGTGGTAGGGGGCGATAGGGACATCCTCACGGATCATCTGGAACGGCACGGGGCCGGGGTTCATCACGTGGGGGTCTATGTCAAAAATATGGCCCGGTGCGTTCATTTATACAAAGAACAGGGGATTACCGTTTTGCAGAGCGGGGTTTTGCAAAGTCCGGGTAGCCGCTGGGGGACGATAACTCAATATGCTTATCTGGATACAACGGAGGTGGGTGGTCTCGTGTTAGAATTGATCCAGATTCACGTTCTCGGTTTCAACATTAGCTCGTCTCGATTCTGGTTTGAACTGGGAACGTGGTGGGGGCAGATGGAAAAATGGGGTTGAGGGAGGGAGATTAAGAGACTGGGAGACTAAGAGACTGAGAGACTGGGGAATCTCAGAGTTCCTACGAGTTCCCAGAGTTCCTACAAGTTCCTTCTTGAGACTACCATGAGATTCTATTTCGTCCGACATGGGGAAAGTGAAGCGAATATTTTGCATGAGATGTCGAACCGGGGGTGGAAACACGGGTTGACGGAGAAAGGGCGGGAGCAAGCGGCCGCGTTAGCCTACAACCTGCATTCGCTGGATTCCTTAAAGCACACAAAATTTTGTCCAGCCCGCTCATGCGGGCGGTACAAACGGCGGAAATTGTCGCGGCCGCGTTAGGGCTTGAGGTAGAAGTGACCGATGCCCTGCGGGAGTTTGATTGCGGCATTGCCGAAGGCCACGCCGACGAGGCACATTGGGCGCTGTGGCGGTGGGTAATGGACGAGTGGTTGGAACGCGGCCGCGCCGATTCTCGTATCCCCGAAGGTGAAAGCCTGACCGATATCCACGCCCGCTTCTTCCCGCTTATGGCCCGGTTAGTCGCCGAAAAACAGAACGACGACGAAACCGTGATCCTCATCGGGCACGGCGGGCTGTACCTGACCGTTTTGCCGACGCTCCTGCCCGAAGTGGGCCTACGCTTTGCCGGGCAATTCCCCAACACCGGCTACGTCGTCGCAGAAACCCAAGGCGATACGTTTGTCTGCCGGGAGTGGTGCGGCACACCCATGCCCTTTTAGTGGTACAGACTGGCTGAGAAGAGGGGTGTTCATGTTTCATGCCGGGGGTTAACAAGCGAGAAATCCTTATGCCTTTGATTCAAACCGTTCTTTTTGATCTGGACGGCACCCTGGTAGACCCCGCCGTTGGTATTACCCATAGCATACAACAGGCACTGTCTAAGCTAGGCCAGCCCGTTTTGCCCCAGGCCGACCTGCTCCAGTACATTGGGCCACCCTTGCGGCAATCGTTTGCCACCCTCCTACGCACAACCGATTCCACTCTGGTCGAACGGGCCATGACCCTATACCGGGAGCGTTATGCCACCGTCGGTTTGCTGGAAAACGATCTTTATCCGGGCATACCCGCCCTGTTGGCTCAACTACACAAGCAACCACTCCAGCTTTTTCTGGCGACAGCCAAACCGCATGTGTACGCCCGGCGCATTTTGGCCCATATCGGCCTGGAATCTTATTTTGCGGGCATTTATGGCAGTGAACTGGATGGTCGCCACGAGAACAAAGGGGATTTGCTGGCTTATTTGCTGGCAACGGAACAGTTGGACGCGGCCGCGACCGTCATGGTAGGCGACCGTGAACATGACATCCGGGCCGCCCGGCAAAACGGTTTGCGCTCCATCGGCGTCACCTACGGTTATGGTTCAGTAGAAGAACTTCAGGCTGCGGGGGCAGATGTGTTGTGTGAGCGTGTGGCCGGGGTCGCGGCCGCGATTAACGTCATCAACTCGACTGTGCCGGAATTTAGCTCTACCTCTTGATGTAGCACAGCCTTTCCAGGCCGTGTATTCTCTAGAGAAACCAAAAACGCCCAACGCCACTAATCAATAGACGCACCTATCCGGCACGGCTAGACTTTTATAAATGTTCAAATAGACATCGGGGGTTCTGGTTTGTAGTAACCGCTTTAGCGGGCTGACCTATTTCGACAAATTAGCTAAACAAACCCAGACCTACCGTTATCTCGACTATGGCGAAAATTAGTACGACCTCTGGAAATCTCTCACTCTCTCACTCTCCAGAGGTCAGCACCAAAAACGCCCCTATCCAGTAGATCTGTACCCCCATTGAGGAGATTAACATGAACAACCTGGTCAAATTCTTTCGCCGACTGTTTCCTCTGGGGCACCTCGTCATCAGCCTGCTCTTTGTCACCTGTGCGCTGGCGCTCATCGTCCTGGCGATGGTTCAACTGTGGGAAGGTATCCAACCCTTTACCGACCTTTCCCTCGGCCAACGTCTGAACGCCGTTTTAGAAAGTATTGCCGTGCTCACCGTGGCTGTAGCCGCTCTGGAATTGGGTCAAACATTGCTCGAAGAGGAAGTACAGCGGGAAGCGCACATGAGTGCGCCCACACGGGTGCGGCGGTTTTTGTCTCGCTTTATGGTGGTATTAGTCGTGGCCTTGTCTATCGAATCGTTGGTGCTGGCCTTCAGGCTGGGTCATGATCACCCGGAACAGTTGATCTACGCGGCCGCGGTCGGTCTCACCGCCGCGGTTCTTATGATGGCCTGGGGGTTGTTTGTATGGCTGAACCGCAGCGCCGAAGAGCTAGAGCCAGAAGCCATGGCCCAGGCTAAACAAGAAGATAAAAATGTCGAATAAACAGTTCTTTGTAACGACGAACGCGGCCGCGGGCTGAGCTTGTCGAAGCCCGGTCGAAGATATGGTTCGTAGTGACCGCTTTAGCGGGCTAGCGCTAGCCCGCTAAAGCGGTCACTACGAACCAAAACCTCAAATGATTATTTGAACATGGACATCTCCCCCACCGGCTTGCAGAAACGCATCCGCAAGCTGGAAGAAGACGGCATCATTGAGCGGTATGCCACCATCCTCAACAAAGAAAAGCTGGGCTACGACATGCTCTGCTTTGTGCAGGTAACACTGCAACGCCACAACACCGAAGCGGTCGAAAACTTCCGCCGCGCCGTACAAACCATGCCTGAGGTGCTGGAATGCCATCATCTCACCGGCGAATACGACTATCTGCTCAAAATCATCGTTTACAACCGCAAACATTTAGAACGGTTCCTACTCGAAACCCTCACCCCCCTGCCCGGCATGGACAAAATCCGTACCTCGCTGGTGCTGAGTGAGATTAAGGCCACGACGGTGGTGCCGTTGAATGGAGATTGAGAGATTAAGAGACTGAGAGACTGAGAGACTGAGAGACTTTTCTCCTCCTTTTCCTAGTGTAGGCGGATGGGTTGAAGGCAGGAAAAGCCAAAACCCCCCCCCCCCCCCCCCCCCCTTCCCCCGCGGTTTCCCCTCCCCCCCCCCCTTCCCTTTCTCCCGCGTGGGCAAGAAGGGGCGGGGAGGGGAAGCACGAAAACAAAGCCCATCCCCTCCGTCTTTTCCCTTCCCCGCGAAATAAACCTCACCCCCCCTTTTTCAAAAGATCGACAATTTTTTGTCGATGTTGCCGCGTAAGCACCTTAGAGACTGTCTGGCAGAATCACCAATCTCTCAATCTCTCAGTCTCTCAGTCTCTCTCTCTCAGTCTCCTCTTAAACACCATGAACCCATCCCCACAACCTCCCGAATTCCCTTCCGCTGATTGGACACACGGCATGAAACGCTCGGTATTGCGGCAGATGATTGCCGTGACGGCGCAGCCGGGCATTTTGTCATTTGCCGGGGGACTGCCCGCGCCGAACTGTTTCCCAATGAGGCTTTTGCTGAGGCGATGGCGCAGGTGTTGCGTGATCCGCTCAGTTTACAATATGGCCCGCCCCAGGCCGCCCTCAAGGCGCAAATTGTGTCGTTGATGGCGCAGCGGGGGGTGAACTGCACCCCGGAGCAGGTGTTTATCACCACCGGGGCACAACAAGGGCTGGATGTGCTGACCCGCTTTTTGCTCAACCCCGGCGGCACAATGCTTCTGGAAAACATCGTTTACACCGGGGCACAACAGGTGTTAGCCCCATTCCAGCCCCGCATTGTGACTGTGCCCACAGATTTGGCAACGGGGATGGATGTGGACGCGATTGAGGCCCATCTGGCCAACGGCGAACGGCCCGCCTATCTGTACAGCATCACCGAGGCCCATAATCCGCTAGGGGTTAGTCTCAGCCAGGCCAAACGGCATCAACTGATTGAGGTGGCCCAGCAATACGGCGTGCCGATTATCGAGGATGATCCGTATGGCTTTTTGATGTACGACGATCAACCTCTGCCGCCGCTCCGTGCCCTGGACGAGGAACATGTGATTTATCTGGGGTCGTTCTCTAAGATTTTGGCTCCCGCGCTACGGCTAGGGTGGATGGTGGCCCCGGTGGACCTGATTCCGAAGTTGACGGTGGTGAAGGAGATGGGGGATTTGGAGAGTTCGGTGCTGATTCAGCGCGCGGCCGCGACCTTTCTCGCCTCTGGTCATTTCCCTGATCACCTGGCCCGCCTGCGGTCTGAGTATCGCCTGCGCCGCGACACCATGCTGGCGGCTATGGCGGCCCATTTCCCCAAAGAAGCACGCTGGACGCGGCCGCGTGGCGGCATGTTCATCTGGGTGGAGTTACCAGAATACATGGACACCGCCGCGTTGTTAGATGTCGCCATAACCCAGGAAAAGGTGGCCTTTATTCCTGGTCATGCATTTGGGGTGGAGCCGGGTTGCGGCCGCAACAGCCTGCGCCTCAACTTCTCCAACGCCACACCGGATAAAATTGAAGATGGCATCGCCCGGCTGGGGAGGGTCATCCGTGACGAGATTGGTAAGAGTTTCTAACACGGATAGGAAGGAACACGGATAAAACCATTTTTTATTCGTGTTCCTTCTCATCCGTGTTCATTCCCCCTATGAATACACCAAACCTGATCCCTCACCTGGCTTATCAAGAATACCCACCCAACGAAATGCAGGAGCGCGCGGCCGCGTTCTATGCCGACATCAGCCGTCGGCGCACCGTGCGCGAGTTCTCTGACCGCCCCATTCCACCCGATGTACTAGAGAATTGTCTGTTGGCGGCGGGCACGGCCCCCAACGGGGCTAACCTGCAACCGTGGCATTTTGTGGTGGTGACGGATGGAGAGGTGAAAAAGAGGATTCGTGCGGCCGCGGAAGAAGAAGAGCGCGATTTCTACAACGGCAAAGCCCCCCAGGAATGGCTCGACGCCCTGGCCCCCCTGGGAACCGACGACCAAAAACCATTCCTGGAAACCGCCCCGGCCCTCATCGCCATCTTCGCCCAATCCTTTGGCCTGCTCCCCGATGGCCGCAAAGTCAAACATTACTACGTGCAAGAAAGTGTCGGCATCGCCACCGGCATCCTCATCACCGCCATACACCACGCCGGGCTGGTCAGTCTGACCCATACCCCCAGCCCTATGGGTTTCCTGAACCAAATCCTCAACCGCCCCAGCCACGAACGCCCCTTCCTGCTCCTGGTCGTCGGCTACCCGGCGGCAGATGTGCAAGTTCCCACTCACGCCATGAACAAAAAACCGTTGGCCGAAATAGCCACATTTATGTGAGGGAACTCAGAGGGACTCAGAGGAACTGAGGGGAACTGAGGGGAACTCAGAGGAAGTTCCCCAGAGTTCCCCAGAGTTCCTAGAGTTCCCAGAGTTCCCAGAGTTCCCAAAGTTCCCCTATCCCAATTCTCAAGGAGTCCCACCATGTCTGAAGATTTTCTCCCCATCAAAGGAATGGATCACGTTGAATTTTATGTGGGTAACGCCAAACAAGCGGCGCATTTTTACCGCACGGCGTTTGGTTTTACCCAAACCGCCTACGCCGGTCTGGAAACGGGCAGCCGCGAGGTGGCCTCGTATGTGATGGAACAGGGCAACATCCGCCTGGTGCTCTCCTGCGCCCTGACGCCGGATCATCCTATCGCCCGGCATACATACCTGCACGGCGACGGCGTGGGCATCATCGCCATGGAAGTCCCGGACGCCGCCGATGCGTATCAACAAAGTACGCAACGCGGAGCCACCGGCGCCATCAAACCCACCGAAAGTGAAGATGATCATGGTGTTTATCGCTTCTCGGCCATTCGTTGTTATGGTGATACTTTGATTAAGTTCGTGGACCGCTCTCACTATCGGGGCGCGTTTGCCCCAGGTTTATGCCGCACCGAATGGTCAGAGTAACGGCACGACCCCCGTGACCGGCACAAAGGTGTTGGTTTGGCAGCCATCGACCACATGGTCGGCAATGTGGAGCTAGGGGCCATGAACCGTTGGGTCAACTTCTTCGCCGAAACCATGGGGTTCAGCCAACTGATGCACTTCGATGATCAGGACATCTCCACCGAATATTCCGCCCTCATGTCCAAAGTCATGCAGAACGGCAACGGCAAAATCAAATTCCCCATCAACGAACCGGCTGAGGGCAAGAAAAAATCACAAATTCAAGAATATTTGGATTTCTACTACGGCCCAGGCGTGCAGCACATCGCCTGCTCTACCGGCAACATCATCGAAACGGTCAGCCAACTACGGGATAACGGCGTGGAGTTTTTGCGCGTACCGACGACCTACTACGATGATCTGGAAGCCAGAGTGGGTAAGATTAACGAACCCATTGATCAACTAGCCGACCTGGGCGTCCTGGTTGACCGGGATGACGAAGGGTATTTGCTCCAGATTTTCACCAAACCGGTGGAAGATCGCCCCACGGTGTTCTTTGAAATCATCGAACGGCACGGCGCACGCGGCTTCGGCAAGGGTAACTTCAAAGCCCTCTTTGAATCATTGGAACGGGAACAGCTCTGCGCGGCAACCTTTAAGAGATTGACGATTTGCGATTTACGATTGACGACGACAACCCCAATCGTAAATCTACAATCGTCAATCGTAAATGGAGTTTACGATGACTTACTACACTAAACTTGGACAGATAGCCCGGAAGCGGCATACGCAATTCCGGCAACCTGATGGCTCGTTGTACCATGAGGAAGTGATGGGCATTCATGGCTTTGCGGGTATTCAGTCCATCTTGTACCACATTCACCCGCCCACGGCGGTGGAATCGGTGACGTTGGTGGAGCAGGTGGAGATTCCTTATGTGAAGGATTGCCCTTTGCAACCCCGTCATCTGAAGGGAGCGAAAGTGGAAGCGGGGGGGGATTTAGTCCGCGGCCGCGTGCCCCTGCTCGGCAACAATGATGTCGTTCTCTACCTGGCCCGCCCCACCGAAGCCATGTCCTACTACTACAAACAGGCCCAGGGAGACGACACCCTCTTCATCCATGACGGCACAGGCGTCCTGGAATCCCAATTCGGCAACCTGCGCTACGGCCCCGGCGACTACCTGGTCATTCCCACCGGCGTCATCTGGCGTTTTGTGCCGGATGAAGGGGTGGAACAACGGGTGCTGTTTATCGAATCGTTCGGCCACATTGATCCGCCCAAACGGTACATCAACAACTACGGCCAATTCCTGGAACACAGCCCCTACTGCGAGCGGGACATCCGCCCCCCTGACCATCTGGTAACGTATGATGAACGGGGCGAATATCACGTTCATGTTAAAGCACGCGGGGCTGTCACCCGCTTCACCTACACCCACCATCCGCTAGATGTGGTGGGCTGGGATGGGCATTTGTGGCCTTACGCCTTCAACATCGCCGACTTCGAGCCGATCACCGGGCGCGTCCATCAGCCGCCACCCGTCCACCAGACCTTCGACGGCCCTGGTTTTGTCATCTGCTCCTTCGTGCCACGCCTGTTTGATTACCACCCGCTGGCGATTCCCGCCCCGTACAACCACTCCAACGTGGATTCGGACGAGGTGTTGTACTATGTGGACGGGGATTTCATGTCGCGCAAGGGGATTGAGCGGGCCTCGTTCACCATTCACCCCAACGGCATCCCCCACGGCCCCCATCCGGGCACGTATGAAGGCTCCATTGGCAAGGCCCGCACCGAAGAATTGGCGGTCATGGTAGACACCTTCCGACCGCTCTACCCCACCACCTACGCCCTGGAAGTGGACGACCCAGCCTATGCGCGGAGCTGGTTGCCAGGGATTAAGGCCGTACAGTGAACAGGAACACATCAACGGGAAACGAACGGATTGAGAGTCTGGACATCCGTTTGTTTCTTAACCGTGAATTAGGGCAGAATGTGACCTGTGAACATTTGATTGAACTGGAGCAGGCGATCGAGGGGTTAGGGCGTTCGCCCCCCCACGCAATGGGTTTACCGACGTACCCCGGAAACCATCCCCGTTCCCCGCCCCTGCCGGACACCCCCCGCCCGGTGCCCCTCCCGGCCCCCCCCTCCGCCGCCGCGCCCGCGCCCCCCGTGGCGTGGCTTTGACCGCCCGCTCGGCAACCTCCCTCGCTGTCGACCTGGGCAGCAACAAAGCACCCCCCGGCGGCGCTGACCGGAATCCGGGAGAGACCGGTGGGCGTGGATTTATCTCACTGAGCCAACGGGCCACAGGAGCGGACCTCCCCGCCCCCCCCGAGCCGAACACCACCGGCGCGCGGACGGCGTTACTTTCCCACCGCCAGCAAACCAGCCCGCCGCGAACTGCGCAAACAGACCAGATCCCCCCCCCCCAACTTCGCAAACGCGGCATAATCCCCCTTCCGGCCTGTTTTACAGTACATCTAGTACGCCGCCAACCCCCTAACAGGCCCCCCCCCAAAGCCCCCCCCGCAGCGTGCCCCCAACGTACCGAACCACGCCCCGGCAAAAACGAAACCCGGGCGGGCCAAACCCCCCCCCCCCCACGCCGGCGCCCCCCGCGCGGAAGGGGGGGGCACGCGCCCCCCCACCTCCCCGACCCAAGCCACCCGGGCATAAGCGGGCCGGACGCGTCAATCCCCGCACTCCACCAACGCCGCAAATGAAGTGGCCCTCCCCCAATTTAATGCTATCAACAAAATAACCAGCCCGGTAGGACAGTTGTCCTATCCGGCCTGTTGCTTAATCAATGCTATTTTAATGCCCTAAATGCGTTCATTTAACAGTGGTATGTTACTCTGCCGGAGTTTAGAGTTCAGAGCCAGAGCCAGAGGGTTTTCAGAGTAATGACCTCTTGCTCTCTCCTCTCGCTCTAAACGCCAATACCCTGGCAACGGCTTGCATCATTGCGGCAAAATTGCCCTTCATGACAGCCTTTATCATCTCCGTGCATCTCTCACCACAGGACAAAAAACAATGAACCATAGGCTTGCTTTTATTATCCGTACCTTTTGGCTAACCAGTTTACTCATCGGGACAACGGTCACGCTCCTGGCTCGCCAGCCCCAACCGCAACCAGTAGGGTTGGAAGCTGAGGAGTCGCATCCCGTGCATGATGAAATGTCTCCGGCCCAAGAGCAGGCGATGTGGGAGGAGATCCAACGGAACCTGGTTATACTCAAAAATGCGGGTCTCTTGCCCCCGACCACAACCACATCTGTCACCTATAACTTTCCCCTGCGCCTGGCCGCCGGTTTGCCCGATTATGGGGGGTTTCGCGTCTCTGCTTTTTCCGACCATAACACCACCAGTGGGCAGGTGCTGGATTACAACGGCGGCACGCGCACCTATGATGGTCATCGCGGCACAGATTATGCCCTTTCCCCCTTCGGCTGGAACAAATTGGATGCGGGGGCGGTGGAGGTGATCGCGGCCGCGGACGGTACGATTTTGTTGAAATCCAATACCGACCCCACCGACCACAACTGCAATGTCAGCAGTGCCGACCCCTGGAACTACGTGGCCCTGGTTCATGCCGATGGCCGACTGACCATCTACGGCCACATGCGTTACAACTCACTCACCAGCAAAGGCATCGGCGAAACCGTAACTCAGGGGGAATATTTAGGCTTAGTCGCCAGTTCCGGCAACTCCAGCGGCCCCCATCTGCATTTTGAGGCCCGGTTCGGCAGTTATTCCTCAAACGAATGGATTGACCCCTATGCTGGCCCCCACAGCCAACCAGAATCCTTGTGGACCAGCCAACGCCCCTACGTTGATTCCGCCGTGAACAAAGTCGCTACCCATTCGGCTCCCCCCAGCTCACCCGATCCCTGCCAGCCCACCATTACCAACCTCGAAGATAGCTTCACCACTCCCGGCAACATCTATTTTTACACCTATTACCGTGATTTCCAGGGCACACTGCCCACCCAACTCAAACTTTATCGCCCCGACGGAACCGTCTTCCAGTCGTCGCAATATGCCCCTGGCAACCCGTTTAACTCCTCATGGAGCTATGGCTGGGCGGTCAATTTTTCCAACAGTGAACCGGCGGGAACCTGGCGGTTTGAAGTGACTTATAATGGGCAGGTTTATGAGACATTCTTCAACGTCAATGCGCCCACAACTGTCGCCGTAAGCAGTCCCAATGGCGGCGAAGAATTGCCCATTCAGCTTCCCCACACCATCACCTGGAGTGACAATTTAGGTGGAGCAGTGAACATTGCCCTGTATCATAACGGGGTATACACAGCGACCCTTGTCAGCAACACACCCAGCGATGGCGAATATAGTTGGGTTCCGTCGCCCACATTAACGCCAGGATCAGGTTACACCATACGTGTCATCAGTGTGATAGACCCGACCACCTATGACGAAAGCAATGCCCCCTTCACGCTGATAGAGCCAACAACCCTCATCGCCCGTGATGATTTTGCCCTGACCACCCTCAACACCCCCGTCACCATTGCTGTTCTCAACAATGATGAAGCCTTGAATGGTGATCCGCTTACGATTACGGCCTTAGGGACATCCAATAATGGCTCCATCAGCGCCTTCAGTGCCAATCTGTTATACACACCAACCGTAGGCTTCCTCGGCACGGATGTTTTTACCTATACGGTAAGCACAACGGTTGACCAGGCCACGGCAACCGTCACCGTGCTCGTCATGGAAGAAATTTCCAACTTGTTTCTACCGTTGGTCTGGCGATAACATGACGTGGCAAGTATACTCATAATTCGCGGGACGCAGACCAGACAGGTTCCAAAAACCTGTCTGGTTTCCCACAAAACATGGTTATGCCCCGTCGCGGCCGCGTTCCCCCCATCAACCCCGCATTGTCATTTTGCCCATCGCAAACAGGCTAATTTATGTACAACCACGCTCCCGCCCACTACATCTGCCCATTCTGTTCACTCATCCGAGAACCACAAAAACGAACACGTTCTCTCTGTGCCGAACGACATCATTTACCAGGATGAGTACATCACCGCTTTCATTGGCTCCCACCAATGGCCCAACAACCACGGCAACGTGATCATCGTTCCCAACGAACATTTTGAGAACATTTACGATCTGCCCAGCCATTATGCCGAGAAAATTCACCGGTTAGCCCAAAAAATCGCCCTGGCGATGAAGGTGGTTTACGCCTGCGATGGTGTCTCCACCCGCCAGCATAATGAGCCAGGCGGGAGCCAGGATGTGTGGCATTATCATCAACACGTAACGCCGCGTTATCAGGGGGATGCGTTTTACGGCTCCCCACGAGCGTTTATGCCCGCCGACCAACGAGCCATTCACGCCGAGAAACTCAAAAACTACCTGACCCAATCACTTTGAGCCTTTGCTTCAACGTTGGGCAAAGGCGTTTTGAGTTTCCATAAGTTCGACTCAGTTCTGATAATTCATCCATACAATGGCACTACCTCTTTCATGTTATACTTGAGTTATCAACACAGGTTATGGCTATGGAATTCGAGGAATAGCGGCAAGGCCAGAACTAATTTAGCAAAGCACAGGGTCTCATTCGAGGAAGCCAAAACTGTCTTTGATGACCCGCTTTACGTTGATTTCTACGACCGACCATTCCGCCGCCGGGCCGGGGATTTCTCTTTCGCGCACACTCCCCACAACCACCCCTCTTGGGGGTTCCCTCCACAACACGCCGCAGTAGCGCGCGGGGGATTAGTGCCAGAGAAGCAACACAAACGGAGAAAGATGCTTATGAAGAAGGATAACAACGAAAGGGAAGATGAACTTCGTCCAGAATACGATTTGAAGAGTTTGCGTGTAAGGCGGGTTGGTCCGGCGCGAACAGAGTTTGGGGGAACATTTGTGCAGTTAGCACCGGATGTCGCCGAACTATTTCCCAATTCCGAGGCAGTCAATGAGGCTTTGCGATTCTTGATTCGCGTGACTCGTGACAATAAACCCTTGCCTGAGGCGTCTATCACAGGTGATTAGCCCAATCCTTTCTTGGCCCCCCCGTCCCCGCCCCCCCCCGGCGCGGTTTTTTTTCCCCGGGGGGTTGTCTTTTTCAGATTTTGTTTTCGTTTTTTTTTTCTGTGGTCGTTTTGGGGGGTTTTTGTTTGGGGTCTTTTTGTTTTTTTTTTTAGGGGTGTCTCCCCCCCTGTGCTCCTTGTCTGGGGATTTGCTTTTGGTTTCGTTTTTTTTTTGGTTTTTGGGGCCGTCGACGCATTGGGTGAAATTTTCGGCGGGGGGGGGGGGGGGCGGGGGGGGGGGGCGCCGCGGCCCTGTCCCCTGGCGGGCCAGGGGGCGAGGGGGGGGGGGGGGGGGGGGGGGGGGGGGGTCGGTTTGGGTGCTTTGGGGGTCTAGGGTTCTCCCCTGTCGCTGGGGGGGGGGGGTCCGCTCCTCTCCGGGAAACGACATCCGTTTGTTCCTTCCTTTCTCTTTGCTGGTATTTGGCGGGGCCGGAAAAAGGGGGGGGGGGCCCGCCGCCCCCCCCCGCCCCCCCCGGTGCCGGTGTCCGGGGTAGGGCCAACCCGTCACATTCCTACTCACAACCCCCTCTCACAACGGCGTAACCCCGCATACGGAACCCCTGTCAGATAGGCCACGTCCCGCTTCCAGGTGGTGATGTCATTCAGGTTGAACTGGTTGAGGTGATCGTGGCCGCAGGCGCGGGCCATCACCTGCATCAGGTGGGTGGTGGCTTCCAGGTAGCGGGCCAGCCGTTTGGCTGATTCCTGCACAATGAGGCGGGCACGCAGGTTGGGTTTTTGGGTGGCGATACCGACCGGGCAGTTGTTGGTGTGACAGGCTCGCATCCCCAGGCAACCGATGGCCTGCAAGGCGGAATTGGCAATGGCGACACCATCGGCCCCCAGACACATCGCTTTGATGAAATCGGACTCGGTGCGTAGACCGCCGGTGATGATGAGGGTGATGTCCTCGCGGCCGCAACTCCTTAAATGTTTCCGCGCCCGTGCCAACGCCACCATCGTCGGCACCGAAATGTTGTTCTTGAACAGTTCCGGGGCCGCCCCCGTCGCCCCACCCCGTCCATCCAGAATGATGTAATCCGCTCCCACCGCCAGAGCAAAATCCATATCCGCTTCGATATGTTGCGCCGACAGCTTAAACCCGACCGGAATGCCGCCGGAAATCTCGCGCACCTGGGCCGCCACCTCTTGAAAATCGGCCACGGTGATCAAATCGGGGAACGCCGATGGGCTGATGGCCGATTGCCCTTCTGGCAGACCCCGCACCTGGGCGATCTTGCCCACCACTTTGGCCCCCGGCAGATGACCACCCGTACCCGTTTTGGCCCCCTGCCCCCCCTTGAAGTGGAACGCCTGCACTTTTTGCACCTTGTCCAGGCTCCAACCAAATTTGGCCGAGGCCAGTTCGTAGAAATAGCGGCTGTTGGCGGCCTGCTCTTCCGGTAACATGCCCCCTTCGCCGGAGCAGATGCCCGTCCCGGCCATTTCGGCCCCCAGTGCCAGGGCTACTTTGGCCTCTTCGCTCAACGCGCCAAAGCTCATGTCACTCACAAACAGGGGAATCTCCAGACGGAGTGGCTTTTGGGCGTTTGGCCCGATAACGAGTTCGGTACTGACGGGGTGATCGTCGAGTCGCGGCCGCGTCGCCAGTTGCGCCGTGAGTATCTGGATGTCGTCCCAGGTGGGCAGTTCCAGCCGGGACACCCCCATCGCTGATACCTTGCCGTGATGCCCAAATTTGGTCAGGCCGTCTTTGGCTAACTGGCGAATATATTTGTTGTGCGGTTCGTCCGGGCCGCCGTGCAAATCCTGGTACAACCCCAGATAACTATCCCGGTTGTACGCCTGGGGATGCCGGTTGTGCCAGGCGGCGACTTCCGCTTCATCTACGTAAACAGCGTCCGCGGCCGCGTCCACCCAGGCCGTAAATTTGTTCAGCGTCTCTTCTTCGTTGTACTCACTCACCCCCGTGTCATACCGGTAATCCCAGCCATGCACGCCACAAATCAGGTTTTGCCCGTCAATGTGCCCATCAGCCAGGAGCGCCCCCCGGTGGACACAGCGCCCATACAGCACCGACACGGCGTCATCATAACGAATAATGACCAGGTCCACATTCGCCACAAGGGCATAAGCGGGTTGGCGGTCGGGCAGTTCACTCCAGGTAGCAATTTTGGTTGGGGTCATGGGGTCTCCTTTTGCGTGGTGCGTGGTGCGTTAAAAGTGTCAATCGTGTCCTACAGACTCGAAACTCGAAACTCACTCCCCATTATAACGACCCCCAAGATTCGTACGCTAACTTTCGTCATATTTGCGCCATCAATTGTCAACTGATAGTCATCACCATTTGGTGTGTCATTCGTCACTATGAGCCGCTTGCTCTCAGGTGTATAGTGCTAAAAAGCGACCCATTGATCATGACCTTTGTGGTGAAAAAGCGATGAAGGCCAAAAGGGGATTATCATGAAAATCATTTTAGATCGAGGTCTATGTGATAGTAGTTTGTCCTATTGTCAACGGTGTTCCGCAGCGTTGATTCGCCATCCCCAGGGGGTGGATCGACCTTGTATTCGTGATGTCATTGATGATGGCCTGGAAATGCTGACCATCGAGATGTATACGGACAACCGGAAACTGGTCCTGGAATTGACCGAGGAAGAACGCGAAATTGCCAGCGTGGAAGGATGGGAATCGTTGGCCCATTTTGACCCGGCGTTATTCCGCACGGGTGCCATGGAGCGTTGGCACGCGTTAAGCCGTCTTCCGGCCACGCACTAAAAGCGAGCAAATAATTAGCCCCAGGGACGGGGAACTTTCTACAGTGCCGGTTTTCGAGCGCGCCGACGCGCTCGAAAACCGGCACTGTTGGTTATTTCCCCCTTACCGCCAGGAAGGGGGTAGGGGGATGGGTCTTCAGACTATACCTACCAAATAGTTCTGTAAAGCCGTATTCGTCTCCAGTTCCCCGTCTCCTTTTTGCTGGCGAACTTATTTCAAAACGATTACCCTGCACCCCCCAACCAGAAAGCGTATAATTCCGGCATAACGAGACAAAATATTGGCTCTTTGGGGTTTCGGCGCGCCAATAAAATAAATAACTTGCGAAACCGAGATGAGTGACTCGGAACTTAGTGGCGCGGTTTTTCGGGGCGGGCCCGAAAACGGTTTCCGGCGACAAACCGAGGGTGAGGTGTGTCATAAAAACATAAATCAGACTTTCGTAAAGATGTTATGAACCAGCTTAGTCGGGATTTAACGATATCTAGAAA
This sequence comes from Candidatus Trichofilum aggregatum, assembly GCA_016716885.1. Classification (GTDB taxonomy): domain Bacteria; phylum Chloroflexota; class Anaerolineae; order Promineifilales; family Promineifilaceae; genus Trichofilum; species Trichofilum aggregatum. Next base: position 26,393 of record JADJUV010000177.1, on the reverse strand, counting down.
CAGGTTGTTATGGCCTTATTTGATGCTGGCGGGATCAGCCTTGTTTTGGGCTGGCAATATCATAACCGGACGCGCCTTACGCGGTGAGGTTCCCCCTTTTACCCTTAATTTTTTCCGTTGGGCTATCGCTTTACTGGTTTTACTTCCCTTCACCTATGGCCAGGTGCAAGCCCAATGGTCTCTGGTTAAGGCCCACAGCAAACTGATCCTGTCTTTGGGATTCACGGGGATAGCCGCCTTCCAAAGCTGTGTCTACATCGCCGTGCAGACCACCACAGCGGTTAATACCATCCTGTTTCTTACCCTGACACCGGTGGTTATTGTTCTACTTTCCTGGTTAACGTGGGGCGAAAAGTTGTCGCGGCCGCAACATCTGGGCATCATTCTCTCCTTCATGGGCGCCGTCTTTCTCATCATCCAGGGGCGGCTAGACAATCTCCTGGCTTTCCGCTTCAACCCCGGCGATTTGTGGATGCTGTTAGCTGTGTTACTGTGGGCTATTTACTCGCTTCTGCTACGGCGACGTCCAGCCGGATTGGCACAGCCCGTTTTTTTGACCAGCATCATCATGGCCGGACTGTTGTTTATCATCCCGGTGTTCCTCATCGCCCTTTTTAATGGGGCTACCATGCGCTTCAGCCTGCCCAACTTGCTGGGCGTGGCTTACATTGGCCTGTTTCCCTCGGTGCTGGCGTTTCTATTTTGGAACCGGGGAGTGAGTGAGGTGGGTGCCAGCAAAGCGGGCATGTTCATGCACCTGATGCCCGTTTTTGGCGCGGCCCTGTCATTTGTGTTTTTGGGCGAAGGGCTGGCCCTGTATCACCTGGGGGGCGCGGCTCTGGTGTTTGGTGGTATTGTGTTGATGAGCCGAGGCGCGGCCGCGTCTCCAGAAAAATCAGCCACGAATTTCACAAATTGACACGAATATTTCTTATTATTCGTGCAAATTCGTGCAATTCGTGGCAAAAATCCTTTTCATATGAACGCGAACCATCCCATCATCCGCGGGGCTGAACCGGCTGAAGCCCAGGTCATCACCGAATTAGTCTTGCGCTCGAAGGCATATTGGGGGTATTCGGCTGAGTTTATGCAGTACGCGGCCGCGGTTCTCACCATTACCCCCGCGTACATCACCCAACACCCATGCTATGTGTTACTCCAAGACGGACAATTATTGGGGTTTGCCAGCTTGAAAGCGCTAACACCAGACGAGGTAGAATTGGATCTGTTGTTTGTGGCCCCAGAGGCGATGGGGCAGGTGGGCAAACGGTTGGCAGAATATATGATAGGGATCGCGGCCGCGGCCGGTTACCGCACCCTCTTCATCGAAAGCGACCCCAACGCCGCCGGGTTCTACGAAAAAATGGGCGGTCAACTCATCGGCCACCGCCCCGTACCCCGCATTCCCGGCCGCGAGTTACCGCTTTACCGTATACATTTGAGGGAGTAAGGGTTGCAGAGTTGCAGAGTTGCAGAGTTGCAGGTTGCAGAGTTGCAGGTATGAACGACTTGCACTTTGCCACTTGCCCTTGCCACTTTGCCCCTGCCCCTCTGCCACCTTACCCCTTTCTCGGAGAAATCATCATGGCTTTCCGTTACGACAAAGACGAACAAAACATTGTGACCCTGACCCTGGACATGCCGGGGCGTTCCGCGAATGTGCTCAACGAAGAATTTGGCCGGGGGTTGGCTGAGGTGTTGGCCAGACTCCAGGCCGAAACGGCTCTGGCGGGGGTCATTCTCACCTCTGGCAAAAAAACCTTTTTGGCCGGGGGCGACCTGGATTACCTCTACCGCGTCACCGACCCCGCTGAAGTGTTCGGGAGTACCCAACAGCTCAAAGCCGGGTTCCGTGCCCTGGAAACATTGGGCAAGCCGGTGGTCGCCGCCCTGAATGGCACAGCCCTCGGTGGCGGTCTGGAACTGGCGTTGGCCTGCCATTACCGCCTCTGCCTCGACAACCCCAAAATCAAAATTGGCTTCCCCGAAGTGACGCTGGGACTCCTGCCCGGTGGCGGCGGCGTGGCCCGACTGACGCGCATGATCGGCTTGCAGGCGTCGTTCCCATACCTCAGTGAAGGTAAACAGGTTGACCCGCAACAGGCCAAAAAGGATGGCCTGATCAACGATCTGGCGGCGGATATGGACGAGATGATGGCGAAGGCACGGGCCTGGATTGCGGCCAACCCCAGCGTCAAACAGCCCTGGGATCAGTCCGGTTATAAAATGCCGGGCGGTGATCCGAAGCGGCCGCAAATGGTGCAAATGCTCGCCATCGCCCCGGCCATCATGCGGAAAAATACCTACGGCAACTACCCTTCCCCCGAAGCAATTATGAGCGCGGCGGTTGAGGGGGCGATGGTAGATTTTGACACCGCCTGCCGCATCGAATCCCGCTATTTTGCCCAGGTTGCCACCAGCCAGGTCGCCAAAAACATGGTCGGCGCGTTCTGGTTCCAACTCAACGCCATCAACGAAGGGCAGAGCCGCCCGCAAGGGATTGAGCCGCAAGACACGCAAAAGGTGGGTGTGCTGGGGGCGGGCATGATGGGGCACGGCATCGCCTACGTGACCGCCTTCGCCGGGATGGATGTGGTGTTGAAGGATGCCACCTTAGAAAAAGCGGAAGCCGGGAAAGCCCTGGTAGAGAAAATTTTGCAGAAGCGGGTCAGCCGCGGCCGCATGTCCCCCACCGACAAACAGGCCATCCTCGACCGCATCCGGCCCACCGCCTCAGCCGACGATTTACAGGGGTGCGACCTCATCATCGAGGCCGTGTTTGAAGACCGGGACCTCAAAGCCCGTGTCACCGCCGAAGCCGAGGCCCAAATCCCCCCGGACGCCATCTTCGGTTCCAACACCTCTACCCTGCCCATCACCGGCCTGGCCGAACGCTCCAGCCGCCCGGAAAACTTCATCGGCGTGCATTTCTTCTCCCCGGTGGACAAAATGCGGCTGGTCGAAATCATCGTCGGTGAAAAAACCAGCGACCGCGCCCTGGCGAAGGCGTTCGATTACACCCTGAAAATCCGCAAAACCCCCATCGTCGTCAACGACAGCCGGGGGTTCTACACCTCGCGCGTTTTTGGCACGTATGTCAACGAAGGGCTGGCCCTGTTAGCCGAAGGGCAACACCCCCGCGCCATCGAATCGGCCGGGTTGCAGGCGGGTATGCCCGTTGGCCCCCTGGCCCTCTCCGATGAGGTGAGCATGAGCCTGATGATGCACATCCGCGAACAAACGAAGAAGGATTTCGCCGCCGAAGGTCGCCTGTTCCCGGAACATCCGGCCTACCGGGTGCTGGATGTGATGGTGACGGAGCAGAATCGTTCCGGCAAGGCGCATGGGGCCGGTTTTTATGAATACCCATCAGCCGGGCAGAAACATTTGTGGCCGGAATTGCGCCAGTTGTTCCCCCTGAACGGGTTTGGCGAACTACCGCAAGCGGAGATGATCGAGCGCATGATGTTCGCCCAGGCCATCGAAACGGTGCGCTGTTACGAAGAGGGTGTCCTGCGCTCCGTCGCCGACGCCAACATTGGCAGTATTTTTGGCTGGGGGTTTGCCCCCTTCTCCGGCGGCACCCTCCAATACATCAACGCCTACGGCCTGCCCAAGTTTGTCGCCCGCGCCCAAGAACTCGCCCACAAATACGGCGACCGCTTTAACCCACCGGCCTTGCTGATCGAGATGGCCGGGCAGGGGAAGAGTTTTTAAGCTAGTCAGCCGGTCAGCTTGTCAGCCAGCCGGTCAGCTTGTCAGCAAAAAAGCTGACTGGCTGAAATGCTGAAGTGCTGAAATGCTGAAATGCTGACCAGCTATCAAAGGAGCAACAATGCAGTATCGTCAACTAGGTAATTCCGGCGTCCGGGTGTCTGTCATTGGCATGGGGACGAATCAGTTTGGGAAGGTGGTGGCGCAGGAAGCGGTGCATGAGATTATCGCGGCCGCGCACGATCATGGCCTCAACTTCATAGACACCGCCGACGTGTACGCCGACAGCCAATCCGAAACCACGCTGGGGCACGCCCTCAAAGGCCGCCGTGAACAGTTTGTCATCGCCACGAAGGTTTACTTCAAGACGGGTGCAGGCCCCAACGATTACGGCGCGTCCCGTTATCACATCATGAACGGGGTCGAGGCCAGTTTGCGCCGCCTGCAAACGGATCACATTGACCTGTACCAGATGCACCGCTGGGACGACACCACCCCCATCGCCGAAACGTTGCGGTCCCTGGACGACCTGATCCGCAGTGGCAAAGTTCGCTACATCGGCGCGTCCCAGTATGCCGCATGGCAACTGGCCGAGGCCAACCTGCTGGCCGAATTGCGTGGCTGGAGTTCGTTTGTCACCATCCAATCCCATTACCACATGCTGGAGCGGGATGTGGAGAAGGAAGTGTTGCCCTATTGCCGGACGCATGGTGTGGGTTTTATCCCCTTTTTCCCCCTGGCGGGTGGCTTCCTGACGGGCAAATACAAACGGGGCGAAGCGGCTCCGGCTGGCTCACGCGGTGAGAGCAGTGGTTATGTCCAGCAATACATGACCGAGGCCAACTACACCCGGATTGAAAAGCTGGAACAATGGGCTGGGGAACGCGGCCGCACACTCGGCGAACTGGCTCATGCCTGGCTGTTAGCCCAGCCCCAGGTCTGCTCCGTCATCTCTGGCCTGACCCGGCTCGATCATCTCCTGCAAAACCTCAAAGCGGCGGACTGGGATTTATCCGCTGAGGAACTCAAGCAAGTCAATGAACTATTAGATAGTTCATCGCAAATCTAGCTTTATAGAGGAGCAGGCGCCTTCGACGCGCGTTTTGGGACACCGTTCGCACGGGCGTCGCTCACTCCTCCCTTTGGCAGCGCCCCCTTATGAACTTACTACCCGATAATCTCACGGTGCGGCCGCCGACTTTAGATGATTTACCGGCTGTTTTTGATCTGGTGTGCCTGATCGAAACGCTTGAACATGGCGAACCGGACACCTCACTGGATGAGCTGAAGGCCAACTGGTCAGAAGTTGATCTGAACCAAAACATCTGGCTGGCGCACACAGCGGATGGGCAGTTGGTGGGTTATGCCCTGGCAACCCCGGAGTACAAGGAGTACATCCTTGATTTTTACGTTCACCCTGATTGGCTGGAAAGTTCACTGCCCGATTTCTTCCTGGCCGAAATGGAGAAGGTGGCCCGCGCCCACCCCCGCACCCCCGAAGGCTCCCGCCTCAAAAATTACATGCCCGATGTGGCCGTGCCGGAGCAGGCGGCTTTACAGCGGGCCGGTTTCACCTGTGTCAAACACCATTTTCGGATGCAGATTGAGCTGGCCGAATTGCCGCCGGAAGTGAGTTGGCCGGAAGGGCTGACCTTACGCACCATTCAACCAGGGGTGGATGACGAGAAGGTGTTTGACCTGATTCAACACGCCTTCACCTGGGAAGAGGACGATGACGGCACGCGTTTTATCTCGTGGCGGAATTACATGATGCGCCCCGACCATTTTACGCCTGACCTCTGGTTTTTGTTGGAGAAAGGGGATGAACTGGTGGCCTGTGCCCTGTGTTTTGATTATGAGACGTATGGCTGGGTGCGGCAGTTGGCGGTGCGGGATGTGTGGCGCGGCCGCGGCCTGGCCTCTACCATGTTGCAACACATCTTCCGGGTATTCTACCAACAGGGTTTGCCCAAAGTCGCCCTGGGGGTCAACGCCACCAACCTGACCGCTTTGCGCCTGTACGAACGCCTGGGCATGAAGAAAGTGCGCCAGTACGACGAATTCCACAAACAGGTTAGCTGTTGTGGTGGTTGCAGACATTGGCAAACAAGAATCACGCAAATCAAATGACAACCACACAAAATATGACGAACATCCTCGAACAACTCAGCCAACAAGCCCCCCAAAACGGTGGCTTAAAACTCCCACCGCCGGTGGCCTTACTCATGGAAGTGGAGTTTGTCAGTTACGAAGAGGGGCAGGCGATGACGAATCGTTTTCCGGTGAAGGAGATGTACCAAAACCCAATCGGGCATATGCAAGGGGGGATGATCGCGGCCGCGATAGACAACACCCTCGGCCCGCTCAGCTTTCTCCTGGCCCCCTACTCCACCACCACCCAACTCAACCTCACCTACATCCGCCCCGTCACCCCGGAGATGAGCCACATCCTGGTCACGGCCCGCCTCGTCGAACGCACCCGCTCCCAACTCCACCTCACCGCCACCGTCACCAGCGAAGAAGGCAAAACGCTGGTTATGGCTCATGCGACGCAGTTGATCATTGGGGCGAAGTCATAGCGTGATGCGTGATGCGTGGTGCGTGGTGCGTGGTGCGTGGAAATTATCTTACGCCATACGCAGCACGCAATACGTTTTACCCCGGTTAGATGTGGTATACTCTCCCGCGACTTCGTTTACATTCCCTACAGGAGTTCCCCAAGAGCTTACGGCACATCAAGAGGGATGAAGAACGGGGAACTCATAGGAACTCTGGGAACTCTTGCCACTTTGCCACATATTTTCGCAGGCGTTCCCCTTGAGCGGGGTGCTCACGAAGAGGAATGAAAATTTTAACCACCGATTTCACAGATTGACAGATTTTTCTTTTCTCTGCGTTCTCTGCGTCTCTGCGGTTCGTTATTTCCGTAGGAACTCGCCACTCGCACACTCGTCACTCACCACTTATTTTCGTAGGAGGGCAACATGGTGGAAGCACATCTTACCCGAATTGTCATTGACCCGGCTGTTTGTGAAGGGCGACCCCACATATCTGCCACCACCATTGAAGTAGCCACCCTGTTGGATGGTCTGGCGCAAGGAGCTACGGTGGATGAACTTATGGGTGACTACCCGGTGCTGACACCTTTAGATTTCCAGGCCGCGGCCGCGTTCTCCGCCCGCCTCATCCGCCAAACATTTACCTCTACCCCAGCCTAACCCAACCCACGTCCTTACCTATGGAACTCCAGGCCCTTACCGGACAACTGCACATCATCAACGGCCAGCGGCAAGAAGGAGAGATGATCCCTGGCCTGCTGGCCCAACCTGCACCCGGCAAAACCGCCCGCGGCCGCAATCGTGACTTCCTCTTCATCCATCTCACCCTCACCGGGTCACTCGACGAAACCCGCTCCCTCTCGCTAGATTTGGTAGACGCCATCAGCCAGAGCTACTACCAGATGCCCGGCAGCGTAACCGCCGCACTCCGCAAAGCGGTGATGGATGTCAACCAACTTCTCCTGAAAAATAATATGGTGGGCAACAATGTCGCCCGCGAAGGGGCGCTCTGTTGTGCTGTCCTACGTGGCGACGAACTGTTCATGGTGCAAACCGGCGAATCGTTTGCCGCCATTGGGCGCAATTTTGGCGTGGAACGAATGCCCCCCAGCCTGCCCGAACGTGTCACCCCGCTGGGCCGCACCGCCGGGTTGGATGTGCGTTTTTACCATAACCGGCTGGAGAGCGGCGATATGCTGCTGCTGGGTGATCCCCGTCTGGGCCATTTGCCCGCCCAGGCCTTCCAGTCAGCCCTGGTCAACACCGAAGTGGAAATTGGGCTGGATAAGTTGGCCGAGATGATTGGGCCGGGTAGCGGCCGCGTCATTTTGGTGGAGTTTAGCGACGAACCCATTGTCGCTTACCAGGATATCACCCGACCCACGCCGCGGCCGCAACTCCGCAACGAACCCACCACAACCCCTTCACCTGTACGCTCCACCCGGCCCAACAGCGAAAGCCCCAGTCAACCGTTGCGGCCGCAACCCGCCGACCTGGAACAAACCGCCCGCCGGGCCACCGCCCAAACCGCTCGTGGCCTGGCTCAGGGCACATCCTTCGTTGCCGATGTGCTTACCCGTTTGCGGCCGCCATCCGCCGAACGGGACGATAAACCCGCCGAAGACGAGATTCATTGGGCCATTCCCGTCTCCATATCCATCCTCATCCCACTCATCATTGCCGTCATCTTTGTTGGTGTGGCCTTGCGCCAGGGTGAAGTCCAGGCCATGGCCTCCATCCGCCAGGAGATGCGCGACACCCTGGCCGAGGCCGAAAACGCCCCCGACCCCACCCTGGCGGCCAGTCAATACAACGAAGTGCTGGCCCTGGCCCAATCCGCCGATGCCCTTTTCCCCAATGATGACGAGGTTAACCGGATGCGCCAGACCGCCCGCACCCGGTTGGATGCCATCGAAGGCATTACCCGCCTGTCGGCCAACCTGCTCCACACCTATTCTGAGGGCGCTCTTTTGACCTCAGTGGTGCTCCAGCCGGGTGAAAATGGCAACATCTACGTGCTGGATCGGGCCAACAATCGGGTCTACCTGCACCGCACCGACCCCAGCTATCAGACCCTCAACCCGGCCACCGCCACCGACCCACAACCTGAAGAACTCTTCTTTGAGGGGCAAGTTATTGGTAGCCACATCGTTGGCTCCATGATTGATATGATCTGGCGGCCGCAAGGTTCAGCCGTGAGCCGCCCGGGTTTATTGGTGCTGGATCAACGAGGAGCAGGGCTGGTATACCAACCCGATTTGCGTGATAAACGAGCCATCCCCTTGGGGTTATCTATCGAATGGCGACTGCCTGTAGCCACCACCCTCTACAATGAACGGCTCTACATTTTGGATGTCGGCCTGGGCCAAATCTGGCGCTATTTCCCTGATGGCGACAATTATTCCATTACGGCTGGTGACCAAACCGTCAGTTTGCCCCCGGGTGTTAATGCGTCGCTGGCGGTTGATCTGGCTATTTACAGTGAGGACGCCAGTCTGCTGTTGGCCTTCCAGGAAGGGCGCCTCGGTTATTACAACACCCGTGGCAGTACGGTGCAGTGGGGTGAACAAGATTTGTTGGCCGAAGATGGGGGTCTGCGGGTGCCGTTCTACAACATCGCGGCCGCGAAGCTGGTTGGCCGTGGTTTAAACCAGTCCATCTTTGTGGCTGATCCCGGTAGCGGCCGCATCGTTCAGATCAGCCGTGGCGGCAACATCCTGGCCCAATACAAAGCCACCGACGCCGACGGGCAAGAGCTATTTAGCCAGATAACCGACTTCGATATCCCCCCCGACCCGCCCCTGCGGATGGTCATCACGGCAGGGAACAAGTTGTATATTGCTACGCTAGAGTAGGAAAGTGGCAGAGTGGCAAGGCAGAGTGGCAGAGTGGCAGAGTGGCAGAGTAACAAGGCTCATCTTCTTTCCTACGCAACACGCAACACGCAACACGCACCACACGTTTCACATTTCACGAGGCCCCATGTCCAAAGTCTACATTCTCGGCGGCCAGCAGACGGATTTTGCCCGCAAGTGGGGCGATGATGGGTTGTTTCCCATGATGCAGGCATCGGTGATGGGAGCCTTGCAAGCCACTCAGGTTGATCCCGCGGAAATTGAGGTGGCCCATGTGGGCAATTTTGTGGCCGAACTGTTTTGTGGGCAGGGGCAGTTGGGGGGCATGTTTGCCAGCCTGGACCCGGCTTTTGCCAGTTTACCGGCCTCACGGCATGAAGCGGCTTGTGCTTCAGGCAGTATGGCCCTGCTCGCGGCCGCGGCCGACATCGAAGCGGGTCGTTACCAACTGGCCTGTGTCACCGGGCTGGAGCTGATGCGCCACGTCTCCGGCCAACAGGCGGCCCAATATCTGGGCGCGGCTCTGTGGGTCGGGCAAGAAGCCCAAGAGGCCATCTTCCCCTGGCCCTACCAGTTCAGCCAGATCGCCGACTGGTATGATGACCGGTATGGCCTGAAATATGAACACCTGGCCCGGATCGCCCAGATTAATCTGAGCAACGCCCGGCGCAACCCCAACGCCCAGGCCCGCACCTGGCAATTCAACGACCGCAGTTTTGCTGAGGATGACCAGGAAAACCCGGTGATTGAGGGGCGATTGCGCAAGCAGGATTGCGGCCGCATCACCGATGGCGCGGCGACGGTGTTGTTAGCCAGTGAGGGGTATGCGCGGGAATATGCCAGACGGCGCGGCCGCGATCTCTCTTCCATCCCCTTCATCAAGGGCTGGGGCCATCGCACCGCCCCCTTGCGCCTGGCCGACAAAATGGCCCTGGGCGCAAACAGCCACTACCCCCTGCCCCATCTGCGCCAGACCATCACTGACGCCTACCGCCGTGCGGGCCTCAGCGGCCCGGATGAGCTAGACGGCATCGAAACGCACGACTGCTTCACCATCACCGAATACATTGCCCTGGATCATTTTGGTTTGACACCACCAGGGCAAAGCTGGCAGGTTATCGAAAACGGGGACATTGAACTGGAAGGACGGATTCCCGTGAATCCCAGTGGGGGGTTGCTGGGAGCAGGGCATCCGGTGGGGGCGACGGGGGTGCGGATGCTGTTGGATGCGGCCAAACAGGTAACGGGCACGGCAGGGGATTATCAAATTGACGGAGCCAATACCATCGCCACCCTCAACATCGGTGGCAGTGCCACAACGGTGGCTTGTTTCATTGTGGGGTGTGAATCGCCACGCCGGTGAATCGCCCGGTGAATAAATTCACCGGCTGATATGAAAAACAGGCTGAAAGCCTGTTGAAAGATGTTCGCCAGTGCGCTTTAGCGTACTTTTCATACCAGCCGTCGGTTTTAACCGATGGCGGTTCACCCAATAACACGACAACCATTTTTGAACCAACCCCTGATCGGTGGATAATCACCCTATGACTCTCGTTGCTGAACGGCTCGCGGCCGCGCGCCAGGAACTGCTCGACCTCGGCCTACGTAATCCCCTGCTCAACTTCCGCCCCCTCAAAAGCCGGGGGCTAACCATCATCGCCGAACAACCGGCCCAACTGTTTGACCTGCTGGTGCGGCAGGGCAAGCCCATGAGCTTCCTGCCCCTGGCTGAAGCGGTCACCCAGGACATCCCCGCCGATTGGTTGCCCCAACCCGATGATCCCAGCCTCCCCCCCCGACCGGCACACGGATGAATATCTGCAAACCCCCTATAACTCCCCCCACCTGCAAGAACGCCTGCTCAACACCGAACTGGCGGCCCGCACGGTCATTGATGAGCAAGGGGTCAACATTTTATATTTGGCCCTGGGGCTTCTCCGTTGGCGTGAGTCAACCAACGACGCTAACTCCCGCCTGGCTCCGCTTATCCTCATACCGGTTGAACTCATCCGTGACGATGCCACCAGCCCGTTCCGCCTGCACTACACTGGAGCTGACCTCAGTGAGAATCTCTCCTTGCGCTTCAAACTCCAGGTGGATAATGAGCTAACCTTGCCGCCGTTTCCTGAGAGTGATCGGCTGGATGTGAATGGGTATGTGACGAGTGTCGCGGCCGCGATCCCCACCCACTTCTCCGTAGACCCCGAAGCCATCCACCTGGGCTTCTTCTCCTTCACCCGGCTCACCCTCTACCACGACCTGGACCACCAACACTGGTCTGACGGCCAAAAACCTGACCAGCACCCCTTCCTACAAACCATCCTCGGCGAACCCGGCTTCACCCCCTCTCTTACGCAACCCGCAACACGCAACACGCAACACCCAGCCGATCCCCCCCTGCGCCACACCGTGCTCGACAGCGATAGCTCCCAGGCCCAGGCCATCGAGGCCGTCAGCCAGGGACAAAACCTCATCATCCAGGGGCCACCGGGCACGGGCAAATCACAAACCATCACTAACCTCATCGCCGAGGCTGTCGGTGAAGGTAAAACGGTGCTGTTTGTGGCCGAGAAGCTGGCGGCCTTGGATGTGGTCAAGCGGCGGCTGGATGCGGTGGGGCTAGGGGATGCCTGCCTGGAACTGCACAGTCACCAAACCGGCCGCGCCGCCTTCCTGGCCGAATTGGGCCGCACCCTCAGCCTGGGCCAACCCAAAGAAACGGGCAAATTCCCCCAGCAAAACCAATGGGAAACCGCCCGCGACCGCCTAAACGCCTACCATCAAGCCATCAACACCCCCATCGGCCAAAGTGGCCTGACGCCGTATCAGGTGGTGGGGGAGAGTTTCGAGTTTGGAGTTTCGAGTTCGGAGTTGGGGGTTTCAGGTTTCAGGTTTCAGGTTTCAGGGGATGAGTCTCTAGTCTCTAGTCCCCAGTCTCTCAGTCTCTCACTCTCTCACTCTCCTCTTCCCGGCCTGTCCGACCTCACCGCCCGTGAATACGCCGACCTACGCGCCTGGGTGAGTACCTTGCAGACGCAGTTACAGCAGATGGGCGTGCCCGCACAGCATCCGTTTTGGGGCAGTAGCCGCTATCCGGTCACAGCCGAACACATGGAGCAATTGCGTCAGTTCACGCGAACGGCCATTGCCGCTTTGCGTGAATGGCAAGCCGCGGCCGCGACCCTGGCCCACACCCTTCACCTTGGCCCACCCGATAACCCGGCGCAGGTTCATTCCCTCGTCACCGCCGCCGCCTTACTCCAACAGGCCCCCCACCTCTACGCCATTGAGGCTACCGACCCGGTCTGGCACAGTCAGGCCCGGCAAATTTTGGCCGGGCTGGACGCGGCCGCGATCATTAGCCGCCACCACCAACAGTATGATAGTTTGCTCATCCCCGAAGCCTGGAGTCAACCCGTTGTGCCCATCCGTCAGGCGTTGGCGGCGGGGCAGGATCGGTGGGGACAATGGTTTTCTGCTGATTATCGCCGCGGCCGCGCTCTGCTGGCGGGGTTGTGCCTGCAACCCATCCCCGGCGACTGGACCGATCAGATCGCCGTCGTGGATGCCATCCTGGAAGTTCAGCGACTCCAACCCACCCTGGACGAAACCGAATCCCTGTTAGCCCGGCTGTTCACCGTGCGCTGGTTAGGGGCACAAACCGATTGGTCGGCCCTGATGCAGGTGGCCTACTGGCTAACCAACCTGCATCAGGATATCCACGAAGGGCGTGTGCCCGCTGACGTGCTGGCTTATTTGCCCCAACCGGTAGACAAAAAACAGGTGGCCGAAAGTCTGGACAACCTACACACCAGGGAAGTGGCCTACATCCAGGCCTGGCAACCCGTTCTGACCTTACTCCAACTCCGCACCGAGTTCCCAGAGTTCCCCCCAGTTGCCACAAGTTCCCACGAACCCTTTGCCACTATCCAAACCCGCCTGCACACCTGGCACACCTCAGCCAACCGCTGGGCCGAAATGGCCCGCTGGCATCAACTGACGCCGTGAAGAAGCCGTGAGCCGTTGGCCGTTGGCGAAGAGCTGTTGGGCCAGCCGCCAACCGCCAGCCGCCAGCCGCTAACCACCCTCGCCACCACCTGGCCCAACGCCCCCACCCACCTGCTGGCCTGGTTTGAGCATAGCTATTACACGGCTCTGTTAGAAAGGGCACAAGCCGAACGCGCCGCCTTACGGGATGAGGACGCGGCCGCGACACTCGCCACCGCCCTATCCCAATTCCAAACCCTCGATGTGGCCTTCCTCGCCGCCAACCGCTATCGCTTAGCCACCGAACATTGGCAACGTCTGCCCAAACACCTCACGGTGGGCCGGGTGGGTTTGCTCCAGGCCGAAATTGCCAAGAAACGCGCCCAACTGCCTATACGAACCCTGATGAGCGAAGTCGGCCCGGCTATCCAGCAGATAAAACCCATCTTCATGATGAGTCCACTCTCAGTGGCGACCTTCTTGCCGCCCAACGACATCCAGTTTGATCTGGTGATATTTGATGAGGCCAGCCAGGTGCGACCGGCCGAGGCGTTTAGTGCCATTTTACGCGGCCGCCAGGTGGTTGTCGTTGGTGATAGCCGCCAGCTACCACCAACGCCGTTTTTTGAGCGGGTGATTGATGAGCCAGAGCCAGAGCTAGAGCTAGAGGATGGGATGGGGACGGAGAATGAGCGGGTGCCGGAGAGTATTCTGGAGTTGAGTGTACGGCAAAATGTCGCTCAGGCCTGGTTGCGCTGGCATTATCGCAGTCAGCATGAGTCGCTCATCGCCCTATCCAACCAGGAATTTTACGACAACCAACTGGTGGTTTTTCCCAGCCCGGACGCCCAACGACAGAACAGTGGCCTGATTATGCACCATCTGCCAGACACGGCGTATGAACGAGGCAGCAGCCGCACCAATCCCCAGGAAGCCCAGGCCGTAGCCGAAGCGGTCATGGCTCATGCTCGTTCGCGGCCGCACCTCACCCTCGGCGTCGCCGCCTTTAGTTCCGCCCAGCAGAAGGCCATCAGCCAGAAGTTGGAACTCCTGCGCCGCCAAACTCCCGACCTGGAGCCGTTTTTCAATGCCCATCCCGCCGAACCCTTTTTCATCAAGAATCTGGAAAATGTGCAGGGTGACGAGCGGGACATCATTTTTATCAGCATGGGGTATGGCTACACGGCCGAAAAGAAGCTGGCCCTCAACTTTGGCCCCCTGAACCAGAGCGGCGGCGAGCGGCGGCTGAATGTGCTCATCACCCGTGCCCGGTGGCGCTGTGAACTGTTCACCAACTTTCAGGCCAGAGACATGAATTTGAGCCACACCCATTCGGCTGGGGTGATGGTGTTGCGTAAATTTTTGCGCTATGCGGAAAGTGGCACCTTGCCGGAATTAGCCCCGGCGGAGCGGGTAGCCAAGGATGGGTTGGTGGAGAAGCTCGCGGCCGCGTTACAGCAACAAAACCACCTCGTGCGCCGGGTCAACAGTAGCGTCAACCTGGATTTGGCCCTTGGCGACCCCGCCCGGCCCGGTTTTGACTACCTGGCCCTGATGACCGATGGCGGCCATGCGGCCCACGCTCCTTCGGCGCGGGACCGGGAGCGGCTCCAGGCGCAGGTGTTGGCCGGGCTGGGCTGGCAAACCCACCGGCTGTGGAGTTGGGGCTGGTGGCAAAAGCCGGAGCGGGAGTGGGGGAAATTGGAAGAGGAGATTAAGAGACTGAGAGACTGGAGACTAGAGACTGAGCCAGTAGACCAGTCTCCAGTCTCTAGTCTCTCAGTCTCCCATTTTGCGCTATGACGCGGCCGCGCTCCAGCCACGTTCCATCCCCGCTTATGTGCCAGTCAACCTGAAAGCCAGCCTGACGGCTGACCGGGGTGATTGGCGCTATGAAAAAAATAGTGGCCATTTTATCTGCCAATCGTATCACCGGTTTGATCTGGAAACCCGGCTGTTTTTGCCGCAGAAACGCACGCGGGGCAATAGCCATTATCAGGCACAAGCCAAATCAAACCCCGGCCCAGGCGAGTTATACGGCTCGTTGGTCTATGCTCCGGCCCAAAAACGCTTCTATCATTCGGCCTGGTTTATGCTTTTCACACCTGACAACAAGCTTTATCAGCTTCTTTTGGATTGGCAAAGCTGGCAGTTCTATACCAACACCGATTATGTGTATAAAGACAGCCGACATGATTCCCGCACCCGGTATGATCCCGTCAGCGGCAAGTTGGAAACGTTGCTGTTATCGCATGGCATCTCGGTTAAACAGTTGTATTTTGAGGCCACGATTCACCCCAGTATTGCCGCTGAGGTAGATGATGAGGTGAAATTGGTGGTGGAGATTGTGGTGAGGGAAGGGCCGGTTCACCAGGATGAAGTTTCACGGCGGTTGTCTTTGGCCACGGGGCTAACCCGGCGCAGTTCGGCGGTGAATGAGGTGGTGAAGGGCGCGGCCGCGGCCGCGCATCAGCAAAAACGGTTACATCAAGTGGGCAAATTCCTCTGGCCTGCCAGCATGACCCGCCCACCGGTACGCAGCCGGGCCAACCTGCCAGCCGTCTCACGCTCCCTCGACCTCATCGCCCCGCAAGAAATACAAGAGGCCATCCTGCTGGTGGTGCAAGATGGCCTCGGTGTGTTGCCCGAAGAAATTCCCCAGGCAGTAGGTCAACTCTTCGGTTTTGCCCGTCTGGGAGAGTTCCAGGCCTCCTTCATCAACAAACAGATTGAGGCACTGCTAACCGATGGGCGGCTGGTGCAGTCGGGTAAATGGCTCTTGAAGAAACAATGAACCAGAGAGAACGGCCCTCGTTTGTAGTGACCGCTTTAGCGGGCTAGCCGACTAAAGTCGTCACTACGAACTCGGAAGGTGCATTTCCTGTTAGCGGGCAGTGCTGTTGTAGAACCAGGCGTAACAGTTGAAACTATTCGCGGCCGCGCTGCTTTCTATGCGTATCCCAACCCGGCTCAGCCCTTTGACCTCGGTGGGCAGGTTGAAGGTCTGGGTGAACGTGCTGACATCACCACTGTTAAAGGTCGCGGCCGCAAATCCCCCACCCGGATAAGGTTGTGTCCCAAATGAACCCATCCGCACGGTAAAGGCTATCTGCCTGGGGAAGTTGCTACCCTGAATGGTAACGCTGGTGTCTCTCACCACCGCCTGGACGGAGCAGGCGGGAATGCCGCTATAACCCGCGTTGGGGTTGGGTACGGCTGTGGCTGGGGGCGGGGCGGCGGTTGGTGTGGGCGGAACCGGGGTCGCAGGTACAGCGGTGGCAGGCACAGCCGTAGCGGGCACGGTCGCCAAGGGGTACAACCGGGGTCACGGCGACAATGGGGCGGATTGTTGACGGGGACGGTAGCGGTGCTGTTGTAAAACCAGTTGTAGGCAAAATGCCCCGACCACAAATTTTCTAGACGCACAGCAATTTGGGTCGCACCACGCCAGCCGGTAGGAATGGGTATGACGGCAGTAAAGGAACCCGTGCCGGAGTTGAGCATAGCGACCCAACTACCACCAACGCCTCGTGTGCCCATCGCACCAAACGTGACAACAAAATCAGTGTTGGGCGGGAATCCCTGCCCTTGAATGGTGGCATTTGTATCTTTGGTGACGGCTACAATGGTGAAACTGGGGTTGTCATAGAGCGCGGCCGCGTTGCCTCGGATCATCCCGACTAACAATAAAACGAGACCCACGACTCCTATTATCCACCCCCAACGACGAGAAAAGCGTATTTTAGACATGGTGTACTCCTTTTTAATGTGACTGAGAGACTGAGAGACTGAGAGATTAACAACTGAATAACTCGAAACTCTGAACTCTGAACTCGAAACTCGAAACTCGAAACTCGAAACTCACCCCCCCACCAATTCGCGGCAGGTTTGTAACAGGGCTTGTTTGAGGGCCTGGGTGGTGGGTTCGGGAACCATCACCTCGTTCACCCATAATTGCCCTTCTCGTGTACCCACCAGGATAAGGCCCTCGGCTTTGTCATCTTTGACGGGCTTTTCGGCCTGAGAAATGGGGCCTTGCCACAGCAGGGCAACCGCCTGATCATACCCGCCAGAATTAGTGTAAAAACGCAAAACGCCTTTTCCCGCCAGCAAGGCTTTCTGCACCTGGCGCAGGAGTTCATGGGCATGGCTGTCTTTCATGAGTTGGGCGGCTTGTTGTTGCTGTTGTTCAGCCAGACGCGCCTGAGCCGCGGCCGCGTCCTGCACCGCTTTATCGGCTTCACGTAATCGCTCTAGTTCGGTCAGCCAGGCATCACCGGCAAACGGGTCTTGGGGCGGGGGAGTGGATTCGTTGGTCATGGTTTGTGTTATTAAACGGTGAAGTTTCGAGTTTTGGGTGGGGACTTTAGGAACTCGGTGGAACTCTAGGAACTCAGAGGAACTCTAGGAACTCGCCACTTGTCACTTATTTTCACCCCGCCCCCAGGGACGGGGAATTTTTGTGGGCGCGGTTTTTCGGGCCTTCCCCCCGGGAAGGGGGTCAGGGGGATGGGTCTTCTGACTAAATCTGTCAAGGAGTTGGTAAAGCTGGTTAAGTCCCCAATCTCAGTTCCACAGGCTATTTAATCCTTGTTCCTGAGGTTATTAAAATGTTGTGTCTCCATTGTAAACGGCAGGCTTAAGCCATGTCAATCTCTTTAGCAATACGTGACCAGCGGAACGGTTCGATGCGTTCCAGTTGATCGAAAAAATATTCATCCAGGTAGGGCAGAATCTCCATTTCCCAGATGTCGCGCAGTTCTTGGGACAGGTGCGGCCGCATAAAAAACGTTACGCCTACCTGATAATGTTTGTCAATCTGGCTGTTAAGCCGTTCCAACACCCGGATCAGACCGTCCAGGTTCAGGTCAGGGTTATGTTTCTGATGATAATGGCGGAGCAAATCGTAGTTGGGAGCCAGTTCCAGAAAGGCAAAACGGCGGCGTAGGGCGTGGTCCACCAGGGCAATGGAGCGGTCGGCGGTGTTCATGGTGCCAATAAGGCGCACGTTGGCTGGAATGCTAAACAGGCCACTGCCCGCCAGGAAGATGCGATCTTCCCGGTATTCCAACAGGTACATCAGTTCGCCGAAGACGCGGGAGAGGTTGGCCCGGTTGATTTCGTCGAGGATGAGCACACAGGTGGCGGCAGGGGTGCGGCGGGCCAGTTCGCAGAAGCTGATAAAGCGGCCAGGGGTCATCTTGAGTTCCAGTTTGCCGTCCGGGTTTTCTTGGGGGCGGATACCCTCGATGAAATCTTCGTAGGTGTAGGCGGGGTGAAACTGGAGAATGGTGACGAAGCCGGTATCTTGGGCCAGGTAGTCCGCCAGGTGACGGGCGACGTAGGTTTTGCCGGTTCCGGGTGGGCCATAAAGGACGGCTTGCCCTTTGCGTTCAATGGCGCGCAGCCAGGTTTGTAAGGTTTCTAAGGTGAGACCGGTCGCGGCCGCGACTTCACTTAACTCCCTTTTGCGCCGTTGCACCGGGCCAACCCCCACCATCGAGGGGGTCTGGCGCAGGGTGCGTGTGGGAGTGACCGGCGCGGCCGCGATACCCAAATAGGACTGAATCTGCACCATCGGTTCATCCAATATCGCTATCAAGATAAGAGGAAACAACATCTCATACGTTTGACGTATTTTTTGCTGCAATTCACTGGCTGACAAAGACATAAGTTTGTCTTTCGGCCAAATGATTGAAGCATCGAAGTTGGCTTGTTTGGGATTTTGGAACCACTCGTGCCAGTTTGAAATTCCTGTACTCGTCGTTATGTCTCCATCAGGGGACACTGTAATGGTTTCTCGCGAACCAAATACAAATTTCTCGGCAGACAATCGGGGCACAAGCCATTGCTGTAATACGGAACCATGTTTTTCGCAGTTATGCAGCAATCGCTCACGCGTCTCATCACCACGATCACCAATATAAAAACCAAATTCCAAGTAGCGATGATCAATCCAAAGGCTTAATTGAGCATCATCTATTCGTTTACTCCCTTTTGGGTAGAACGCCCCCCAATAAAAACTCCAGGCTCCACCCTGACCATAATCATTCTTAGGGATTTTAGCGAACAGGCGCTTCTCAGTCTCCAGATATTGCGTCATCATGGCAGGCAGGCCAATAGCAACGTCACGTAGAAGTGCCTGAAAAGGTGCTTCCACCCATTGCCGAAAATCTACCTTGTGCGACAAATAAAAAGCCGTTGTTGGGTTTTCAGCAAGCTGCGTCATTAAATCAAAGGTAGTTGCCGTGAAGTATCGGATGTCATAGGTCATTTCAGCAGTCTCTTGAAGGGTTAAAGCGGTTGTTGCTGATTCATAAGCTGTTTCAGCCTCTATAATACGGGGTACATTCAGTTCTATCTGGCCTTTGGGGGAGAGGCGACCGGTGCGCTGTTTGGCCTGTTGGAAGGCCACCCAGATGAGACTCTGCACGGCGATCATGTCGGGCAGGTTGAGGGCCTGTTTGAGTTGATGGGTGTGGTAACGAATGGCGGTGTACGCGGCCGCGCCCGGCGTTTTCGTCCAACTATCTCCCACCCCCATAAACTTTAGCCACCATTGCACCGCTTCCGGCTTGACGAATAGCTCCGTTTGCGGGTGGGCCAGGAACAGCAGGTAGGTAGGGAAAGGCCAGGAGAGCGGGAGATGGTTCGCGGCCGCGTAGCGGGCATAACTTTCCAACCGGTCAGGCGCGGGGGCGGGGCCATAGAGCAAATCGCGCACCACCAGGGCAAACTCCGCTTTGTTCAGCCCATCGGCATAAAGAACAGCCGTATCACCCCGCCGGGGCAGACGCCGCCACAGCAGGTTGGTGGCTTTGCTCACCGTTTCCAGACGGTTCAGGATGACATCAAATTGTTGTTGGTTGAGCAGGGTTTGGTATTCGTCCTGGTTGAGGAGAGCGGCAAACTGGGTCGCGGCCGCGTGTTTATATACCAGTTCATCTTCGGCAAAGGCAGGCTGAGACACATCATCCCAACCGGGATACCTTTCTCGAACCAATTCCAAAAGGGCTACCTCTTGCCGCTTCATGCTTGACCTCGTTTCTTTATAACCGAATCATAACCTTGGCTCAATCGTGATTGTAAGGCACGTTGTGTAGCCTATGAATAATCTGCAAAAAAGCAACAACATCTTTAGCGATTGCATCTCTGGTCTACACTCCCCTACCTCATCCTTGGCGTCCAGCAATTGTTAGGGTGTTGTTTTTATCCCACGCAAAAAGAAAAAGGAAGGCATACCATGTTTCGCCAGCAATATTTCCGCATTGGATTGAGTTTAATTGTAGCATTGTTTTTATGGACAGTGAGTGGGGTTAAGCCCGCGGCCGCGGCCCCCGAAGCCACCTGTACCTCAAACGGTTCTGGCAGTTGGGGTACAACCGGAACATGGACCGGCTGTGGCGGTCTTGTACCGCAAACAGGTGATACGGTCATCATTGCGACAGGCCATACCGTCACCGTCAACACCAACACTGCTAGTTTAGCCAGCCTCACCGTCAACGGCACACTGACCATCGGGAATAGTGGTACCGATCGTAATGTTAATGTCGCAGGTGATGTCACAATCAGCAGTGACGGTCTCATTCAGCCGGGAACAACTGATGCAGATCATATCCTAAATATTGGGGGCAACTTACTCAATAATGGAACGTTTAACGGGCAAGTTGCCGATCCTGACGACGAAATTCGGGTTACTTTCAATAGCGCAAGCGATCAAACCATTAGTGGCACTGGTTTGATCCAGATGGTGGTCTGATAATGAGCGGCACAGCCAGTCTCAATCTCAATGACAACGACCTGACCAATTCCGGTATATTACAAATAAATACGAGTGGCACAGTCACGATGGGTAACGGCAATGATTCACTGATCATGACTGCCGCCACCAGTAATACCACATTGACCAGCGGCACTATCACGGTAAATGGCAATGTTCGGGTTGTTATAGGTGCCTCACTAACTCTAAACGGAGCTAACTACTGATTGATCCCAGAGGGGTCAAGCAGTGTAGCAAACACAACCAATATCCTGGAGATTAGCACTACAACCAATGTCACCATGAGTAGCGGTTCGATCACTATTGTTGATCCACACAGTGGTACCGGTGGTGGTGAAGCCATCAATCTTGCCAGTGGCGCAGGAACCAAGAGTTTTACCGGAGGTACGTTCTTTATTGGTGATGGTAGCTCCACTACCGCAGGCAGTACAGATGGATTTGACATTATCACTGGTGGTTTGACACTCCCCAATTTAACGATTAACAATCAGGGAGGGGGTACGAATCGTTTTGCCCGACTTGCAACTAACCCTCTTACGCTAAATGGCTCCTTGACCATCGAAAATGGGGGTGAATTACAGGCAAACAGTCAAAATATCACTCTGGCAGGCAACTGGGCCAACAGTGGTACGTTTACTTCTGGAACACAAACAACCACCTTCAACGGATCAACGGCGCAAACAATTTCCTGCAGTTCGGCTACCGCTTTCTCGACCCTGGTTATTAATAATGGGTCGGCCCTGTCATCGTCCCTGATACCAACATCCTACAGCGGCGGTAGCTGTCACTAACAACGGCACGCTCCAACAAACCCGCACAGTCAACAATGCCAATGTCCAGTTTCTAACCATCAGCACGGATAGGTATCGCGGCGTAGATATTAATACCACAGGCACAGCGGCTAACCTGGGAGCCGTCACGGTCTCTGTGCGCGGCAACTCCGGGCTGACCTGCCCCAATGCGGGTGGGGCAGCCCCGGTTTATGCCTTCCGCTGTTTTGACATTACGCCAACCAATCAGGGCGCGGCCGCGGTCACCCTCTGGGCCACGACCGCCGAACAAAACGGTATCCTAACCAGTAACCTCACTCCCTTCCGATTCACTAGTTCCTGGGAGCAACTGACCAACGTGACCAATGGTACAGGCAGTAACAACTACGTCTTTGCGACAGGGGATACGCCTGGTTTCTCAAGTTTCCTGCTGGGAGATAGCGGCTTTAGCCCCACAGCGATTACGCTAGAGCAAGTTGGAGTCATTCAGGGGATGAGTTGGTTGTGGGTGGCCTTAACCGGGTTGCTTCTACTGGTAAGCGCGGCCTGGTGGGTGAAGAGAGTGAACAGTCAGCAGTAACCAGTGACCAGTGACCAGTCACTAATCCTGACGCAACACGCACCACGTAACACGCATCCCACCAAACCAAAAGACCCCTGACCTCATTCCAGGCCAGGGGTCTTTTTTATGGCTTCCTCATAGGCCAGGCGCAAAAAATGCCAGTGGTTTTGGCTGGCCCGCACCGTCACAAAACGAAAATCAGGCAAAACGAGGCCCGTCAGGGACAAGCCATGATAGACACTGGTGTCCAGACCGAAAACGCGATCCTCATAAACGAAGGGTTGCAGGGTATTGGTGTAGTTACGATGACCCACAATGACCGGTTTATCCCGGTCGTATAACTCATACCAGGGGCGTTCATACGTCTGCTGGAGATATTGGTCGCCACTGATATGCCCAACAAGAACTTCGGTGCGCTGCTGGTCGAGGCAGGCCCGGCTCCAGGTAGGCATGAACGAGGATGGCGTCGGGCGTTCCAGGTAGAGGGGAAGGTGGACATAAAGCCCGCGGACCGTCATAATCCGCTCCCTCTTGTTCATACTGCCATCGGGTAATTATCTGGGACAAGGCCGGGCGTAAGGTTCCCTGATGAGAGCGCACATGTTTGCGCTCGTGATTACCTGCCAGGGTCACGGCCTGGGAGTTGGTGCGGAAAAACTCGACCACACTCACCGGGTCTGGTCCCCGGTCTACGATGTCCCCAACGCGATGATCTGATCGTCTTCCCTAACCCGGCTTTATCCAGCAACGCCTGAAACTCCGCATAACAGCCGTGAATGTCCCCCCCAACCAGTTGCTTCATGTCCGGTTTTGTTCCATCCAGGTCACAGCGAAATCCACCAGCGCCCGCACCCCGTACCAGTTCACAATCAGCCAGCCCCACCTTGCCTTTTCTTGCACCTCACCACCAGCTTCAGCAAATGCCGGGCCAATGCGCTCAAAATCGCTTTCATCCAGATAGACATTATCGAAAGTGGCCCATTGTCGTTGACCGTCAATGGTCACTGAGCCCCATTCCACTCGTTTTTTTTGCCGGGCCAGACAGCCCGATACTCAGCCAGATGGAGCGAAGTGTTGTTGCCATGCCCCACCCCCAACAACAAAATCCAGCCATCGTGCTCGTAAAGGCGAGCCAGGGGCCAGGTCTCGCCCAGGCTATTATCCAGCGGATGAGGGTGAAGGATCGCGGCCGCGTGCTGTCCCCAGGCGGCAAAAGAGTGTTGCGGATGGTCACTCCGTTGCACCCCCTCTTGTTTGCGGAACGTTTCCGGGATCGCGCCCATACCCGTGGTGGGCG
Source organism: Candidatus Trichofilum aggregatum (assembly GCA_016716885.1). Lineage (GTDB taxonomy): Bacteria > Chloroflexota > Anaerolineae > Promineifilales > Promineifilaceae > Trichofilum > Trichofilum aggregatum. The sequence continues at coordinate 2,870 of JADJUV010000177.1, read as the reverse complement.
TCAAAGCCGGGTCATAGGCGGGCATGGTTTCCCGGATTGTCTCCCACCATACTTCGGGAACAGGGGGGTTTTGCCACAAGGCCGGATCAGACACCCCACTGGTATGAGTCGGCATCACCAGCGTTCCGGAAGGGGTCAGCACCTCTTCCAGGGCTAAAATGACACCCACCGGTCCGCCATTGACCCAGCCGATTCGGCTCAGCGAGGGAATGTACGATCAGGGTCATACCCGGTAATACGCCCAGGTTAATCAAATCTTGGGCTAGGCGGGCGGTTGTCATAGGCCCATCGGGTGTATTGTTGACAACAGTTGCTTCGTTCATACTCATTTATCCCATGGCCACGCGAAAACCACGCCGTTTGTCATGATGATCCGGCGCATACCATTGGCGAGCAGTGCAACGCAGACGGTCTGGCCCATCACGGAATGAGCCACCCCGGTAGAGACGATGACCGGACGCGGCCGCGTTCTCACGTTCATCCACCTGATAAGGATAAATATAATGGGCCTGAACCGGGTCTGCACCCCACAATGTACTCGTCCATTCACTCGAGTTACCCAGCATATCGTGACACCCATAGGACGAAGCTCCGTCGGGGTAAGCATCAACCGGCGCGGTGGCGTTCTGGCTATGGTGACATTGGTCATCAGCCCAAGCATTTCCCCACGGGTACAGCCGTGCCTCAGTCCCTCTGGCGGCCTTTTCCCATTCGGCTTCGCTGGGCAAGCGATAGCCTCGTCCGGTTTGGGCCGTCGGCCCATTGTAATAAGCCAGGGCATCCAACCAACTCACCCCCACAACCGGGTGGTTCAGTCGCTCCTTTGGGGGGTTGCGGCCAAACCAACCCATCTCACGGGCCACCGGATGGGTCGTCTGGCGGATGAATTCGGCATATTGTTCGTTGGTGACGGGATATTTGCCCAGGCGGTAGGCGGGCAAAAGTAACTTCGTGGGCAGGTGTCTCGACGGTAGCAATGCCTGGGCACTATCCGCCCCCATACGAAATGGTCCAGCCGGAAATGTAAACCATCTCTGGCTCAAAGGGCAAGCGGGCTTTGTAGGTTTGGTCCAAAAGCTGGTTATCACGCAGGCGGCTAAAGAGAACGGGAATAGCTGCGCCGGGTAGGTCGGCGGTGAGGATATGGGAGCGGGCTTCGTTCGCGGCCGCATCCACCCGCCCGTGAGCCGCTAATCGTTCATAAAAGGTGCGGGCAAACGCCTGAGCTGTCACCACAGGCACCAAATCCTGCATGGCTACCACGCTGGCAATGCCGGTTCCCACCAGGAGCGGAGCCAAGCCCCGGAAAGCATCAGCCGGGCTGCGGGTGGCGGTCTGGCAACTAGAGAGGAAAACCAGACGCAAATCGGCTCCAACCACCGCATCTACTCCACCCAAAAAGCGGGTCAACATCGCCACAAATTCGGTATCCCGTACCGGTTTTGCCTGGTTGTTGTCATCGGCCAGGTAAAGCAAGGCGTTTTTGCCACTACGGGCAAACTGCCCATGCCCCACCAGATGTAGGATGTGAATGCCTTGCCGCAACGCAGTTTCCAACCGGGCGAGGGTCACTGGCGCGGGTAAGGAGACAAATTCAAAACGGGGATCACTCGCGGCCGCGGTCATCAAGGCCCATTCTTGCGCCGCGTCTACCGCCTGAAGACCATACTTCTCCAGGTTATCCGGGTTGGCGATGGCGACGAGGATGCGGATGGGATTGGCATTGATGGGGGGTTGCGGCCGCCAGGGGCCAGCCAGGTAGCGGGAGAAAGCGGTATTGGTGCTGGCGGCCAACTGACTGGTACCATCGTGCAGTAGTTCCCAGGGGATGCTGTGCAATTCGGGCGCGGCGGCGTCCAGGCGCAGGCGGATGCGTCGTTGAGGGTATTGGCCGGAGAGGTTGGCCCAGGCCAGGAGCAGGTTAGGATCGGTGAGGAGCCATTGCCACAGGCGTTGGCCCTGTTGCGTATCACTGGCGGCCGAGGTCAGCGTGGGATAGTCTGCGGCCGCGTAGCCACGAGGATATTGCTGTTCACCCGTTTCGGTTGTTACCTCAATCTCCACCGGATACCCCTTCTCTTCAAGGGGTAATAGGCGTATTTCCACATCCGCCAATGTTGTCATTAATACCTCTCTGCAAATATGGGACACGGAGACGGGGCGAGAGGGCGATGGGGCGAAAAAATCGCCGCGTCCCCCCTTCGCCGTGTCGCCGTGTCCATCCTTTCACGCCTGAAACGGCTGGCGGATCACGGTACGCATCTTCTCCGGGGCCGATTTGCGCGGATCACTCAGGTAAATTTCGTGATGTTTACCACGCAAAGGTATACCCCTTGTCGGCAATAAAACCATGAATCTGGGCCACCGTTGGCCCTTCCGCACTGTACGGCCCCAGGTGCATAATCTGGGCCGATGGCCCCTCGTGGTAGCTCTCCAGCCGAACACTCAGCTAAGGGCGTCCAACTTCTTCTTCTTGGTCACTTCAGCCAGCACCTGGGTAAACATCGTCACCGTTGCCTCTTCCGGCTGAAGGATCATCATCGTCCAGAGCCAGTCAGATTTACGCTCGACGCTAAACTGGTGCATGTCTTCCGCCCACCACAACCCTTCCAGAGGCATCACCACGTAATCCACCTCTATGGTGCGTTTGAGATGAAATTTGAGGGCATAGGCAACGGAGAAGAGAGCTTCCACCGCGGCCGCGTACTCAGCCGCCGTGTTGGGATCACCTCGCCCGTCAATCAACAAGTAGTTCATGGGCGGTACATCCACCTCACCACAACTTGCGCCGACGGGTTATACAAATGCTTCAATGTTTTTTGAGGTCAATTTGTTCATTGATAGAACCCGGAAGATTTTTTGCCGCGAAT
>JADJUV010000176.1 GCA_016716885.1 Candidatus Trichofilum aggregatum | reverse complement strand
GCTGAACCGGAAGCCCCGGCTGTAGCTCCTGGCGAAACCCCGGCAGTAGAAACGCCCGCGGCCGCGCCAGAGACACCGACTGAGGCTGGCCCCGTTCTGCCCGCGCCCCCCACGCACACCAAATACAGTATCAAATACAGCCCCGCCACGGAGAAAAGCGAGGGTTTTCAAGTGACCCTCAATGAGATCAGCCTCAAACAGAGTTTGTTGGACAAAATGCTCAATATGGCGACCCACGCCCTCGAAAATGACCTGGTGACAGGCGACATTTACTTCACTTATGGGATGCGCTCACCCGGCGTGGCCCATAAATGGAGTACGGCTTATTCGATTCGGCAAGGGAGTGTGGGTCTGGATACGCTCAAAAACCTGGAGAACAGTGAGGGTGAGGTGGGCAAGGATGAGGATGGCAATACCTGGTATCAGGAAGGCTGGACGATGGCCGATGCTCAAGCCAATGCCACCAACCTTTGGAGTGGGGCGCAGGCGGCCGAAGGGTATGATGACAACAGTGACCACAAAGCTCCCAACAATTACCCGTATGTTACCCGCCACGCCACGGGGTTAGCCATTGACGCGGTTTTCCCCTGGAAAGATGCCGGTAAGGTGAAGGACCCGGAAGCCCTAGAGGCCTTGAAGGCCAGTATCCGCGCCAAATACAAAGATAATGCTACCAAAAGAGAGAAAGCGCTGGCCGAAGTGGACCGCTTTGTGGCGCGGGGGTCGTATAGTGAGTTGGCCGAAACGACGGTCACGCAGTTTGGATTGGTGCGGCCGCTCCTGCATAAAACCAGCACTGAGGATTGGCATTATGAGGAAAAGTAACTATCCAGAATGGCCGTGACGCCCAGTTGGGCCAGCACCATGTCCTCGGCTTCGGGCAGGCCACTAACCGCCACCGCGCCGACCACCATCCCTTCCACCACCACGGGCACACCGCCCCCCCAGCCAATGTAGCGGGCATCCCCAAAATAGGCCATGTCGAAGCCATCGGTAGGATGACGCGCCGCCTGGCCCAAGTTACGGGTGGATTTGCGCTCACGGGCGGCTGTCCAGGCTTTGTTGCTGGCGATCAAAATAGAGGGTAAGGGGGCACCATCCAGACGAAGCAGGCTGATCAGTTCGCCGTGAGCATCGGTCACGGCAATGACGGCCGCTTTGCCCTGCCGATCTAATTCGGCTTGAATAACCTGGATGGCCTGTTGGGCCTCTTTGTGTCCTAAACTGAGGGAATGTTGCATGAGGTTTTCCTTGAAGATGGTGGCCGTTTTTTTCCCTTTTTTTCCCCCCTTTTCCTTCCCCCCCCCTTCCCCCCCCGCGGCCCCCCGGGGAAAACGACCCCCCCAACCCCCCCCCCCGGGGGGGGGGGGGGGGGTTGCGCACCCCCCCGGATAGGGTCGCCATTGGTTGGCGCGAATGTTCGCGGCCGCGAGCCGAGCCGTCTCCTGGATGCGTTTGGCGCGGGTTTCAGGCCTTTTGGCCTGGACAATCCATTCCAAAATGCCCCGTTTGGCCGAGCGGGGAAAGGCGGCAAAATAATCCGCCGCCGGGGGATTCGCGGCCAACGCGGCCGCGAGGTCAGGCGGAATCTCCAGCGCTTCAACCGCGTCCAAAATGCTCCACGAGCCATCCCGTTGGGCCGCTTCTATTTTAGCCAGACCCGCCGGGGCCATGAGACCCGCCGCCATGAGCCGTTCCACCCGCTCTTTGTTGGGTCTGGCCCAGCCCGAACCCGGCCTGCGGGGAGCAAACCAGAGCAGAGAACGCTCATCGTCCAGTTTGTTGCCCTTGCTGTCTACCCAGCCAAAACACAACGCCTCTTCCACTGACTCTTCGTAGCTGAAGCGGGGTTTACCGGTGGCCTTTTTGTAACTGATGAGCCAGACGCCTTCGGCACGCTGGTGATGGGCTTCTAGCCAGGCCCGCCATTCGGCGCGGGTGAGGGGGTGAACGCTGTTCGGGGGTGGTTCTTTCATGGGGGACTTTTATGGGTCAATTTTCGCGGGCGTTCGCCCGCGAAAATTGACCCAAATTGGTTTGGGGTTAGGGGGTTAGGTTCATCAAGGTTGACTTACGCCTTCTTGCGCACTTTATCTAACCCATCTTCAATCAGGCTGTAGACGACCGGGATGACCACCAGGGTCAACACCGTCCCCACAACCATCCCGCCCAACACCACCCAGGCCAGGTCGGCGGCGATGATAGCCCCCGCTTCGGCACTGAGCGCCAGCGGAACCAGGGCCAGAATGGTGGTCAGGGCGGTCATCCAGATGGGCCGGAGCCGGGTGCGGCCGCCTTCAACCAGCGCATCGTAGGTGCTGCTCCCTTTCTCACGAAGCTGTTTCACCAGCTCCATCAGCACGATGCCGTTGGTAATGACGATACCCACCAGCATGAGCAGGCCAATCATCGAAGAGATGCCCAGCACCCGCCCGGTCAGGAAGAGGGCCAGCGAGGCGCCGATGAGCGACAGGGGCAGACTGAACAAGATGACGAAGGGATGAATCAGGCTGCGGAAGGAGAGGGCCATGATGAGGTAGACCAACACACTGGCCCAACCAATGGCGGTGATCATGCCCTGGAACCCTTGTGTCTGTTGTTCGGCTTCAAACCCTTCGGACACGATGACACCATCAGGTAGGATTTCTAGGGCTTCTACCTCGGTTTTGACGGCCGCGGCCGCGCCAATCGTATTGTCCAAGCCAAACTCAAAGCGGCCGCTGAAGTTAATCGCCGGTTGTCCATCCACCCGAATAATCGAGGCGGTGCCCCCTTCCAACATCCCATCGACACTGCTAGACACATTCACGATGTCTGGTGAGCCGTTGGCATCCATATCTACGGCGCTAATCGTGGCTTTGATTGTTTCCACGACCTCAGCTAACTCTTCCCCTTGGGCATCAACACCCTGAACAACCAGTCCATAACCGGTGAAACCCGTTTGTGAACCGGCCGAGACGATGACGAACTCCTCACCGCCGAAGATTTCTTCGGCTTCCTGGCGCACTTCAATGGTCAGAGCGCCAAGCGCTTCCTGATCAAGCAGGAATTCCTCACCGACATTCAAGGTGATGTTGGCGGTGTTCTGGCTGACGTTGCCGCCACCAAAGAAAGCGCCCATGCCCCCGGCACTGCCGATTTCACTCCGCACTTCAACCACACCATCCAGGTCCGAGGCCGCGATTTCTAGCTCCCGCACCAACCCATCCGTCTCTGCCATGTCCGTGCCCGCAGGCAGGTTCACATTAATGTTAATCGTCGGTTCACCCAGAGCCGGAATGAAGTTCTGCGGCAGTTGGCTCATCAGGTAGAGACTACCTACAAACACAATCAGGGTAATCCCCAGCGTCAACAGACGGTTGTGCAACGCCCATTCCAGAGCCGGTGTATACCACCGTTGCATACCCGTCTCTTTGTGTTCGGGGATGTTTTCCCGGCTGATGAGCAACACTGTCAGCACCGGCACTACCGTAATAGAAACCAGGAAGCTGGCGGCTAAAGCATAGGTTACGGTCAAACCAAAGGGCAGGAAGAAGGAGCTAATCAGCCCGCCGACCAGGCCCAGAGGCAAGAAAACCGCCATGGTCGTGGCCGTAGCGGCAAAAATAGCCACCGCTACTTCTTTGGTGGCGGCGATAACCGCATCCACCGGTTTGTACCCTTGTTGAATGTAGCGGTAACTGTTTTCCAAGACCACGATGGAGTCATCCACAACGCGACCGATGGCTACGGTTAAACCACTCAGGGTCATAATGTTGAGAGTGATATCCCCAGGGAATAACTTGGCCAGGAAGCTGAGAAGGGCATTGCCGTTGCTATTCGCCAGGTCGTTGAGGGGGGTACCCACCACCGGAATCCAGCGCATGAAGAACAAGGCGGTGAGTACGGACATGGGGATGGAGATGCCTGTGACCAGGGTGGCCTGCCAGCTTAGTTTGTATTTGCCCTGCACGCGGCCGCTCAGGAAAACCAGGATGACGATGATAGCAAAGATGCCCCCGCGAATACCGTCCGTGGAAACACCTTCGATGGCGTCGCGGATGAACGTGGCTTGTTCAAAGGCGACGGCATATTCAAAGGATGAATGTTCTTCTTTGTACTGTTCCAGCACCGCAAATACAGCATCGGCGGTGGTTACGGTGTTGGCATCCCCTGATTTGAAGATGGAGACCAACAGGGCCGGGTTGCCATTACTGCGGGTAATGGTGGCATCGGGAACAAATACTTCGACATCACCCAGGGCAATCCCGCGCAACCGCTCCGTCAGTGCGGCATCGAACGCTTCGGGGTAGGTGTCGAGCAGGAAAGTCAGACTTTCGGGGGACATCAACTCCAGGAAAGTGGGGTCGAGGTTGGCGGCGAACCCTTCTTCGTTGTCGGCTAACCAGCGGATGACATCCGGCGTCAGTGATGACGCGGAACCAACCGGGTCTTGGGAATTGGTGGGAATGAAGTTGAGGAACTCGGCCGCTGTGGGGGTGAATGGGTTCCGCAGCAGGTCGGCCGCGGTCTGGTAAGGAGAGGGATCGCCATTGGGGGCGGGCAGTAACCAGACACCAGACAGGGGGGGCGCATCGGCGGAGAGGGCTTCGGCTTCGGCCGCGGCCGCAACCGCTAACGCACCCGCGCCACCAAACTCAGCCGCCAGTTCATCCAACTCAGCCCGCAGAGCCGGGTCGAGGGTATCCAGAAAGGCCACCGGCAACCAGCCAATTGTTTCAGGTTGCAACAGGCGCAAGTTGTCTTCGGTCAGCAGAGCTAGAGCTTGTAACCCTTGTTCACCCAGACCCCCCAGCAATTTGATGAAATCGGGGGTGATGTCTTGGGCAAATTCGACGGTCAGACCGGCCGCGGCCGCGCCCTGGATAATGGCATCCGACAGGCGAGCCGGGTCAGCACTGGCCGCTTCTTCCGCCGCCAACGCCCCCGCGCCACCAAACTCAGCAGCCAACACATCCAACTCTGTTTTCAGGTCGGCATCGAGCGTCGCCACATAGTCTACGGGCAACAAGGCAATTACTTCCGGCGAGAGGGCCAGCAGGTTATCCTCGGTCAGTTGCCCCAGGAGTAACAGGGCTTGTGGCCCCGCGCCGCCGATCAGGCGCATCATCTCGGGGGTGATGTCCTGGGCGTATTGAATCTCCAGGCCAAAGGGAGCCACGGTCTGGATAAGGGTTTCGGGCAGGGGTGAGAGGGTAACGGTGGTGGTGCTGCTGGCGGTTACTTCGGGCTGATTCGCGGCCGCATAGGCCAACACGTTAGCAATTGTTTGTTGTACACCGGGGTCCAGCGTGGTCAATAAATCGGCCGGGATAACCGCTAACACCTCAGGTGAGAGGGCCAGCAGGAGTTCCGGGGGCAGTTGGCTCAACGTTTCAGGAGCGAACTGTACGATGGTTTGCACAAATTCAGGGGTCAGGTCGGCGGTGGTGCTGATGGTCTGCCCAACCGCGGCCGCGCCCTGTACCAGTTCTGCCGGTAAAGCCACCGGGGTGGGGGGTATGCCCGCGGCCGCGTTCTGAATAGCGGTCAGTTGGGCCAGGAGTTCTTCATCTAATTCGGCGGCGGGAACCAGCACCGCCAGCACGTCAGGCGATAAGGCTCGCCACATTTCTGGCTCTAGTTCGGCCAACAGTTGCGGAGCTTGGGCCGTAATGCCACTGGCAAAGGTCACGTCAATATCGGCGGTGGTGGTGATGGGCAGGCCAAAGGTCGCGGCCGCGTCCACCCATGTTTGGGGCAGTGGCACGGCGGTGACCAAAGGAGCTTCTTCGCCACTCTCTGTTTCGGCTTCGGCCAGGAACAGTTGCCCGGCTCCGCCAAAATCAGCCGCCAGTTCGTCTAACTCGGCGACCAGGTCGGCGTTTAGCGTAGCCAGGAACTCTGTTGGCAAGAGAGCGATGGCTTCGGGCGAGAGAAGTCTTAAATTATCAGGGGTGAGCGCACTCAGGAATTGGTTGGCTAAGGGGCCAAAACTGCTGATCTGGCGCATCATCTCGGGGGTGATGTCTTGGGCAAACTCGATGGTCAGACCGGCCGCGGCCGCGCCCTGGATGAGGGTGTCGGGCAGACGAGCCGGGTCTGGGGTAGCGGTAGGCTCAAGCGTGGGTTCGGCGGTGGGGGTGGGTTCGGTGGTGGGTGTTGCGGCCGCGACTTCGGTTACTTCTTCTTCCACTTCCACCACTTCAGACTCGGCTTCGGGTAAAGCCTGGCCCCCGGAAACCGTTACCTGGCTCACCTGTTCAATGGCTGTTAGTTCCGGTACTAGTTCGCTTTCCACCAGCGCTTTCAGTTCATCCAGCGATAACTCCCCGGATGACACGCTCACCGTCACGACGGGCAAGTCGCTCAGGCTGAAGTCCAGAATCTGCGGGGCATCCATGTCACTTGGCAAAGTAACATCATTCACCGCTCCTTCAATGCGCTCCAGCATGACATCCTGACTGACGCCAAACTCATTACGCACGACCAGGAAAGCAAACCCCGGGTTGGTGGTAGATTCGACATTCACAACCCCGGAGACCTCACGGATAGCCTCTTCCATCGGGATAGTGACTTGTTCCAGGAAATCTTCGGCGTCTTCAGCACCGCCCCATTGAGCGATGATAATGGTTTGGGGGAACTCAATGCGGGGCAGTAGCTCCTGGTTCAGATCAGACAAGGCTAAGGCCCCGGCCACCATGATGACCAGGGCTAGCCCAATCGTCACCCAACGAAAGCGGAGAGCCAGCCGGGTTATTGCATCAAACAGATTTGCCAACATAAAAATTACTCCTGAGTGGTATTGAACGAAAGTGCGCGGCAAAATCAACGATCAGTTTTGCTTTGGCGCTTCATTCTCGTACAGCTTTACACAAGTCCTTAGCAGGTTTAGTCGGAAGACCCATCCCCCTGACCCCCTTCCCAGGGGGAAGGGGGGAACTTAACGGCGCGGTTTTTCGGGGCGAAGGCCCCGAAAAACCGCGCCCAGAAAAGTTCCCCGCCCTTGGGCGGGGGTTTCCGGCGACAAACCGATATAGACATTTGTCTTAAAAACATACGTCGCACTTTTGTAAAGCTGCACTGGTTTTTGATTTTTAGCTATTGTTTGGGATGACAAAGGCCTGGCGTAAGACGGTTAAACCGGCGGCCAGGGTGTGCCGTTCTAAATCAGAGAGCGAGACAAGGATTTGGTTAACGCGGATTTCTGCCTGTTGGCGCATGGTATCCAAAATTTGCAGGCCACCTGGAGTGAGGGTTAGCCACACTTTGCGCCTATCCTGGATATCGCGTTGCCGTTGCACCCAGCCTCGTTCCACCAGCGTGCTGATCGTGTTGGACATCGTGGGGGGGCTGACTGCCTGCTGTTCCGCCAGGTCGCTGAGAATACAAGGGCCATCGGCCAGCGTAATCAGCACATTAAAATGGGTGGGGTTCAGCAAATGGCCGGAGCGACGCAACTCGGCGGCAACCGTGCGCATCACTGCGGGAATAATTTCGAGCAGGCGTAAGGCCAAATCAGGCTGTGGGTCAATCATGGGAAAAGTTAGTCATCCTAATAGTTAGTGGTGCTAATTGTAATCATTTTCACAAAGTCGGCAATGATCAGGACTAAATGGCTAGAAGGTCATCCACCCCTCACCCTAACCCTCTCCCGCCGGGGAGAGGGGACAGACTCCCTTCGCCCACATGGGAGAAGGGCCGGGGATGAGGGATTACTCTTTTTCTCTGCGTTCTCTGCGTTCTCTGCGGTTGGTTGCTTCCGTTTGACACATCCGGTAACGTCAGATAGCATTTTGCCCGCAGTCAAAATTGAATAGGTGGGTAGATTGCAAGCGCATGGCCCTGTGTGGTAGACACAGGATGACGCGGTGGAGGTTTCCTACCGTAGGGTAGGACTAACAGAAGAAGGTATTTGGTATTTGTGGTATCAATAGACCAATCACTTCTCTGGAAAAGCGAAAGATCAGCGGGTGCCTCCCCGGTGCGGCCGCAACCGGCATTGTTCCAGCAATGATGTTCTCTCACAAACTGGCCCACGTAAGGGACCAACAGAAGAGAGGGCAGCGGCGTCAATAAGTTTCAAGTTGAAAGTTTCAGGTTTCAAGTTATTTATCACCTGAAACTTGAAACCTAAAAACCTGAAACTCACTCCCCTGGTATCTCCCTATTCAACAACAATTTCATAGCGCAGGAATGACAACGTTGCTTGAGAGCATGGTGTTTGCTCCTTGTTTGTCGTAACTGCTTTAGCGGGAAGAGCCGGCTAAAGCCGTCACTACGAACGTGGGAGCGTTTAAAATCTCTCAGTCTCTCAGTCTCTTAGTCTCTCATTCCCCTGCCTTCTTACTCACTCGGCCGGTGGTGACTGCCCCCCTGCCTTATGCTTGTGGCTGGTATTGCCAGGCAATACGCACCACAAAAGGAGATTTTCCCATGTGTGGAATCGTTGGTTATATCGGGCCGCGCCAGGCGCCGCAGGTGATTTATGATGGTTTAAAACGGCTGGAATACCGGGGTTATGACTCGGCGGGTATTGCCGTGTTGGAGCAAAACGGCCAGGTCGCTATTCGGCGGGATGTGGGTAAGTTGGGCAATTTGGGCCAACGGTTGGCCCAATCACCGCTGGCCGGGCACATCGGTATCGGGCATACCCGTTGGGCGACCCACGGCGCACCCAGTGAACGCAATGCCCACCCCCATGTCAGCATGAATGGGCGAGTGGTGGTGGTGCATAACGGCATCGTGGAGAATTTTTTGCCCTTACGTGAAGAGCTAATGGCCGAAGGCGTCACCTTTACTTCGGATACCGACACGGAAGTGATTGTGCAGATGATTGAACGGTATCTGGAAGCAGGAGTACCATTTGCCCTGGCGGTGCGGGATACGCTGAAGCAATTGCAAGGAGCCAATGCGGTGGTGGTGTTTAATGTGGCCGAGCCGGACAAACTGATCTGTGCCCGGTTGGGTAATGCTGGGGGCATCACGTTGGGTGTGGGGCAGGGGGAGATGTTTATCGCGTCGGATATTCCGGCCATTCTGGAGTACACCCGGCAGATGATTTTCCTGGAGAGTCGGCAGATGGCGGAGATAACCCGTGATGGGTATCAGGTGACGGACCTGGACGGCAAGGTGTTGATCCCGACTACCCACACGATTGCCTGGGATCCGGTCAGTGCCGTGAAGGGGGAGTTCAAACATTTCATGCAGAAGGAGATTTTTGAACAACCACGGGCGATTGTGGATACGCTTCGCGGCCGCGTAGATTTTGAGCATCACCGTATCCATTTACCCGAAATGAACCTGACCCCGAACTGGCCCAGCGGTTGCAAAACTGTTTATCATCGCCTGTGGCACCAGCTACTACTCCGGGTTGGCGGGCAAATACATGATGGAGCATATTGCCCGTTTGCCCACTGAAGTGGCTTATGCCTCTGAGTTTCGTTATTACGACCCGATTATTGGGACGGATGCGGCCGCGTTGGCTATCACCCAATCCGGTGAAACTGCCGACACCCTGGCCGCCAGCGAACTCATCAAAAGTAACGGGGCTACCCTCTGGTCTATCGTCAACGCCATTGGTAGCCAGTCCACCCGCATTTCTGATGGCTACATTCCTATGCACGCCGGGCCGGAAATTGGCGTTGCCAGCACGAAGGCATTTACCACCTCATTGGTAGACCAATATTTGTTGGCTTGCGCTTTGGGACACCTGCGCGGCACGGTCAGCCCGGAGCGGCTGCGCCAACTGGTGCAGGATTTGGCCCATTTGCCCGAACTGACCGGTCGGGTTTTGGATCAAGACAAGACCATTCAAGAGTTAGCTAACGTGTTCTTCAAGGCTACCAACTTCCTTTATTTGGGTCGGGGCATTAACTACGCCGTGGCTCGTGAAGGAGCGTTGAAGCTGAAAGAACTCAGCTACATCCATGCCGAAGGGTATCCGGCGGGCGAAATGAAACATGGCCCCATCGCTCTGATAGATGAAACCTGCCCATTTTAGCCTATTGCCACCCGTGATCATTTTGTACGACAAAATGATCAGTCAGATTCAGCAGGCCAAAGCGCGGGGGTATCGTTATTGCCCTGGCTACCGAAGGGGATGAGGCCATTCGCCGCGAGGCGGATCATGTCATTTACGTGCCCGACACGCCCACCCTGTTAGCCCCGGTGGTGAACGTCATTCCCTTGCAATTGCTGAGTTATCACATCGCCGTGCGGCGGGGCTGTGATGTGGATCAACCCCGCAACCTGGCTAAATCGGTCACGGTTGAGTAGTGGCGTGTGCTTGTAGATGGGTGCAATCTCCAAGATTGAACCCATCTATTCCGCCCCAATTGCCTGCGCATTTAGCTGTGAGTTTGTTCACGAAGGGGGGTGGCCGAGACGGGTCTGGTTGTACCCATGGCGACTACCAACCTGTTCACGGATCCGGCGTTTAAGGATGGGGCGTTTACCAGCAATGATCCCCAGGTGCGGGCGTATGCGCTGCATAAAACCTTGCACGCCATTGATCTGGGGGTGGAGTTGGGGGCGAAGGTATATGTTTTTTGGGGCGGCCGCGAAGGCACAGAAACCGACGCCAGCAAGAATCCGTTAGAGGCCGGTAAACGGTTCCGCGAGGCCATGAACTTCTTCGTGAATACGCGCTGGACCAGGGATATGACCTGAAATTGCCCTGGAAGCCAACCCCAATGAGCCACGGGGTGATATGTTCTTGCCCACCCCCGGAGCCATGTTGGGGTTTATCAATACCACGGATCACCCGGAGATGGTAGGGGTAAACCCTGAAGTGGCCCATGAGCACATGGCCGGGCTGAACTTTACCCATGCTGTAGGCCCAGGCCCGGGATGCCGGGTAAGCTTTCCATATTGATTTGAAATGATCAGGCGTTTGGCCGATATGATCAGGATTTCCGTTTTGGGGCGCACAATATCAAGTCGGCCTTTTCCTGGTGAAATTTTTTGAAGAAGTGGGGTATCAGGAAGCCGCCATTTTGACGCCTATGCCTACCGCACCGAAGACTATGATGGGGTGAAGGCGTTTGCGCGGGGTTGTATGCGGACTTACCTCATTTTGAAGGAGAAAGCGGAGCGGTTTACGGCGGATGCAGAGATTCAGGCCCTGCTGGCGGAGATTAACGCGATGATGGGGCGATGGCCGGGTATCAGGGCAGTTATGACACGGTAAAGCGGCCGCGATCAAAGCCGCCTCTGTTTGACCGTATCGCCCTGGGTGCGCGGGCCCGCCGTATGAACGGTTGGATCAACTGACCATTGAACTTTTTGTTGGGTATCCGCTAAACGAAGGGGGTTGTCATGGGAGCAGAAGTCAGGTGAACGAGGCGCAAGGGGCACGCGGTCATGATGCTGGCTCACATCGGCATTCATTTGACCGCCGCCGAACGAGAGCAGATTGAGGTGGCTGAGTTTGGCCTGGGTGAGTTGGAACGTACTGGCCTGGGAACTGGTGGTGTGGGCTGTCAATACAGACCGGTATTGTGCCAAAGAGCTGGTTTTGTTCCCCGGCCAGACTCTGCCCGGAGCACCGGCATCCGCCCGTGGGCAGTGACCCGGCAAAATGGAAACGTTCCGTTGCCGCTGGGGGCAGGTGTGGTTGTATGTGGCAGGGGAACCAACAAACCCCATTCAAGCGACTGTGCCTATAGTGAACCCTATTACACGGTGTTCCACGAAATTGAGTTGAACCCTGGTGAACAATACACCATCCCGCCCAACACCTTGCACTGGTTTCAGGGCTGGCTGAGGGGGCGTTTGTCTCGAGTTTTCAGCACCAGCCGGGACGAGTTCGACATCTTTACCGACCCACGCATCAAACGGATACCCGAAATCAGCGAGGCGTGAGGTGACGGAGAATGAAATAGGCCACGGACCCGCGGACCTGGACACGGATTAAGAGCAATCGGCGGAAATAATGAACCGCAGAGACGCAGAGAACGCAGAGAGAAGAAAAATCTGCGGTAAATTCCCCTTCGAAAATAGCCACTGATTAGAGAAACACGCAAGGAAAGAACACGGATAGAATGAAAAAATCTGCGTTAATCGGCGAAATCTGTGGAAAAATGAACCCAGGGTACAGAGAACGCCAGAGAAAAATCTGCGTTAATCTGTGTCATCTGTGGTTAAAAAATCTGTTATGAAGCTATACGGACAAACATACAGCCGCCGCGAGATTGAAGCCCGAGTGGGCCGCCTGGAACAGGTGGGGGGCCTGCGCCGATTTACCTTGAGCGAAGGGCCGGAAGCCGGGGTAGAGCATATCCAGGTGCGGACGGGGGCGGGTCTCAGTTATCTGGTTTCGCCGTCGCGAGGGCTGGATACTTCTCTGGCGGAGTTTGGTAGTGTGCCGTTGAGTCAGCAGTCGGCCAATGGGGATGGGCATCCGGCGTATTGATGACAGCGGAGCCAAATGGTTACGCACGGCTGTCGGTGGTTTGTTGATGACCTGTGGCCTCAGTTATGGGGTGCGCCAGGGGGTGGCGAAGGGCTTCATGGCCGATTCACCATCTGCCCGCCCGCCAGGTGTGTGCCGAAGGGCGTTGGCTGGGATGAGTATGAGATGCGGATTGCCGGGTGGTGGATGAGACGGCCATTTTTTGGGAACATCTGTGCCTGACGCGGGAGATTCATAGCCGTTTGGGGCAGAACCGGTTGGCGATACGGGACACGGTGGAGAATGTGGGTCGGTAACGCGGCTGCATGTGATCCTTACCACTTCAACTTTGGTTTCCCCTTACTTGGCCCCACACCACCCTATAGTTCCCTCCCAACAAGTCACTCCCCGTGAACTAGAAACCCCACTCGAAGGGTATGATCGCCAACTGGCTCCTCAAGTTGGTTACTAGGAGCGGTTTATTACCATCAGGCCATGCCTGAAGGTTGGGGTCAGCGCCCACATTCATAACCCCTGCCTTTCCCAACCGCCACGGCGAGCAAGCCACCGTCACCCCTTCCTGGTCAACGGCCCAACTGCCGCGACTGGTGCAATGGCACATGGCCGGGGCTGGTGAGCATGTGTTGGGGATTGAGCCAGCCAACTGTTATGTGGAAGGTCGAGCCGTAGAGCGTGAACGGGGTACGCTACAAATGTTGGAACCAGGCGAAGCCCGCAGTTATGAGTTAAGCCTGGATGTACAATCAAGATAGCATTTCAGCCAGTCAGCATTTCAGCACTTCAGCACTTCAGCATCCAGTCAGCATTTCAGCGCTGACCTGCTGACAAGCCCCAGCCAGCTGGCTTAAGCACTGTAAATCTTCTACACGCATCATCAACGCGGTGGCCCCGATTCGCATTTGTGACAATGGTGGCTGGACCCGGATACCTGGTTCGCCGGGTATGGCAAAACTATTTAACATTGGCGTGTACCCGTATGCCGAGGTGCAGGTTGAGGTGGTGGAGAGGGATCATGCCGCGTTGCCATCCATGCGAAGAATTGGCCAAGGTACCCACTCAGCCCGCTCCCCCGGTTGGGGATCGTCTCATCCCTTATTAGAAGCAGCCATCGCCATCATGGGCGTTCCCTCAAGACCTGGGCCTACCGATCACCGTATTTCCCCAAGCCCCAGTGTGGCGCCAGCACGAAACTATCAGCCGCCATGAAGCTGTCGCCCTCATCAATATGCTGGGCCCGCTCACCGGGCCCGCCTGACCCACGTAAGGTGGCTCTAATGGCCCAACGCGCGTGGAAACCGAACTCCTGGGGCAACAATGTGGCATTCAGAATCAACTTTGTTCAGCCTACGGCATCAATTACATCCAATAATGTTCAACTACCCCATGCCTCGTGACTCTCCCAAATCCAAGTCAGCAACGACATTTGTTGCGGAGTTGGAGCAGCGGCTAGTGCTGATTTACCTGGGCAAATCGCGCAGATTCGCCCCAGGTACATAAATGCAAATCGCCGCAATTGTTCTTTGCTGGCAATTTACCCCATGAACCCGGCGGAGATGTCTCGTGATACTGTATATACCGGTGATTTTGCTGCATTGGGCAGGGCGATGAGCAAGAACGCAAAGCCCAAGGTCGTCCCCAGCCAGCGCTTATCGGCCAGGATGCGGCCCGCATCATAGACATAGCCCGCGAACATGGAGCGCTAGGTTGGAAGGTGAATGGTGCGGTAGGCGAAGGGGGTTCTGTCACCTTGCTGTGTGGGGATTCGTCCTCTGGTAAAACGGACTCTGATTCGAGAAATAGAGCAGGAAAGCGGTTTATTTGAGAATATTCCCCTTTACCTGAGCCGTTAAGGAGTTGCGGTATGGGAAATGACAAGGATCAATAAAGGAGAGATGGAAAAATTTGGTTATCGCTTTTCGTTTGGCCCTGGAACACCATTCCAGCAGAGGAAGCTTGAACCCGTTTGGGCCGACGGTGCGGCGCAACAGGTTTTGCCGACAAACTGCGAGTGTACAAGCAACTGGGTTTTGATGCCGTGCAATTTCATGACGACGATGCCGTGCTGAACCTGGAACAGGGCAGGCCCCGGCACAAATAGGGCCCAAGCAGCTCCAAGCCATGCGCCGCCAACTGGATGACGAAGGGTTGGTGACGAATTTGCACGGCCCCCACGCCTGTGGGAAAGTGAACTCACCATTGACGGCGCTTTCACCGCTAATGACCCAGCCTGCCGGGCTTATGCCTGGATCCGAGCCAAAGGCGGCTGATATTGATCGCGAAGTTGGGTGCAAATTTGATGGTGCTCTGGTTGGCGCGGGAGAGGTAATATGCGGGAAGGCGAAGGACGCGGCCAAGGCAACAGCCACCAACTCTCAGAAGCCGTCAATACGCTGGTGGCCTACTGATTCCGACCACAGTATCGCCATCGAACCCAAACTTAACGAGCCAATGGACATGGCCTA